>CAXPEB010000094.1:0-66575 GCA_964215915.1 Bacteroidia bacterium
CTCGCCTAATTCAGGCGTTTCTGTAGTTTTATAGATGTAATTATCTATTACACATATGTTATTATAACCCTCATTAAGAACATCCTCCCAAAGAATCTTGCCTGTTTCCACATCAATCACATATGTCTTGGTGCCTTTGGATAAAACCAACTTATTCTCCTCCAAATAACTATCCTCAACAAAGAATGGATTAAAATACACCTCTTGCGAAAGATTCTCTGTTTTCCAAACTACTTTTCCTGAATCCAGCGTTAATGCAACTACCCTGAACTCATTATTCACAGAGTTTGTACCTTGAATCAGGAGGTTTTTGTAAATGTAATTGTTTGATGCCAAGCTTTTATACGCCCGTTCCCACTTCCATATAACCGCAGAAGCGTCCTGAATTAATGGTGCCTGAGGCTGTTCCGGTTTACAGCTGCTCAAAAACAAGGATAACAGAACAGAAAACAACACTGAAATCATAAAACGCATAATTTTAACTTTAGTGCCTTAACATAAAATAATCATCATATTGGCCCCCTTCAAAAAGAATTTCAAGTACTCTTTTCGTTTCTGAGCTATTCCTCTCCTGAAAATGATTATTGTGTTCCATATAATCAACATTTCTCTTTGAATCAATCCCCGGAAAGGCCATTTGACTTTGAGCAAGTACCACCCCGTCGGAAGGATAGAACTTAAGACGCTGACGCCGGTATCCCATCGCTCCTGTGATCCGCGGATTACGTTTGCCCGCACTGTTTCTTAATGCTTCTTCGTAGGTGCTGAACTGAAGCCTTGCTGTCCTCCAACCCGTTGAGGTGCCATACCTGGGATTCGTATTTCCATACGGTACTTCAAAACTCAGGTTATAAATACTGTCGTAAAACACCTCAAAAGAATCCCTGTGGTACGACCCGATCAAATACCTCCAATACGTATTGGCATTGTCCAGAAACTCAACTGATTTTGTTCTTTGTGTGTTTTCTTTTTCTAGGTTCTGAATTATTCTGTTCAATACAAGGTGAGTACCCAGGACAATGACTATTTTGCCCGCCAAAGGACCGAACCACGAAGCACTTCTTACGTTAGACAACGTCCGCATCCTGTTTTCGTTCTCCTGAATTTTCAGTGTGTGGATTGCCCGGACCATCTCCATTTTTTGCATGAACTCCTCATCCGGCTGAGCTCCCCAAAGCGGATACTCTTCCGCCCCCTTAGTTACTACCTGATCCATCACCCTCCAGCATTCCGGTTCATCTTCCACCCCATAAAAAGCCACCCGGTGTAATTTACCCCAATGGTTGTTAAGGTCCGTCATCATTGGACTTCCCGGCGCCATGGAATCCAGTGTGGGCCAATGAACAGAAGATAACATCAACGGAGCCAGCTCATATTTAATTAGCGTATCTAAACGGGTCCTAAGGTCATACACTTTATTCCCGATAAAGGTCCCGGCAAAACTGCCCGTCAGATCATATACCGCTTCATTGGCTTCATAAAGAATGATGGTACCGATCACTTCTGCCACAAAACCATAATGCTCTTCTTTTGTAAAGGCGACGTGGGCTCCGCCGTGCGGAGTACCGAAGGTAACCAGTCCATAGAATTCCCGGGTTCCAAAACTATAGGACCCCATATCCCATTTCCAATCGAGATAACGTGCTGCAATCCCACCTTGGCTATGAGCAATTACATAATCGTCATTCTGACAGCGCTCGGAATTATTTCTAATCGTATAAATCGCATCGGCATTTTGAAAACCGGATTTGAGGTCCCCCTGCACCTTCTGACCTACCTGGAAAAAACTCACTTCATAACTTCCGGACCCATAATCCACTCCAAAGCAAGCCACATCATATTCACTATCTGTAAATTGAATCTGCTTATCCCAGGCAGCTATACTACCACCAAGTCCATGAACATAGGCCACACCCCGCAGGTTATTCTGTCGGTTCGCACAAGGATCAAACATCGTAAATGGCACGTAAACCGGTAAATTACCTGTGTTGGGACTTACCGTACTATCAACAGGTTTTTGCAGAAAAAGCAGGTTCTCCGAGGAATACATATCCTGGGTGCAATACACCTCTGTCTGCGCATTGAGGGAGAGAATGGTGGTAAAGCCTGCCAACAGGCCCACCCCTCGCTTCATGGGTTTCATAATCTGAATTTTCATATTGGTTCCTTTTTGGTTTTCTATTTATCAAAAAGCCTTTCCGGTATCCGGTTTAACTACCTTATGCAATACCTGCCTTCCGCTTTTCTTATCCAGCACCTGTACCAGGTATAAACCGGCACTTACCTCCGGAAACGCAATGGGTGTCCCCTCAGTAACCTCCTGCCTGCCCAGCAGTTTTCCATTCAGATCATAAACCGCGATATGCAGGATCTGCCCTTTGTGTTTCTCACTTTGAATAATAAAATCACCGGTACCCGGAATACTGTGAATACTATAGTCACCACCTGCTTTCATACTATATTCCGTCCCCTCTGCCTGCATGGGTTGGATCAGGTGTCGGTATGCTGCATTTACTTCTCTACGAAAATGTTCCCGGGTAATTATGGTTGTCTTCAGAATGCAACACCCCTTTTCGGTATGGAACCACTCACTGATAATTTCCTGCAGTGGAGCATAACCACTACCATCCTCGGTAAGATCATACAGGATCACCGTTTCCTTTTTCCGGTTTTCATGTACCCAGTCGTATTCCGTAACCACAAGCAGTTTCCGGTTATGATCATACAAAAGCGTTGCGCTATCAAGCTCGGCAGTCAGTATACCCGACTGATTTGCCAGACGGTGCACTGGAACAGGTGAATTTTGCAGCTCAGAGACAAGATTTCCGTAATACGCATCATCAAGCACAAAGTGCTGATAATTGACCCCTTCTTCAATCCGCATATAAACCCGGGGCTCCGGGTTAGCGGAATTCGACAACTCCTCCCGGTTAAAACGGAACAACAGCTTATCGTCTGTTCCGTATACTTCATACGTTTCCTTTCCCAGAACAACGCGGGTATACGGTTCCATCCAATTATCCCGGATGTCTTGCTCAAACAGGATTCGTTTGTCGGTAAGCAGTTCCCCATCCCGGTCCACATACTGCGTCATAAAAATGTCTTGCCTGAAGGCATGGTAACGCGACAATTCACCCAGTGTAAGGCAATTTCTACCGTAAGGAGCAGGATTAGGACCCGTTTCAGCGGGTTCGAAACGTCCGGCAGCACCTGCTGCCATTTCGAAGCTTACCTGCTTCCGTTCAAGGTAAGTAACTTTAGTAATGTAGTCTTCCGGCAATTGTGCCGACGCCTGTTGGCCAATGCTCAAACACAGGCCCAGGAATAACAAGGTTGATTTCATATTGGTTCATGATAGATTTATTAGGTAGCCCCGAACATCTTCTGTCCGGAACAGGATTAGTCGCTGTAAAATCTGGGGGTAAAATTGCGGCACTTAGGGGAGTGATTCAGGCTACTTAAGCCTGTGCACAAGCGTGTCCGGGAATCAAACCTACTCGCTTATTTCGGTTTGTTCAAGCAGATATGGATGCCACAGGTGAATTAGTATAAGAAAGTAGGTCGGCACTTCCATGGAGCCCCAAGGGATTGGGAAATTGTATTCAAGGCCAGACTGTTACTTCAACAGACAAAGCCGATAACCTGTCAGTCATACGGCTCAAGTATGGACATAAAAAAACCCGGTAACAAACGTGCTACCGGGTCTTTTTGAATATTGGTGTTTACGGATTAACCGATCGTTGCCCGAATAAAGGCAGTAATAGTCAGTCCGTTTTCTGCGTTGTCCAGCATTTTGCCAACGGTAATGGAACCGTCTTTCACAAAATCCTGGTTCAGCAGGGTATTTTCCTTGTAGAACTTGTTGAGTTTACCCATGGCAATTTTCTCAAGCATTGCTTCAGGTTTACCTTCGGTACGCGCCTGCTCTTTTCCGATTTCTATCTCACGCTTAACCAGTTCAACATCCACATCGTCTTTGTCAACCGCTACGGGCGACAAAGCAGCGACTTGCATGGCAGCATCTTTTCCTGCTTCTTCTACAGCAGGGTTGAGGGCCTTATTCATCGCTACCAGCACCGCAATTTTCCGGTTACTGTGGATATAAGGCACTACGCTCTCTCCGCTAAGAACATGAAGCTTGGAAAGGTCGATCTTCTCTCCGATTTTTCCGATAAGGTCGGTAATGTGATCGGCAATGCTGCGACCCTCAATAGCGGCTGCTTTGAGAGCATCCAGGTCATTGGCTCCATTCTCAAGAGCTACCTGAGCTACTTTCTCGGCAAAACCAACGAATTCATCGTTTTTAGCTACGAAGTCGGTTTCGCAGTTCAGCTCCACAATCACTCCGGTTGTATTGTCGGAAGATGTCATGGCCACTACCACACCTTCTGCCGCTTCACGGGCAGCACGGCTGGCGGAAACTTTCTGACCTTTTTTTCTCAGGATATCAACGGCTTTTTCAAAATCGCCTTCGGCTTCCACCAGGGCTTTTTTGCAGTCCATGATCCCTACGCCGGTCATCTGGCGTAGTTTGTTAACGTCTTGTGCAGTTATTGTTGCGCTCATTCCTCAAAAATCCTTACTCTGTTTAACCTTGTGATTAAGCTTCAGCAGCTTCTTCTTTCGCAGAATTATCTTCACCCTGCTTTTGTGCTTCCATCTCCTCACGCTCCTTTTTGCGTTCGCTGAGTCCTTCGGCAATTGCCTCGGTTACCAGTCGGGTGACGATGGAAATTGATTTGGCTGCGTCATCATTGGCCGGGATAGGGAAGTCGATGTTACTGGGATCCGAGTTTGTATCGCAGATAGCGAATACCGGGATGTTCAGTTTCATGGCTTCTTTTACGGCGATGTGCTCACGCTTTACGTCCACAATAAAAAGAGCTGCAGGCAGACGATTAAGGTCAGCAATACCACCGAGTACCCGTTGCAGCTTGATTTTCTCACGCTGGAACTGGAGACGCTCACGCTTGGAAATATTATCGAAAGTCCCGTCGCTGGTCAGTTTGTCGATGTTCTGCATTTTTTTGATCGACTTACGCACGGTAGCGAAGTTGGTCAGCATTCCACCGAGCCAACGCTCTGTAACGTAGGGCATTTTAACGCGCTCGGCTTCATTAGCCACGATTTCCTTAGCCTGTTTTTTGGTAGCTACATAAAGCACCTTACGGCCGGACTTAACGATATTTTTAATGGCAGACTGGGCTTCATCCAGTTTAGCTGCCGTTTTGTTCAGATCGATAATATGGATACCGTTCTGCTCCATAAAAATGAACGGTGCCATTTTCGGATGCCATTTTTGGGTAAGGTGACCGAAGTGCACCCCGGCATCCAGTAATTCCTGAATATTGATTTGCGATGACATGTTTTCCGTGCTGATAAATTAACGTTTGCTGAATTGGAATCTTCTTCTGGCCTTGCGCTGACCCGGCTTCTTCCTTTCCACCATGCGCGAATCACGGGTGAGGAGTCCGAAGGGTTTCAATGCTGCGCGGTACTCGGGGTTAATTTCCACGAGTGCCTTGCTAATGGCCAGGCGAATTGCCTGTGCTTGTCCGGTAAAACCGCCTCCATCAACATTCACTTTAACATCATATTTTCCGAGGTTTTCAGTTTTGCTGAGTGGAAGAGTCACCTCGTACTGAAGCAGTGGCGAGGGGAAATAGGCCTCCAGCTTTTTGCTGTTGATCTCAATCTTACCCTCTCCCGGTTGAAGATACACACGCGCTACGGCGGTCTTTCTTCTGCCTGATGTGTTGGTCACTTCCATTTAGTATATATTACAGTTTGTATTCTTTCGGTTGTTGTGCTTCGTGCTTGTGCTCATTGCCCGCATAAACATGCAGGTTGGTGAATACCGCACGACCAAGACGATTTTTAGGCAACATACCTTTAACCGCGATCTCGATCATAGAGGTGGGTTTGCGCTCCATCTGGTCTTTAGCGATGGTTACCTTACGCCCTCCCGGATACCCGGAATAGGTCTGGTACTCTTTGCTATTCCATTTGTCGCCTGTCAACTTCACCTTGTCGGCATTGATCACGATCACATAGTCGCCGCAATCCGCATGCGGGGTGAAATTTGTCTTGTGTTTGCCACGCAAAAGTTTGGCAATTTCGGATGACAGCCGCCCAAGAGTCTTATCCTCGGCATTGATAAGGAGCCATTGCTTGTCGGCATTTTCCTTATTGGCTGAAATTGTCTTATAACTAAGGGTATTCACAGCTCTTTGTTAATAATTGTTCTTAAAAGGACGGCAAAGGTACAATGCCGTTTCATTAAAAACAAGAGGATACGACTTACCTGAACAACTCACGATTTGCCCTCTTTTGCCAAAACAGGCTCTACAAACAGAAGCGATTCCATTCTGTGAGGTCACGGATTAATTGTTCACATACAGAGTGTTTCCCTGACGGCTCACAGAGAACGGACGCATGGGGGAAGTGGCTGGACCTTGCAGAGGGAAGCCTGTAGGGAGTTCGTAACGACTGTCGCAGCACTTGGTATACCCGTTCGCATCATAAGTGCCGCAATACATAGCCTGGTTGGTACTGCTATCCACCCAAAGCTGTGAGCAATCGTCGAGCGGCTGATACGCACAGGTGCGGTCGAACGCATAATACTGATCGTCATAGCCATGATAAACCACAACACCACGATACCCCCCTTGGAAATACTGGAAACTACCCGGAACGGTAAGATCAAAATAGGCAGGAAGATCCAGATTGATCACCAGGCTCACCGGTGCATTGGGAATGGTGGTGGTATTATTTCCTTTGTCTCCGCAGGATTCCAGCATCCATAAGCCGGAAAAAGAAAAACAGCCTAGCAGAACCAGGGAAAATACACGACGAAAATAATTCATGATCTTATTCATAACGGTAAAACCCTCTTCCGGATTTTCTCCCATGGTGACCGGCATCCACTTTTTGTTGCTGAATGCGGCTGGGTCTGAATTTTCCATCCTGGTGGAACAAGGCATACATGCTTGATGTCACGGAAAAATTGGTGTCCACGCCTATCAGATCCATTAGGCGGAAAGGCCCCATTTTGAACCCGATATTCTCCATTAGCGTATCGATACCTTCATGATCACTGACCTGCTCCTCCAATACTTTTAGCCCCTCCACATAAAAATGACGAGCCACCCGGTTCACAATAAAGCCGGGAGCGTCCTTCGCCCTTACCGGGGTCTTTCCCACGGAACGGATCAACTCCACACAGCGTTGTGCCACTCCTTCATCCGTATGGGCTCCGGAAATGATCTCAACCAACTTCATGATATGTGCAGGATTGAAAAAGTGCACCCCCACCACTCTTTCCGGATTCGGAACGGCAGCAGCAATTTGTGTGATAGGTATGGATGAAGTATTGGTCGCAAAAATGGTATCCTCCGGGTTTTGCGAGGCGAGGCGGGTAAACAGATCTACTTTCAGATCGGGTTTTTCAAGAATGGCTTCAATGATAAAATCCGCTTGCAGCTCTTCAAATACCGTGGTGAATTTCATTCGCCCGCGTGCAGCCTCTGCATCTTCCCGGCTCAGCTTCCCGATCTCCACCGCCTTGTTCAGATTGCGTTCGATGGTTTTCTCAGACCGCTCCACCGATTGGGTATAGATATCATATACCAGGGTTTCGTAACCGGCTGCGGCAAAAACCTGGGCCATCCCGCTCCCCATGGTTCCCGCCCCCACAACTGCAATTTTCATCATACGGCAAATATAGGGCAGAGCATAGTGGAGTAGAAATCCGATCCGGAATCGCTTATATTAATGAAAACAAAAAAACCGCCCTAAGGCGGTTTATACGGTTATCCATACACGAAGAAAATCCTCCGCGACGTCATTCTACTTATTAGGCGAGGGCTACTTCGTTCAGCACTTCGTCAACCGGTGTATAAGGCAGGTTGAAGGCTTCAGAAACTCCTTCATATACCACTTTACCGTTCACGATATTCAATCCCAAACGCAGCTCAGCATTGTCTCTGCAAGCCTGCTTCCAGCCCTTGTTCGCCAATTGCAGGGCGTATGGCAAAGTAGCATTAGTCAGCGCCAGGGTAGAAGTATAAGGCACTGCACCCGGCATGTTCGCCACACAGTAGTGGATTACATCATCAATCACAAAAATAGGCTCAGCATGCGTGGTCGGGCGGGAAGTTTCGAAACATCCTCCCTGATCAATAGCCACGTCTACGATAACGGCCCCTTTCTTCATGGTAGGGAGCATATCGCGGGTGATCAGTTTCGGTGCCTTGGCTCCCGGGATCAGAACACCACCGATAACCAGGTCGGCAGTTTTAACAGCCTCGCGAACATTGTATTCGTTACTGAATTCGGTTTTTACGTTCTTCTCCATGATATCGTCCAGCTGACGCAGACGGGGAAGAGAGATATCCATCATGGTAACATCGGCACCCATTCCTGCAGCCATTTTAGCCGCCTGTGTACCCACGATTCCACCACCGAGTACTACTACCTCGGCAGGCTTCACTCCAGGTACTCCTCCTAGAAGAATACCACGACCGCCCATAGGCTTCTCGAGGTATTTGGCGCCTTCCTGAACAGACATACGTCCGGCCACTTCACTCATCGGTACGAGCAGCGGCAGAGAGCGGTCTGCTTTTTCCACGGTTTCATACGCCAGGCACACCGCACCTGAAGCTATCATGGCATCGGTGAGCTTCTCATAGGAGGCAAAATGGAAATAGGTGAACAACAGTTGATCTTTTTTGATCAGGGGATATTCACTTTCGATCGGCTCTTTCACCTTGATGATCATCTCAGCAATGGCGTAAGTCTCCTCGATGGTAGGGAGCAATTGTGCCCCAGCTTCTACATATTCTTCATCGGCAAAGCCACTTCCGAGGCCAGCGGTAGATTGCACATACACGGTATGCCCGCGCTTCACAAATTCCTGAACACCCGCCGGCGTCAATGCCACGCGGTTTTCGTTGTTCTTGATCTCTTTTGGTACTCCTATGATCATGACATTCTTAAAAGTGCGCAAATATATAAGATAGATACCAGACAAAAGATACCGTAAATTCAGAGATCGTCGGAAAGGAGCAATTTTTAGTCCCTACCCCTCTGTTGACAAGGGATACCCCGCTATCTGCCTAGCCATTTTTTAGGTAACAACCCCCTTTTGTCCATTCCGATTACCAACTGCGAATTGCCGCAGACCTTCCGGAAACGGCTTACTTAACGGCTACCACACTGATCTCCACATTCACACTTTTGGGCAATTCTTTCACCGCTACCGTTTCGCGTGCCGGAAAATCCGAGCTGAAATACCCAGCATATACCTCATTCACTTGTTGGAACAGTTTCATATCCGATAAGAAGATTGAGGACTTTACCACATGGCCCAGATCCATATCCGCCTCATTCAATACGGCTTTGATATTGGCCATTACCTGGTGGGTTTCTTCTTCAATTGTGGCATTTTTCAATTGTCCGCTTTGAGGATCGATGGCGATCTGCCCGCTGCAGTACAAGACTCCATTTACCAGTACTGCCTGACTGTATGGACCGATAGGGGCGGGAGCATTCCCGGAAGTTATGATGCGTTTTTCCATGACTGTTCTGTTGTGTTCATTATTTTTGCGATCCGACAACGCACTATTCCCACATGAAAATAGCCCTGACAGGAAGAGCGGAACGCAAAGCAGAGTGGACGCAAAAGGTTTCATCCGAATGCAATATAACAGAATTCACTTTCGGTGAGGAATTGCCCGAACACGACTTGCTTGTTGACCTTGACTTCGATGACTACCCCGAACGCATATTGCCCTATGCCCAACTGAATACCCCTTTGTTGCTCTCGGCTGTTAAGGTGCAGTTACTGGGAGTTCTCGCCCATTTCGGAATCCGGAAGAAGAAAAATATTTTCGGGATCAATGCCCTGCCTACCTTTATCAATAGAGAACTCAGCGAAATGAGTAGTGCCTTTCCGGAAGAAAGAAGCGGGTTTCAACCCGTGCTGGATCAACTGGGGCTCAAACCCGAGTGGGTTGACGACCGCACCGGCATGGTGACGCCACGAATTCTTTTTATGATCATCAATGAAGCTTTCTACACGGTACAAGAAGGCACAGCGGAAAGAGGCGATATCGATACTGCAATGAAACTTGGTACTGCTTACCCCCATGGTCCCTTTGAATGGATGGAAAAAATTGGGGTGCGCGAGGTTTACGAAGTACTTGACGCACTATACCAGGATACCCGTGAGGAGCGCTACAAGATCTGCCCCCTCCTCAAAACCGAATATTTAGGATCGGCCCTGCGCTAGAACGCGGGTCCGGAAATCTTCGTAGGCCAGGGCGATGCCTTCACGAAGGCTCACTTTCGGAGTATAACCCAATTCCTTCAGTTTGGATACATCCATCAGTTTCCTGGGCGTTCCGTCGGGCTTGTCGGTATTGAACCTCAGCTCCCCCTCAAATCCGATGACTTCCTTAACCAGGTAAGCCAGGTCACGGATGGATATGTCTTCCCCTACTCCAACATTCACAAAACCCTTTTCATCGTACTTTTCCATCAACAGGAAACAAGCATCGGCCAGGTCGTCGGCAAACATGAACTCTCTGAGCGGAGAGCCTGTACCCCATATCTCCACTTCTCCGGCCCCGTTTTCCTTTGCTTCGTGAAACTTGCGGATCAGTGCCGGGAGCACATGCGAGTTTTGCGGGTGGTAGTTATCGTTATAGCCATACAGGTTGGTGGGCATCACCGATATGAAATTAGCTCCGTACTGGTCGCGGTAGGCCTCACAAAGTTTGATTCCGGCAATTTTGGCAATGGCATAGGGCTCATTGGTTTGTTCCAAAGGGCCGGTTAAAAGGTATTCTTCTTTCAGTGGCTGAGGCGCCATTTTGGGATAGATACAGGAAGACCCGAAGAACATCAGTTTTTTAACCTGGTGGAGATGACTTTGATGGATGATATTGCTCTCTATCATCAGGTTTTCGTAGATGAAATCCGCCCTGTAGGTGTTATTGGCCACAATACCGCCAACCTTGGCGGCCGCCAGGAAAACGTATTCAGGTTTCTCCTTTTCAAAAAACGCCTTGACAGCCTCCTGGTCACGCAGGTCCAGTTCTGAAGACGTTCGGAACACCAAATTGGAATATCCTTCTTTCTCCAGTTTCCGCCGCATGGCGGAACCAACCATACCCCGGTGCCCGGCTATATAGATTTTCGCTCCTTTATCCATACCTATTCAAAATAATTCATGGTACGGAAACCGCCTTCTTTCAGGTACTGTTCCTTGCGCATCAGTTTCATGTCGCTTCGCATCATGTCCTTTACAAGGGCGGGGAGATCGTACTTGGGTTCCCAGCCGAGTTTTTTCTTGGCCTTGGCCGGATCACCGATGAGCAACTCCACTTCGGTCGGGCGGTAGTATTTGGGATCGATCCTGACTACCGTATTTCCGGGTTTCAGAGCAGAAAGACTGGCACCGAAAGATTCGGCTTTTGAGGTATCGATGGAATCGATGATTCCGGTCTCGTTTTCTCCTTCATCCTCGAAACGCAGGATAACTCCCGCTTCGGCAAAACTCATTTTCACAAATTCCCTTACGGTGGTGGTGATACCCGTTGCTACAACGTAATCATCCGGTTCATCCACCTGAAGGATTCTCCACATGGCCTCCACATAATCTTTGGCATGCCCCCAGTCGCGTTGGGCATCCAGGTTTCCCAGGAAAACCTGCTCTTGCTGTCCGAGCAGGATACGGGAAGTGGCCCGGGTGATCTTGCGGGTTACAAAGGTTTCTCCCCGGATAGGGGATTCGTGATTAAAAAGGATTCCGTTACTGGCAAACATACCGTACGCTTCCCGGTAATTCACCGTGATCCAGTATCCGTATAATTTAGCGGCAGCATAAGGAGAACGCGGATAAAAAGGTGTCTTTTCCGACTGCGGTACTTCCTGAACCAAGCCGTATAACTCGGAAGTGGAAGCCTGGTAGAACCGGGTCTTTTTTTCCATTCCCAAAATACGAATAGCCTCCAGGATACGGAGCACCCCTATCCCATCGGCATTGGCCGTATATTCAGGTGTTTCAAAGGATACTTTGACATGTGATTGGGCTGCGAGGTTATAGATCTCATCGGGTTGCGTTTCTTGTATGATACGGATAAGGTTGGTGGAATCGGTCATATCCCCATAGTGCAGGTGAAACCTGAGGTTCTTTTCATGCGGATCTTGATAGAGATGATCCACTCTGTCAGTATTAAATAAAGAACTCCTTCTTTTTATCCCGTGAACCGTGTACCCTTTATTCAACAGCAACTCTGCAAGATATGCTCCGTCCTGTCCTGTTACACCGGTTATCAACGCTACTTTCATGTTAATTTTTCCTTAATTTGAACGAAATTTTAACCTACTGCGAAACTAAGCTAATTCGCTCATCCTATGATCACGGTTTTTACCGAAACGAAAAGCCCGCGCCTTCGCTACACACTGGAAATTCTATTTCGGCGTTGCCTGGGTATCGACTTTCGGCTCATTACCGACTGGGACAAGTTCAGGAAAATCGATCTGCCCAGGATCAATTACAGCAAACGGGAACACAAGGATTCGCTTCAGATCATCCCGCATGCGCTGCTTTTCGAAGACTCCATCCATAGCCAAAAGATCAAGGTGAAAAAATGGAACGGTCTGCCGGTCTTTTTTCAAACCAATGACAAGGGGGAGTTTCCTTTCGACGCCCTCGCCGCCAGTTTTTACCTGCTCAGCCGATACGAAGAATACCTGGATTATCAACCTGATGAACATGGCCGCTTTCCAGCAAAGGCAAGCCTGGCATACCGGGAGGGCTTCCTGGAGAGACCCATAGTGAATGAATGGGCTATGGAAATCGTGCGCCTACTGGCCCGCAGCTTCCCGGATTATACGTTTCACCAAACGGAATTCCGTTACGTCAGCACCATTGACATTGATATGGCTTATAGCTATAAACACAAAGGTGTTTGGCGCAACCTGGGGGGATTTACGCGGGAATTACTAAAGCTCGACCTGAAGAAGCTTGATAAACGCATCAAGGTGCTTACGGATAAGGAACAGGATCCGCTCGACAATTTCGAGTACCAATTGAGCCAACACCGGAAATGGGAAACGGAGGTGATCTATTTTATCCTGCTTGCCGACCACAGCAAATTCGACAAGAATATCGAATGGGACAATGAATCATTCGTAGAACTGATCCAGGAGCTGGCAGAAGAATATACCGTAGGGATACACCCCTCTTATTATTCAAACAAGGTCAGGAAAAAGCTGGCAGAAGAGATAGAACGCCTGGAAAGCATCACGATGAAGGAAGTCGACTGCAGCAGGCAGCACTTTCTCAAGCTGGATATCCGTGAGACCTATAAATTACTGGAAGCGCGCGGAATTCTGCACGATCACTCTATGGGCTATTCCGAAGAAACCGGATTCCGGGCGGGTACTTGCTCCAGCTTTCCATTCTTTGACCTACTGAAGAACGAACGCCGGGAATTGATCCTGCATCCCTTTGCCGTTATGGATGTAGCGCTCAACCGCTTCAAAAAACTGAATCCCGCCCAGGCTACCGAAAAGATCAGAGAACTGATGGGTCGGGTAAAAAAATGCCGCGGAACTTTTATCAGTGTGTTCCACAACGAATCGCTCAGTGACTTCGATAATTGGAAGGGATGGCGGGAAGTCTATGAAAACATGCTTGCCGAAGCAGTAAAAGTATATGATCCGCTACCTGCCTGAAGAAGAGATTGACAGCGGAAAATGGGATGCCTGCATCCGGGAATCATCCCCCTCACTGCTTTATGCATATACCTGGTACCTGGACGTTGTTTGCTCTCACTGGGCCGGCCTGGTACTGAACGACTACGAGGCCGTGATGCCACTCCCCTATACCCGGAAACTCGGACTGACCTTCGGACTGCAGCCTCTGTTCTGTCAGCAACTTGGCGTGTTCAGCAAAGGGGTGCTGGATGAAGAGTTACTCAAGCGGTTCCTGGCGGCAATCCCTCCTTCCTTCCTGCTCGTGAACTATCAGCTTAATTACCGTTGCCGGCAGGTAGCGGGAGATTACCCACTGAAAAACAATTATGTTCTGGACTTGATGCCAGACCATAAAACGCTTCATACCCGCTACCACCTTTCGCTCCGGCGTGGTCTGAAAAAATCTGCCAAGAGCAGTTGCCAGATCCTGGAAGGAGTTGACGTGGCCTCAATGCTTGATCTGATCCGGTATCAGAATACCGAGAAAAAGATGGGGCTGAATGAAAAGGCCTTAAAAACACTCGAAAAGCTTATCCATACCGCAACAGCCAAAGGCGTTTTAATCAGCGTAGGCTATTACTCACCGGTAAATCACCTGTGTTCGGTAGGGATATTCCTTGCAGACCGGCAGCGTATCTATTACCTTATCGGTGCCTCGGATAAAATGGGGCGGGAGTATTTTGGGATGGGCCGGGTTATGGATCATATCATACAAAAGTATTCCGGAATGGGAATGACTCTGGATTTCGAAGGCTCAGAGATAGAAGGCATCGCCCGTTTTTTCAGTCATTTCGGTGCACAAAACAATCCCTATCCGGTTTTCCTGAAAAACCGTCTCGGTGCCGCAGGCCGCTTTCTTCTTGGCAAGGCACCCTGATTTTAAACGAAGAGGTTTCCGCTCAACTTGAAAATTGTTTGCTTTGGCTTATTTTGCGGAACTTTTTGAGAAAAGTGAATTATGGCAGTTATTGAGAAAATAAGACAGCGTACCGGATTACTGATCATCTTTGTTGGTCTGGCCTTGCTGCTCTTTCTGGTTTCTGACGCGATCAGCAACAACATGAACCTGTTTCGTGGCAGCGACAACACAGTGGGAGTAATTGACGGGAAGAACATTACGTACCAGGAATTCAACGACAAACTGGAAACCTATAAGTCCAATATGGAACAACAGGGCCAGAAAGTCGACGAGTTCACATCAAATATGATTCGTGAGCAGATCTGGAACGAATACATCCAGAATATTGTGGTGAATGAGCAATATGAAGAACTCGGTCTGATGGTAACAGGCGACGAGATCTTTGCCACCGTAACCAACCCGGTGGATATTCCTCAGATTCGCGACGCAGAAGCTTTTAAGAATAAATCCACAAACCAGTTCGACCCTGCCCTGGTTATCAATTACCTGAAGCAGATCGATCAGGACCCCAGCGGACAAGCCAAACGCAGCTGGGTGGAATTCGAAGAAAAATCCCTGAAGCCCCAACTCATCTCCAAAAAATACAATACCCTCATCACCAAAGGGGTATACCGCACCAGCCTGGAAGTGAAAGCAGACTTCAATGACAACAATGTTCAGGTAGACGGTAAAGTGGTGGGCTTTAACTTTAACAGTATCGTCGACGATTCGGTAAGTGTTTCCGAAGACGAAATGCGCAAATACCTGAAGGAACATCCTGAGGATTACCAGCAGGAAGCTTCCCGCCGTATGGAATACGTGGTTTTCGACATTTACCCGTCAGCCGAAGATACCGCCAAGGTCTTCAATTGGGCCAAAGAGAAAGCGGTAAAATTCAAATCCGCGACTAACGATACCTTGTTTATCGCCTCCAACAACCCCACTACCGGTTTTGACACCACATTTAAACCACGTGGAAGCTATATCGACAGAGTGGATGAGGCCATCTTCAGTGCAAATGAAAACGATGTTATCGGTCCCATTTATGACGGTGGCGAATTCTCCATCTATAAAGTCCTGCACTTCAAAGAAGATTCCGTACCATATATCCGGGCCAGCCAGATCCTGATCAAACCTCGCGGAGGTTATGAAAAAGAAGATTCGCTATACGCCCTGGTAAGAGGTAATAATATTCTGAAAGCCCTGCGCAACGGAGCAGATTTCGAACAAATGGCCCGTGACTCTTCACAGGATTACCGTACTGCTGCCAAAGGCGGTGACCTCGGCTGGATGAAAAAAGCCGGTGGCACTCTTCCGGAGGTTGTGGAAAGAAACCTGTTTGCCACCAGCGAAGGCGGCATGTTCGTGGTACGTAGCTCCATGGGTGTTCACGTGATCAAAGTAACCGGCGGAAAAACCACACGACTAGCTCATGTGGGCAGAATCAGCCGCAAAGTGGAATACAGCAACGAAACAGAGAACGGAGTATACGATCAGGCTTACCAGTTTGCAGCCACCAGCCGCGACGGTGATGCGTTTACGGAAAACACCGACAAAATGGGACTGATCAAAAGAATCTCTCCCGATATGCCCGAAGGAGAATCCAAATTGCCGAACATCGAAGATGCACGTGAAGTGATTCGCTGGGCTTTTGATGAAGAAACCGAGATCGGAGATGTTTCCAAAGTCATCCCGAGTGGCGATAAGTACATCGTTGCACAATTGGTGAACATCAAAGAAAAAGGCACGGCCAAGTTGGAAGATGTACGCGACCAGTTGGAAGCCGATACCCGCCGGGCCAAAAAAGCCGAAATCCTTAAGCAAAGAATAAAAAATGCTATGGGTGGCGACAAAAACATCGAGCAGATTGCCCTCGACCTGGGAGCAATTGTAAGTACGGTACCGAATGTTTCTATGTCCAACCCTAACCTTCCTTTCGTTGGCAATGACCCCAAATTGGCAGGTGCCATGATAGGCAGCCAGCAGGACAAGCTATACGGCCCTCTTGAAACCAAAAACGGTGTGTACCTCTATGTGGTAACGGCTCGTCGTGAGGCTGGAGAACCTCAGAATATCCTTGCCGAACGCACCAGGATGATCCAGGAGGCTTCCGGACAGGTTGGCGGCCGTGCATTTGAAGCGCTGAAAGAAGCGGCCAATATCAAAGACTACCGTTACAAATTCTTCTAGATCATAAGAAGCATAAAGAATAGAAAGCCGGCCTCACAGCCGGCTTTTTTGTTTAGTCATTTCCATCGGGTATGGATCAACTCTGTGGCAGAGTTACACTTCAACATTATTGAATACTTGTTCCTCAGAATGTTCTTTTTTCCTGAAGGCGGAGAAAGACCAATTCTCAATACCTGTTAGATTAACCATCACCCTGTTGACCGGGTTAATATCCCAGTTCCACAGTGGCTATTTATTTGCTCACCACGCCGGGAGATGGGTACATATACCTTGCTCCCTCTATTTCAGAATAGCCAATTAATACCCTTTTTTGACTTGATCCTTCCCATCTTTGCATTATGCTTCACGCACATGTTTCGGGAAACGGTCCTGCCCTGGTATTTCTACACGGTCACTGCGAAGACCACCGTATCTGGAAAGGACTCGTCCCCGTCTTTGATTCCTCCTACCAAGTAGTTTGCCCGGACCTGCCCGGTTTCGGAAAAAGCAATTCCGATAGCCGTTCCCTCGATGAATGGGCTCATGAACTTTTTCAACTCCTCGATAAACTGGAGATAACCCGGTTCAGCCTGATCGGTCATTCTTTGGGAGCTTATGCGGGCCTGGCGATGCTCGAGACCCAACCTCAGCGCTTTCATAGTTTTACCTTTCTTCATTCCACCTGCCTAGCCGATACGGAAGAGAAAAAGACAGGCAGGCTCCGACAAATCAAACTCCTTGAGCAGTACGGAACCGAGCCTTATGTCAGGCAGATTATCCCGGGACTTTTTCGTCCCGGTTATAGCGGCCCTTCTCTGGAAATGGCCTTGGACATTGCCAGGGAACAAACTCCCCAAGGGCTGATCAATGCGCTTATGGCTATGCATGACAGGCCCGACCGCTGTTCTCTGTTGAAAAGGACCTCTGTTCCGGTAGCAGTTATCTCAGGCGAACAGGATGGATTGCTTCCGCTGGAAAAGCAGGCATGGATGGCCGAACTGCCTTCCTCCGGTTATTTCCGGGTACTGGAACAAAGCGGCCATATGGGGCAATATGAGGAGCCAGAAGTCGTAACCCGCGCGCTAATGGAGTTCCTGAAAACGCTCAATCACTAATCCGGCTGATCCAGATTCCAGGCACCGGAAACACGGCGCCATTTTTCCAGGGCTCCCTGGAAATCCTCCGGCAGAACAGAATCAAAAAACACCTTTTTGCCGGTTCGCGGATGAATAAAACCGAGTGATTTGGCATGCAGGGCTTGCCGGGGCAACTGTTCGAACAGGTTATGGATGAACTGCCGGAACTTGGGCAGATTCACCCCCTTGGGTAATTGATCCCCACCATAGATGCGGTCGTTGAAAATCGGGTGACCGATATAACGCATATGCGCTCTGATCTGATGCGTTCTTCCCGTTTCCAGCCTGCATTCCACCAGGGTCACGTAATGAAAGCGTTCCAGCACTTTCCAGTGGGTAATAGCCGGTTTTCCCTGCTCGGGGTCCTGGAAGACGGTCATCTGCAGCCGGTCTTTGGGGTTTCGGCCCAGGTTTCCTTCTATGGTTCCTTCGTCTTCTTCAAAATCGCCCCAGACCAGTGCCAGGTAGCTTCTTTCGATACTGTGGTCATAGAACTGTTTGGCCAGGCGGGTCATGGCCTCCTCATTTTTACTGATGACAAGCAGCCCCGAGGTATCTTTATCGATACGGTGCACCAAACCCGGCCTCTGCTCCCCGTTACGGGAAACAGGTAGCTGATCAAAATGGTGAACCAATGCATTGACCAGGGTGCCGGTGTAATTATTGAATCCGGGATGCACTACCATGCCTGCCGATTTATTTACAATCAATAAATCTTCGTCCTCAAATACAATATCTATGGGGAGGTCTTCCGGGTATACGGTGGTATCACGCGGAGGATTAGGCAGCACAATGGAAATAACATCAAGCGGTTTGACCTTGTAGTTACTTTTCACCGGCTGGTCGTTAACCAGGATGCAGCCCGAGGAAGCAGCCGCCTGAATTTTGGTACGGCTGGCGTTCTCGATACGGTGCATCAGAAACTTATCGATACGAAGCAGGCTTTGCCCCTTATCGACTACAATACGGTGATGTTCGTATAGATCCTGGTCTTCCGATTCGTTACGGATATCTTCTTCCTGCACCATGCAAAGAAACGAGGAAAGAAACAATTGAAAAAAAGAATGGACTGTCGGGGGAGAAAGAAAAAACCCCGAAGTGTGTGGGCACTTCAGGGCTCTTCACGTTTTGATTTGGTTTGGTTTGACAGTATAGCTTGATATCTTTACAACACTAAGTTAACACTAATTATATTAGAAATGCGTCTTCTTTTGTCGATTTTTTTACCTGTCTGCGCATTAATTTTTTCCATTCCTCTGAAAAGTCAGATTATCAGCGGGGAAGCCAAAAACCCGAATGAGATTAGTATCGCGGTTAACCATAGCGACGAATCACAAATTGTGGTCGGGGCCAATATCGCATACCTCTTTATCAGTTCTGATTCAGGACAAAGCTGGAAGACCCGCACACAAAAAAGCCGTCTCGGGGTATACGGGGACCCATCGGTATACTGCAATTCGAAGGGGGTATTCTTCCATGCCCACCTAAGTAAAACAAAAGGCAAGGGCTGGCCCGCCTGGTTTGATCGTATGGTGGTTCAGCGGTCCCGGAAACGGGGACGTCGCTGGAATCGTGGAACCGGGGTGGGACTCAATGGTACCAGGATGCAAGACAAAGAATGGCTCTGCGGAGACGAGAATCCCAATTCGCCCTACTACGGAAACCTTTATATCAGCTGGACGGAATTCGATCAATACGAAAGCGAGGATACTTCCTGCCATTCCCGTATACGATTTGCCGTCAGCAATGATGAGGCACGCACTTTTTCAGAACCGGTAAGCGTTTCCGACCTGGAAGGCGATTGTCGGGATGATGACGGCACCCTGGAAGGAGCAACAGGCACCACTGGGCCTTCGGGAGAAATTTACCTGGTTTGGGCAGGCCGCAACCGCCTGTGGTTCGATGTATCGAAAGACGGGGGAAGAAGCTTCGGGAAAGACAGGGAAATAGCCACCCTTCATGAAGGATGGACCCTGGATATCCCCGGGATCAACAGGAGCAACGGAATGCCTTTCCTGCAATGCGACCCGAAAAGCGGAAGAATTTATGTGGTTTATGGTGACCGGGAAGGAACGCTCGCTTCTGTCATCCTGCTTTATTCCGACGACCAGGGGAATAACTGGACACGCATCGGGATTGGCCAGGGCGGAGGGCATGCTTTCCTGCCAAATCTAAGCTTCAACCCGAGAAGCGGTAAACTTGGCATTCTCTATTATCAGCTGAATGCGGATACTTCATTAATTCAACCGGTAATGTGTATCCTCGACAAGAATATGAAAAGCAGCTACCACATGCTGGACGTTCCGTTCAGTCCACCCGGCAAAAAGATCTTTTTCGGGGATTACATCGATATCGATTATTTCGGAGAGGGCTTTATGGGGGCATGGATGAGTTATGAAGAAAGGAAAATGGTGGTGCGCATAGCTCGGGTCACGGGAACTTCCTGAACGCATTCACCGGAATTGATATCTTTGTCGCGATGAAACTGCTTGAAAATAAAGTAGCGCTGATCACCGGTGCTACACGCGGTATCGGCAAGGGCATTGCCGAACGCTTCGCTAGTGAAGGTGCGGATGTGGCCTTCTCCTTTGCCTCATCCGAAGAAAAAGCCAGAGCACTGGAAAAAGACCTGGAAAGCCGCTTCGGGATCAAAGCCCGCGGATATAAATCCAATGCCGCGGTGTTCAGCGAAAGTGACGAGCTGATCAATGCTGTCATCGCGGAATTCGGAAAAATCGATGTCCTCGTGAACAATGCCGGGATCACCCGGGATACGCTGTTGATGCGTATGACAGAAGACCAATGGGATGAAGTGATCAATACCAACCTGAAATCCGCCTTCAATCTGACCAAGGCTTCTCTCAGGCCTTTTCTGAAACAAAAGAGCGGTTCCATTATCAATATGACTTCCGTAGTGGGCGTGATGGGCAATGCCGGACAAGCCAATTATGCGGCCTCCAAGGCGGGCATGATCGGGTTTACCAAATCGGTAGCTAAAGAACTGGGTTCCCGGAATATCCGATGCAATGCCGTGGCACCCGGGTTCATAGAAACCGAAATGACCGCCGAACTGGATGAAGATACCCTGAGAAGCTGGAGGGACGCTATTCCGCTAAAACGAGGCGGAACCCCGGAGGATGTTGCCAATCTGTGCGTATTCCTGGCTTCGGATATGAGTACCTACATTACCGGGCAAACCCTCCATGTTGATGGCGGAATGGTGATGTAGTCCCTAAGAAATTAATCTGTTTTCTGAAAGCGGGTGCTGTAAAGTAACCCGCTTTTTGTTTGGATACGGATGAAGTAGACGCCGGCTTGCAAATCTGCAACAAGGAGTTTCTCTTCCTTCAGGGAACTGGTCAATACTTCCTTCCCGCGACTATCGAATACGCTCACCCATGCTATTTGCGACAAGTCCATTCCCGAAATCATCAGTTCCTTCCCGGCAGGATTCGGATAAACCCCGATAGAATACCTTTCCGGCAATGGAGCTGCTCCGGAAAGCGTGTTTTTCCAATACGCATACACCTGATCGGCATCCTGTTGGAAAGCGCAAACATTTGCCTGTACATCGGCTTCTTTCCGGGTGAAAATAAAAGCCACATCCAGGGCCACTACATCGCCTGGGGCAAGGCTACCGGGCCCACTGCTGCCCAGCATATTTCTGCGCCCGGGAATAGTCCCCGAACTGCCATATTCTGTCCATCCAACATTTGAACAAGGGTCTCCCTGGAAATAGTAGGAGCTTTGCACTGACTGCGGGTCCTGTAATGTGGAGCCATCTTTCCAGCGGGCATTCAGGTATTGAAAATAATGTGCGGCTTCGGTCGGCCATCCGTAAGTATCTTCCCTGTCCCAGTTAAACCCGATAGTCCGGTTGAGATTATCCTGCAGAAAGCGGACACCGATCACTGCCGGTCGATCGGCATAGCCCCCGGAATCATATGGGTCTGCATTGTAGCAGAAGTAACTGTGTCGTATGGAATCGGTGCTGATAAAGTTGTCATCAGGTTTACCCAGCAAAAAATCGGTATAAACGCCCGCAAAAACAGAATCATAGGTCCGCTGACTCCGGTTCACGATCCGGTATTTCACAAAAACGACATCCGGCATATCCCGATCCGTATAAACCATGGCATACACCTCCACTCCCATAGCATTTCCTCCGGATTGCTGATGGGTGCTTCGCTGGTCATTATAGATCATATAGGTTGCCTGATCCCCCTGAATATACGGGACTTCTCCTTCTGAGGGGTCGTAGATCCCATTGCTATTCAGGTCGACAAAGGGGGCGAGGATAGGGTTATAATCGCCGGGACGGGTATTGGACCCCGGCCAGTTTGCGATGCTCCAGGGGGCTTGGTAACCGGTGTTGTTGTACAGTGTTTTGTGTTCCTCAATCATGGCCGAGTCCACGGTCCATACATAGTTCCAGTAGCTGGTGTCATCCGCTACCCCGCTACTTCGATCAATGGGCCCCGGTTGAAAATCACGGCCGCTGCTGTCATAACAGGCCGCTGACAGGTAAAGTATTCCGCCGTTCTTCCCTGCTATCCATAAACCGGAAGAAAGGATTCCCTGAATACCGGAATCGATGGGGGCCTCAAAGGAGGCGTTTCCCTGGTTCTGAAAGATCACTCCGGCGTTGGATACGGTATACCGAATGCCGGGGCCGTTTATCACCTGACTCGGTTGCTGAGCGCTTACTTCCGAAAGGAATCCTCCCAGAAGGCAGAAAAAGAAAATCCCTGTAGTGATTCTCATGGATGACCAAGATAAATCAATACAGGGATTCAAGCAATTCCTTTGGATGATCAGAAACGGTAGCGCAGACCGGTGAAGAGGTTAAGCGTCTGGTAGCGTTGGCTGAATTCAGAACCTCCTTTGGTGAGCGAGCCGAGTCCGAGACGGAGTCCGGGTTCGAAGAGCAGGTCGAAGTGTGATTGCTCACCGCCCAGTTTCCAGGCTGCTCCCACGTTGAAGAGCAAGTCGGCACCTGCATAAGCCCTGAAGGGGTTTCCTGCCTGGCTGAGGTCAATGATCTCGTTGTTAACCGGTCCGAGGATCTGCCCCTGTTGCGTAAAGCTCAGGTTTACCATCATCCCTGCACTGGCATTCAAAGTCAGGCGTTTGTTGGTATAGGCATTCCAGGTAAGTACCAGCGGAACATCTACAAAGGTGTATCGGTTATTGGAAGTTACCGGAGTCACTCTGGACTTCGTAACCGTATCATGTACCGTATAGGTGATGGTGCGGGGTCCGGTGATCGGGTCAACGATGACTCCGGTTACCTGACGGTCTTCCACACTTTGGTAGTATTCGGTTTTGTTGAACTTCAGCGTTTCGTTGATCCGGCTATAGGACAAACCGGTACGGAAGTAAAGGACGTCGCTGTGCTCAAACAGGCGGTATCCGGTACGAAGCTGGAGTGTAAAGGCACTTCCCGGTGTTTCAGCAGCCTTACGGGTGTTGAGGTAATCTGCTTGTCCTTTAACTGCGCGGTTTACGAAGTTATAAGAGCCCATGAGTTCGATCGACCAGCGGGAAGGAGTGATCGGGGGTTGTACCACCGTTTTCTGCTTATCCGTTTGCTGACCTTCGGTGTCCTGTTTTCCGTTTATTTCTGCCACTACAGGAGGCTCGGGTTTTGGAAGCGGAGTAACCGGGCCGGCGTTGCGGCGTTGCGGAATGGTTCCGGGAACCATATTCCGGCGTTCTCTTTCTCCGTCGCCGTTACCATATGTTGGAATCTCGTATGGAGGTACCACCACGGTTTCTTCTTCCCGGGGCTTGTCCGGAGTACTTGCCCCGTCTTTGTTCCCCTCACCGGTTTTCGCAGCATTAGCCGGAGTGGTTGATTTTTTGGATTGAGCAGGATTAGTGTTGGCTGGAGCATGAGCAGACGGTGAGGTCTGTACATGCGAATTGAAGCCGGGAACCTGTGCCATGGCATGTTCGCTGGCATCTCCGGTTTTTTCCGGCAATGGCATCGTGGTATTCCCGTTGTTTTTCTCTGCTGGAGAAGTAGTATTACCCTGCCCCTTTTCAACATAAGCGGTTTCCGGTGCAGTATTTACTTCGGAACCGTTTGTAAGGGTATTGGGTTTTTCATCCAGAAGCAGAACAAAGGCGGCAGAGCTCAGCAGTGCGAGCACGGCTGCTACCGACAGGTACCAACGGCTGTTCTGTTTAAAGTTGTTTACCAACTTATAAACAGGCGTACGTTTCTGATCTATCCTCTCCCATACGTGCATGGGGGGCTCCATCGCTGCGTGCTCAAGCCCGTCGCGGAACAGATCATCAATGGGGTGCCTATTTTCGTTCATAAGCGATCGTTTGCGAGTCGTTAACTTTCTTTTGTAACCATTTTCTGGCTTTGGCCAATTGAGAACGGGAAGTACCTTCATTCACACCCAGGGTTTCTGCGATTTCCGCATGACTGAACCCTTCTATGGCATAAAGGTTAAATACAATCCGGTAACCCTCTGGAAGCCCCTGTACCATTTTCATCAGCTCACCTTGTGAGATCTTTTCCAGTACAGTAGCATCTTCGGGCATGTCATAGTCTTCGGCAATACCGATCGTTTCATTTTTGAAACTGCTTTTTCGGTACATTTTTAAGGCCGTATTGACCATGATCCTGCGGATCCATCCTTCAAAAGAACCATTGCCACGGAATTTGGAGATGTTGTCAAACACTTTAATAAAGCCTTCCTGCAGTATGTCTTCCGCTTCCAGATCAGTTCGGGCATAACGATGACAAACCGCGAGCATCTTGCCCGCGTATGTCTTGTACAGGGCATATTGGCTCGCCCTGTCCTCTTGTATACACCCGTTGATCAATTCCTCTTCGCTCATACCATTAGCAGGGGGCAGGACTGATTTGGCTCCAATTCCGTTACCCCAAAGAGCACTCAAGATACGATAATGTTGCCTGAAAAAGAAAAAAATGATCGGGCTACTGCCCCAAGCCTTTCATGCTGGTTTTCTGCATAAAAATTGCAACATTTGCTCGTCATCATCTATGTCCTCAGTCGGAGTTCTGTTTAATTATCCTGTTTGGTATCTGTTCTTTTGTGCAGCGGGTGCCGGTTTCTTTGCCTGGCTCCTGTACCGGTGGCCCTTGTTCGGCGAAGAAGATCGCTTGTGGTTGCGCCGCTCTCTCGGGGTGTTGCGCTTCGCGGTGCTTTTCGTATTGATGGCCTTCCTGCTGGAACCTATGCTTCGCAACAGCCAACGGGAACTTGAAAAACCCGTGGTGGCCGTTGTGCTTGATAACAGTGCCTCCATGCTGATGCAACATGATTCGGCAGG
Source organism: Bacteroidia bacterium (assembly GCA_964215915.1). Lineage (GTDB taxonomy): Bacteria > Bacteroidota > Bacteroidia > UBA8524 > UBA8524 > UBA8524. Next base: position 25,285 of record CAXPEB010000094.1, read on the forward strand.
AAGCCGGCAACAGCTACTCGCCCTGAAAGATGCCCTGAACACGGGTTTACAGAAGGATCATGAAGTACGTTTCTACCTCGCCGGTGACGGATTGCAGGAAAGCAATGAGCCGGATTTCCGTGCGCCTTCCAGCAACTTATCGGCTTCTCTCCGTAGCCTGGACGATCAATACGAAAACAGAAACCTCGGTGCTGTGGTATTGTTGTCGGATGGAATATACAACCAGGGGAATAACCCGGCCTACCTCACCCGAAGATCCAAAGCCCCTCTCTATACGGTAGCCCTGGGTGATACGGCAATCAAACGCGACCTGATCCTGGAGGAGGTGAGACATAACCGGTTGGCCTACCTGGGCAATGAGTTCCCGCTCCTGGCCACCGTCAGGGCAAATGAACTGAAAGGCTCACGAACCGTGCTCCGGGTGTTACAGGGAGAGAAAGAACTTTTCCGGCGTGAGTTGAGTATTGAGGAAAACAGCTGGGCTACCCAAATAGAAATCAAACTGACTGCCGAAAAAGCAGGCATGCAGCGTTATACTCTGGTTCTGGAAGAGGTCGAAGGCGAATTCACCCGTGTGAATAATACCAAAACCATTTATCTGGATGTGATCGATGCACGAAATAAAGTCCTCCTGCTCGCTCATTCCCCCCACCCCGACTTGTCAGCCATCCGGCAGGCTATTGCCAGCAACGAGAATTACCAGGTAGAACTGACTTATGCCCGTGACCCGGGAACGATCAATTACCAGGAACTCAATCTATTGATCCTGCACCAGCTTCCCTCCACTTCTTATCCCGTTGAAAAGGTGCTTGAAAAGTGCAGCGAACAGGGTATTCCTGTGCTGTTTATCATCGGAGAGCAAAGTGCCCTGCACCTGGCAGGCAAATGGTCCAAAGGCCTGGGCATTCGAAGAACGCTTCCTGATGCCAATGAAGCACTCCCTCTGGTTTCCGATGACTTTCAGCTATTCCGGCTCAGCGATGAGACCCGTTCTTCCATACTACGCTTCCCTCCGCTATGGACGCCCTTCGGTCAATACACTGCACCTGCTCCCAATCAGACCCTGCTCCTGCAAAAGATAGGTTCTATCGCCACGGAAGACCCCCTGCTTGCCTTCGCAGAAGGAGGAGAACAAAAGATCGGGCTTCTTTACGGGGAAGGTTTCTGGCGTTGGAGGTTACACGATTTCGATCAGAACGGAAACCACGAAGCCAGCAACGAGTTGATGAGCCGGATGATTCAATACCTGGCTGCTAAAAAAGATACCCGGCCTTTCCGCACCGAGCCGGTCAAAAGGCAATTTGACGAAAACGAAAGGATTCGTTTCCGGGCTGAACTGTATAATGATGCCTTCCAGCTGGTGAATGAGCCGGAGGTGAATCTCAGCCTCAAAGATGAATCGGGTAAGGAGTATACTTTCCGTTTTGTGAGAGATGACCAGGCCTATACCCTGGATGCCGGATTCCTGCCCGCCGGCGATTATCGGTATTCCGCATCGGTCAACTATAACGGTAAAGACCTGCGTTCAAGCGGACTCATCAGTATCAAGCCCCTGGAACTCGAAGCCCTGAACACCCGGGCGGATTTCCGCCTGCTGAATCAACTCGCTGAAAAAAACGGGGGTAAAATGTTCGGAGCAAATCAGAGCGATGCGCTTATCGAAGCCATCAACGCCGACGATTCTATCCATACCGTCTCCTACCTGCACTCAAGCCTTGACGATCTGATTCGCCTAAAATGGATATTTTGGTTACTGGTTGGCCTGCTGGCCACAGAATGGTTCGTCCGGAAATTCCGTGGGGCTTACTGATCAGCGCTTCTTCCTGGCTGGAAAACGCATGCGGTAATCCGCTTCCACTTTCCCTTTGGTGATATCATTCAGTTTTCGCGCTATCAGCCGCTTACGAAGCGGGTTGATCAGGTCTGTGAACAGCACTCCGTCGGTGTGGTCGTGCTCATGCTGAATGATCCTGGCAGCAAGGCCATCGAATTGTTCTTCCTTCAATTCGAAATTCTCATCCATATACTCCAGCGTGATACGTTCCGGCCTGCGAACCTTTTCCCGGATTCCGGGAATACTCAGGCATCCTTCCTCAAAATCCCATTCATCGCCTTCCTCTTCGACGATATACGCATTGATAAACACCCGTTTGAATCCTTTTAATTGGGGGTCATCCTCGACAAAAGGACTACCGTCGACCACAAACAAACGAATGGGAAGACCAACCTGAGGAGCGGCCAAACCCACACCATGACTGGCATACATGGTTTCAAACATGTTTTCGATCAGCTCGCTGAGGTTAGGATAAGTGGCGTCAATTTCTTCGGCCTCCTTTCTCAGCACCGGGTCTCCGTAAGCGTATATGGGAAGAATCATCTGGATGCTAAATAATCCTGCAAAATTAAGGTCGCGCTGACAGAATCCAAAAGCCGCTTGTCCTGACGCTTTTTCTTCTTCACTCCGGACTGGATCAGACTCTGTTGGGAAATTTTGGACGTATAGGTCTCATCCACGCGGTATACCGGCCGGCCGGGGATCTCTTTTTTCAGCTTATCGATAAATTCCAGGATTGCGCTTTCTATTTCAGAAGGCCTTCCATCCAGGCGAAAAGGCTGTCCGACCACAAAGGCTTCCACCTCTTCCTTGTCGCAATAAGATTTCAGGAAGGTCATTAATTTATCCGTATCCACGGTTTCCAAGGAGGTAGCAATAATCTGGAGCGGATCTGTTACCGCAATACCTGTGCGGCGCCCCCCATAGTCAATAGCAAGTAATCGCGGCATAACTTATCTGAATAGCTACGACAGCTGAAACCGGATGGGCAACATGTAAAACACCCTTACCGGTTTCCCCTTCTGGCGCCCGGGCTTCCATCTGGGCATGTTTTTGACCACTTTTAATGCGGCCTTGTCACAGTCGGGATGAAGGCTTTTCACCGCCTCAACATTGGTCACGTTCCCTTCCTCATCGATCACAAAACGTATGACCACCCTGCCTTCTACCTTCTGGCGTCTTGCCCTTCCGGGATACTTTAGGTTATCGGCAATATATTGAAGCATGGCCTCCTCTCCTCCGGGAAACTCGGGCATTTCTTCAACCATCGAAAAAACTTCCGGCTTGCTGGCACCGGAATCGGCTGCGCTTTCGCCGCGACTTGCTGGGTCATTCTGTGCTAAGAGTCCGGTAGAGGCCAATACACCTATTCCCAAAAAGAGCAGATATCGTTTCATGTAGTTCTTTTTCATATTGATTTTGTCCGTCTCACTCTTCGGTTATCGGGGTAAACGGAATAGAACAGGTAGCCTGAATTTTACTTTTACCGGCTTTCCGCGATGGGTTGCCGGGATCCAATTTGGCATATTCCTGACCACATTTAATGCGGCCTCGTCACATTCCGGAGTCAGGCCTTTTTCCACCTTCAGGTCAGTAACAGCACCTTGCTCATTAACGACAAAACTTACCACAACTCTTCCTTCAACTCCATCTTTTCGGGCACTTTCCGGGTATACGAGGTTATTGGAAATGTAGGCAAACAGAGCACCGTTTCCCCCTGGAAATTCAGGTGGGTTTTCTACCACTTCAAATATTTCCTGCGACCTGGCAGAAGAGTCCTTAACCGTGCTATCTGCCTGTTGGGAATATCCCATGCTAAAAAGCAACAAGGCCAGGGTCATCAATGCTTCTCTCATACTTGTGGGCTACAGGTTCTTTCTTAACGTGATCCGGAAGGTGGTGCCTTTACCGGGAGTGGATTCCTTTACGAATATCTTCCCTCTGTGGTATTCTTCAATAATACGTTTGGCAAGAGAAAGGCCCAAACCCCAGCCACGCTTCTTGGTGGTAAAACCGGGTTTGAAAACATCTTTGAATTTGGAGGAAGGAATTCCCTTACCGGTATCCGTGATATCAATATAGATCAGCTTTTTCGATTCCGACAGGTGGAAGGTAATACTCCCTTTTCCTTCCATGGCATCGATGGCATTTTTGGTAAGGTTCTCAAGCACCCAGTCGAAGAGTTGCACATTGACCCGGGCAAAGCAATTGTGAAGTTCATCGGCTTCTACCTTTATGTATACTTTGCTGGAGGCTCTGAGCCCCATATAGGATACCGATCGGTCAATCAGTTCTTTCACGTCACGGTCTTCAAGCACAGGCGTGGACCCAATCTTGGAAAAGCGTTCGGAAACCAGCTTAAGGCGCTGAATGTCCTTCTCCATTTCATCAAGCATCTCCGGATCGGGTTTGCCGTCGAGGTTGCGGAAAATATCCACCCAGGCGATCAACGAGGAAATTGGAGTCCCGAGCTGATGGGCCGTTTCCTTGGCCAGGCCTACCCATACCCGGTTTTGTTCCGATCGACGTGAGGCATTGAAGGCTAGGTAGCTTACCAGCAGAAACAGCGAGATAACGGCAATCTGATAGATGGGGTAATACCGGAGCTGGGTTAGCAGGATAGAATTCTTGTAGTAAACGTATTGTTTCTTGCCTTCCAGGTATTCGATGATCAGGGGTGGGTTTTCCTTCATCATCTCCAGAAGCTGTTCATTCAGGTATTCCGGGTCATTAATCCTACTGGTATCCAGGTTCCTGGAGTTGAGGATAGTGCCGTCTTCATCAGTAAGGATGATGGGAATATTGTTGCTGCTTTGTTGCATGACATCCATCAGGAAGGTCACGTCTTCGTCTTCGGCTTCATTGAGTCGCTGCACCGCGGCAGTCCATTGGTTGACCCGGTTCTGTTCTTCCTTGGCTAATTTTTTAACCAGGCGATTGGTATATAAAAGCGACAGCACCGCGATATTCACCGCGAAAAGCAACAAAACGATTTTCCATACCAGTTTCAGCTGAAAGGACATCCCGACGAAATTACCGTAAAAAGGCGTCTATTCTGTAATTTGCCCCTGTGATTCTACAACACAGGCAACGTAACTATTCGCTGGACACATGTATCGATTTGTCCATTCCCGTTCGTCGTGATGAACGCTCGGTAGAAGCTTTCTATATCCCTCATGCCCAAATGGAGCCCTTCTGTATGGGGCCCTTTGTAGGGTCAGTGACACAGGGAGGCGCCTGCAATTGCGAAAACATCCGTTTCAACCCGCACGGCAATGGCTCCCATACCGAATGTGTGGGCCACGTGAGCAAAGAAGCACATTATCTGCCCGATAGCCTCAGCCGTTACTTCTGGGAAGCAAAACTGATCAGTATTGAACCCGTACAACAGGAAAACGGCGACTGGCTTATCCTGGACGAACAAATCCCGGATGAGCTCCCGGAAGCCCTTATCATACGTACCCTTCCCAACCCGGAAGACAAGCGATTCAAAAAATACTCCGGGACCAACCCAATATATCTCCATCCAAATGCGGCTCTCAAAATCCGGAATAAGGGTGTTTTACACTTGCTGATCGATCTGCCTTCTGTTGACAAAGAAGAAGACGGTGGCGCATTGGCCGCTCACAAAAACTTCTGGAATTATCCGGATGCACCCCGTTTGGACGCTACCATTACGGAACTGATTTACGTTCCAGACCATGCGGTAGACGGGTCCTATCTGCTCAACCTGATGTGCCCGGGTATGGAATGCGATGCGGTCCCCAGCAAACCCGTTCTCTACCCTCCTGCAGTTTGAACCCTGATCAACGGGCTACGATGACCCGGCTGAACCGGCTGCCTTCCGCCAGATCAACCCGAAGCAAATACACTCCTACCGGCAGGGAAGATACCGGAAGCACTCCCTCTTTCTCTACCCAACCGTTGTGTTTTACAACGCCGGAAAAATCATACAGGAAGAAGCGAGTACCGGTATAAGAGTCAGGTAGGTATAGAATATTGTCAGCAGGATTGGGGTATACCGGTATTCCATCACCCGGCAGGGATGCCCTGCTGGGACTTACCTGTATCTCAAGTATGGAATTCCCGGTACACCCGTGGGAATCCACTCCTTTCACAATGTAGGTGTAGTTGTCAAAAAGGTACTGGACAATAGAATCCCCCTGAAGGCCAAGGTTCGTCACCCCTGAACCCGAATTCCGGTACCAGTAATACGTGAGTCCCGCCACATTAGCTTCCGTCCAGGCTTTAAGAATATATTCTCCGTGAGCCGGGCCCGGATATGCACTGCTTTGAACAAGAAATCCGTTGTGTGTGATCAGGGTATCCCGACGGTATATGGAACGGTCATACTTATTGGTAATCGTGACCCCAAGCAGGAAAGTATCCGGCCAAAGGTCCAGAACAACCGGGTTCCCCGGAACATTATTCATTACAACCTTATTTTTCCGCAACACCGAAGTGGTCACCCTGGTATCGGTTCCGGAAACCTGATAGGTCAATTTTATCCTGCCACAATTCAGTTCCACTGCAGACCAGTTGATCAATTCGGGAAATTCCTGTTTGTTCTTGTCATCCGGCAGATAATGGTCGTCCCGACCTTTTTCCGTATTGAGGCTATCGTTCGGATCGAAGGGTTGGGCCTGCATACGGGCGTAACCAAGAAGAATAAGAAATAATATCGCGGAGTGTTTCATTGATATCTTTATTTCCGGAATGGTTATCCATCATTCTTTCCTGATCTGGAGCCTTTGTGTATGGATGCTTCCGTCATTCATAAACAAACGGACAACGTATATCCCGGAATCGAGATACCTGCTGTCCAGGAGATAGTGATTTGTTGCAGAAAACTGTTTCCAAAGGATTCTTTTTCCGTTAATCGTATGTATGCTAACACCCACCAAAGAAGCAGAGGTGCTTTCGAGGTTAAGCCAATTCCCAGCGGGATTGGGATAAATGACTGCACCAGGATCGGGTTGAGACAACCCATTCGGGTCAACTTGTATCAGCTGACTTAAGGTATCGTGGCATCCCTGCCCATTATCCACCACAATCATATAAGTGGTATTCTCCCATACCTGGACGGTAAGCGATGAGCCCGTATGCATAAGCGTATCCCAGCCCAGCGAATTATGCCGGTACCATTCATAGGTTAGCAATGGATTTCCGAATCGTTTTTGAATTTCAAGAAGGTACTCATTGGGTTCTGACAGCGCTGTTTTGTTTAGCGACACCCCGTATTTATGCCTCAGAATCAGCGTGTCCTGTCTCATATTACTTACAGGAACTTTGTTCGCCATAAAGGTTCTGAGCAGGTAACGTCCCGGCCCATAATTCGGGTTATAACTAAAATAATTCGTGTCCGCAAAGGTGAGCAGTAAGTTATTCGCGCTGTCATACAGACGAAAATAAAAGGTGTCTGTCCAGATATTGAATCGTGGATGCAAGACAAAATTCCCGCAGTTATCTTCAGAATAACTGAAACTATCTATAGCAGGAAATCCATAAACGGTAATGGAGAACGTATCCACCTTCTGATCCGTACCATCATCGAGAGTAACAAAAAACAGATGAGGATTGCCAGCGGTATCTGCCGCGGCAGGAGTCCAGCAGATCTGGCCGGTGGCCAGCCTTACCGCGCCGCTGTTATGCGTAAATGTCGCTCCCGTAACCGATGTGCTCCAACTGATACGAACCGTGTCACCCGGATCATCATCAGCTGTCAGGATATTGAGACAAACATTGGAGCCTATTACTGTTATGGCTGACTTGCTCCCCTGGGTGTAGGGTATATGATTTTGAGCAAATAAAACCGTACCCGCAAAGAGGAGTATGGTAGTAAGCAGAGAAAAGCGTAGTTGTTTTTTCATAGACTACCCATAGACATTCCTCTTACACTCAATGCTGCTTAGCCATGAAATCAGAATTGCCCGCGAGTAATCGCTCGTAAATCTTACCGCACCAGGCTAATGGTTCCGCTCTTGTTCTCCCGGTTACCATTCTCCAGGTCAACTACCACCCGGTAGAGATAAACCCCGGTAGGCATGGCTTCGCCGCTTTCCTGGCTGGTTCCGTCCCAGTGGAAGTTTTCATCCTCAGAATAGAAGATCAGCGCTCCCCAGCGGTCGTAGATCCAGATCCTCAACCGTTCGATTCCCGTACCGTTTACATGGAATTCGTCATTAAGCAAATCCTGGTTCGGGGTAAATCCGGAAGGGATATAGCAAGAATAGATCTCATTGACCCGGAAAATTTTGGTGAGCGTGTCTTTACATCCAAACTGCGACTCCACAAATAGCGTCACATCATAATATCCGGTATCCGCATAGGTATGTATGGGTGACTGCAGGGTGGAACTGTTTCCATCCCCGAAATCCCAGTACCAGTTCTGTCCCTGTGTTGAGCTGTTCAGAAGCGTTACCACCGGCGTCACTATGTCGGTTACTTTCGGACTGAACGCATAGATCGCAACCGGTTTCGGATGAACCAGAATATCGGCATAACGGCTGCTGTCCACACATCCGTAATTGGAGGTTACTTCAACCTTAACCGGGAACAGCCCGGGTTTTTCAAAAAGGTAGCTCAGGTGATTGACCCCGGTATTCTGCACTTTCCCATTATCCAGGTACCATTTCCAGTTGGAGAAGCCGCCGGTATCCTGATGTCCGGAGCTTAGTTCAACCCTAAGCGGCTGACAACCTTCCACGATATCCGGAAGAATCGCGGTATCCGGCAGAGCGGCCATGGTTACATATACGGTATCATAAGCTGGGAAAGAACAGTTATCGGTAAGGGTCACCACATACTTTTCATCCTGAGCGGGCACCACCTTTTTCACGGTACCTGTTCCCAGAGCGTGGCTCCAGGTAAACGTATAGGTGGAGCTGACCCCGCCTGATCCGCTGGCTCTCAGAGCAAGGGGTTTTTGCGGGCAAACCAGGGTATCGCCTGCACCCGTCACACTTAGCGGAGTGGCAATTCTAACCTGGACATATGCCGTATCCCAGGGGCTGCACCCATCACTCATGATCACCCGGAAGCTGGAATCCACAAGAGGTTGTACCTGTTGGCTCGCTCCATTGCCGATATATTGCCAGCTGTATGTGTAGTTGCTGCCAAGTCCGCCTTTACCACTTGCCTGCAAATTGGCAACAGCGCCGTGACAAATAGTGGTATCCGAAGGAACGGTGCTCACCTCCAGCCAGTCGCGCAGGATAACCTTCACTGTGGAAGAATCCTTCTTCACCGTACAGTTGTCCTGCAAGCGCACCGTATACGTAAAATCCGTTTTGGGGCTTACCGCATAAGCGATCCCGGCGGGTAAGGTGGTTTCTGTTGTGCCGTCGCTCCACACGAATTCATAGCCCGGAGCGTATCCTCCTGAGCCTGTTGCATGAAGCAGGGGTGTGTTTTCACGGCAAATGGTGGTATCCGCCATTGCCGTAATTTTCAGTGGGTCTCTCAGGGTAATGCGCACCGAGTCGCTGGTGGACAAGGCCGTGCAATTATCGGTTAGGGTCACATAGTATGTGGTATGATCGTTAGGGGTGACTGAAATATTATTTCCCACACCAATGCCCTGCCAATCATAAGTATAATGCAACGAGTCTCCACCGGTACCATCCACATGCAGTAGAAGCGATTCTCCGCGACAGATGGTGCTATCAGGGCGTACCAATACGGTTAGCGGGTACCTCAGGGTGATGGTAATGCTGTTGGTATCGATGAAGTTGGTACAGCCGTCGCTGATTTGCACTTTGTAGTTGGTTGCACTCTGCGTGGGCACCACAAAATTTGAGTCATTCGGTGCCAGTCCGTGGTCCCAGGTATAGGTATAACCTCCCGGATGGCCTCCGGTTCCCCAGGCATGAAGCCATATACCCTGCCCGTCGCAGATGAGCGTATCGGTACGGGTATGAAGTTTCAGGGAATCCCTCCGGATTGCAGTAAAATAGGACGAGTCCAGATCGTCTGAGCAACCGCCGTCATCCACTATCAGTTTAAAAGTAATGCTGGTATCCTGGCTCGGCCAGACGAAACTCGAATCCGTGCTTACCAGGTTGGTATCCACGTACCAGCGATAATTGTATTGGCTGTCTAATCCGCCTTGCGTTGCGGCATATATGGTTACCGGTTCTCCAATACAGAGGGTGGTATCCGGCCGTGCATTGCTTTGGATATGTCCCCGGACGTTGACCGTTACAATAGCCGTATCCCGTATGATGGAACAACTATCATAAAGCACCAGCCGGTAAGGGGTGGTCTCCCGCGGACTTACCTGGAAGGAATCTCCATAGCCCATATGGGTGCTTGTTTTCGTATTGAACCAGGAATAGAGGTATTGTTTGGGTTTACCCCCATATCCTGAGGTATAAAGCCAAACGGATTCTCCCTGGCAAATCGTGGTGTCGGTCCGCGGATCAAGTTTCGGGTGAGAGATCACCCGGATTTCCGTGGTATCCAGGTAATAACATTGCGAAATGGTATCTTCACTACGCAGAATAAAACCCTGTGTGGCAGGCGGGTAGATGGAGGTGTTTACCTGAGAGCTGTCTTCCAGGTAAGGGTCCGAGAACCAGGCAAAATTGGCTCCTCCGCTTCCGCTGATGTATACCGTATCTCCGTAGCACATGGAGTCATCCGGCCCGGCATTGGTGGGTGGAGTTGGCTTTACCCGCAGGGGATCCTCAAACGGATAACCCCGGATGGCTGGCCCGGTGGCATCCACGCGAAGACGGTATCCACTGCCTTCCGGAACAGTGAGAGGCACGGCACAATCAATAACCCCTGAGCCCGTATCCTGAACACTCCCAATGGAAATGGCATCAAAAAAGACCCCTGCCCGGTTGGATAGTTTTACAGTAAAGGTGTTACCTACATCAAAATTATCGTGTTTGGAATAATAGACCCGGATCGAATCACCCGGGCAAATGATATGCGGGGCAAACGAATCCACCTGGATGTATTGTTCCCGTATGGCCCATATCGCAGGGGTATAATAACTCAACCCTCCTTCAAGGGCCACTTCGTTCGTATCGTTATTAAAGAACAGTTTAACCGTATCGCCATAGGAATTATACCCCCATGTACGACTTGTTTTCCAGTAGGTTGCCCCGGCATTATCCGTTGACACGCCACCGCCATTGGTCTTCTCTTCCCAGTAATACACCAGGGAATCATTATCACGGATTCCCGATCGGGCATTCCATTCGCTGGTGCCGTTTGTGGTGATCTTAAGAAGAAAGGCGTCCGTCGCATATACGGACCCGCTCCAGTTGCCATTGAATGGAGGTACATAGAATTCGCAGATACTGGTGGAATCGGTGGTTCGGTCAATCGTGCCCGAAACAAATATCTTTCCTGCAAAATCTACGTCCAGAGAAGCTATACTGATGCGGTTCCAGGTCCACCACCAACCGCCTGGAGTAGTGGTGGAGTTGTCACCGAAACGTTTGACCCAACTCAGTGCTCCCGTAGGAGTGAGTTTCGATACATACAAGTCATCTGCCCCTATCCCTCCGTTAGTGGTAAGGCGGGTATTATAAAAGCTGTCCGCACCCGCCATCATCCGGCCCGCCGCGTAGATCATGCCACTTTCATCCACGGCTATTGCAGACGTGGTGGCCCCCATCTGTCGGGCCCATAGCGGAGTACCGTTGGATGGCAACACCTTCATCACAAAACCGTTCTGATCCTGCTGCGAACTGCCTGCATGGATTCTGGAAGCTCCGGCCTGCAAGGTATTGGTAAAGGCCCCGGAAACATAAACATTCCCGAAACGGTCACAGACCACATCACCCCCTGCAGATTGCCAGGCACTTGTGCCGTCAGTAGTGGCAATACGTCTGCAATAGTAAGGAGAGCCGGTAGTATTCAGTTTCAGCAGGAATACACTCCAACCGGCGCTGCTACCGGAAATTCCGGTATTTCCATACTGAAAATAACCCTGAAAGAGGCCGGTAAGATAGATATCTCCGGCAGGTGTGGCCGTAATGCCGGTAGGGTAATCCTGCAGGTTTCCACCAACGGTTTGAGCCCATACCACATTACCGGAATCATTCAACTTTACAATCCAGATATCACCCTGGCCGTATTGGTTAACGGGGATACCCGCTATGGAACCCACCGAAGTACTCCAGGTTGACCCTACTATGTAGGAGTTTCCTGCCGTATCAATACAAAGAGAAGTAGTATAGAGATAACCGCCTGTGGCCGGAAGTGTGGTGGCCCATTGGACCTCCCCCTTACGGTTGTATTTCACGACATAAGGCGTAATATAACCACCATTGGATTGCGCATAAACACTGTCTCCGAAATCAAGATAACCGCTGCTCTGAACATATTGGGGACCTAGAACCGATCCCATGGAATAGATGTTTCCGTATTCGTCGCACACCATGTCTTGGGAACCACTGCCCCAGGATGTGGTATTCCATCCATGCGCACCATCACCGTCAAGCCGGCTCCAGTCGTATTTTTGCGCGATTGCGGGATTAAGGCCATAGAAGACCAATGGAATAAGCAGGCCGATATATAGCCTCTTCTTCAGCAGGTTTGGTTTCATTACATTTCAATAATAATCAATGTGTAACGGTCGAAGAATTTTACGTCAATTCTTTCGACCGAATTCTCTTTCAGCAGGGTTTTGGTTATAAGTATGAGTGATTTAGGTCGGAAATCGTTGCCTGTACCTCTCTTCTTTTTCACTCTCACAAAATCCGCAGAGCGCTGAATTGCCTATATTCGGTCATGCGAATTCTGTTAGCCTGCATACTATTGGCGGGATTAAGTGCCTGCGGACTCAAAAGGGACAAATGCGAATACACCTATGAGCTTAGCACCGGGCAAGCCGGTATTGTGGAAGCCATGGGAGGTAACAGCATGTACATGTTCCATCTCAGTGGAGGTCCATTAGACAGCTGCCAGCTTCATATCAATTCGGAACCGGAGGGAGGTAATATTGATGTGATGATCATCAAACCCGGGGTGGTGCCGCAATGCATCGCTCTTTCCAAAGAGAACTGGAAACTCAACGAAAATAAGAATGAGGAAAAACGATCGGTAACCATGAACGCTTCCGTTTCCCTCACTTGTGAAGGCCACAACTATTGCTTTCTGGTAACTTATGATGGCAGTATGAACAAAACGCCGGGCATGCCTGCACCACAAGAACCCTGAATTCAGCGTAACGTAACGATCAGCTCATAGATCAGGTACAGCGCAATCCCGATAAATACCAGTCCGGTGATCCGGTTGATCCATACCAGTATCTTTTCATTCAGAAAACGTTTGATACGATGGGCCAGAATGGAGATCAGCACTTCACTGAAAAAGATGCTGCACAGGCAACCTGCAAAAAACCACAAGAGACGGGCATTATCGTATTCCCATTCGGTACGTGCCAGGGTTGCCAGTCCGGCCCAGAAGAGAAAATTCACCGGATTCAGGAAATTCAGCAGGAAACCGTTGGAAAAAAAATACAGGGCTTTACCGAAGCGGGAATCGGGATACGCAATCACAGGCTTGCGGTTCATCAACAGATTGCTACCCAACACCCCGAGCAAGACTATAGCGCCGACGTGTATCCAGATACTTCCGGTACCCGGTTCCAGCACCTGCATCCCCAATATGGCCAGGGTAATAAAAATCAGGTCGGAGAGTACAACCCCCGCTGCGATCATCACTCCTTTGTTCCATCCGTTCTGTATGCTGTTCTGCACCAGCGAAAAGAAAACGGTGCCCAGCATCATGCTCATACCCATCCCGAAAAGGAGCCCCTTCAGCAACGCTGTGATCATGCGGCAAAATAAACATTTCTACCTTTGGAAGCGATGTGGAGCGTGCTACTGATCTCCGCCTATCTTTTGCTCATGCTGATAGGCAGCTTCCGAAACAAAAGCCGGAACAACGAAGCGGAAGACTACCTGCTGGCTGGACGTAAGATTACCTTGCTTCCTTTTGTGGCCACGATGGTCACCACCGCCTACGGCTGGATACTGGGTATCGGGGAATTGTATTACGATTACGGGATCAGCGCCTGGCTCTTTCTCAGCTTGCCGTATACCCTGTTCGGAGTGCTTATGGCCTTTTTCCTTTCGGCGCGGATCCGTAAAGAACAGTTGCGTTCCATCCCCGAACTGCTGGCTCGCTATTATGGCCCCTGGTATGCGCGGATCGGTTCACTGGCCGTGCTTGTTCTGGTGAGCCCTGCCATGTATGTATTGATGAGCGCCCAACTGCTGCGCGGAGTGTATGGATGGCCTATCCTTTCCTGTATCGCGCTGGCCCTGGTTTTTTCCTCCGTATACCTCTACCGGGGTGGCTTTGCCTCCATAGCCAGCAAAGACTCGGTGAAGTTCTTCTTCATGTTCGGAGGATTTCTTCTGGTATTGGCTTACCTGCTTACACAATACGGCACGGAACCACTGGCAGGTTTACCTCCCCGGGCCACGCATTTCTCCTTTGAAGGAAATGCCTGGGAGATCGTTACCTGGTTTCTCCTTGCCAGTCTCGTCATCGCTGACCCAGGTTACCACCAACGGATCTATGCCTCAGCCGATAGCCGCATTCCGCGCACCGGACTGCTGATCTCCATACTATGCTGGACGGTATTTGATTTCCTGGCTGCAACCGTAGCTCTTTACGGATTGGCCCTTGTACCGGGGCTTGCCGACAGCTCACAGATCTATACGCAAATCGGGGAACTGTTGCCGGAAGGGTTGCAGGCCTTGTTTATCCTGGGTTTGCTGGCAACGGTTATGTCCACCACCGATAGCTTTCTGTTTCTTTCGGCGCAGTCGCTGATGATTGATCTGCTTGGCTTCCGGAATCATACGCAACGGAACATGAATATCGGCCTGGTACTGGTGAGCCTGTTTTGTTTCGTACTGTTGCTGCCTTACCGCAACGACTCGGCAGTAGTGTTCTTCTTTGATTTTACCCCCTGGGTTGCCTGTACCCTCGTAATGCCGGTTTTCGGTGCCTTGTTTCCGTCATTCCGACTCAGCCCTACCCAAAGCCTGATCCAATTGATATTTTCCCTAGCTGCCGGGATACTCTGGCAAAGCGGTTTTATTCCCAAAACAGGCGGGATAAGCCCAGTAGTACCGGGCATGTTGGTTTCCCTGTCTATACATATTGGCTTAATCGGTTACCGCCGACTAAGAGGTATCCGGTAAATGCAGAAATAGTTTGATATTTGTACCGTGGAATCGAAGAGACAGGAAAAATTTGCCCATTTAATCCAAAAAGACCTGGGTGAAATTTTTCAATCCCTGAGCCGGGACCTTTTCAGCGGAGCCTTTATTATGGTCACTGCGGTGAAAGTAAGTCCCGATCTGGGTGTGGTGAGGGCTTACCTGAGTCTGTATCAGGTAGCAAACAAGGAAGAGACTCTGGATTTGATCCGTTTTCACGGGAAAGATATCCGGAAACAATTGGCCGGTCGCCTGCGTCACCAGGTGCGAAAAATACCGGAACTGGAATTTTTTCTGGATGAAAGCCTGGATTATGCTCAGCATATGGATGAGGTATTCCGTAAATTGAATCAGGAACGAGGTCAGGAGAAGGACCCGAATTAACATGTACTACGATCCGGTCAAAGAAATGCTCGGCAGTGTTTTTTGCCGACACCCCTTGTTACGCCGACTCTTTTACAGGTTGCTGGATGCGATCATCCTGCGCACCTGGCACATGCACCGGGAGATAAAGATCTGGGCAAAAGAGCATAAAGATGCTACGCATATCCTGGATGCCGGTGCCGGTTTCGGTCAATACTCTTACTACCTCCATAAACTCAACCCGCATTACAGTATTCTGGGACTTGATCTCAAATCGGATCAGGTATGCCGCTGCAATAAATTCTACCGGGAAAGGAATATTCCCAATATCTATTTCAAAACCGGAGACCTCAATACTTTTGAACGAGAGAAGGCCTTTGACCTGGTGCTTTGTGTGGATGTGATGGAATATATTGAGGACGACAACCAGGTCTTCCGCAATATCTTTCACAGCCTTAAAAACGGCGGCATTTTCCTTATGGCCGCCCCTTCCGACCGTAAAACCCTTTACCGCATCAACGAGTTCCGCTTCCCGGAAGAAGCAGAATTCATCCGTGAAGGCTACAACATGAGCGAATTGAAAGTACGCCTCAAAAAAATGGGTTACCGGAAAGTAAGAGCGCGGTATACCTACGGTAAACCCGGACAAATTTCCTGGCTGGTATCCATCAAATGGCCGGTCAGCGCATTGCGCAAAGCCCGCTTTCTGGTGGCATTCCTGCCCATCTATTTTCTGCTTATCTTTCCGCTTTGTCTGGTCCTGAACTTCATGGATACCCATATGGGGCACCTGACGGGGGCAGGCTTCATTCTCAAAGCCTATAAATGAGATTAAGCGGATTTATAGCCCGGCGCTACCTCTTCTCGAAAAGCAATCCCAACGCGATCAATATCATCAGTGCCATCTCGGTACTGGGATTCGCCGTAGGTGCCATGGCCCTGGTTACGGTCATGTCTGTCTTCAACGGGTTTGAATCGCTCGTGCAGTCGCTGTACACTTCTTTTGATCCGGATATCAAAGTGGAAGCCCGCCGCGGAAAGGTTTTCCATACCGACAGCATCCCACTGCAGCAAATCCGTAACCTGGAAGAGGTGGATCTTGTAGCTACCGTGCTGGAAGAGAACGTGGTGCTGCGCTATGACGAAAGGCAGGCCATTGCGACTATGAAAGGAGTCAGCCCGGAATACATCCATGTAACCGACCTGGACAGCATGGTTTTCGACGGACAAATGCTCCTGGAAAGTGGCGACCGGAATTTTGCAGTGGCCGGATTGGGGGTAGCAAACCGGTTGGGACTTTCCACTTATAATGACTTCACCCGGCTGGCTATTTACCTGCCCAGAAGGGGAGCACGCATCTCCATGAACCCGGAAGAAGCCCTGAACCAGGCCTTTGTGTTGCCAAGCGGGGTATTCAGTATTGATGATGAGATCAATAACAAATATGTCCTGATTCCGCTTCGCCTTGCCAGGCAACTGATGGATTATACGGATGAAGTGTCGGCACTTGAGATTCGCCTCAAAGCCGGACAGGATGTCGAAGCCGCCATTGACAGGATCCGGGAAATTCTGGGCCCGGACTATGTGGTCAAAAACCGGGAACAACAGCAGGAGATGCTCTACAAAGTGTTCCGCTCGGAAAAGTGGGCCACGGCTCTGATCATGGTCTTTATCCTGGTACTGCTCACCTTTACCGTAATATCCAGCCTGAGTATGCTGGTCATGGAAAAGCGTCAGGACATCCGAATCCTGCGCAGCATGGGGGCTAACAATGCGTTGATTCGTTCCATCTTCCTCCGGGAAGGTATGATGATCGCGGTTTCCGGAGGAATTGCCGGACTGCTCCTGGGTTTTGGGTTATGCTGGGCTCAACAGGAATTCGGGCTGGTGGGTTTCGGAGGCATGGGAACCTTCATCATACAGGCTTATCCTGTGGAAATGAAAACCAGTGATTTTCTGATCATCTTCCTGTTTATTGCCCTGCTGGGCCTGCTCACTGCCTGGCTTCCTGCCAGGAAGGCCACACGGGTAGATGCCGTAGCACGGGACTAATCCGATTCCCAGACACGACAGGGACTTCCTTCCCCGGATTCCATTTTCCAGCCGCGCTTTTTTGCTTTTTTCATGAGGTATTTGCGCAACAGCTTGGGATAAAAAAATCGGCTCCAGATAGCCAGACGCCCTCTTTCCCGGGTAACCCCGATGACCTGCAACAGATCGTAACTGGCCGCAGCACAGCGCATTCCCAAAAAGGCATAGTCGTATGGTACTTCACAGGTATAAACCCTGCTCAGACTATCGAGCCGGTGATATTGTCCGCTGCTAACGGGTATCCGGATGCTCAGTCTTTTGACAGAAGCCGAATCACTGCCCCGGAAAGTCTCCCAGAAGGATTCCGGATCACGAATGGAAAAAGCACTCAGGCAATTCTTTTTGTGGCCGATATAGTGGAATCCATTGCTCGGGGCAAAGTCGATAACCCGTGAACTATCCAGCTGAACGCCTACGTGCCCGCCGTGTATTCCACCGAACCATTTTCCACCTGAGGAGTCGCAATCGGGAGAAGGACGCGATCCATAAATGAATAACACCCGGATATGGCAGGAATCCGCAGCATATGTCTGTGTCAACGAACCGAGAAAAATCAGAATCGGAAAAATGTATTTCATGATCATGACAAACTTCCTTCCCAATGGAACGACGTAAAAAGAGGCCGTCGTGTGGCATCGGTTCTTTATTTTTGCCCGCATGAAATACCTGATTGCCGGCTTGGGAAATGTAGGCGCCGAATACTCTGGCACCCGTCACAACATCGGGTTTGATGTGGTTAATGAACTGGCGCGCAGAATGGAAGTAAAGTTTGATGTCGGCAGGCTGGCCTATGTGGCGGAAGGTAAATTCAAAGGGCGTCAGCTTATCCTGATCAAGCCCACCACGTATATGAATCTCAGCGGCAAAGCCGTGAATTACTGGCTGAAGGAATCCAAACTGGGGCCTGAAAACCTGTTGGTGATTACGGATGACCTGGCCCTGCCTTTCGGTAAAATACGGATGAAAGGAAAAGGAAGTGACGGCGGTCATAACGGCCTTAAAGATATCAATGCCGTATTGGGTCATTCCAATTACCCGCGCCTTCGTTTTGGTATCGGCGATCGTTTCAGCCGTGGCCGTCAGATCGACTATGTACTTGGTCAATGGTCTGCGGAAGAACAGTCGGAACTGGAGGAAGCTATCGGTCGTGCCGCAGACGCCGCAGAAGCTTTCTGCAGTATCGGTCTGGAAAGGGCCATGAACTTCTTTAATTAAGCCCCTCTCACCCTCCTAACCAATACTTTTAACGAACTTTTATTCGTTTATTAACATTCGGCCAAATGCTTCCATTACCTTTGTTTTGCAATGCCACGGGTAAAAGACGATAAGAAGCTGGATGCCATTCATGAAGCTGC
The DNA here is from genome assembly GCA_964215915.1 of Bacteroidia bacterium. Lineage (GTDB taxonomy): Bacteria > Bacteroidota > Bacteroidia > UBA8524 > UBA8524 > UBA8524. The sequence goes on from CAXPEB010000094.1 coordinate 44,124, forward strand.
GCTCCGCCTGGTCATCCAGACCGGTTTTACCGGACTAAAAATGGCCGATGTGGCCAAAGCGGCAGGGGTGGCTACAGGTACTTTGTACATTTATTATCCGGGAAAAGAATCCCTGGTCAATGCCTTGTTCAAATCCATCAAAGGAGAAATGGTTTCGCTGTTTCAGGGGATCAGTATGGATGTGTATGATTATGCAGCGTTGTTCCGGGATCTTTGGATGCGGTACTTTTCCTATTGCATGGAAAACCCGGAAAAGATGCTGTTTGCAGAACAGTTCCATTACAGCGGCATCGTAGACCCCGAACTCATTAAAATGGCCGATGAGGGAATGGCTGCCCTTGATCGCTTCCTGACCATCGGGCAAGAGCATGACCTGATCATCGGAGGCAATATCAAAGTATTGAAAGCCCATCTGCAGGGATCCGTGCATGAAATCGTTCGCATGTTCTACCAAAGCCGGATCAAACCTGGAAAAGAGACCATGGAGAAATGTTACCTCATGGCCTGGAACAGCATCAAGCGCTAAATTTTTTTACTCAAAAAACGAATAAATATTCATCTTATGAAACGTACAGCACTGATAACAGGAGCCTCCTCAGGATTGGGGCTGGAGTTTGCCCGGGAATTTGCCCGCGACGGGCATAATGTGGTACTCAGCGCCCGGCGGAGAGAAGAAATGGAAACACTGGCCGACGAGTTGCGGTCGGCTTATGGAGTACAGGTATGGGTAAAACCTGCGGACCTAAGCCGCATGGAGGAGATCGATCGTTTGTATGCTGAACTGAAAGAAGAAAACATCGCCATCGATTTTTTGGTGAATAATGCCGGATTCGGAGATTTTGCCCTGTTCCACGAAGCCAGCTGGGAGAAGCTGGAGCGCATGATGGATTTGAACATCAAAGCCCTTACAAAACTCTCCTACCTTTTTGTGAAGCCCATGGTAGAACGAGGTTTCGGGAAAATTCTGCAGGTAGCCTCCACCGCATCATTCCAACCCGGCCCCACCATGGCGGTATACTATGCCTCCAAGGCCTATGTACTGTCACTCGGCGAGGCCATGAGCAATGAGCTCAAAGGAAGCGGGGTACATGTTACCGTACTTTGTCCGGGTGCAACCGAATCGGGATTCCAGGGTACGGCAGATCTTAATAACAGCAGGCTGGTCAAAGGGAAAAAACTTCCCTCCGCTGCGGAAGTCGCCGCTTTCGGGTATAAAAAAATGAAACAGAATCGCATGACGGTCATACATGGAATGCTCAACCGGATCATGGCCTTCTCCATCCGCCTGACTCCCCGTGCCTGGGTATTGCCCATCGTTCGCTACATGCAGAATGCAGTCTAAATCGTAACTTGCAAACATGGCAGAATACAGGCTCGGTATCGCTCTCGGAGGCGGTGGGGCAAGGGGTTTCGCCCATCTAGGCGTGCTCCAGGCCTTAAAGGAAAAAAATGTGGAAGCCGACATATACAGCGGCACCAGTGCGGGAGCTATTGTCGGGGCATTGATCGCCGCCGGAAATGAGCCGGAGAAGATTTTCAAGGCCATGAAAAAAAATTCCATCCTTGATTTTGCCAAGCTTCATATTCCCGACCTCGGCCTGATGCGGCTTTCCAAACTACCCCGCTTTCTGAACGCACATATCCAGGCAGAAAAACTCGAAGACCTGAACAAACCCCTTATCGTAGCTGCAGCCGACATGCTAAAGGGGAAAGTAGCCTACTTCGATAAAGGTCCGCTGGTCGCCTGTATACAAGCCTCTGCTTCCATCCCGGTACTTTTTTCCCCGGTGGAAATAGACGGAAATGTCTATGTAGACGGTGGACTCTTCGATAACCTGCCTTACAAACCCCTTGAAGAACGTTGTGAGATCGTACTGGCCGTCCATATCAGCCCGATACGCCCCGTCAATTCCATCGACAGCCTTTCCAAAATGATTGCCCGGACTTTCGAACTGAGTGTTAACGGGCATATCCGCGAAAACCGGGTAAGAAACCGGTACGTGATCGCACCGAAGGGCGTGGAGCGCTTTGACCTGCTTGACACCAAAGCCGCCGATGAGCTTTATAAGATCGGGTATGAACATGTGCGGGACATGGAAATCCCCGAAGAATGGAAAAATCCTTCGTAAGTCGCGCGGACACTGGTTTTTTTACGTCATTTTCCCTACCTTAAACGACATAAATCTAGAAACAACATGAACAGAGAAGAATTCCAGGCAATGGCCAAAAAACGTATCGATGAGATGTATGACACCATCGAAGAACTTGAAAAAAAACGCGACAATCTGAGCGAAACCGCCAAAAGTAAAGTCAATGAGCAACTGGAGAACCTGAAAGCCAAGCGCAGTGAGATGGCAGACCGCCTCGAAAAACTCAAAGGAGCCAGCGGCGATTCCTGGGAAGAGATCAAAAAAGCTTTCAATGAGAGCAGCGATTCTTTCAAAACCCATCTCGCCAATATAAAGGCCCGGTTCGCAGAAATGGACTAACCGCCTTTCAGCCGGATCACTTTACTTTTTTCTTCCGTTTCCATCCATTCCCGGGCGGGATCCGACAATGCCGTGATCCCTGCCCCTACATACACAAAATAGCGTTCGCGGAGAATTTGCATACAACGCAGGTTCACGAAAAATGCTGTTTTATCCTTATAGCTTGGCCCAATGAAACCGGCATAATAGCTTCGGTCAAACCCCTCTTCCCGGTCAATCCACCGGATAGCCTCCTGTTTGGGAAGCCCGGCTACGGCGGGAGTCGGGTGAAGCATGAGGGCCAACTTCATCACATCCATCCCCTCTTCCAGGTTCATTTCCACCCGGTTAAAAAGATGGGTCAGGTGACCGGACTGCACGCGGTTTTTTTCCGATACCAAAAGGTCCCTGCACACCGGATCCAAAGTTTCCCTCAGATAGTCCAGCACAAATTCCTGCTCCTGCAATTCCTTTTCTCCGAAATCAGTGTCAGAGACCTGGGTACCTGCCAGTGCAACGGTTTCGGCCTTATTCCCTTCCTTGCGGAGTAACAGTTCCGGACTTGCCCCCAGCCAGATTCCCGTAGAAGGGGCATACCAGAGGTAGCAAAAGGCATTTTCGTAACGTTCGCAAAGCTGCTCGAAATGGGCCATGGCATCGTGGATGGGTTCTGTTTCCATAGCCCGTGCCGCCACCAGTTTGCTGAATTTCCCCGACTGAATAGCCTCAATCTCCCGATCAACCAGCTTCATGTAAGTCGCCTTGTCAGCCAACTTGGGGAACCCGGCCACAGAAGTGAAGCCAACGGAACTGCCTTCTTCCTCACTCAGAAACCAGATAGGGTGAATATCCGTATCAAAAGGAGCGAAGACAAAACCTTCGCTTCCCGACTGCCCCGGATTCCAGGTTTCAGGCTTCTTTGGTCCAATGGCCTTCAATGTGCCCTCCGGTTCCCGCCATACGGCAAGCGCCTTGGAATCCCGGATAGCCTCTTCCAGAAGCTTATGATAATCCGAGCGCATCCTCCTGAATTTCTACAACAGCCATGGTCAACCGACTCACACATACCAGATCACCCTCTTCATCCCGAATCCGGATTTCCCAGACCTGTGTGGTTTTACCTACATGAAGTGGGTTTGCCTTTCCATACACAAAACCGCCCCTGGCCGGTTTAATATGGTTGGCATTGATTTCCATACCGAATGCTACATAGCGACTTCTGTCCAGTACCAGATTTGCAGCCATACTTCCAAGCGTTTCAGCCAGCGCCAGGGATGCACCGCCATTCAGCATTTTCAGCGGCTGAAACGTCCGGGTATCCACAGGCATCCTGGCACTCAGGGAATCTTCCCGTATGTCAGTATATTCTATCCCAATATGTTCCGCCATGGTATCTTTCATGCGGTCATTCAGCGCCTTCAGCGGTATATTTGTATCGATCTTAGGCAGTTTTCTCATGATGAACGAAGCGCAACAAAGTTCTTTTTCCGTAACAAGAAAAACAATCTACCTGGTGCGACACGGCGAAACGGAATTCAATCGCCTCGGTATCGTACAGGGCAGCGGGGTAGACAGTGACCTGAATGATACCGGTAAAGAACAGGCCCGGCGCTTTCATGCCCGTTACGGCCACCTTCCCTTCGAACGCATTTATACCTCTGCGTTGAAACGTACGCATCAGTCCGTAAATGCCTTCCTGGACGCAGGAATTCCGCATACCGCACTCCCCGAACTCAACGAGATCAGCTGGGGAAATTACGAAGGCATGGAAAGTCGCTCGGTATGGAAACAGGAATACCTCGATATGGTAAACAACTGGAAATCCGGCCAACTCGATTACCGCATTCCTGGCGGAGAAAACCCTGTGGAACTGCAGGCTCGCCAAAAACCTGCCCTGGAAAAAATCCTTAGCGACAAGGAAGAGCTGGTGCTCATCTGCATGCACGGGAGGGCTATGAAGAGCTTTCTTTGCCTGATGCTCGGACTGCCACTTAGCAGCATGGACGATTTCACACACCACAACCTCGGGCTGTTCCTGCTCGAATACGACAACAGCCGCTTCCGGCTGCTGAAGTCCAACTGCACCCTTCATCTCTAGAAGCCAAACCATTCCGGTATTTTAATGTTCTGCTTCAAGACCTATATTTGCACACCTTTAATCCTAACGAATGAATTTCGAACTGAGTGAAGAACACCTGATGATCCAGCAGGCTGCACGCGATTTTGCCAATGCAGAACTGCTCCCCGGAGTAATCGAACGCGATGAGACAGGCAAATTTCCCATGGAACAGGTTCGCAAAATGGGCGAACTCGGGTTTATGGGTATGATGGTCAGCCCCGAATACGGCGGGGGGGGAATGGATACCATTTCCTATGTATTGGCTATGGAAGAGATCAGCAAGGTTGACGCCTCCGCTTCAGTGGTTATGTCAGTGAACAACTCACTGGTATGCTGGGGTTTGGAGACGTACGGCACAGAAGAACAGAAACAAAAATACCTGGTACCCCTGGCACAGGGTAAGATTCACGGCGCCTTCTGCCTTTCCGAACCCGAAGCCGGATCAGATGCCACTTCGCAACGCACCACTGCCTTTGACCAGGGCGATCATTACCTGCTGAACGGAACCAAAAACTGGATTACCAACGGCAACACAGGCGATGTTTACCTGGTTATTGCCCAATCAAACGTAGAAGCAGGCCACCGTGGCATCAATGCTTTTATCGTGGAGAAAAGCTGGGATGGCGTACAGGTTGGCAGGAAAGAAGATAAAATGGGAATCCGCGGATCCGACACTCATTCCATCATGTTCCAGGATGTGAAGGTTCCCAAAGAAAACCGTATCGGCGAAGATGGTTTCGGCTTCAAGTTTGCCATGAAGACCCTCGCCGGAGGAAGAATAGGAATTGCCTCACAGGCTCTGGGTATCGCTTCAGGTGCCTACGAACGCTCTGTGGCTTACTCCAAAGAACGTAAGGCCTTCGGGAAAGAGATTATGCACCACCAGGCGATCCAGTTTAAGCTGGCCGATATGGCTACGGAAATCGAAGCAGCCCGTCTGCTCTGCCTCCGCGCTGCCTGGCTGAAAGACCAGAAGCAGGATTACGGCCTCGCCGGATCCATGGCCAAAGTCTATTCTTCCGAAGTCGCTATGAAAACCACCACCGAAGCGGTGCAGATTCACGGCGGTTACGGCTATGTTCGCGAATACCATGTCGAACGGATGATGCGCGATGCCAAGATCACCCAGATCTACGAAGGCACCTCGGAAGTGAACCGCATCGTAATTTCCAGAGACATTCTAAGATAATTATTAGCTGTAGTGTGATAGGCTCATCCTGGATTACCGGGATGGGCCTTATTTTTTGCCCTTAGCGGAGCTTGAACGGGTAGGATTTACCATTCCAGATAAAGACGGCATCGTCGTCGCAGGTTCCGTTTCCATAATCAATGCTGCGTACCGTTCCGCCCACAGGGGTCATATCCAATATCCCTTCGTCCACATAGTTACAGGAAAGAGCCCGGTGCAAAGCCTTACGGATATCCAGGTTCCAGGTAGCGGTTCCTTGTGTGTATACTGCACTGCCTTCAATATTCCATTCGTCATCGGTCCAGTTTAGCGGAGTCCCGTAACCTTTCAGCCAGGTATGGGTACGGTTACTGGTCCACTGCACCTGTCCGCCGGAATTGGGTTTGGTAACCGTGCCCTGAACAGCGATGGACCAATGCGGATTGCCCTGACCGTTATTCCCCAGGTGAACAATGATCTTCTGCCCGGCTACCCCGTAATCATTCACAAAATAGTCGTCGGGGGTAAGGATGGCGCTGTCACCCGGCGACCAGTAATTGCCGGTATAACGAATATCGATTGCGCCGCGGCGTAGCCGCATGTCCTTGCACAGGCAGTTGTTCGGTCCGAAATCAATCCGGATAATTTTGGTCATCGTATCCAGGGTCACCGTGGCGCATCCTCCCTTGTAGGAGGTAAGATCGCCGGAGCGGGCCTGGTCAGAGATAGATTTAAGATCGCTGAAAACCTGTTCGCAGATGCTCATATCCACAAGTGTCTGCAGATCGGTTTCCTCATCGGGGTCTTTTTCCTTGTCTTTCCTGCAGGATTGCATACCGGCGAATAACGCGGTCAATACCAGAAATCCGGTTCCGGTTTTTAGAATGAATGATTTCATAATGGCTCTTAGTTGACCACGAAAATTAGATCTAAAAAGACGGTCTTGCTTGTGCAGGGAAGGAAAAAACTCCTACAAATGTGCGCCTATCAGCAGATCGATATCCTTAAACTTCAGGTTATACCGTTCCCCGATATGCCTCTTCACCAGGTTTCCTTTATAGATGTATACGCCGTTACGGATGATGTGGCTGTCCCAGAAATAGTTTCGGAAACCACCGCTTTCGGCAATATCGATGAGGATGGGCGTAAAAATGTTGCTTAGCGCATAGCTTGCCGTGCGGGCAACCCTTGAGGGAATATTGGGCACCCCGTAGTGGATCACATCGTGTTTGATCACCACCGGGTTGGTATGCGTCGTTACCTCAGAAGTTTCAAAGCAGCCTCCCTGATCGATACTTACATCCACAATCACCGACCCCGGTTTCATGCGGCTTACCATTTCCTCACTGACTACATTCGGGCTGCGTCCCTCATCACTGCGCAAGGCTCCGATGGCCAGGTCACAGCTCACAAGTGCTTTGCTCAGGATATTGGGTTGGAGTATGGAAGTATAGACCGGCTGACGCAGGTGGTTCTGCAACCGGCGAAGCTTTGCCAGGGAATTGTCGAAGACCTTTACCGTTGCCCCGAGTGCCACGGCTGTGTGGGCTGCATACTCCCCGACCGTTCCGGCCCCGATAATCACCACTTCGGAGGGTGGAATGCCGGAGATTCCTCCCAGCAGTTCCCCTTTACCGCCATGGGTGTTACCCAGGTATTCGGCACCGATAAGCACCGCCGACCTACCGGCAATTTCACTCATGCTGCGGATGATTGAAAGGGTATCTTCCTGATCTTTCAGGAATTCATAGGCAATAGCCGTGATCTTCTTATTGATGAGCTGACGGATATAGGTATCCGTAAGGTTGGTCATCTGAATGGCAGAGAACAGGTACTGACCCGGAACCATAAGATCGATCTCTTCCTTGGTGGGGGGATCGATTTTAAGGATGATCTCGGATTTATAGACCTCTTCCTTTCCGTAGGCAATCTTTGCCCCCGCCTCGCTGTACTGCCGGTCTTCGAAGTTGGCATTTTTCCCCGCTCCCGATTCTATGGTAATCTCATGACCCGAATTGACCAGCAGCGAAACCGAAGAAGGCGTCAGTGGAACCCGGTTTTCCTGGTAAGTAATTTCTTTGGGAATCCCTACGGAAAGACGGGTGTTGTGCTTACGAACCTCCAACAGCTGTTCCTGTGGCTGAAGGGATGCCTGCCGGGCAAGTTCACTAAAAGGCGATTTGGGCTTGTCACTCATAGACTCAACGCATATTCAAGTTAGCGAAAAAGCGTCAATTATGGTAGTAACTGCGGTTGCGGTAAGGGAATTTTTTTGCGCTTCTCCGGGCAACCTGTTCAATGACCTCATTGGCCCGGCTGTTCCAGTCGATATCAATATCCATCGGCAACTTCCAAAGCAGGCTGGCATCACTGCCGTTGAGCAACTGACAATCAATACGAATATGATAGGTGCGGTTATAAAAGGAAGGATCAGCCCCTGGAGGCAGGTTAAACCCGTCGGGCAGTTTGATCTTGTCCAGAATATCTCCCGCTATTTCCAATCCGAAAGACTCCAGGTCGGTAAGGAATTTCTCTTTTTCCACGCGGGTATAGACAATGGATTGAACACCCAGAATGGCCGAAAGGCGTTCGGGTGTTTCTTTCCAGGCATCCATGGGAACGATACCGCTGTCCTGTAGAATTTTATTCGTCCGTTCCGGAGTCTGAAATTCGATCTTGATATCCTTTTTTCCTGACCCCGACTGCCTCAGCAGTTGGTTGTGCAGGGCTCGCTGAAAGGCCTGGGACTCGGCTTCGGCAATTTTTCGTTTGTCTTCCGGGCTCAGGTCGGCATCCTGCCGGCCGGTATACACCATCTGGTAGGGAAGTACTGCTACCTGTTTATGCCCCACCGACTTGCTGCTGAATACCGGAGTGGTGAAAGATTTGGCGCAGGCAGCCAGGCCGATAATTCCCAAAATAATCAGCCCAAACAGTAAACGGTTTTTCATAGTCAGGGTCGAAAATACAACAGCCTGCCGGGATTACCAGCGTATATTACCAGCGTATACTTCGCTCTCCTTCAGCCTCATGAGCCAGGAATACCCTTACCGTATCTTCCGGTAGAAAATCCGCTGCAACCTCCGGCCATTCGATAAGGCAGATATCCCCGGAGTCCAGGTATTCCATAAACCCGATATCCAGCGCTTCTTCCGCCGTTTTCAGGCGATACAGATCGAAATGGCAAACTCTTCCGGAAGGGGAGTCGTACTCATTGACCAGGGAAAAACTGGGGCTGTCTACCTCTCCTTTCACCCCAAGCTCCCGACAGATCATCCGGATCAGCGTGGTCTTACCCGTACCCAAATCACCGGAAAAACTCATCACGGGTTTTTGCCTCAGGATACCGGCCAGTTCAAGGGCTACCTCCTGCAGAGCCCCCAGGTCCTTCAACCTTAAGGGTGTTTCCATCATCCTTTGCCCCGCATCATCACCACGGGAATCATCATTTCCTCCATGGAAATACCCCCGTGCTGAAAGGTATCGCGGTAGTACTTAACGTAGTAGTTGTAGTTATTGGGATAGGCAAAGAACTTGTTCTCGTCGGCAAATACATAAGCCGAACTCACGTGCAGCCTGGGCAGGAAGCCCTCCGCCGGGTTCTTGATCTCGAAGACCTCCTTACGCTCGTAGCTCAGGTTCTTGCCTTGCTTGTAACGCAGGTTGGTATTGGTGTTCTTGTCGCCAACGATCTTCACCGGGTCTTTCACCCTTACCGATCCGTGGTCGGTGGAAATGATCAGGCGTAGCTTCTTATCTGCAATCCGTTTCAGTGCCTCCAGCAAAGGCGAATGCTCAAACCAGCTAAGGGTTACGGAACGGTAAGCCGCCTCATCTTCGGAAAGTTCACGCATCAGGGAGACATCGGTGCGGGCATGCGACAGGGCGTCGACAAAGTTGTATACGATCACGCTGAGATCGTTGTGCAGCATATTGGGAATCGTATCCACCAGGTTTTTGCCGCCGTCGAGGTTGGTGATCTTGGTATAACTGAATTTGGTGCCTTTGCGGGCCCGGTTGAGCTGGTCAGCCAGGAATTCCTCCTCAAAATTATTCTTGCCGCCCTCGTCTTCGTCATTGCTCCACATCTTCGGGAATCGTTTTTCTATCTCAGAGGGACGGAGCCCGGAGAAGATGGAGTTCCGGCAATATTGGGTAGTAGTTGGCAGAATGCTCATGTACATATCTTCTTCTTCCATGCGGAAGTATTCGGAAAGTACGGGCTGGATCACCTTCCACTGATCGAAGCGCAGGTTATCGATCAGCAGGAATACCACCGGGGTTTCACCGTCGATATGCGGGAACACCTTCTGACGCATGAGTTCATGGCTCAGTAGCGGTGCTTTGGGGTTTCGGTTATTGATGAAGTCGAGGTAGTTTTTTCGTATAAAATCTGACCAGTTGTGGTTGGCCTCGTCTTTCTGTGTATTGAGCACCTCATCCATACCCGAATCCTTGGAAGCACGCAGCTCCAGGTCCCAGTAAACCAGTTTACGGTACACGTTTTTCCAGGCCTCGAAATCGAGATCATCCATAAAGGTCATGGAAATATTGCGGAAATCCTGCTGGTAACCCTGGGCGGTTTTTTCACTTACCAGGCGTTTGTTATCCAGTTGTTTTTTGATGGAGAGCAGAATCTGGTTGGGGTTGACGGGCTTGATGAGGTAGTCGGCAATCTTGGAGCCTATCGCCTCTTCCATGATGTATTCCTCTTCGCTTTTGGTAATCATCACCACCGGCACATCCTTCATCTTTTCCTTGATGCGGTTCAATGTTTCCAATCCGGAAAGGCCCGGCATATTTTCATCGAGAAAAATGATGTCGAAGTTGGCATTGTCTACCGCTTCAATAGCATCCACCCCGCTGTTAACGGTAGTGAGTTCGTAGCCTTTGTTTTTCAGGAACAGGATATGGGGTTTAAGAAGATCGATTTCGTCGTCGGCCCAGAGTATGTGTATAGACATAGTGTTGTAACGCGCTTGCAGTTGGATTCGTGCACAAAGGAACGAAAAATGACCGGGTTAGTCAGGCCGAGCACCAAAGCGCTGCATTACAGGAGACAGGCGACCTGAAATTCCACCTACTTCGCTAGCTTTGCAGCGCATTGAACAAAAAGAAAAACATCAATGACCCTTTGTACGGTTTCCTGGTGCTGCCGTACGAGTTTCTGTTCGACCTGATCGAACACCCCTATTTCCAGCGTCTCCGCCGCATCCGTCAACTTGGTATGAGCCACCTCGTTTTTCCCGGAGCCAATCATACGCGTTTCCATCATGCCCTGGGTGCTCTGTACCTCATGAATGAAGCGATCAATACGCTTAGGGGCAAGGGGGTGGAGATTACGGATGAAGAGGCGGAAGGCGTGTGCATTGCCATTCTGCTGCATGATATCGGGCATGGTCCTTTCTCCCATACCCTGGAGCAGACCATCGTTAGCGGGGTCCATCATGAAGACATTTCGCTGGCTATGATGCGGCAAATGAATACGGAGTTCAACGGGAGGCTGGAAACGGCCATTGCCATCTTTACCGATCAATACGACAAGCATTTTCTGCATCAGCTGGTTTCCTCTCAGCTGGATATGGACCGCCTTGATTACCTGCGTCGCGACAGTTTCTACAGCGGTGTTTCGGAAGGGGTGGTTAGCTCGGACCGCATCATCAAAATGCTCTATGTGGCCAACGATGAGCTGGTGGTGGAGGAAAAAGGCATCTATTCCATAGAAAAATTCATCATTGCCCGCAGGCTGATGTACTGGCAGGTATACCTCCACAAAACCGTGGTTGCCGCCGAAGAACTTCTGCTGAAAATTTTACAGCGGGCCAAGGAGCTTGCCCTGCAAGGGGAAGCGTTGTTCTGTACCCCAGCCTTTCGTTATTTCCTGTATGCGAAGGGGGAACAGACCGACTTCATACAAAATAAGGAACTGCTCGATCAGTTTGCCCTGCTGGACGACAATGACATCATGAGTTCCATTAAGGTATGGATGAGTCATCCGGACCCGGTACTTAGCCAGCTCTGTTATAACCTCATCCATAGAAAACTGCCTAAAATACAGGTGCAGAAAACCGCCTTCAGCAGGGAGCAGGTGAACGAACAGTTGCAAAAGGCCGCCAAAAAACTCGGGCTGGACGAAAAGGAGCTTCGCTATTTTGTGTATACCGGCAAACTGGAGAACAAGGCCTACGATGCCGAAAGCCGGGGCATCTCTCTGTTGATGAAGAACGGGGAGGTTGTAGACATTGCCGAAGCCTCCGACAATTACAACCTGAAAGCCCTGCGGGGCAGCGTGCTCAAGCACTTCCTTTGTTACTACAAATAGCTAACTTGCAGCAAATTTGACCATGCAGATAAGTGCCGCAGAATTGTGCCAGTTGCTGAACGGTGAACTTGAAGGCGATGCCTCCGTTTCCGTTAACAATGTGGCCAAGATCGAAGAAGCCCAAGGCAATGATCTGGCCTTCCTGGCCAATCCCAAATACGAGCAGTTCCTCTACGAAACAGGAGCCGGTATCGTGTTGGTGGGAAAAACGTTCAAACCGGAAAAGGAAGTCCGAACTACCCTCATCCGGGTAGACGATCCCTATGCTTCTTTTACCGCCATCCTTACCCAATATGTAGCCATCCTCAATCAGAAAGAAGGGGTGGAAGAGCCGCATTTTATCGGTGAAGATTCCTCATATGGAGAAGGGATTTACCTCGGCGCTTTTACATATATCGGCAACCAGGTGAAGATCGGGAAGAACGTAAAGATCTATCCGGGCTGCTATATCGGCGACCGGGCGGAGATTGGCGACAATACAACGCTTTATGCCGGTGTGAAGATCTATAACCTGTGCAAGGTGGGTGGCAATTGTATCCTGCATGCCGGAGCCGTAATCGGTTCCGACGGCTTCGGGTTTGCGCCACAGGAAGACGGCAGCTATTCCAAAATCCCGCAAACGGGAAATGTGGTGATTGAAGACGATGTAGAGATCGGGGCCAACACCACTATTGACCGGGCTACCATGGGCAGTACGGTAATCCGCCAGGGAGCCAAAATCGATAACCTGGTACAGCTGGCCCACAATACGGAAATCGGTGCCCATACCGTAATCGCCGCACAAACCGGTATTGCAGGCAGTACCAAGCTGGGCCGCCGGAATGTGGTTGGCGGCCAGGTGGGATTCTCAGGCCATATTACCGTAGCCGACGGCTCCAAGTTCGGGGCTCAAAGCGGTATCCTCGGCACCATCAAAGAAGAGGGGAAAAGCTGGATGGGCTCCCCGGCAACCGAATTCAAAGAGCATTTTAAATCGCAGGCAGTTTTCCGAAATTTGCCTGCGCTGGACAAACGGGTACACGAGCTGAGCCGTGAACTCGAATCCATAAAAGCATTACTGGATAAAAAAGACACGGAATCGTGAAACAGACAACATTAAAGGAGGCGCTGGAGTTTAAGGGAGTTGGGCTTCATACCGGTCAGGAGACGGTAATGAAAGTTCTTCCCGCGCCGGAGAATCACGGATATAAGTTCCAGCGGATCGACCTGGAAAATGAACCCCTCATTGAGGCCGACTGCGACCTTGTGGTGGATACTTCCAGGGGCACCACCCTCGAAAAAAACGGAGCCCGTGTGTACACGGTAGAGCATATCCTGGCGGCCCTGGCCGGCATGGAAATCGACAATGCCCTGATACAGCTCACCGGACCGGAAATCCCTATTCTTGACGGCAGCGCGCAGACTTTTGTAAAAGAGATTTTGCGTGTGGGTACCGTAGAGCAGGAATCCGAACGCGAATACTTCAGCGTACCCCAGAATATCGTCTACCAGGAAGCCGAACGTGGGGTGGAGATGATTGCCATGCCTCTTGACGACTACCGCCTGACGGTAATGGTAGATTATAACTCACCCGTGCTGGGAAGCCAGCATGCTTCGGTGACCAGCCTCAAAGAATTCCGCGACGAGGTAGCCGCCAGCCGTACTTTCTGCTTCCTGCACGAACTGGAGATGCTGCTGCAACAGAACCTCATCAAGGGAGGCGACCTGAGCAACGCCATCGTGATCGTAGACCGCCAGGTGGAAAAGAACGAGTTGCAGCACCTTGCCGACCTCTTCAACCAGCCTTCCGTGGAAGTGCGTAAAGAGGGTATACTGAATAATGTGGAACTGCGTTTCCAGAATGAGCCCGCCAGGCATAAGTTGCTTGACCTTATCGGCGACCTCGCCCTGGTGGGGATGCCTATCAAGGCGCAGGTAATGGCTGCAAGGCCCGGACATGCCGCCAATGTGGAATTTGCCAAAAAGATAAAAGCCATCATCAAAAAGAGAAAAGCCAAGGCCAATGTGCCCGGCTACGACCCGAATAAAAAGCCGGTGCTGGACCACAACGACATCGCCCAGCTGCTGCCTCATAAATTCCCCTTCCTGCTGGTGGACAAGGTGGTGGAACTTAGCTCCACGCATGTGGTAGCGGTAAAAAACATCTCCGGCGACCAATATTTCTTCCCGGGGCACTTCCCCAACAACCCCATTATGCCCGGGGTACTGATGGTGGAAGCGATGGCCCAGGCCGGTGGCGTGCTGGTACTCAGCGATGTGCCCGACCCGGAGAATTACAGCACTTATTTTATGAAGATCGACAATGTGCGCTTCAAAGACAAAGTGGTACCGGGCGATACCCTGGTGATCCGCATGGACCTTACCGCACCCATACGTCGCGGCGTATGCCAGATGAAAGGCTCCGGATTCGTGGGCGACAAACTGGTGATCGAAGCCGAACTGATGGCACAGGTAATCCGCGACAAAGCCCCTGCAGAACCCTCACAATCTTCCGCAACCACTCATTCTCACTAAACCAAACCAATGATACAACCCCTTTCTTACGTCGATCCTCAGGCCAAGATTGCCGACAACGTGGTGATCGAACCCTTCGTGACCATCCACAAGAATGTGGAGATCGGCGAAGGCACCTGGATCGGATCGAATGTGACCATTTTCGAAGGTGCCCGTATCGGGAAGAATTGCAAGATATTCCCGGGAGCGGTCATCTCTGCCATTCCGCAGGACCTGAAATACAAAGGGGAAGACAGTACCCTCCACATTGGCGACAATTCGGTGATCCGCGAATGTGTTACCCTCAACAAGGGCACGGCACTGGACAAGAACAAAACGGTGATCGGTGCCAACTGCCTGATCATGGCTTATGTGCATGTTGGCCATGACTGCATCATCGGCGATAACGTGATCATTGCCAACTCCGTGCAGCTGGCAGGGCATATTGAGGTGCAGGATTATGTGTATATCGCCGGAACCACGGCCGTGCATCAGTTTGTGAAGATCGGTGCTCATAGTATGGTGGCCGGTGGCTCCCTGGTAAGAAAGGATGTGCCTCCTTTTACCAAGGCGGGCAGGGAACCGCTCGCTTACGAGGGGGTGAACTCCATAGGGCTCCGTCGCCGGGGTTATTCTACCGAGAAGATCGCAGAGATCCAGGAGATTTACCGTATTCTCTACCTGCGCGGACATAATAACTCCAAAGCAATGGGCATCATTGAAAAGGAAATGGCTGCCACCAAGGAAAGGGACGAGATCCTGAGCTTTATCCGCGAATCCGACCGCGGTGTGATGAAAGGCTATATCTCACGGAGGGACTGAGATGGCCGTATCCTTCGCCATTCAAACGGAGGATGCCGGAAAAAAATTCGGCCGCGACTGGATCTTCCGGAAGGTTAACGAGCGCTACGAAGCCGGCGAAAAGGTGGCCATCCTGGGCCATAACGGGTCCGGTAAAAGCACCTACCTCATGAGTCTGAGCGGCTTTTACGCCCTCTCTGCCGGTAAGGTTTTTTTTGAAATGGATGGACAGCGTATCGATGGACTGGAATGGTACCGCCATTATGCACTTATCTCTCCCCTGCTGGAACTCCCCGAAGACCTGACTGTCGACGAATTTCTAAAAGCCCATTTCGAACTGAAGCAGAAAAAATCCGGCTGGGATACGGAGCGTATGTACGCAGAAACAGGTCTGGAAGCAGCCCGAAACAAATTCCTGAAGCAGTTGTCATCGGGCATGAAACAACGCCTGAAATTGCTGGCTGCCTTTGTCCCGGATGTGCCGGTGATTTTCCTGGACGAGCCCTGCACCAACCTGGATGAAAAAGGGGTAGCCCTTTACCGTCGCCTGCTCGATTCCTGCACGGATCAGCTTGTGCTGGTTGCCTCCAATATGAGGGTGGAGTACGAAACCTGCGAACGCACGCTGGAGATCGGGGAATTGCGAGGGTAAGCTACTTCGGGAATTTTGGGGCCGACATCATGGTCATTGTACGGATGTCCGGCTCTTTTGCAAGCATCCGGGATGCCCTTGAAGCCCTCTAGTAAAGAAATACGTTCCCTGTATCCAGGGAAACAACCTTTCCATCATCCTAACCCTTCCAACAGCATAAAACAAAGCTGATCCAGCTGGTTTGACTTTGGGTGAAAGGAAGAGACATTCGACAGGATGATAACCCCATTCTTTTTGGCTGTGTTTAATGTCATGGAAGAGGTATAGCCACCGGTTCCCCCGTTGTGCCAGGTCCAGGTGCTGCCATCGGGGCGGTGGATGAGGTGCCAGCCCAGGCCCGCTTCCATCCTTGCATTGATCTTAAAAGTGGGTTTCATACATAACTGCAAAGCCGCCTGCTGTCCGTCAAAATGGGCAAGGGCAAAACGCGACAAGTCCGATACGGTTGACAACAGTCCGCCTGCCCCAACCAGCACATTCAGGTCCCAGTTAGGCGTTTCTTTTCCTTTGGCATCCCGGCCTTTCACCAATTTACCCTTTACCAGATCCATTCGGGTGGTGCTGTTCACCATACCATAACGCGACAGGATATGTTGTTGTAGCAGTATTTCATAGCTGCTGTCGGCACGCAGGCTAAGCGCGTAACCGAGGGTGCCTGTACCTGTGTTGGAATAGGCATAGGCAGTACCAGGAGGATTATCCAGCTTAAGTTTTTCCGAGAGATAGGTTTTCAGCTTCCCGCTGTCGTAGTCCTTGTAGGGGTTGGACGGGTCCACCCTAAGCAGGTGCAGGTTGGATGGAAGACGTGGAATTCCGGAGCTGTGGTTGGCCAGTTGCTGCAGGGTGATTATTTCTTCCGTATGGAGGGGATAGGGAAGCAGGTCCTTCAGCGGGGTATTGAGTTCCAGGCTCCCGGAGGTCACATAATCGGCCAATAACGCAGCTGTAAACACCTTGGTCAGAGAACCGATCTCAAACACGGATTCCCTGTTATCCGTACTCCGCAGGCTGTCCTTTTCCCGGATCACTCCATAAAAAGAAACCTGTCCATCCCGGATAATCGCAAAGGACAATTCGGTGTACTCCGGGTATTCCTTCACGGTTTCCCAGATGGCCTGCTGCATCTCGTCAGTAACAGCAGGATTTTCCTGTTGAACATTTAAAGCAGGACGCACATTGCTGCGGTTGCAGGAAAAAGTAAGGAGCAATACCCCGCAAGCAAGTGCAGCAACACGAAAATGGAGTTGAAAACGGAACATGGAAAAAGGCGCTTGGTTTACCCGAAGCTAGGAGGTTCGGAGGGGATGACCGACTCGCTTTAGAGGAAGGAGGGATTATTTCGGATCAGAGACACCGACTGATCATTCTCAGCCGTTTACCTGCTGATCTTTCTATTCAACTCCCGTACCTGATGCGACCTCTAGTACTTCCTCATCTCAATCTTCTTCACGATCCATTTGGAGAACCAGTTTTCCGGCTCGGTGCCAATGAGATAGGCCTGTTCGATAAAAACCACATAAGCCTCACGGTCAGAGGTGGAGATAAGGTAGCTCTCCTTCGATTTCACGTCGCGGTTCACATAAAAGGAATCGATGCTGAACTTTCCTCCTGATACCTTTACCTCAAAGGGCAGATGAACGTCGGGAAGGTTCGCCGTGGTGGTTTTCCCCGGTTTTCCCGGATATAACATAAACACCTGCATGTCATCGTCATCGGCAATTTTTACCCTTGAAAAGAGATAGGGGGAACGAATATTCCGCAAATCAATATACCCGATGGTATCCTTCGGGTTGCCCTTCAGTTCCAGCGTATAACGGGTACGGTTCAATGCGGTTAGCTGGTACTCATGCTTTTTCCTGAACTCGGTATAGGTATGATCGGCAGGATCGGGAAAGACCGCTGTATCATGTCCTGCAGTGACCCAAACGGGTTTAATCTTGCCCGTTTCCAGGCTGATCGGGATCCAGTCCTTGTCAGGGTTAATTTCCACCGGTGCCGCTTCCACACCCGGCACGAAGATCACAGACTTCAGGAAGTACATGAACCCGATCAGGACGGCCGCAGCCCCTCCGAATTTCATGGCACCAAGCTGGAAGGTATTCTCCTGGCCAATGCCTCCGAGGAACTGGTACAGGATACTGGCGATGGCCAGTGAAAAAAGTATCAGGCTCAGGTCCTTTTTATCCATCAGAAAAAAGACCACGCCACAGATCAGTCCGGTTGCAGCCAGACAAATATTGGCAATAACCTCAGTTTTTTTGTTCATGGTTCGGGGGTTACTTACCGGTAAAAGTAGTGAAACCCCGAGGATTATCGCCAACGGATCACCTCATCAGGAACCCGAAGTTGCCGCTTCACTCAGGGATTTCAGGCTTTTCAGAGCCTTGTCCCACATCCCGGTGAACATCTCCAGATAAGTCGGATCAGATTGCATTTCGATACGCAGCCGGGTACCCCCTTCGATATCTTCAAAATAATAGTTTTCGAAAGCAGGAGTCCACTTTTTTACTTCTTCACTTTCCGTATCCACTTTACCGTCGGCAACCAGTCCGAGATGCTCAATGGAGATCATCTCGTGAAGTCTGTTCGTATGGATACGGCTGTACATGCCCCCCATTTTCCCCTCTTCATCCGGGCCCAGGAAATAAATCTCACTGCCTTGTTCCCAACTGCCTTTGAAGTGTGATCCCTCATGGAAGGGTACAGTCCACTGACGGTAGGTAGCGTCGTTGAGCATAGTCTCCCAGACCTGCTTACGCGGAGCGGCTATATCAATATGTAAATTCAGGGTTTCCATAATTGCTTGTTTTCTTTCAAAGATGGAACATTCCCTGATGCCCTCAAGGGGGTGATTGCGACATGTACGCGGGGGAAATTATCAAAAGGGTACAAGGGTCAGAAACAACTGTTTCCTTACTTGATAATGGTGGTCCCGGTAAGCTGGGTGAGTTGCTTACGGATACTCAGCAAATGCAGTTGTTTTTGCAAAAGCACGTTGGTGGCTTCTTCGTCCTCAGCTTCTTTCAGGGCATCCTGGTTTTTTTCGATAAGGGTCTCCACCTTACGGATCTTGTAGTGCAGGATGGCACTGTGCAGGTCGCGTTTGTAGTTGTCGGGCTCATGTACCAACGGAATTTCATGCACTTCCAGCCAGCGGTCGCTTGCCCGGTATTTGCTCTGCAGGGCATCGGCAGCCAGCTGGTTTACCTCCGGGTCCGGGTGATGCACGAAATGCAGCGTGCTTACCTCTTCCCCCTTTTCCAAAACCTCCCGGAACTCATTGAGGATCCGGGCATACAGGGGATGAGAAAACTCAAAGCCGTTGCTGATCTCATCCAGGATGAATCTACCGGAGTTACGGCCTTCGTCGTATTCCTGGGCAGCATAGCGAATGAGTAGCATCACAATCTGCCTTTCCTGGAGTTGGGTATCCGTATGTTTGCTGAGCGGAACCTCTTCGGGTGGGGCAATTTCCCGGGCTATCTCTTCCGCTTCCTGTGCCTTCCTGGCTTCATTTCCGACCTCTTTCCTGCGGGCTTTACCCAACTCCGCCACAATCACTTCTTCCGGCACCTCCATGATGCGGGCGCATTCCTGGGCAAAGACTGTCCGGGTAACCGGATCGGGAATCAGGGCGATACTGGCAACAATACTCCGGATAGCTTCTGCCTTTTTCAACGGGTCGTTGCCACTTTCTCCAACCAGCAGCTGCGACTTGAACAGGATAAAGTCCTGCTCGTGTTCCCCAATGTATTCTTCAAACGCCTGTCCGCCGACCTGTTTGCAGTATGAATCCGGGTCTTCTCCATTCGGAAAGATCACCAGGCGCACATTCATGCCTTGCTGAAGGATCAGATCAATCCCCCTTTGCGAGGCTTTTAGTCCGGCAGGATCACCATCATAAAGCACGGTGATATTGGGTGTGAAGCGGCGTATTTGCCGGATTTGTCCTTCCGTTAGGGAGGTGCCCGAGCTGGCTACCACATTCTCAATACCCGACTGGTTCAGGGTGATCACATCCGTATACCCTTCCACCAGGTAGCATTTCTCCTTTACGCGGATTGCATTCTTGGCGAAATACATCCCATAGAGCACGTCGCTCTTATGGTATACGGGGGTTTCCGGAGAGTTGAGGTATTTAGGTCCCTTGTCTTCTTTGCTTAGTTGCCGGCCGGCAAAAGCCACCACCCTGCCGCTCAGGTTATGAATGGGAAAGATCACCCGGTTACGGAACATGTCGTAGCGTCTTCCGGCTTCGTTGACCTTGCTGAGACCCGCTGTTTCCAGGTACTCGGCTTTATAACCCTTTTTCAGAGCTTCGGTGCTGAACGTATCCCAGTTGTGGGGGGCAAAGCCCAGCCCGAACTTCTCCAGGGTTTCCTCATGGAATCCGCGTTCATGGAAATAGCTCTTGCCGATAGCCTTGCCGTCTTCGGTATTCTCCAGCTGATCGCGGTAAAAATCATGGGCATACTGCAGCACAATGTATAGGCTTTCCTTTTCATTGGCTGCCACCACCTCTTCCGGGGTCATCTCCTTTTCTTCCGGAATCTGTATCTGGTATTTCTTCGCCAGGAAGCGCAAAGCTTCCGGATAGGAGATCTGCTCATGTTCCATCAGGAAAGTCACCACATTCCCTCCCTTTCCCGAGCTGAAATCTTTAAAGATCTGCTTGTTGGGAGAGACATAGAAAGAAGGGGTCTTTTCCTGGCTGAACGGGCTCAACGCTCTCATATCCGAGCCCGCTTTTTTCAGGGCCACAAAATCGCCGATTACCTCCTCAATACGGGCGGTAGCCATGATTTCGTCGACGATGTGTTTAGGGATCATGAATGGAAGCGCTTACCTTTACGGCATGAGCCTGAAGGACAAAATTAAGCAAGGCGCGGCGCAAATCCACGAAGAACTCCGGGGTATCCGTCACCATATCCATCAGCACCCCGAACTTTCCTTCCAGGAGTATGAAACTCAGAAATTTGTGGAAGAACAACTTCGTGCCATGGGCATTACCGAAATGGAACGTAAAGCCAATACAGGCGTAGTAGCCTGGATACGCGGAACGGATAATGGCAAGGTGGTGGCCCTTCGCGGGGATATGGATGCCCTGCCGATTCAGGAAGTGGAGGGCAGAAGTTACGGATCGAAAAACCCGGGCGTGATGCATGCCTGTGGCCATGATGTGCATACCACTTCCCTGTTGGGTGCGGCCAAACTGCTTCAGGACACCCGTTCCGAATGGACGGGATCGGTTAAACTGGTTTTCCAGCCCGGGGAAGAAAAAATGCCCGGAGGCGCATCCTTACTGATTAAAGAAGGCGTTACCAAAGGAGTGGACAGTATCATCGGGCAACACGTTATGCCGCTGTTGCCTGCCGGAACCGTGGGTTTTCGTTCCGGCTTGTATATGGCCTCCACCGATGAGATCTACCTTACCGTCAAAGGCAAAGGCGGACACGGAGCCATGCCGCAGTTTAATATCGATCCGGTACTGATATCGGCGCATATCCTTACGGCCCTGCAACAGGTGGTCAGCCGCAACGCTCACCCGATTGTGCCAACGGTGTTGTCATTCGGAAAAGTAATCGCCAACGGGGCAACCAATGTCATCCCCGACAAAGTGGAGTTGGAAGGAACCTTCCGCACCCTGAACGAAGAGTGGCGGGCAGAAGCTCATAAAAAAATCACTTCCATAGCGGAGGGCGTCGCTTCTTCTATGGGCGGCACCTGCGAGGTGACTATTTTGAAAGGGTATCCCTTCCTTAAAAACGACGAAAGGCTGAGCGCCGATGCAAAATCCTGGGCAGAGGAATACCTGGGAAAGGAGAATGTGAAGGACCTCGACATCTGGATGGCCGCCGAAGATTTCAGCTATTATTCCCAGGAGATGCCTGCCTGCTTTTACCGTCTCGGCATCCGCAACGAAGCACGCGGGATCACTTCCAACGTGCATACGGCCAGTTTTGATATCGATGAAGATGCCCTCCCGATAGGGGCTGGGCTTCTCGCCTGGATTGCCTTGCGCGAGCTGGGGAATGAATAGGTGAGATCGTTTATGGACGGCAGTTTCTTAGGCTGTTGGGTTTTGGCTGTTTGTTGTTTGCTGTAAGAGAGAAAACGATTATTGGTTGAGTCAAGTCGAGCCCGTCGAGACTTGACTAGACTGTTTTAACTCCCTGTTTCCCGCAGAATACGCGGAGATACGAGAACGCTTGCTCCTAAACAGCTTCTTCGAACTGATAGCATCAGCGCGATCAGCGAAATTTGCTTTTGCGCGGAACACGCAGAGCCCAGATCAGAGAAATCTCTCATGCTCACTCTTACATTTGATTCTGCGCGATCAGCGGGAAATAATCGCGTTAAACGGTCAGAGCAGAATACCTCCAAAAATCCTCCCCCCGCCCCCCTCCAAAGGGGGAGTTTTTCTCCCAG
>CAXPEB010000095.1:0-8052 GCA_964215915.1 Bacteroidia bacterium
TCGTTGATTCTTTCTATGGCCAAATCCTGCTCTGCCTGAGAAAATTGAGACAGCTGATAGACTAAGCTACTTAGTACATTTTTGCTCATACCACAATGTACACATTTTAGCTAATCAGAGCCTCCATTGACCATGGACCACACTATTTCTCTTCCTCTTCAAAAAATTCCTGCAGGGAAGCTGCGTAGACTTCTGTCCAGCCTTCGGAAATATTCTCGTAGTATTCTTCAGGGATACCAATGTGACGAACTTCTAATGAGGTACCTTTCTTATGTGGATGAAGGATCAGGGTGACAATGGATTCGCTGTCTTCATCAAAATACCATTCCTGCACAAGCCGACGATTTTCTTCGATCTCCAGGTTCTTACCCACGATATCATCGTCCCACATGGAAAATTCGAAACCTACTTCGGGTTTCATCTCGGCACGGGCTCCCGTCCAGAGCATGATGGTAGCCTCACGGGTTAGGGCATTCCAAACCATCTCAGGTTCGGCGGTAATGGTAAAATATCCTTTGTATTCTTTCACAAGACAAAAGTGTGAAATATTCTTGTTAGGCCCTCGCTGCCTGAACCAATTTTGTGGATGGCCGGATTGCTGCCCTCAGGTAATTCTCCCTGGGCATGGGTTTACCGTGCAATCTGCGCATGAGGGCCAATTGGCCGAGCTGAAAAAGCAGATCGCAGAAAGGCCCCTGTATCATCATATCCAGGGTCTCGTCATCCACTTCGTTATCTCGGAGAAATTCATCGAGCTCGTTCAGGACAAACCGAAACTGGTGTTGCCCTTCTATCCAGGAAGAGGTTTTCCAGGTGATACGGTTGGTTTCCGTAATCACCGCTTCAGCAAAAGACAGCGCATTTACCATATGGTTAAGCAGGTCAAGCGCAGTCATGGCTCCCTGAGCGGGAGCAAATCCGGCAAAATCATGGGGAGCGCCCTGGCACACCCGGTCGAACCGGTATCCGGAAGTGGCCAGCAAGTGGCGAATATGCGTATTCATAGGTCGTATTTTGTTTGGGTCCGGGTTTAAAGTTATAAAATTTTTTCCGTTTAATTTCAAACTTAACTACCCTCAAAAGACTCAACACCTACAAGAAAATGCAGCGAAATCGGCTTTCTCGGTGGCTATGGATTTTATCCAGATACCGAAGACCTGGCATAAATCTGAGCCCTTTTTATGATTTAAGGCTCAACGCAATACGCTTTCTATCCCGATCTATTTCTATAACCCGTGCTTCCAGTTTCTGATTAAGATGCAGCACTTCCGCCGGATCTTTGATAAACCGGTCGGCAATCTCTGAGATATGGATAAGCCCGTTCTCTTTGATCCCAATGTCTACGAAGGCTCCGAACTTGGCCAGGTTCACCACGATACCGGGCAGGCGCATTCCAACTTGTAAATCATCCATGCTTCTTACCCGCTCATCAAATACAAATTCCCTCACTTCTCCCCTGGGATCCAGTCCGGGCCTGCTCAGCTCTTCCCAGATGTCTGTGAGGGTAGGCAAACCAACTTCACCTGAAACGAAGTCTTCCATCTTCACCTGTTTTTTCCAGGCTTCTCCTCCCAGCAGTTCCTGCAAGGGTAATCCGGCTTTACGGGCAATGTTTTCCACCAGTTTATAGCGTTCCGGGTGTACGGCAGAATTATCCAGGGGGTTGGCGGCTCCCGGAATACGGAGGAAACCGGCCGCTTGTTCGTAGGCTTTGGGGCCTAACCCGCTTACCTGTCGTAAATCCTCCCGTGAACGGAATGCCCCGTTCGTTTTACGGTACTCGGTGATGCGGAGCGAAAGCTGGGGTCCAATTCCGGAAACATAACGCAACAGCCACGGGGAAGCCGTATTAAGATTCACCCCTACCTTGTTCACCACACTTACCACGACACGTTCCAGTACCTGCTTTAATCGTTCCTGGTTGACGTCATGCTGGTATTGTCCCACCCCAATTGACTTCGGGTCGATTTTTACGAGTTCGGCAAGGGGGTCAAGCAGGCGTCTTCCGATGGATATTG
The DNA here is from genome assembly GCA_964215915.1 of Bacteroidia bacterium. Lineage (GTDB taxonomy): Bacteria > Bacteroidota > Bacteroidia > UBA8524 > UBA8524 > UBA8524. Next base: position 2,019 of record CAXPEB010000095.1, read on the forward strand.
CCCCCCGAACGGTAAGGTCCAAATCAGGAAACTCTTCCCGGGCAATAGCAGATGCCGAATAAACAGAGGCCCCGGACTCGCTTACTGCAAAGACCTGCAATCCATCCATACCAGAAGCCACCTCACGCAGCAAAGCCTCCGTTTCCCTGCCTGCCGTTCCGTTCCCTGTAGCCAGCACTTCAATACGGTGCTTTTTTATCAGTGCGGAAAGCCGTTCTGCGGCCTCACTGCGCCGGTTCTGCGGTTCATGAGGGAAAACGGTGGTATGTTCCAGCAAGTCTCCGGCCTCATTCAGACAAACCAGTTTGCAACCTGTTCGAAAGCCAGGGTCGATGGCCAGGATACGCTTCTTACCCAGTGGAGCCTCCATAAGCAACTGCCTGAGGTTTTCGGCAAAGACGGCAATCGCTTCTTCTTCCGCCCTGGCCCGGGCTTCTCCGCGCAACTCGTTTTCCAGGGAGGGGGCAAGCAGGCGTTTGAAAGCATCCTCCACGGCCATTTCCACCTGGTCGGTTGAGGCATTGTCGCCGCGAATAAAGAAACGGTCAAGTTGTTCAAGGGCTTTGTCTTTATCCACTTCCAGCGAAACACGCAGTATTCCTTCCTTTTCAGCACGGTCGAGCGCCAGAATCCTGTGTCCGGCCGCTCGTTTCAGGGGTTCCGAATAGGCGAAATAATCGCGGTAGGTCTGTCCCTCTTCCGACTTGCCCTTTACCACCTTGCTCTGTAACAGAGACGATTTGTGATATAGCCTGCGAAGGGTATTCCGGGCGGCGGCATGCTCACTGACCCATTCGGCAATGATGTCACGGGCACCGGCGAGAGCCTCTTCCGCGGAGGGGACCTCTTTGTTACGAAAGCGTTCTGCCCTGCCCACGGGATCCGTTTCCTTCTGGGCCATGAGTATCTTGGCAAGGGGTTCCAATCCGCGTTCACGCGCCTGGCTGGCCCGGGTCTTTCTTTTCTGCTTGTATGGAAGGTAGAGGTCTTCAAGCAGACGGATATCCATACAGGAACGGATCTTCTCCTCCAGTTCCGGGCTGAGCTTATCCTGTTCGGCGATGGACTTGAGTATGCTCTCTTTTCGTTTTTCCAGATCCAGTTGTGCTTGCCAGGCTTCCTGGATACCCGTTACCTGCACCTCGTCCAGGCTTCCCGTCATTTCTTTGCGGTAGCGGGAAATGAAGGGTATACTGGCTCCTTCGGACAGTAAACGCAAGGTGGCTTCCACCTGTTTTTCCGGGATACTCAGGGCAGTCCCGATAAGCTGCGACATGGACATGGGGCGAAAATAAGCATCACGGTGTTTGCGTTTGCAGCGGGGTATAGGAATTTTGACCTTACTTTGAATGCATGAAAACACCGGCCCTGTTTTTCCTGCTCTTTTCCGTATTGCTCAGTTTCTGCGGCAGTTCGGATCACCCTGCCGTACAGGTCACGCGGGACAATATCCGCTATGCCGGGGAAGAGAATATTGAGGCCTATATGAATACTCTTCATGAAGAAAGTCCGGTATATGCCGGTACCCAGAGGAGTTTGGCCAACCTCTTCAATAATTACGACCTGAAGTATGAGGTTGAGGAGGCTTATGTCCTCACCGAAACGGATACCCTGGTAGAGGTGCAGTATGTGCAGGTTACCCGTAACCCGGGAGACGGGCAGTTCCGCGACAACCGCCTGGAAGCCATCAATACCCTAAAAAAATCCGGGGATGTCTGGAAGATCTATTCCACGCGGATTCTCCATGTCAGTTACCTCGATAAAGAAGAATAAAAGCAGAATTAGTGATCAGGCATGTAATGAACTGTTTCGTTGCATGACTAAGCTGCTAACCGAATTGATGCCGTCAGGCGTTTGCTTGACTTTACCAAATGATCAACTGTTTGTCAAGGGAGGCAACCCGGCAGGAACATTGCTATCCAAGAGGTACATACGGTAATAGCGTGTTTTAATTCCTGGCCGGGTGAACTTAACCTTAGGTTCATCCGGTTTTTTTAACCTTTGAGCGTGATTATTCGTTACTAATTCGTGACCCGCTCCATCCGGTTATCCATTCCCAACCCCTGTCATGAAGACTGGCATGCTATGAGCAACACGGAACAGGGCCGTTTTTGCTCTTCCTGCCGAAAGGAAGTGATCGATTTCAGTGACAAAACGGACGAAGAACTGGTTCAATTCTTCCACAATGGACAAAGAGGGGTTTGCGGACGCTTTCGGAGTTCTTCTCTGGATCGCTCCATACTGCAACCTGAAATGGCATCGTCCTTCCGCATGCCTGCATTTTTCCGAACTTTTGGGGCTCTGGGTTCTTTGCTCCTCCTCACCACACAGAAAAGCCTTAATGCAGCTCCTATGAATGGGAGTGTAGAAACCGAACAAACTACGGTTTCCAATAAAGAACAGCCGGAGCTTATACCTATTGGTGATACCGAGTTAATCAGGATCAGCGGCCAGGTAACCGATGAAAACAACCATGACCGATTGATAGGGGCCAATGTGATGGTGATACGAGCCGACAGCAACGTAGTGATTGCCCATACAAATGCGGATATCGACGGCAACTTCCTGATAGAATTCAGACAGGAAGACCTTGTCGGATCAATGCAGTATTACCTTGTTATTCAATATTTAGGATTTGAAGAAGTCCGTTTGCTCCAATCCGTAAAAAGGGACCCTGGCTTTGTTTCAGTGGTCATGAAGGAAGCAGCAACTGCCCTTGCCGGGGAGGTGGTTGTAGTGATGGGTAAACCCAGTTCCTCGCATATTTTCTGGCACCGCATAAGGCATCCCTTCCGGAGCCTGCGAAAAAAATAGAAGGCCCTTGTTGCGGCAAGTATCCTTCTTTCCTGTACCTGCTTAATTTAACGGCATTCAGTGCTTTGGGGAAGGCAACAGATTACTTGCCTGCATTCCATGTTCCCATGATTATTAAACCGGTCTTTCTGTGGCCGTTACTATTTCATTTTTTCTATATCCAGGCAAAACACATTTTTTGACCTGTCGGCCGTAAAAATATATCCTGAAGATGGATGACCTACGGTAGTGTTGTTCCAAAATGTCGTGATATCATTGTTCCATTGAACCAGTATATCTCCTGTATTTCCGTCTACTGCGAGGAGGTTTGTATTGTTGATCCAGATAATATTGTTGTGTACACGGGATATGGCAAACAACAGGTCTACTCCCGTTGATGTTGACCAAATTTTCTTTCCGGTTAGCTTATCAAAACCAAAGATTTTTCCGTCATCTCCGATGGTTACAAATTTGTCATTGATTATCCAGCTGTTCTTAAGGTTAAAGTCAAAATAGCTTATGGAGTAGCCACTGTTAAATTGGGAACTCCAAAGGGTGTTACCTGAAGAAGCATCCAGGCAGTGGATTCTTTTTTTTCCTGGAAAATACACCCGGTTACCTTCAATTAAAGTCTTACCTGACGATCTAATATCCACATCTTCCCTCTGCCACTCCAAACTATCTGCGGTAAGATTCCAGGCATAGATGTCCAGCCTGCTGGAGTCTTCGTCACTTAGATGAAAACCACTGTTTGGAATGATTATCAACTCATTACCCCATGTATCCGTCCATTTGACAGGCAAACATATTACGGGCTTCATATTGCCACCCCCATGTTCCCGGATATTGAGTTCGAATACGTGCTCTTTAACCCCATTGTGGATGTTATACCGGTACAGTGTACTTTTCTCATCGGTATGCGCGGCTTCATATACAAAATCGTCAATCACGCAGATATCACCCAGACCTGCGTCGAGCTCCGCATCCCAGATAATCTTCCCATTGTCCAGATCTACCGCATAGATTTTCACTCCCTGAGCTATCAACAATTTGTTTCCTGATTGCTCCGCATAAATGCTCACGTCAAGCAGGTATTCATAGTAGCCGGGAAAATCCAAACCTTCAGACTCCCAGATCCGTTCACCTGACGCTTGTGACAATGCAAGTACTTTGCAAGGTTCATTTTTCCCATTGATGAGCAAGATCAGTTTATCCTGATAAATAAAACTGGCCGAGATTGAATGCTCTTTTTCCCATTTCCAGATTATCGCCCCTGAATTAACTGCCGGGGGTGTTTCCCTGCTACAGCCTTCCAGCCCTGTTAGGAGAATGATAGAAAACGGCACTAAAATCCAATACTTCATAGAGTTGTCTTATTTAAGTAATACAAACGACTTCTGGCTTGGTTACCTGGGTTTTTCAATGTTTCCTGAGAGTTTATGATTTCCTGTGCTTAAAACTAAGATAGGAATTACAGCCTGAATTAGCCTGGTCGAGTTACTTTCCGAAACCTTGACAAACAGTGTTTTCAGTATAAACATCCAGCTTCATTTCATTCGACTCGGATCCAGGCAATAGACATAGTCCCCATCCGTGGTATAGATGTACCCCAGGGTTGGGTGATGTACAACCGGGTTGCTCCAGAATCCGGATCGGTTCTCCTTATCCCAGCCATCAATCAGCGTTCTACCTGTATTGGCATCAATAGCAAAGACCCCTCCGCTACTGAACCAGACTGTATCCTGATATTCTCGCAAAATATTCGGCATAGGCGATGTATTATCATTCGTCCACAAACGGGTTCCCGTCATTTTATCCAACCCGTACATCCAATAGCTGTCCGACTTAGCGATGATCTTATCCTTAACCAGCAGAATATTGGCCGTTTTGAAACCGCTTATATTGTCACCTGGATCTTTTTCCCAATCCCAAATTGTGTTGCCGCTTGCCGCATCGATGCAGAAAACCTTCGAGATACTGAAAAAATAGACCCTGTTGTCTTCTATCACCGGACGACTACTACTAGCCCGGTCATCCAATCCCTTTCTGTACCACTCCATACTATCTGCTGTGAGGTTCCAGGCCATAATGTCCATGCGGTAACTATTGCCACTCCAGCCCCGGCTATGCATAATAAGCAGCTCATTTCCATTGGGATCGACCCATTTTACTGGCATAAGTATATCCGGCTGGTATCGACCATCCCCTTGTTCTCCTTTAGTTAGAGCAAAGAGAAACTCTCTTTGCCCTGTCTGAAGATTATAGCGGTATAATTCGCTGTATTGGGAGGTCTGGGCAGCTTTGTAAACATAGTCATCTATGACACAAACATTAAAATACCCGTGGTCCAGATTATCCTCCCAAAGCGTTTGACCATTTTCTGCGTTCATTACCCTCGTGTAGGAACTCCCCGAAAGCACCAGTTTATCCGTACTAAAAAAGGAATACTCCGAGCCGTAGGCATCAAAATACAGAGGAAAATTACCTGATTGCCAGATCTGTTTCCCCGAGTCTAATGATAAAGCCACCACTTGGTATTTACCATCGCTTGAACTGGTACCCTGTATTTGCAGGTTCTGGTAAATGTAATTATTGGATGCCAGCCCTTTACACTCCCGTTCGTATTTCCAAATTATGGCAGAAGAAGCCGCATGTTTGGCTGGCTTAGAAGTTTCCTCAGGACCACAATTGCCTAGAATTAGAGGCAATATCAAGGTAACAATAATTGATACCATTGGTTTCATAATTAACTAGTGGATTAGTTTAAAATATGCGTCGTACTGCCGTCCATCGTACAACCATTTCAACACCCTCTCAGTTTCAGAACTGTTCCTTTCCTGAAAATGATTGTTATGAGGCATGTAGTCAATATTCCCCTCCTCTATTCCCGGAAAAGCTATCTGGCTTCTTGCCAATACCACTCCATCGGAAGGGTAGAACTTTAATAACCGGGTATTCACTTTACTGGTAAATAAACGCATTGAATCTCTTAAGAAAATGATTGTCCCTGACAAACAGGAACAACCATTTTCTCTGAGTACCGATATGCCTTTTCCTACTTCATTTTAGTTGGATCCAGGCAATAGATATAGTCCCCATCTGTGGTATAGATGTACCCTAACGTAGGGTGATGTACAACCGGGTTGCTCCAGAATCCGGATCGGTTCTCCTTATCCCAGCCATCAATCAGCGTTCTACCTGTATTGGCATCAATAGCAAAGACCCCTCCGCTACTGAACCA
>CAXPEB010000096.1:0-6865 GCA_964215915.1 Bacteroidia bacterium
CTACACGACGCTCTTCCGATCTCCAAGCCAGCGTACAATACCGTTTCTACCATTGTGCGAATCCTGGAACAGAAGGGGATGGTGGCCCACCGCAGTGAAGGCAGGAGCCATTGTTATTATCCGCTACTGGGCAGGGAAGAATACCTTGCACATACCACGGGAGGTTTGGTTCGTAATTATTTCAACGGATCGCTCAGTTCACTCGTTTCTTTTTTTATGGATCAGAAAAAGGTGAGCGGAAGGGAGCTGGATGAAATGCTGCGCATTCTTGAAGAACAAAAAAAGAAGGAATCATGAATATGTACCCGGAACTTTGGCGAATTCTGTTGTTTCACTGCCTGGCGGGTGGCTTATTCCTCCTGACCGCCGCATACCTGGGTAATGAAAACCGGAACCGGTGGATCATCCTTTCCATCCTGTTCCTCCCCCTGCTCTTTTTACTGGATTTGCCGGTGTATAGCCCGGCCCCGGAAAGTCCGCTGTTCGTGTATATGCTCCCCGAAGTACGTATGTCCGGTGTTACGGAAACCCCGAATTTTAATTGGGCCTGGCTGTTTGTACCGGGTCTGGTACTCCTGGTTCGTTACCTGATCGGGGTATTGCATATCCGCTACCTGAAAAAGCATTCCCGACGGGAGGATATCGGTCCGTACCGCATTTACCGAAGTGAAAAAACGGACCAGCCTTTTTCGTATTTCCGCTCTGTTTTCCTTCCTGAAAAACTTCCTGCTGAGCAGGAGTATTGGGTTCTGCGTCATGAAATGGTTCATGCACGGCAGGCGCATAGCCTGGACATTCTGCTGTTTCGGCTTGTTCTGGGCCTGTTCTGGTTCAATCCGGTGCTATGGCTGCTGGAAAGAAAACTCAGGCTCACCCATGAATACCTGGCAGATGCAGGGGCTATAGAAGGGAATGTGCACAGGTCCGAATACCTGGAAACCTTGCTCAGTTCAGCCTTCGGCACCCGATGTATCCCGGGATTCCACGCTTTTTCGAAATCACAATTGACACAACGCATGATACATTTAACGCAAAAGAAGACCGGGACCCGGCTGTATGCCGCACTGATTCCCGTGCTGTTTATCACCTTGCTTTGGACTGCCTGTTCCCAGGAAAGAGAACAGAATCCCGCAACCGAAGGCCAATCAGCGGAAGAAGCCCTCAACCCTGGACAGGTAGATGAGATGCCTGAAATGGAAGGAGGCATGGAAGCGCTGATGCAATTCCTGCAGCAGGAGATCCGCTACCCGAAGGAGTTGGAACAACAAGGGCTTTCTGCCCGGGTAATGGTGCAGTTTACCGTTATGGAAGACGGGAGCATCAAAGAGGTAAAAGCCATCAAGACCGAAGGAATCGAACCGGCATTTATCACAGAGGCCGAAAGGGCCGTATCTCAGATGCCAGCCTGGAAACCGGGACACAAAGACCGCAAAGCGGTTAAGGTCAAAATGATCCTGCCTATCAGTTTCCAGGTAGAATAACCGGAATGGACATAAGTGCCGGGTACAGGAGTACCTGAATACAAGGCAGCATGTTGAAAAACGTGCTGCTTTTTTTGTTTCCGGTAAGCCGTATAACGATTGTCGGTTTTAAGTATGCAGCGTTCGTAATCAGGACTTAGTCATACGTAAAAATGCCGGAACCAAACCGGGTATTTAAAGTCTATCAAATCACAATGCTATGAGAGAAAACTACCTTACACGCCTTTTTCTGTGTCTGCTGGGAATAGTACCCTGTACCCTGCAAGCGCAACAATTCAGTTTCGATCTGATTTTCGAAGATTCAGCAGGAAATACAGATACCCTGGTAATTGGATACGATACCCAGGGAACCCTCTACCAGGATACGGTTTTCGGAGAAGTCAACCTGGCAGGAACCCCGATGAATACTCCATTTGAGGTTCGGGTTACCAATGCCCATCAGAACCAGGGAGATTCCCTGTTTGAAACCAAAAAACAGATCGTACCCGATTCCTGTTCGGGATGGTGGTTCCCGCAGCTCACCATTGCCATACATTGTGAACACTGGCCTGTGAAATTGAGTTGGGACAGCACGCTTTTCGGGAATGCCTGTTTGGAAGGTTCTGTTTTTACCTCCGCACACCCCGGTGGTTGGTGGGATGTGGCCGGTCATCCGGCTAGCCCAGGCAGAGTCTTTATGGCCGGCAAATCTTCAGAGACGTTCACCTCCAATTTTAATCCTGCCAACCCGGACCCCGTATATTACCTCGTTCACTCTCCTGGAGATACCGTTCCGGTTTACTGGTTTGCTTTCGGGGATTCTTCTCTGATCCGATTGAATACGATAAAACCGGGACGTGAAACCTTCCGGGCGTATCCCAACCCTGCCCGCGAATACCTTTCCCTGGACCTGGGAAATAATAGCTCCGGGATTCGGGAGGTGTATATTTATGATGCGAACGGAAAAGAATGGGAAGCGCCCCTGGAAAATGACCGGATCGATATACGCCACTTCCCGCCGGGCATCTACCGGATGCGGGTAATCCTGGAAAACGGATATTCCGGGTATGTCACCTGGCTGAAACAGGAGTAAATACCTGAATCTTCAGGTGGTCTTGCTTAATTTGCCTCCGCGAATAATTAAGCAACGTGGAACCACTCAAGAACCTGTATTCCGCCGAATGGCTGGATCAACTCATTACCGACATTGTACGTCATGCTCCCGATTTTCCCGCGAAACAATTTCGGTCTGCCGTGTTGAATACAAGCTGGGAATCCCTGGAACTGAAACAACGCAGTACCCGTATTGCCGAAGAACTGGGAAAATTCCTTCCCGGAAGTTTTCGGGAACAAACCGAACTGCTGCTAGAAGCCACCCGGGGTTATCGGGGCTTTCAGGCAGTGGCTTTTTCGGAGTTTGTTGCGGTATATGGATTGGAGGATCCGGAGTTTTCCAGGGCAGCCCTTGAACAATTCACCTGTCTTTGTACGGCAGAGTTTGCTGTCAGGCCTTTCCTCAGTCGTGATCTTGAAAGCACCCTGGGTTGGTTTCGGGAATGGGCCTCTCACCCCAATGAACATGTACGGCGCCTGGCCAGTGAAGGCATTCGCCCGCGTTTGCCCTGGGGAGCAGGGGTGCCGGAGCTGAAAACGGACCCGGAACCCATTCTGGAAGTGCTGGAACACCTTTACCGCGATGAGTCGGAATACGTGAGACGCTCCGTAGCCAATAACCTGAATGACATCAGCAAAGACCATCCCGACCGGGTTCTGGAATTTGTGGGGCAGCTCGACTGGCAAGCACCTCATACGGAGAAACTTGCCAAACATGCCCTGAGAACCTTGCTGAAAAAAGGCGACAAACGTGCCTTAGACTTGTTCGGGTATCACGATGAGATTACCCTGGAGTGTAAGGGAATTCACAGTAGTAAGGATCGGTATTCAATGGGAGAGGAGATGGTCTGGCAGTCCGAGTTGCAGGCTCGGGGAACGGGCAGACTTCGCCTGGAATACCGCCTGAATTTCATAAAAGCCAACGGATCATCCGGTCCGAAGATCTTTCAGTTGGGAGAGCACGTTATCGAGGGAAAGAAAAGTATCCTGCTCAAACGTAAATATGCCTTTCGCGACCTGAGTACCCGAAAGCACTATCCGGGAAAACATCGCCTGGAACTGATCGCCAACGGGAAGGTCGTGGCAGCGCTGCAGGTGGATTTGATGTAAGTATGGAACGGTTTATTCGGCGACAAGTTCCTTTCCGTGGAAGGGGCAATATTTCCAGTTTCCATTCATCGCAGCTCCGTCTTCCGGACATTTTTTAGGAGGCATTAATACACCAAGCGGTGTTGTGAAGGTAAATTCCGTATCCGAAATGCTCACGATAAACGAGCCTTCGCGGGTTGCCTCTATGAGGTTTTCACCTTTTTTCTGCACCTTGAAAAAATACAGGTTTAATCCTTTGCCCATTTCACCCAGGTTCTGACGGAATACCGGTTTCATGGAGGCGGCAACTACCTGTACGGTAGGGTTCAGGTCGTCCTCCTCAAGAGGCTGGTATTCTTTGCCTTCCTGATCTTTTACCCTTAATAGGTTCCGCATCTCCTTTTCCGGACGGAATTCCATAATTCCCAGTTTGCTGTCAGTAGCTTCTAGTGCACAGATCACCACGTATTCCCCGAAAGCCTCTTCCAGACCAGTAATATCCTCCGGGCTCACTTTGTCATTGCCTTCCAGGGCCAGGCGCCAATACTCGGTAGGGATCCACCAGGCCAACTTCAAACGGCCATCCGTTTTGTTCAGTTGCTGGGTTTCCCGGATAAAACTCTGCAGATCGAATTTGGGGCTCTGTGCCCAAGCTCCTGCGGAAATCAGGAGAGTGAGAAATAATAGAACTTTTTTCATGATTTGGAACTGTAATATTACGGAGTAAGGATGAATTATTAAGTCAATCCTCCAAATCTTTTTCAATCTCCGGAATGGCGAGAAGGTAGGCCATCTCCAGATCCGCATTGCGCAACAAGTCTTCGATCCCATACACAATATTCACATCGGGTAACAATCCCCGGTCAGGGTCTTGTTTGGCAGGCAAAGAAATCGCCAGCATGTATCTGGGAATACCAAGCCGCATCGCGAAAACAGAAACGGTAAAATACTCCGAGGAGCCACCGCCAAATCCTCCGTATCGGCTCCCTGCTTCCTGTCCGATCACGGTAGCTCCGCCTATTTCCTTCAGGTAGCGGGCCAGTATTGCTGCACTGGAAAAGGTATTTCGGTCCGTCAATACATAAAGACTTCCCCGGAAATAATGCCGTTTTCTGCGGGGCATGGTATATGATTTCTCCCATCCGTCTCGTCCATAACTGATCCGCAAAGGTTGTCCTCTTTCACAACCACTCAGGTAGGGAAGCATTTCATCCGCAAAATCCAGCAATCCTCCACTATTTCCGCGCAAGTCGATAATCAGTCTTTCCATACCCGATTTGTGTAACTCCCGAAATAGCTTCCGGTAGAGTTTTTTTGCCCGGATCTTTTCTTGCCGGCTGTAATAGGCACTGAAACTTTTTAACCGGAGTATGGCCGTCTTTCCATGTATTTCCCAGTCGAATATTTTGCTCCCCTTTTTTTCGGGGGCCTCGGAAACCGCGGCACGGTTTTGTCTTTCCAGGAGGTCGATGGCCTGCAGGGTGCAGGTATAGCGACTGCATTGGTTTTGACCCCGGAAAACCAGCCGGAAGCTGTCCGCTTGTTCGATACAGAGGTAATACAGCCAGTGAAAGGATTTCTCGATACGGCTTTCCCGGAAATGATCCAGCCCCTGGTCGGCAGGCATGCAACGGGATAGAATACGGAGCACTTCCCCGGCACTTTTTCCATTCACACTATCAAGTTCGCTGCCTATAGGAACGAAACAGGTGCTGTCATAAACGGCTGCGGCATAAAGTTTTCCATTCCAAATCCGCACATCCAGTGGCAGGGTTCGGTAGCTCCTGTTCAGAAAGCCATAATGAAAAGTATCGTACCAATTACCGATCTCTACGTGGGCATCGCCGCACAAAGTAACCAGTTGCGAAACCCGACTGAAGATTTCAAAAAAACCGAAGCTGTCGGGGAAGGAATTCACCAGGCTGTCGGCTCGTGTGCCGAAATCCGGAACGTTTCGGGTAATGAATGGGTCCGTCCTCTCTATTTTCCGCGATAACTGCCGGAGTTCTTCTTTCAGGTTTCCATCTTTACCATATTGAGCATTCAGGGTAAGGCCGGAAAACAGGAGCAGGGATATCAGAATTTGGCGCACCGCCTCAAGTTACGGAAATCCTTATTACTAAAGATTAACGCAGGGCATCGAAGCGGATAAGCGTAATCCCACAGTCGTAGCTTTGGGCTTGAATAAGGCCTGTTTTCCGGTTTGTTTGGAGTTTATGGAAAAGCGGGAGGCCCTTGCCAATGACAACCGGGTTTAGGAAGAGGTAGTATTCGTCAATCAAATCCAGTTCGATAAGGGAAGAAACAAAAGAAGAACCGCCGTAAGCAATCAGGTCTTTGTCGCCTTCTTCCTTTTTCAGTTCTTCAATTCCTTCTTTCAACGCCAGGGGAGAGAACTGTGTATTATTCCAGTCGGCAGGCACCTTGAACCCGGCTTGCGGGTCACGGCTGAACAGGGTCTTTTTCATACCGTTAAACGCCACTCCCGATTCCTGTTCGGGATTATTTGCATCGGCTGCCACCTCGGCCCAATACGGGATAAAACCCTGGGCAAAGCTTTTTCCCATCACAATATGGTCGACACTGTTTGTTAACTCGGTAACCTTGTCTTTCAGGTCATCCGACCATTGCCAGGTCATAAAATCCATTTCTCCATTGGGTCCGCCCATAAAGCCATCGATACTGATTTGTGTTTGCAGTTTGAGTTTTTTCATGATCGTGTTTTTTGTTCGATACAAAAATCACCTGCCATAAACCGATAAAGGCAGGGGAAAAGCGTCGTTACAGGGTGCAGAATACGCCGGATTCAATTTGTTTGTGATTTGAAATAAGCTGGTTCCGAATCTCCTTGTTTTTCCGATAGATTAAGGTGTTTCAGGAACTCTTTTTCGTTTCCGATGTCTTTTTGAAACAAAGCATAATAATAATGTAAAGCATCCATATCAGGGTCGAGAGAAAAAGCTTCCCGGAAAAATGCTTCAGCCTTTTCAGGTTCTAAATTCAAATGATGATACACTGCTTTATTTCTTGCGATGTAGGCGGGTTGGTCTGTGCCCAGTGCTTCCGCTTGTTCCAGGTAGATTAGTCCCTGCTTCATTTCTCCTGTCATAAACAGACTCAATGCCAGGTTGGAATATGCGTATGGATTTTCCGTGTCATTCGATATCGCTTCCAAAAAGGGATCTATACTTTCTGTATAATTC
>CAXPEB010000097.1:0-8940 GCA_964215915.1 Bacteroidia bacterium
TTGATGAGAGGAAGCGAGGTCTGAATCGAGGTTTGAGTATATAAACTCGGAGCCTAATGTCTTAGTTCACCTCGCTTCCATTCTCATTACTTTATTTGAATTTACGATAAAGCAAGTCTAAAGGAGCTTGTCGAGAAATGACAACATAATTCAATAAGCCATTGGATTAATAGCGGAGCACTTCTCGGCAGGCCCGAAGTGACAGTGCGTATTGCGGTTCCGTTAGAATGTTTCCCGCAGACCACGCAGATGTCAGTTCGGAAGAAGTAGCTTTTGAGTAAACGCTCCTTTAGCTCCGCGAGATCAGCAGGAAAAGGGAGGCTGTGAGTTAGCCGTTGACTTTTCCAATAGCAAAGGGCAAATGCCTAACAACAGAGTATATATCATTCATTCTTACATAATAAATGATAAAACAGAACAATGTTTCCCTATTGACTAGGAATAGCTATCGGGTTTATTATTAATTTGAGGGCTTAGCTTTCTTCACAACGTACATGCACCTTAAAATACTCATAAGCATGATTGTCCTTCTGTTTTTAGACGGCATTATGGCAAAAGCAAGTGCCCAGGCAGATTGCGACACGGTATATAATCTTCCTGAAATAATGCCGCAATTCGGTAATTCCGAACTGGATATCCTGAATTACGTTGCTGAAGAGCTTGCTCCGGTATTCAGGGAATGTTATGCTCTGGATAGCAGCTATATTTCCAGCCTCAAGGTGAGACTAACTCTGGACAAAAACGGGAAAGTGCAAGAAGTTCGGTTTATCAGGTTAAAGTCCTCTGATTCTTGTGAAGCTTTAATTCGGGAAAAGTTATTTAGTATGGAAGGGTGGACTCCGGGGAAGGTAAATGGTGAGCCGGTATGCAGCAGAATTGTTGTTCCGATAAGTTGTATCAAATGGGATTAAAGAAGTCTATCAATCAGTTTAAAAAGTATAAGCTACTATCCTTGCTTTTTGTAGGTATGATAGCTTGCCAGTCACACAAGCAAATCAGGTGGGTCATGGATCGTGAAGATATACTGACAGAGGAGCAGGAAAAAAGTCTTGATAGTCTTTATCATATCCATGAAGAAAATACTTCAAACGAGATCGCGCTGATTACCAGTAGTACGGCGGCACCCTATTCCACCCTGGAAGAGTTTGCCGTAGAAGAAGCAAACCGTTTGGGTGTGGAAAAGCCGGAGAATCGCATTTTACCGGAAGAATAAAAGGAGTTTAGTAATGTTTAGGTTCGGTAGGTTCTTTTCAATCCTGCCTTTGTTAGCTAAATTGAAAACCGGTTGACAACACCCATAACTGTGACAAATGAATGAAACGGATCTCTTCCGTGACCTGGCCGGAGTGTTCGGTTCCCGGGAGCTGTGGTTGCAGCTCGCTCAATTTCTGCTTTGGGCAGTTTTTATCCTGGTGGTAGTCCGGCTGCTGCGTACCGGAATCAACCGCACGATCAGCGACAATGCCCTTCGGTATAAAGCCCGCAAAGTGGCCCGGGTTATCGGGTATGTCCTGGTGGTATTGCTGGCCATCGTCACATTCACCGGAAAGGTTCAGTACTTTACCATTGCCGTCGGGTTGGTGAGTGCCGGACTAGCCTTTGCCTTGCAGGAAGTGATCCTGAGTGTGGCGGGATGGATTGCCATTTACAGTACCGGTATCTACAAAACCGGCGACCGTATCGAAGTCAATAAGATCAAAGGTGACGTCATCGATATCGGACTCACCCGAACCACATTGATGGAGATCGGGGAATGGGTGAACAGCGACAATTACAGCGGACGTATCGTCCAGATCAGCAATGCTTTCGTATTCCGGGGGGCAGTCCATAATTATTCCACTGATTTTCCTTTTGTCTGGGATGAGATCAACCTGCCTGTCAGGTATGGATCGGATCTGGATATTGCCAGACAGATTGTTCTGGAAACGGCCACAAAGCACCTGAGCGGATATGCGGAGTTTGCCCGTGAACACTGGACAGGGCTTGTTAAGAAATACCTGATCGAGGATGCCAATGTGGCTCCGACACTTTCCCTGAAACTGACCGATAACTGGATTGAGCTAAACCTGCGTTATGTGGTGGATTACAAGCAAAGGCGCAGCAGCAAGACCGCTTTGTATACGGATTTGCTCAAGGCGATTCAAGCCAGCGAAGGAAAAGTAACCTTGGCTTCCGCCACGTACGAGGTAGTGGGAGTTCCGGAGATACGAATCAGGAAATCGGAAGTTTAGGGATATTGGTTTGGCCTTTTGCACTTTGCTTTTTGCTATTGGCTTGCAGAAAGGGGAGGATTTTTCGAGGTACTCGGTTCTGGGTATTGGGTTCTGGCAGTTGGCTCTTAGTTTTTGCCTTGTCATTTCGAGCCTGTCATTTCGAGCCTGTCGAGAAATGACAACATAATTCAATAGGCCCTGGGATTAATAGTGGAGCACTTCTCGGCAGGCCCGAAGTGACAGTACGTATTGTGGTTGTGGTTTCGTCAGAATGTTTCCCACTGATAACCGTTCGAAAGAGGTGGCTTCCGAGCAAGCGTTCCCATAACTCTGCATGTTTTGCTGGAAACAGGAAAGGCTCATTTAGCGGTTAGCTTTTCCATAAGCAAAAAGCCAACAACAAACAGCAAGTATTAACAAGTATTAATCAAACGACTGGTTGGCCTGGGTGGAGATCTCCAGCACCTGGTCGTATTCTTCAGGGGTAAGGTCGTTGAAGTAGAAATTCACCGGGTTAATCTTGTTCCCGTTCTTAATCACTTCGTAGTGCAGGTGAGGAGCTGTTGAAGTTCCGGTATTGCCTACCAGTCCGATTACCTCTCCGCGTTTGATCACCTGGCCCGGTTTCACCTGAATTTTACTCATGTGACCGTACAGTGTTTTGTATCCGAACCCGTGATCAATGATTACGTGGTAGCCATACCCGCGATCGTAAGTAGCTTCCACCACTTTCCCGTTTCCGGTGGCATAAATATCGGTGCCCACGGGGGCAGAGAAATCCATACCCGTATGCAGTTTCCTTGTTTTATAGATGGGGTGTATCCTGTATCCGAAGCCGGAAGCCATGCGGCGCAGATCGCGGTTGGAAACGGGCTGGATGGCCGGTATGGACGCCAGCATCTCATTCTTACGTGCAGCCAGTTCGGCCAGTTGGTCGTAAGATTTGCTTTGTACGTACATCTTACTGCTAAGACGATCAACCTTTTTGGCAAGCTCAATCAGCAGGGAAGAGTTTTCATAACCGGCAAGTTCTTTATAACGACGTGCCCCCCCGATTCCCGGGTTGCGCATTTCTTCGGGGAGCGGATCGGCTTCGAAAATGGCGCGGTAGATATTGTCGTCGCGCTCGTTCAACTCTCCGAGCATATTGTCCATTTCCTCTACCTTCTGCTCCATCAGTTTCATCTGGAGCTTATAAACGGCAACCTCACGTTTCAGGGCTTTTTCCTTCGGGGAATCAAGCCAGGCATAGGCGGCAAGGAGGATAAGAGCGGCAAAAACAGCCGATGCGGAAACAAACCCGAACACTCTCAGAAATTTGGTCCAGAAGCTATGACGGACCTTCTCAAAACGGAGGTTATGCGGGTTAAAAAAATACTTGGCTTTCTTCATGAGCGGTTTCCCGGTGCTTTATATCTTTGCGAACGCGGTTGAGCCCGCAAAAATACAGCCATTCATACAAAAAAACCTTTTAAAGATCGCCGATAAATTTTGAAGCATGCGCTCAAGTGAAATACGTCAGCAATTCCTGGATTTCTTCCAAACCAAAGGCCACCGGATCGTGCCCTCCGCTCCGATCGTGGTAAAGAACGACCCCACGCTCATGTTTACCAATGCGGGCATGAACCAGTTCAAGGACTATTTTCTCGGAAACGAAACCCCGGTCCATACCCGTATTGCCGATACGCAGAAATGCCTGCGCGTAAGCGGGAAACACAACGACCTGGAAGAGGTGGGCGTTGATACCTACCACCATACCATGTTCGAGATGCTGGGCAACTGGAGCTTTGGCGACTACTTCAAAACGGAAGCCATTGCCTGGGCCTGGGAGTTGCTTACGGAGGTCTACCAACTGGACAAGGAGCGCCTGTACGTCACCGTTTTTGAAGGCGACGATTCGGAAAACCTGCCCTTTGATGAAGAAGCAAAGAACGAATGGAAAAAATGGATTGCGGAAGAGCGTATCCTGAACGGCAATAAAAAAGACAACTTCTGGGAGATGGGGGATACCGGTCCATGCGGACCCTGTTCGGAAATCCATGTCGATCTGCGCAGCGAAGCAGAACGCCAGGCACAAAGCGGAGCGGAGTTGGTAAACCGCGATCATCCCCAGGTGATCGAGATATGGAACCTGGTCTTTATGGAATTCAACCGCAAAGCCGACGGAAGCCTGGAGAACCTGCCCGCCAAACATGTGGATACCGGGATGGGATTCGAAAGACTCTGCCGGGCCATTGAAGGCAAAAGCTCCAATTACGATACGGATGTATTCCTGCCCCTGATCCGCTTTGTGGAACAACAAACCGGTATCGGTTACGGAAAGGAAGAAAAAACCGATATCGCCATGCGGGTGCTGGCCGATCATATCCGCACCATTTCTTTTGCCATCCTCGATGGGCAATTGCCTTCCAATACGGGAGCCGGATATGTGATCCGCCGTATCCTGCGCCGGGCCGTTCGGTACTACTTCTCCTTTCTCGACCGTAAGGAGCCGCTCCTGCATGAGATGGTTCCCGTGATGGCTGACGGATTTGTGAGCATCTTCCCGGAAGTGAAAGAACGGCAGGAATTTATCCGGAACGTGGTTCGCGAAGAGGAATCTGCCTTCCTGAGAACGTTGGGCAACGGACTGGAAATGCTCGACCGTTATTTCCGGGATCTTCCGGAACAAGTGGATGGTGAAACGGCTTTCCTGCTGTATGATACCCATGGTTTCCCGTTAGACCTCACTCAACTTATCGCTGCTGAAAAGAACGCACGCGTGGATGTTGAAGGTTTCAATAAACGACTGAACGAACAAAAAGAACGGTCACGCAAAGCAACCAGCCTGGAAACGGGCGACTGGCAGTTTATTCGGCAGGTAGAGGGCTCGGAATTCGTGGGGTATGATCTTTTGGAAGAACAAGTGCATATCACCCGAATGCGTAAGGTGAAGCAGAAAAACAAAGAACTCTTCCAATTGGTATTCGACCGTACACCCTTTTATGCGGAAAGTGGCGGACAAGTAGGGGATACCGGGGTCATTGAATCGGCCAATGAGCGGATTCGCATCCTCGATACCCAGAAAGAAAATAACCTGATCGTGCACCTCGCCGAACGGTTCCCGGAAAACCCGGAGGCAGACTTTATTGCCAAAGTAGACGGAGCCAAACGCAGAAATACCGCCAATAACCATTCGGCCACCCACCTGCTGCATGCCGCCTTGCGCAAAGTGCTGGGCGATCATGTGGAACAAAAAGGTTCGCTGGTACATCCGGATTACCTGCGTTTCGACTTCTCACATTTTAAGGCAGTGAGTAAAGAAGAGTTGTCGGAGATTGAAAGGCTGGTGAACGAAAAGGTACAGGCCAATATCCCGTTGGACGAAAGGCGCAACGTGCCTCTTGAAGAAGCTAAGGCAATGGGAGCCATGGCCCTTTTCGGAGAGAAATACGGGGATTCGGTAAGGGTGATCACTTTTGATCCGACCTATTCGCGGGAACTTTGTGGCGGTACACACGTTACCGCTACCGGTCAGATCGGGTTTTTCAAAATCATTTCCGAATCTGCAGTGGCCGCCGGGGTGCGTCGTATTGAAGCCATCAGCGGAGCCAAAGCGGTTGAATGGGCAGAGGAAGCGGAAAACACCCTGCACGGTATACGCGAACTGTTGAAAGCCAAAGACCTGGAGAAAAGCATCGAAAAATTGCTGAGCGATAAAGCCGAACTGGAGAAAAAGCTCGAGCAACTGGAAGGGGAAAAAACGCAGGGTTTGAAAAAGTCTCTCCTTGAACAACTGCAGTTGCACAACGGAATGCAGGTATTGATCGGCAGGGTGGAGATTCCCAATGCCGAGCAGCTTAAAAACCTCTCATTCCAGTTACGGAATGAAGTGGATAAACTCTTCTGTGTGCTAGCTGCCGAATTGAACGACAAACCCCTGCTTTCCGTGATCGTATCCGAAGAATTGGTGAAGGAACGCGGACTGCATGCCGGGAATATCGTGAAGGAACTGGCCAGGGAGATCCGGGGCGGAGGTGGCGGTCAGCCCTTCTATGCCACAGCCGGGGGCAGTGATGTTTCCGGGATAGAAGCTGCCCTGGAAAAGGCCCGGACCTTAATATAAGGTGATTCGGGCTGGGTTTTCTTCATTAATAGAAAACAGGAGATGCGTTGACAAAACAAACCGTGACGTTTCTGAATAAGGTTACCGGTTGAATTCCCGGGACCTTTTATCGTTGCGGTATGAAAAAGATTCTATTCGTTTTTGCCACACTCCCCCTTTTGTTTTCCGCCTGTTCCGAAAAGCAGGATCCGCCTTCCGATACGGGTTCCGTCAGGGTTTGTAAGACCCTTCATATGACCAATTACGACGGGTCCGGGAACATTAATACGCAAACCTTCTACTATTATTCGGGAGACCGGTTGGACAGCATGGTCACACGGGATAAAAACGGTGGCAGGAGTGCGTACCTGTTTGAATACAAAAGTGATCTGGAGCGGGAAAGGCATTTTATGGATATCCACGGTCAGAAGGTGCAGGGGTACTACTCAGTAGAAAAACTGGATGAGTACGGGAATGTCCTGGAAGAAAAATCCTACGATCAGGATGGTGTATTTACCGGAAGGTACGTTTACCAGTTCGGCTGCAATTAAAACCCCTGCTTTTTCAGCTCCCTCACCGATTGACCCGGGGCGATTGTGAAGCCCGCTTGTTATTTTCGAAAATTGACCGGAACATTACGGTCGGAGAAGAAAAGAACAGGATGCGTTTACCCCAATTGGCAAAATCACCCCGGCGATGGAAACCGGACGAAAAAGAAAAGACAGATAGCAGTACGGAAAGAAGGAGGGTCGGGATATGGTGATCTATAACCCCCGCGACTGGTTTGGACTGATCTTCCAGTTCCATAAAAGCGATACCTTCCGCAGGCTGTTCTGGGTTATGCTCGCCGTTGGGCTCTATACCGCAACAGTCGTGTATATAGAGCTGGAAGTTTTCCGGGTCATCAAATCCAGCACCTCCCTGATGTACCAGTTGCTGGGCTTTGTGATTTCCATGCTCCTGGTATTCCGTACCAATACGGCCTACGACCGTTGGTGGGAAGGACGAAAACAATGGGGCGCCCTGGTCAACGCCTCACGCAACCTTGCCATCAAGGTAAGTACCCTTATTCCGGATGAAGCCGGGAACAAGGAGCAGTTCATCCGCCGCATTGCCGACTATGCCCTGGTGCTTCGTTTACACCTGCAAAACCGGAAATGGGAAGAGCTGCCTGCCGACATCCATCAGCCCAACCACCTGGCGCATGAGCTTTATACCATTCTCAACACTTGGTACAGGGATAAGCATATTGATGGCGACCAACTGCGTATACTCGATGAAGAACTCCGCGAACTTACCGACATCTGCGGAGCTTGCGAACGGATCAAGAAAACACCGATTCCATATTCATACAATATCTTCATCAAGAAATTCATCTTTGCTTATGTCATGACCATGCCCCTTGGCTTTGTGGCCGAATACGGGTATGCCCTCATTCCTATCGTGATTTTTACGCTCTATGTGCTTGCGTCGCTGGAACTGATCGCCGAAGAGATTGAGGATCCGTTCGGGCAGGATGAGAACGACCTTCCCACCGAAGAGATCGCTACGGTTATTCGGGAGAATCTGCATTCCATTTCGAAAAACTAAAATTTGTACTTGACCCTCACGCGGCGTCAGGGTCTACTTTTGTTTCATCATGCGCATGAAAGAAGGAAAATTGTACAGCGTAGGAGAAGTGGCCGGAATGACCGGCGTTAGCATTCGAACCCTGCATCATTATGATGAACAGGGACTGCTGAAGCCTGCGTCTCGCAGTGAATCGGGATATCGCTTGTACGGTATGGATGAGTTGCTGCGCCTGCAGCAGATACTGGTGTACCGGGAACTGGAAATTCCCCTGCACCGTATTCACGAGTTGCTTGACGAAGCCGGACCCCCCCCGATATCCATACTTGAAGCCCAGCGAAAAGCCCTTATCGACCGGAATTTTCGTACCCGGCAACTGATCCGCACCCTGGACAAAACCCTGCAAGAATTGAAAAAAGGAACGATTACGATGAAAGCAGAAGAATTGTATGCGGGCTTACCGAAGGAAGTAGGAAGCACGTACCGGAATGAAGCCATGGAGAAATACGGCGAGGACAAAGTAAAACAATCCGAAGACAGCCTGGCTGCGTTGGGCAGGCAGGGATTTGATGCCCTGCAAACCGAGTTCAGGGATTGCTGGGATAGCCTTTTCCTGCTGCGAAAAGAAGACCCGGCCTCCGAAAAGGTGCAGAAGGAGATTGCCCGGCACTATGCCCTGATCTCTCAATTCTGGGGTAGGAGTGAGGCCCTTGCCGCAGAAGAATACCGCAGTCTTGCAGCTACCTATGTAGCCGATGAGCGGTTCACCAGCAGGGAAGGACATGCCTTTCCCGACTTTGCCTCCTTCCTGGAGAAGGCCATGAACCAATTTTCCGCGAACCTGGATAAATAAGAAAAGCTCCCGGAATTGACCGGGAGTTTTTTTGTTTCTACAAAATTTTTTTAAGAAACACTTGCTTTAACTAAGATCTTAGTTATACATTTGAACTAAGAAATTAGTTCATGAAAGAATTAACCCGCGCAGAAGAACAGATCATGCAGATCCTCTGGAAAATAGGTGATGGATTTGTCAAAGACATCCTCGATGAAATGGAGGAGATCGGAAGAGCGTCG
>CAXPEB010000098.1:0-26776 GCA_964215915.1 Bacteroidia bacterium
CTACACGACGCTCTTCCGATCTCAACTTCATACACACACACTAACTATAAGTAATGGTTTCTGGAGCATTGATATGGACTACTGGTCTAAATTTATGCCCTTCGGTATTTATGATGTCAATGGAAGAAAGATAAAAGCAACGAACTATTCAGAAAGTCCCGGCCATTTTGTGACTGTCGCAGTTATTGACCCACTTGATTGGCAAGATTGGAGCACCAATCCTGTGGTACCAGGATACGATGAAGTAGAAGTAACTACACCAAATGGTGATTTTAAATTTGTCCTATCCTACGAATCTTGAGAATACTACGCACTGTTTTTCTGATCACTTTGCTGAAGGCCTTCATGCCTTCAATGGCCCAAATTCAATTGTCTTTGAATATCGGGGTGAACAAAATCAGTCCGAAACGAAACTTTGTATACTATCCCCAGGCAACTAAAATCAGCCAGGACGCATTACTATCAAAACCCGATAACACCATCGGGTTTTGTTTCGGAATAGGTTTAAGAAAAACGACAAGGCTATTCAGGTATGAGGTAGGATATGAGCTCAAGACCTTTAATTATACACTCAAACCAAAACTTGAACCCTCGGAGCTTAAAATCAATACTAGCCTGAAATACTTTTCCCACCATACGTATCTTACTTCCGGTCTTCTAATTAGGCGATATAACCTTGTCTTGGGTTTGGGTCTTGATCTGCAGTACCTGACAAAACCACGGATTACTTCAGACGGTCCGGAATCGCATAATATTGTGGACAATAATGTCCTTTCATTGGGCGGAATAGTTAGCGGTGTATGGGATTTCAAGATAAAAAGCATCCCCTTTTTCATTGGTTACACGTATACCTTCTACCAAACCGGAAGAGATCCAATATCCATACAGCTGGTATATAACAAGGATTACCGGAATCTTTTCATTCACAACCCTGACTTCAATATGCACACGTTAAAAATAGGATATGTATTTACCAAATAAATCCATAATGACGCTAATCCTGGCCTGTTGGGGAATAGTGGGCTGTGATCGTTCGGAAACGAACTTTGATTATACGGATTATCTGAGAGGTGAATTGGGCCCTGCCTTTAATTCCTATGAAATGATAAATGTCCAGCCCGGAGGAATTCTTGAATTCCTCCAATATGACCTTAAAGACACCCAGAGCCAGGGAGTACCTGTTCAATGGGAATGGATTAACGATACAATTATTAATCAGGATACCTTTAGTCAGCTACAGATTGCAGACTCAGACCTGGATATCCTACTTCCTGAAAAGTTAGTTTTGGAAGTCTTTGACGGGGGCGTTAAAAGATACGTTAAGGGTTATCGGTATTTTCTCTATTCCATGCTTGATCTGGGGAATAGAGAGGCTAAGAAGTACTATGCTTACGGAGTAAACCCCCATTGGTTTACATATTGGTGGAAAACACCAACAAAGGTCATTGAACTCAATGGCAGCAAAAAAATTCAGCTGGAATGCGGGATAGATTCCAGCCAACAAGGAGGATCTTTTGGCAAAAGCGTTAGGTTTGAACTCGTTCAAAATATTGGTATTAACACGGTAGAATTATTGGAATTGGAATACACAGTAGGACCACCCGATACCTTAAGGCATTATTTGCTGGTACGAAAACAGTAAGCTCAATATTATACCGAAAACCCTAGTCCGGAAGGAGGCCCCTATTCGGAAGTATATAGCCCCGGCACATCACTTAATTCCTGCCATTCCTTTTTCAACAGAGATGTGGCTTCCTCTGGGGTGATTTTCTCCTCAAGGGAATTTACGGATAAGAGCCAGTTTGCTCCGAAAACCGTGATATACCAACCCGCCATGCCCCCGATTTTTGCTTCATACCGGAGGGTGCCCGCTGCACGATCAAGCTCTTCTTCTATCCCGGTTTCATTGTAAAGGATGGAACAAAGCTCCGCATACCTTTTCCTTACCCCGCAAGTATGGGTTTCGCTGTTACTCAGACAGGGTCTTAACACGGCCAGTGCCGAATCCGATTCCACAAGCAGCCAATGTGCCTGTGAAGCCAGCAGGGCCATATTATTCTCGTACCTCCAGTAATCATTCAAATCGGTAAAACGTTTCAACATTTCCGGACGGGCCTGATAATGATAGTCGAGCATGTTTTTGAGCCGGTTATGGGCCTCTTTGAACTTTCCTGCCTGAAACAGTTCCGCTGCCCGGTTATACCCCTGCCACTGGGTATCGGGTACGGTAAGCGGGTAATCATAAACCAGGTAGCGCAAAATTCCGGTGGATACTACCTGGGTATCGCAAGCGGAACAATAGACCACCGTTGAATCCTGGTACCTCACGACAGAATCGCATTTATCGTAGTATATATCTGACTGACTGCAGATGAATTCCGGCTCCTTTTCCCCGTTTTCCTCCGGGTGTTGCGAACAGGAGAAAAAACCGGAGACAGCTGCCAGAAGCAGTGCCAACCCGACAGGCTTCCATCCGGCCGTTTGGACAAAACTTTTCATAAGCGCTTTCGAATTCCCAGGCGGATCAGAACATCGTTACCATATACCGGAAACCTGTAGGTATAGACATTCGGAGGGAGCGACTGGCCTTCATAATGGAAATAGGGAGTGAGATCGGCATTTACCTGCAAGGCGGCGGTCAGGAAAAGTCCCTCACTCAGTCGGTAACTTCCCCCGACCTTTACGTGGTAACCCAGGGTAAACCTTTCCGGGTCCCGATCGGGATTGCCGGCAGTATCCAGTTGTTCAAAAAGCAGGTAGCGCAGATCCAGGCCTCCTCCCACGGTTACCCGGAATTCATTGCCGTGCGTGATGTCAACCCCCAATGGTACCCAAAGCATCCCTGCCTTGAATCGGTCGTTTCGCTGCAGGTATCCCAAACCTGTTCCCAGCTTGAAGGGCAGATGGACCGGGTCGCGGTAATACTGAAACATGAATCCGGCAGCCGGCCTGTCGCGGTAAGGCAAACGAAGCGGTATCTGCCGTTCGAAAGAAGAATAATTGCTACCGCTGATGAGGTCGAAACTGATCCAGTCCGATTGTGAATATCCATCCATACACCCCAATAAAATGCCCAGAAAAGCAAGGAAAAGCTTCTTCATGTATCCAAATAACGTAAAAGCAGACGGATTCTTCCCTTCTGTAGTTGCAGTATGCGCTGCACCGGAACAAGTTCTTTACTATTTATTCACAAAAATCTAATAAGCCTCTGCTTTCCTTACCTTTGCAGCATCTTAACCTACTCGCCGTGACAACTGCATACAAAAACCCCGTTAAAATCTTCTCCGGAACCGAGTCGAACTACTTTGCCACCAAAATTGCTGACCATTTCGGTCAGCCTCTTGGCGATGTCAGCATCTCCAAATTCAGCGATGGCGAAATTCAGCCCAATTTCCTGGAAAGCGTTAGAGGCTGCGACGTGTTTCTTGTGCAGAGCACCTTTGCTCCGTCTGACAACCTGATGGAACTGCTGTTGATGATCGATGCGGCAAAAAGAGCATCGGCACATTATATCACGGCGGTTATCCCCTATTACGGACTGGCCCGTCAGGACCGTAAAGACAAGCCTCGTGTAGCTATCGGTGCCAAAATGATTGCCGATATCCTGATGGCTGTGGGCGCACACCGGATCATGACCATGGACTTACACGCGGCACAGATCCAGGGCTTTTTCGACATTCCCGTGGATCACCTGGACGCTTCCGTGATCTTCATCCCTTATATCAATAACCTGAAACTGGAAAACCTAACCATTGCCGCACCGGACATGGGCGGAACACCCCGCGCCCGTTACTTCAGCAATATGCTGAACTGCGACCTGGTGGTTTGTAACAAGGAGCGGAAAAAGGCCAATGAAGTGGCCGGCATGACGGTGATCGGAGATGTTGACGGAGCGGATATTGTGATCGTCGATGACCTTGTGGATACCGGCAATACCCTTTGCCTGGCGGCTAAAATGATGAAGGATAAGGGAGCAAGATCGGTAAGGGCTTTCTGTACGCATCCGGTGCTTTCCGGGAAAGCCTACGAAAATATCGAGGGCTCCGTATTGGACGAGTTGGTGGTTTGTGATACCATTCCCCTTAAAAGAGAATCTTCCAAGATCCGCGTCCTGAGCTCCGCTCCGCTGTTTGCAGACGCGATCCGGAATGTGGTGGAGTACGGTTCCATCAGCAATCTATTTAAGATTAGTAATTCTTACCAACCTTCCTTAAATTTGCGCCCCTAAATTCTATTTAATGAAAACTATACTGCTGAAAGGCCTTGAAAGAGACTCGGTGGGTACCTCATCCTCAAAAGCTTTGCGCGAAGCCGGTCAAGTTCCCTGCGTCCTCTACGGAGGAGAAAGCCAGGTGAATTTTTCCGTGTACCGTGACGACTTCAAAAACCTCATCTACACGCCTAACACCTACTTGGTGAAGCTGGAGCTGGGAGACAAGTCGTACAAAGCGATTGTACAGGAGATTCAGTTCCACCCGGTGAATGATTCCATCATTCACGTGGATTTTCTCGAAGTTAAGGAGGATAAGCCAGTAGTGGTGTCTGTTCCGACCCGTGTTACAGGTAACTCTCCCGGTGTACGTGCCGGTGGACGTCTGGCTGTAAAGCTGAAAAAGGTACGTATCAAAGGCATGTTGAATGACCTTCCCGATGCGATCGACGTGAACATCAACCATGTAGAACTGGGTAAATCCATTAAAATCGAAGATATCCAGGTAAACAACATTGAGCTGCTGCATGCTCCGAACATTGCCATCCTTACAGTGGAAGCCACCCGTGCTACCCGTCAGGCTGCCAACGACGCTGCTGCCGCTGCTGCCGGCAAGAAGTAATTCTTACACCGAAACACATAAAAAATCCCGGCCTTTCAACCGGGATTTTTTTATGCCCTTAAGCTACATCGAACAAAACCAGGGATATCCGGCTCCCGTAGTCCTGCTTCAACTTGTATAAGGAAGCAAGCCCGATTGTACCGATCAGGTAGCCCCCTTGCTTATTTCTGCAACGCTCCTCCACCCTATCGAAAAAGGACTCAAACTCCGTTTCGCTTCCATCGCGGTAAGCGAGCATCAGTTTCAGGCAGAGGGTACCTCCCCATGAATTTCCATTCCTAACGTTCAGCTTTTGGTACCGGTAATGATAGCCTGCCGCCAGGGCCTGCACATCATTGACCACTGCCGAAGCCGTAGGAAAAGCCCCGGCTCCTTTGCCACGAAACACCTGCCTGCCGGAAAACGGAGCCTCGGTTACAATGGCATTGTCGGCCCCATCAACTTCATACAAAGGATGGTCTGCAGGCACAAAGCTGGGCAATACAAAACCGGCACAGGAATCAGACCCTGTTCGGAATACCCGGGCAAGTAACCTGATCCGGTAGCCATTGTCCAGTGCATACCGGAATTCCGTATCCCCCAATGCATCAATACCTGAAAAGAAAACTTCTTCCGGTCCCGTCAACAAACCAAAAGCATGTGCAGCCAGTATCCGCAACTTGAAATAAGCATCATAGCCACCGGTATCCAGGGAAGAGTCACTTTCGGCGTATCCCAATTCCACGGCTTCATCCAATGCCTCCTGAAAACTTAGTCCGCCCCGGTAAGCACGGGTCAGGATATAATTGGTGGATCCGTTGACAATCCCTTCCAGGGAGTCCAGCGAATCGTATCCGAAATACTCCTCCAGATTCCGGATGATGGGAATTGCCGCGCAACAGGCTGCCTCGTAAAGCAACGGAACCCCGTATTTCTCTTGTAAAGCAAGTAGTTCCGGCAAGTGAGTGGCAATCATCTTCTTATTAGCACTCACCACGGCCTTACCCCGGGTCAGGGCTTCCCGCACCAGGGTATAGGCACCCTCCGCATCATCAATTAGCTCTACCACTACGTTGATCTCCGGATCTTCAAGAATGGTGGCCGGGTCATAACAAAAAGACATATCCTGAACGGGACGCTCTTTGTTGGGATTCTTTACTACAACCCGACAAATCTCCGCATCCGTATTGCTTTTCTTAATTGCCTGATAGAAACCATAACCCACGCAACCAAACCCGAAAAGCCCGATCTTCACTTTGGTGTGCTTCATACCAAGGCCTCCTTTCTCTTGACTGTTTCCAATAAACTCAGGGCATTTTGCAAATCGTCGATCAAATCACCGGCATCTTCCAGACCCACCGACAAACGGATCAGGCTATCGCTTACTCCACTGGCATAACGGACCTCTCTGGGAGTGGATTTATGGGTCATTTGTGCCGGGAGACAAAGCAGGCTTTTAGCCCCCCCCAAACTTTCTGCAAGTTTGAACAGACGGGTATTGGCCACGAGAAATGCCGCCTGTTCCGCATCATCACTGACCAGGTCAAAGCTAAGCACTCCACCGGAATACCGTTGTTGTTTCTTCGCCACCGCATGGTTGGGGTGAGAATCCAGGCCCGGATAATACACCCTGGACACCAATGGATGCGCGTCAAGAAACCGGGCCACTTTTAGTGCATTCTCTGCATGCTTCTCCACACGCAGGGACAATGTTTCTATGCCCCGGATTACCAGCCAGGAGTCAAGCGGAGCCAGTATGGAACCGCTGGCATTCTGGATAAATTTGACCTGATCTGCCAGCTCCCGGTTTGCCGTAACAACAAGTCCGGCGATGAGATCACTATGCCCCCCCAGGTATTTGGTTGCGGAATGGATGACCAGATCAGCACCCAGTCCGATGGGTTTCTGAGAAACAGGGCTGGCAAAGGTATTGTCCACGCAGAGTAACAGGCCATTCTCCCTGGCAATGGCTGCGATACGGCTGATATCGGCAATTTTCAGTGTCGGGTTACTGGGACTTTCCAGCCAGATAAGCCGTGTATCCGGGGTGATGGCTGCTGCTACGTTATCGGGATCGGACATGTCGCAGGTCTTTAATTTTATTCCCAGCCGGCTGTAAATCTGGGTAAACTGGCGGTATGCTCCTCCATACAAATCATCCACAGCCAGGATTTCATCCCCCGTGTTAAGGAGTTTCACAACGGCATCGATAGCTGCCAGCCCACTTGCAAAGGCAAATCCGGCAGTCCCGTTTTCCAATCCGGCAATCAGGTCTTCCAGCACTTTTCGGGTTGGGTTGTTGCTTCTGGCATAATCGAAACCCCGGTGAATCCCCGGAGCTTCCTGAACAAAAGTTGAGGTTTGATAGATGGGTACGGATACTGCGCCGGTAAGCGGATCAACCGGAATACTGTGAAGAATTTTTGTTTGCTCTTTCATGCTGATAATTACTTTTAGGGTTAAAAAAGAAATCATCTCACCAGCAGTTTCAGGGCAGAACTTACCGGAGGGAGCAAAAAAAAGCTCCTCCGACAAGTCAGAAGAGCAATTCAATATCGCGCGAATTATTTACTGCTATTTCTAACTTATCTTTCCCCTTCAACGGGGTTGAAATTAGCACCTTCCCTTTCGGGGGTTGCTAAGACTTCATCGGGTCAATTCCCTCTGTCTTTCTGGATAAGATGATCGTTAAGAACTGGGCGCGAAGGTATGCGCCCATTATTTATAAATCCAAACCACACAGCAATTCGAAAACGTTTTTTTCGTATCGCCTTGCGTGTTAAGGCCTTAAAATTACTTCATGTTGTGGTAAACGTTCTGCACGTCGTCATCGTCCTCAATCTTTTCGATGAGCTTGATGACATCCTCCACCGCTTCTTCGGGGACTTCGGTTTCGGATAGCGGGATACGCTGCAGTTCTGCAGAGATGGCTTCAATCCCCATACTTTCGAGGCCTTTGGCCATATTGCCAAATTCTTCGAAGGGTGTATAGAGGAAGAGCAGGTCCTCTTCCTGCTGGATCTCATCGAGACCAAAATCGATCAGGTTCAGTTCCAGTTCTTCCATATCCTGACCTTCCGCCTTAATCTTAAACACCCCTTTGCGGGTAAAAATAAAATCCAGTGAACCCGTTTTTCCCAAAGAGCCTCCCGCTTTGTTGAAATAGCTGCGGACATTAGCCACTGTGCGGGTGGTGTTATCGGTTGCGCATTCGATAAGGATGGCAACGCCGTTAGGCCCGTAACCCTCGTATACTATTTCTTCCAGGTCCTTTTCATCCTTGGAAGATGCCCTTTTAATTGCCGCCTCAATGCGGTCTTTGGGCATGTTAATCCCTTTGGCGTTCTGTATGGCCACACGCAAGCGCGCATTGGTGTCCGGATCAGGACCACCGGCTTTTACGGACATGGCAATCTCCTTGCCCATGCGGGTGAAGCCTTTGGCCATTGCGTCCCAACGCTTCATTTTCCGCGCTTTGCGGAATTCAAATGCTCTTCCCATTGTATCTGTTCAATGCTGTTGTTCAAAAATGCAGGGATTCTTCCGGAAAGGCAATTCAGGGTTCCGAATCCTCACCTCCGCCTTCCTGCGGCATTTCCTCATCGGTGGTATCTGCAGGAGCTTCATTCTGATCGGCAAGTACCGGCTGCTCCGTTGGTTCAGGGAACATCACCTTCATGATCTCATCGATGATCAGCTCGCGGTTGTTTACCCGGCTTCCCCGTCCACCCGTAAAGTTATTGAGGATAACCAGGGTCACTTTAGATTCGGGAAATTGGATAAGACCGGTGCGGAAGCTGTTCCAGAACCCGTAATGCAGCACTACCTGCATGCTGTCCCACTCCCGCATTCTCCATCCATAGCCGTATTCGGAATCATGAGCGCCCCAAACATCGGTTTTGGTAAAGATGGATTGACAGGTTTCATTGCACCAGAGCCAGTCGTAATGAAAGGCCATGGCAAATTTCATCATATCATCAGCGGTAGAGAACAAACCTTTATCGCCCACCACTCCGTTGCGGTAATCGAAACCGTATTCTTTCCAGTAGCGACCGGTCCAGTGATAGCTGGTAATCCGGGATGCCGCTGCGCTGTCGCGTTCGGGGGTGAAAATGAAGGAATGGCACATTCCCAGGGGCTCGAAGATCTCTCGATCGACAAAATCCGCGAATTTCTCTTCGGTCACCCGTTCCACCAGGGAAGCCAGCAGGGCATAATTGGTATTGCAGTATGCATATTTGCCTCCCGGTGTAAAAGCCAGGCGGTAGCGTTTTTTCGCCAAGAACCCGATCAGCTCATCGTTACCCATAAACTGGTCGTCTTTCCCCCACCAGACTTTTGCCCGGTAGATGTATTCCGGAAGTCCAGAGGTATGGGTAAGCAGGTGTTTCACCTTCACCCGATGGTAGTATACCAGTTCCGGGAAGTATTTGCTGATCTTGTCTTCCGGGTTCACTTCCCCGCGTTGTACCAGGAGCATAATGGCCGCTGCAGTCACCGGTTTGCTTACCGAGGCCATCTGGTAGGGCATGTCATTGGTAATGGGCTCCTGGGTTTTGAGGTTACTAACCCCGAAAGATTTGAAATAGACGGGTTCTCCGTTCCGGGCTACCAAAACGGTCCCGTTAAAATACCCGCTTTTATTCAGTTTGGTCAGGAAAGAATCGATCTGTGAAGCCTCATGGATGCGCCGTGCTTCAAGCGGTCCTCCCCCTTCGCCACCTGCGGCGGCGTCACCCACGGTGCGCACAAGCAGGAAGCTCAGCAGCAGTAATAATAGTCGATTGGGGAAAATCATTGAGGGAAATCTAAGCAAATAACGATCCTGTGCCTGCTTTATAACGAAGAAAAGGACGCACAGACATATGTCAATTGTCCTTTTTTATATGCGTTTGTAGGGATCAGAGGGTGTTAATTTTAATTCGTTTGGAAAGTTCTTCGACGTCAGAGCGGAATTTCTTGTCGGTCTCCATTAGGTCGTTTACCGTTTGGCAGGCATGGATAACGGTAGAGTGGTCACGGCCTCCGAAGTGCATTCCAATGGTTTTAAGGGATGATTTGGTGAGGTCTTTTGCGAAGTACATGGAAATCTGGCGGGCCTGCACGATCTCACGTTTCCGGGTTTTGCTTTTCACCTGATCGATACTGATCCCGAAGTAGTCGCAGACCAGCTTCTGGATGTATTCGATGGAAATTTCCTTGGAAACGTTCTTGACAAAATTCTTCAGGATCTGCTTGGCGAGGTCCAGATCGATCTCTTTGCGGTTCAGGGAAGCCTGGGCCAACAGGGAGATCAGTGCTCCTTCCAGTTCGCGGATATTGGTATCGATGCTGTGGGCCACATATTCCACTACCTCCCGGTTGAGGGTGATCCCGTCCGTGTACATCTTATGCTCCAGGATAGCCACCCGTGTTTCAAAGTCGGGGACCTGCAAATCGGCGCTGAGCCCCCACTTAAAACGGGAGAGCAAACGCTCATCCATATCCTTAAGGTCTTTCGGGGCCCTGTCGGAGGTAAGAATCAGCTGTTTCCCGCTTTGGTGCAGGTGGTTGAATATCTGGAAGAATATTTCCTGGGTCTTCTCTTTTTTGGAGAAGAAGTGTACGTCATCGATGATCAGTACATCGAGGTACTGGTAAAAATTTACAAAATCGTTGTTGCTGTTGTTCTTTACCGAATCGATGAACTGGCTCATGAATTTCTCGGCGGAAACATACAGCACCACTTTGTTTTTGTTGATCTGTTTGATGTGGTTACCAATGGCATGTACAAGGTGGGTCTTGCCCAATCCAGTACCGCCAAAAACCATCAGGGGGTTGAAGGCAGTGCCACCGGGTTTGTTGGCAACGGCAAATCCGGCAGAACGGGCCAGCCGGTTGCAATCGCCTTCTATAAAATTCTCAAACGTATAATTGGGGTTGAGTTGGGAATCGATATTCACCTTTTTCAACCCCGGTATGATAAAAGGGTTCTTGATATTGGTGCTGATATTCAGCGGAAGCCCCACTTCATTCTGCTCCGAACGGGCTGCATTATTGGTTGGGACATTGATGGTGTACGGTTTATTTCCGCTTGCCCCGTTCTCCACAATGATGTTGTACTCCAGGCGGGAACTTGGACCCAGCTCCTGTTTCAGAGTCTTTCTCAGCAGGGTCACATAATGTTCTTCCAGCCACTCGTAAAAGAACTGCGAGGGTACCTGAATGGTTAGCACCTTATTCTCCAGCTTAATGGGCTTGATCGGTTCAAACCATGTCTTAAAGCTCTGCGGATTAACGTTGTCCTTAATCAGCTTCAGGCAGCTTTGCCACACGGTTTCACAGGTCATTTCCATTTGAGTAGACATATTCGGCAATCGGTTCGTAAAATTGTTTTTAAAAATCTTAATAAAAAAATCAAACAGGGTTGAATTTTAAGAAACTTTTAACATAGAATTTCGCGGCTTAGCGGCGATTCTGCCGCGCTTCCACGCTATGTCCAGTCTTCCAAGAATCACCCCCGCCCAGCCGGCCTGATTAATGATAACCACGCGGCTTTTTTTGTTGACAACTTCGGTGGGTTGAGTTAAAAACGTGTGGGTATGCCCTCCGAGTATCAGATCGGTATTTTCCGTTTCGGCAGCCAGGGTATGATCCGAAACTTTATTTCCTGAGTAGTTGTACCCAAGGTGTGACAAACAGATCACGAGGTCACAATCTTCCTCCTCTTTCAATACCTTCTCCACTTTCCTGGCCTCGGCAATAGGATCCAGGTAGCGAGTACCTCCGAAAAGAGCATCGGGTACCAGTCCGTTCAATTCTATACCCACCCCGTACACCCCGATCTTCCAGGGGCCTTTACGGATGATCTTATACGGACTGAATTTCCCTGCCAGAGCCGTATCGCTGAAATCGTAATTGGCATTTACAAAATCAAAACCGGCATGCGGAAGCTGTTTCAGCAAACCGTCTATCCCGGCATCAAAATCATGATTACCCAGGGTGGCAACATCATACCCCATCTCACTCATCAGCTTGAACTCCAGTTCCCCACCATACACGTTGAAATAAGGAGTTCCCTGGAATATGTCTCCGGAATCCAGCAGGAGCACGTGTTTGTTTGTTTTCCGGATCTCACTGATCAACGCTGCTCGTTTGGCTGCTCCGCCCAGGCCCTGCAGCTTGCCACCGTCCATAGGAAAGGGCTCTATCCTGCTGTGCCAGTCGTTAGTATGCAGAATCACCAGTTCATCAGCGCTTGCTGCTTGCAGCAAAGCGGGGGTAAACAGCATTCCAGCCGATACCGTACCTACCTCACGTATGAATTTCCTGCGATCCATCATGGCTGATACACGATTCTTTGGGCTCCGGCTTCCGGAAGTTGTTCCGGTTCCAGTTGCCGTATATCTTCAATAAAAGCTTCCCGTAAAAGTCCGAGGTCCGTGAGGTCATCGGATTGTTGCAGAAGGCCGTACCCATCGCCTCCGTTGTACATATAGTCGTTGCAAAGTACCAGGTAGGTAGCCTGTTTGTCCAGGGGTTTACCTCCCACCTCGATCTTTACCACCGCAGTATCCTGTATCCATACACCGGCACCTCCCAGGGCATCCGCCCTTCTTGCGGTGTATTCAAGCGCTTCCTGCAACTGCTCCCCCGTCATCCGAATACGAATAAGCCGGTTTTCAAAGGGCATGAGCTCGTAGAGATCACCCAGGGTTACCGGGCCCGCTTTCAGGTAAGGCCTGCGGATACCTCCCTGGTTGAGTATGGCTACATCGGCTTTGATCCCGTCATAACGCTCACATTGGCGCAAGCAGGCATCAGCCATCCATAATCCGAGGCTGCCATTGGGTTTTCCTTTTTGCAGATCGAAGGGCAATTGGGCGAGTACCACCCCCATGCTGCTGTCAATACTGGTTTTATAGGGGAGAATATGGCGAAGCATAACCGAGTCTTCCGGGAGTTTATCCACCGAATAGTACTCAGGCTCCACGTATTCCACCTGCCAGACCCCGCAGGAACCCAGCAGTACCAAGGCTTTCAGAAGCAGTATATGGATGATGGAACGACTCATTTTATCCACAAAGGGGGTGCAATTAACAGCAATCGGAAGAGAGATAAAAGTTAAAAAATAATTGCCTTTGCTCAGGGCCTGGGAATCACCGGGTAAAACTGGGGGACAATGGATCGGGATTCGATCCGATAGGCTTCATCTTCCCTTTGCAACCAGCGTTGCCAGCGCAGTCTATTTCCGCGCTCTTATCGCCTCCATAGCCTGGCGGTATGCAGTACGTACGGGTATTACGGAGTTTCCGAGCTGGTCCAGGATACGGCCCCAGGCAGGGTCCTGCTGACGGAAACGGCTGAAATCACGGAGAAGGGCCTCTTCGATCATATCCTCCAGCCAACCGGTTTCCTGACGAGTCCGGTTTTGGTCGAAAAAACCGTTGGACGTTGTTTGCCGTCTGTATTGCTCCAGCACTTCACAGACTTCGTCAATCCCTTTCCCTTCTATGGAAGATACCGTTCCTACTTTGGGTATCCACCCCGATTCCTGCTCCCTGAACAGGTGCAGAGCAGAAGAGTAATCGGCTGCAGCCCGTTTTGCTGCACGTTCATTCTCTCCATCGGCTTTGTTAATGAACAGGCCATCGCAGATCTCCATAATGCCCCGCTTGATCCCCTGCAGCTCATCCCCGGCTCCGGCCAGCATAAGGAGCAGGAAAAAATCCACCATTTCCCTGACCACGGTTTCACTCTGCCCCACCCCTACTGTTTCCACAATCACCCAGTCGTATCCGGCTGCTTCACACAGCAGGACGGATTCACGGGTGCGCGCCGCCACCCCTCCAAGGGTTCCCCCGGAGGCTGAGGGACGGATAAAGGCCATCGGATTCACTGACAGACGAGCCATGCGGGTCTTGTCTCCGAGAATACTTCCACGACTCAGTCCTGAACTGGGATCTATGGCCAGAACAGCCAGTTTTTGCTTTTTTTCTTCGGTGAGGTAAGTGCCCAGGGCATCGATAAACGTGCTCTTTCCTACTCCGGGTACGCCACTGATCCCTACTCGCATCGAGCCACCGGTATGGGGCATGAGTTGGGCCAGCAGTTCCTCGGCAAGCTCCTGGTCGGAATCCAGTCTGCTTTCTATCAGCGTAATGGCACGGGCCAGGGTTACCCGGTCGCCGGACAATACCCCGTCGCGGTAAGCTGATATGGACAGGCGTTTAGGCATGCTCCTTAAGCATATCCTCCAGGATCTGAATGGCGGCTTTGGAGATTATGGTTCCCGGGCCGAACACGTGTTTCACTCCCTTTTCATACAGGTAGTCATAGTCTTGACGGGGAACAACCCCACCTACCACTACCATCATATCTTCCCTGCCCAGCTTTTTCAGCTCGGCAATAACTTCGGGAACCAGGGTTTTATGACCGGCTGCCAGACTCGAAACCCCAAGGATGTCGGCATCATTCTCAGCAGCCTGCAGGGCTGCCTCTGCCGGTGTCTGGAACAGTGGACCGATATCTACATCAAAGCCCAGATCTGCAAAACTGGTGGCAATGACCTTGGCACCGCGGTCGTGACCGTCCTGCCCCATTTTGGCCACCATAATACGGGGCCTTCTTCCTTCTTTGGCTTCGAAGGCATCAGCCAGCTTCCTGGCCTGCAGGAATTCTTCGTCCATTTGAATCTCTTTGGAATATACCCCGCTGATGGAGCGTATTGTCGCCTGGTAACGTCCGAATACTTTTTCCAGAGCCAGCGATATTTCTCCTAAGGTAGCTCTTTTCCGGGCAGCGTCCACCGCCAGTTCGAGCAGGTTCTCGTTTCCGGCGGCCGCTTTTTCCAGGGCTTCCAGGGCTGCATTAACTTCTGCTTCGTTACGTGATGCCTTCAACGCTTCCAGCCTCCGTATCTGCGATTCCCTGACTTTGCTGTTGTCTACTTCCAGGATATCCAGACTTCCGGCATCTTCCGTTTCGTAGCGGTTTACGCCCACTACGATCTCTTTACGGGCATCAATCCTGGCCTGCCGGCGAGCAGCGGCTTCTTCGATACGCATCTTAGGCACCCCGGTTTCAATGGCTTTGGTCATTCCGCCGAGTTCCTCTATTTCTGCAAGGTGCTTACGGGCTTTTTCCATCAGGCCGGCCGTCAGGCTTTCCACATAGTCCGATCCTCCCCAGGGGTCTACCACCTTGGTGATCCCGCATTCTTCCTGCAGGTAGATCTGCGTATTCCGGGCAATCCGCGCTGAAAAATCGGTGGGAAGTGCAATGGCCTCGTCGAGGGCATTGGTATGAAGGCTTTGTGTTCCTCCGAAGGCAGCTGCCAGCGCTTCGATACAGGTACGCGCCACATTATTGAACGGGTCCTGCTCCGTGAGGCTATATCCCGAGGTCTGGCAATGGGTACGCAAAGCCATGGATTTCGGATTTTGCGGGTTGAAGGCTGAAACCAGTTCGGCCCATAACATCCTGCCTGCCCGCATTTTGGCGATCTCCATAAAATGATTCATCCCAATGGCCCAGAAAAAGGAGAGCCTGGGAGCAAATTCATCCACCGACAAACCGGCTTCAAGTCCGGTTTTCAGGTATTCCAACCCATCCGCCAGTGTATATGCCAGCTCTATATCGGCCGTGGCCCCGGCTTCCTGCATGTGGTAGCCGGATATGGAGATGCTGTTGAAACGGGGCATCCGTTTCGAGGTATAGGCGAAAATATCCGCAATGATGCGCATGGAGGGTCTTGGCGGATAGATATACGTGTTCCGCACCATGAACTCCTTAAGGATGTCATTCTGTATGGTCCCGGCCAGCTGTTCCGGGCTCACGCCCTGCTCTTCTGCAGCCACGATATAAAAGGCCATGACCGGCAATACGGCTCCGTTCATGGTCATGGAAACCGACATCTCATCGAGGGGGATCTGATCAAAGAGGATCTTCATGTCCTCCACCGAATCAATGGCCACACCCGCTTTTCCTACGTCTCCTACCACACGCGGGTGATCGGAGTCATAACCCCGATGGGTGGCCAGGTCAAAAGCAACGGAAAGTCCTTTCTGGCCTGCAGCCAGGTTTCTGCGGTAAAAAGCGTTGGATTCTTCAGCCGTAGAAAAACCGGCATATTGCCGGATGGTCCAGGGCCGGATGGCGTACATGGACGCATAGGGTCCGCGCAGATACGGGGTCTTCCCGGCACCATAAGGCAGCTGGGGCAAACCTTCACGATCGGCGGCGGAATAAGTACGTTTAAGCGGAATACCCTCCGGAGTGGAAACAGTCTCTCCATTCTGCCGGTCCTGCTGTGCAACAAACTTCAGGTCGGCTTTTGTAAAGTGCTTAGGCATTATCCGTCTCCTCCCATCGTTTTAAAGTCTCGTAGAGTGGGGTCCGTACATGAATAAAATCATCCACCCTCATATTTCGGTATTCGGCTTCTTTCTCCCCGGGATTACCGGCGAGTATCAACCGTGTCTTTCCCGTATCCGGCAAACGTTCCAGCAAAGACGGGTAATCCTCGTCTGCGGCACATAAAACAAGCATATCGGCAAGCGGGAGTTCCCCGCCTTCCCAAAGCCGTTCTTCGGTAAGCCAGTTTCCGCATTGAAGGAAATTCGCGGCGAAACCTGCCCGTGCATTCCGCATGGCCAGATTCCCGTATTTCAGCAACACCGCCTTTTTTTGCCTGCCTTCGTGCTTCAAAGCCAGAAAAGGTTCGGCAAGGTGCAGGGCATGAAGCAGGTTGTGGTTGTTCTCCTGATAATCAGGGAGGTTTTCCATTGTATTGGGATATTGATTGACTCCCAGGAAAAACTGTTTGCGTTTCCCTATTTCCTCACGCAATTCCTCACGATTGGATTTCAACTGTTCATCGAGGTATCCCTTTTTCAGGTAGGAGGATAAGCCCCCCTTATCCTGGATATCCAGGAAAAAGTCCCAGGCCTGTTCGGCCAGGGCGAAACTCATCTCTTCCATAAAATAGGATCCTGCGGCAGGATCGGTAACCTCTCCTATCCAGGATTCATGGTGCAGCACCAGTTGGATGTTCCGGGTTATTCTACGCACAAACCCTTCGGAATCGGCGGAGTTATCCGAGAATGCCGGAAGCTGGAGTCCGTTGCAGTTCCCCAGGATCGCACTCATGGAGGACGTGGTAAGACGCAGGAGGTTATTGTACCGATCCATCGGACTCAGGTACCATTCTCTGACCTGGGCATGGATATACATCGGGTTATAACGGGCATAGGCATCACCCACCAGGCTAAGCAGGTGACCGACCACCCGGAATTTGCAGAGTTCGGTATAGTATTCTCTGCCCACGCTCAGGTTCAGCTGCCAGAGCCGGGGCACCTGAGCATAGCTCACCCCCTGCTGTTCCAGTTGCTCAATCCATTCCCTGAACCAGGCCAGGGCCAGCCCGAGCTCTTCATGGCTGCGTAACCCGGCGATACCCATACTGGCAGCATCCATCACCAGCAGGCGATACCCTTTCAGGGCAGCAGATACTGCAGGAATAATAGCCACATAGGAATCGAGTAGTCCGGCCAGTTCCTTTCCGTTTTTCAAGCCGGAACAATCGGCCTGGATATACCCTTCGATATGCTGGGCGTCATAACCCTGTCTCCGGACATACTCGGCCAGCATCAGGCAGAAATCGGGATAGCTGGAAACCGGCACCACAAAGGCGCTTTGTATATAAGGCAGCCCAATGTCCTTCAACAGTGCCGGAAGGTCGGCAGCTTTGGGGGTATTCCATACGAAACGAAGCCCTGTGGCTCCTTCGTTCAACACCCGCAGCGCCAGTGCATTGGCTTCTGCTACCTGATCCACACGAATCTCTTCGTAGATATCCCAGGAACTCTCGTTCCTGGAATGCAGCACAGGATAACGTCTGTGCTGGGATTCGTAACTGTAGTACGGTTTGAATTCCAGTCCGGTACTGTTCTTCCAGTTCAGACTTTCAGGGGCTTTTCCTTTGAGCTCCTTCTCTGCCCGCTGAAGCCAGTCTGTCTGGGTATCATGCGTAAATTTTGAAATCAAAGCTATTGAGGATTAGTCAAAAACCAGTTTGAACTCCTTCTTGAGAAATTCGATGGCCTTTTCGGTGGGAACTTCTTCATCCTTGATGATCCTGTCGAGTATGGCCTTGCTAAGATCAACTCCGCTGGCACTGGCATCCAGTTCCAGATAACACTGGTTGATCATTTGCAGCATCTGTTCTTTGACTACCCGGATAAGTTTCCAGGATTGGGGGGAGATATACAGTTGCTGCGCCACGTTGTGGTCATACTCTTCATTGATAGCGTAAAGCAGTTCGTTTTTAAGCTGCTGAGCGGTTTGGGTTGGGGTGGTCAGCCTAACCAGGATATTGCTGGGATGGATCCGCTCCAGGTAGAGCACCATCCGTTCGTAGGCCTGCATCTTCACCGGAATTACCGAGCTTCCGTTTTTGCTCCTGAGCTCAAGCGCCCTTTTTTGGTAGTCGTTGTCGAGGTATTGTTTCAATACATAATACGTCACCAGAAATACCGCCAGTGCGGGTATGGTGAGTTTGAGGATCTCCAGTGCAAGATTCATCCAATCCATAAGTCTCCGATTATCGCGATTGTATTGCAAATGAACAAAAAGCCGGGCGATTAATGTTTAAATTTGCAGCATTATGTCACTTCCGCTTGCATTCAGCACAAGGGCCCTGGAACAGATCCGGAAACTCCGCAAATCCATGCAGCTCGATGAAAACACCTTCCTGAGGGTTGGGGTAAAAGGCGGCAAGGGATGTATGGTAGTGGAAAAAACCATCGGCTTTGACACACAGCAGGATCAGGATGAAGTGTATGAAATAGAAGACCTGAAGGTACTGATCCGCAAAGGAGAAAGTCTATACATTGCAGGTATGGAAGTGGATTATGTAGACGACGGAACCAGCCGGGGCTTTGTATTCCGCTGATATGCCTCTGATATTCTGCTGATACTCTCCTTACTATCCCACAACGGTTATTTCAGAAGGTCCGGCCTGCGGGTACGGGTTCTTTGCTCCGATTGTTCGTGGCGCCAGTCTTCGATGTTTTTGGCATGACCGCTTAACAAAACTTCCGGCACGTTCCAGCCGCGGAATTCTGCGGGACGCGTATAGACGGGCGGTGCCAGCAGGTTATCCTGGAACGAATCGCTCAGGGCCGATTCCTCATCGGAGATCACTCCCGGGATGAGCCTGACCACGGCATCCGCAAGTACGGCTGCTGCCAGCTCTCCACCACTCAGCACATAATCGCCAATGGATATTTCCCGGGTGATAAAATGTTCCCTCACCCGCTCGTCCACCCCTTTGTAGTGGCCGCAGAGGATCAGCAGGTTGCCCAGAGTAGAAAGGCGATTGGCCATTCCCTGGTTCAGCGTTTCCCCGTCGGGACACATATATATCACTTCGTCGTAGCTGCGTTCTGTCTGCAGTTTTTCGATACAGGCCACTATGGGTTCAATCATCATCACCATACCTGCTCCACCTCCGAAGGGGTAATCGTCGACCTGCCGGTATTTGTTGGTGGCGTAGTCGCGCAGGTTATGGAGCTGCAGTTCCAGTTTTCCCTTGGCAGCGGCTCTTCCGGGTATGGAAGTAGTGAGAAAGCCTTCTATGTTTTCCGGTACTACGGTAAGAATATCGATACGCATAAAATTCTCTGCTTGCCGGCGGCCTGCCGGGTGGGTTTATTTGGGTATGGATAAGTATGGATGTCGGTATGGATGAAGAATGCGTCCAACGGGAAGGTACAAAAATCCGGTTCGGGTGAAGGGGTTATAGATCGAGCAGTCCTTCCGGAAGTTCCATCACCAGCGTTTTGGCTTCCGCATCATAATGGGCTACCAGTTCATCCTGCAAGGGCAAAAGGAGTTCCTGTCCCCGGTAATCAATCTGCAGCAATTCCTGTAGGCCGGATTGTATGATGTCGGTAACCGGTCCGAGTTCCGAGTCGCCATTAAACACCCTGCATCCGATCAACTCGCGGCTGTTCCATTCGGTTTCGGCTTCCACGCTGTTTTTCGGGGCATAAACCTCGAGTCCGGTAAGTTCCCTGGCCTGGCTGTCGGAAACCATATCCTCGAACAGAACGATAGGCGGTTGTGCGGCCTCGTTGAGTTCCTCCATAAAAAAAGGAACCGGTTTCCCTTCGATGAGAAGGAAAACCGGCTCTTCCAGTTTCAAATCGGTATGTAGCCCGTCGAGGATTTCAAGCCTGAGGGCTCCTTCGTGTCCGTGCGGCCTTCCGATGCGACCAATCAGCCGGCAATCATTCAGGCCTGTCATGGGCGCTTAGGCTTCCGGTTTTTTTTCTTCGTCTGCTTCTGCAGCCGGAGCTTCCTCTTTGGCAGGAGTTTCCTCGGCAGCTTCTTCAGCAGGGGCTTCTTCCACCGGAGCTTCTGCGGTGGTTTCTTCCGTAGTTTCGGCAACCGGTTGTTCGGTAACTTCTGCAGCTACTTCTTCGGTGTTGGCAGCTTCGGCAACGGCTTCTTCAGCGGCAACTTCTTCGCCAGCTTCTTCCGTGGTTTCTTCCACTTCTTCGGCTACCGGAGAGTTTTTGGCTGCGATCCGTTTGGCGCGTTCTTCGTTCACTTTGTTCTCACGCTCTTCACGCGACTTTTTCTCGCTGTCTTTGTCACCGCTGAGACGGTCGCGTTTAGCCTGGATACGGCCTTCTTTTTCTTCGAGCCATTTGGTGAAACGTTCCTCAGCCTGTTCGGCAGTGAGGGCACCTTTGGCCACACCTCGGTTCAGGTGGTGTTTGTACAACACCCCTTTGTAGGAAAGGATAGCCCGGCAGGTGTCGGAGGGTTGTGCTCCGTTTTCCAGCCAGGTAACGGCGCGGTCGACGTTGAGGTCGATCATGGCCGGGTTGACGTTCGGGTTGTATGCTCCCAAACGATCGATAAACTTACCATCTCTCGGAGCTCTCGAATCCGCCACCACAATGTGATAGTAAGCCTTCTTTTTGCGTCCGAAACGCTGTAATCTGATTTTTACTGACATAGTGTTTGTTTGTTAACCCACTAGTGCTCCACATTAGCGGGGCCGCAAAGGTAAAACATCGGGAAGATATTTTCAAAGGTAATTTCAGCGGGCAAAAACGGAAAGGAAATCGGGTCAGGCTGGCTGTTGGATATTGTCGCCCATTTAATGGTTATTAAGCAGGGTCATGCAAAAACCCAATACCCAAAACCGAGTACCCTATTCCTTAATAAACAACGCCTTCAACTCATTGGCGTCATCGGGCACCATGCGTCCGGCGAGTATAAGCCTCAGCTGACGGCGACGTAATGCTCCGTCGAATTTGGTCTTTTCTTCTTCGCTTTGCGGCCGGATCTCGGGGACATGGATTGGTCGTCCGTTACCGTCAACCGCCACGAAGGTATAATAGGCCTCGTTGCATTTGAAGCGGGTGGATTTGGGAATATTCTCGCACCATACCTCGATAAACACCTCCATGGAAGTATTAAAAGCGCGGGTGACGTATGACTTCAGGGTGACCACGTCGCCCAGACTGATTCCCTGGTTGAAGGACACCGAATCCACCGAAGCCGTAACCACGGTGCGGTTGCTATGTTTCTGCGCCGCTATGGCCGCCACGATATCCATCCAATGAAGCAGCCTCCCTCCCATGAGGTTATTGAGGGTATTGGTATCGTTGGGCAATACCAGTTCGTTCATGATGGTTTCGGATTGTGCGGGAGTTTTGAATTCGGCCATGCGTAAAATTTTGCGCAAAGATAATCGGATTCCGATTAGCACCTTATATTTGCAGCCCGGTTCGGAGAATGGAATGGATTCCAGGCTTCACAGAGGCTGAACCTGATTTAAATCAGGCAGCGTCGTCCGGAAAGGTACCTGCACCCGTAGTTCAATGGATAGAATATTGGTTTCCGGTACCAACGATAGGGGTTCGAATCCCTTCGGGTGCACCATCGATTAAAGCGGAGAAAGAGCGCATAGGCATTCTTTCTCCGTTTTTGTTTTTGGGGTTAGATAACAGATCAAGATCAAAACCTGTGGGCCGGAAGACACCTTAATATTTTAACTCCTTC
Source organism: Bacteroidia bacterium (assembly GCA_964215915.1). GTDB lineage: Bacteria > Bacteroidota > Bacteroidia > UBA8524 > UBA8524 > UBA8524. The sequence goes on from CAXPEB010000098.1 coordinate 21,873, forward strand.
GTTTAGATTGTTCTTTTTTGTGATGCCCATTTTTTACTTGTCTAAAAAATGGGCGAAAAAAGGACAGTTTTCCTGAAGGCGCCTTCCAGCCGCACGGGCCTCCCTCCGCAGGAAAACGGCCTGAGGGCGGAGAAATATCGGAGCATACAGACAAGTGCTGCCCCTCTGCTTTCTCACCAACTGTATGACACGTAAAGGCGGAACGCGACATCACCGCCTGCATCCAACGTCAATACATTGGGAAAATTATTGCTGCTGTGGTATGGAGTGAATACGATACCACCCATAAAATCATCAGAACCGATGGCATCGTAGTCGTACAGACGAATGGTGTATTGACTGACCGGACTGGTTAACTCAATAGCCGGACTGGGGGTAAAACCATAAGCGGGACCGGGCACCGCATCCTCATAAAGGCTCGAACTTTCCCAGAGGAGGGTATTACCCAGCCACAAAGCCGGGTAAATGTCCGGTCCGCTGGTTAAATCCCAGCCGGCCGTGGCATCAGTTAAGGGAAACTGAATAACCTCAATTTTATGAACACGGAGGAGTGTGGGGGTAACCTGCTGCGAGCAGTTTGCACCCGTGTAGCCCTCCGGGCAAACACATTGTCCATTGGCACAGTAGCCTCCGTTTAAGCAGTTGATATCTCCACAGACGTCTTCCTTTATACAAGAATTCAAGCCTGTCAGTCCAATAGCGATAGAGAATAACAATACCGTCTTTTTCATTTTCCCGCTTATCGTGTATGGCATTCCTTACAACAGAAATAGCATCCGTCTGATTTCGGATATTCCTCTTTCGCCTTTAAAACAGCACTTTGACAGTTAGTATGTTCACCAAGGTCCAGCTTATACTCCGGCATAAAACTGCAACCGGTTTTATGAACCTCATGATAGCCATCATCCTGGGGGCGCTTGTTAACATAGTATTGGGCCATGATTTCTTTGTTTTGTGCCACTAAAATCCATTCGACAGGCAAGGTGTAAGAATTCGTTTTCCCAAATGCCGGTTTAAGTATCCCGAATCCCAGATTCAGGATCCCTAAGCATGTTGCCTGAGGGAGAAAGCGGTTGTGGTTTTCAATAACAGTACTTACAGGGCCTGTACCCGGCCTCCTGGGCTTCTTCCTGACTCAAAACAGCGGTACCGGCTTTGCACCGCTTCAAGCCCCTGCAAATGCGAGCATGGTAGGCATACGCACTTTTGCTTTTGCAAATGAGAACTTCCTGCGACTCTTGTCCGGCAGGAGACTGCTCCGGTTGCAAAACTTCCCGGGCCGTATCGGAAAGTCCGGTATCTACAGGTTCGGAAACCGGATATTCTTCCTGCACTTTACTCTCGTTATGTTGTTCTTCCCTACCGGGGGAACAATGCAGTCCCTGAAGCAGTATCAGGAGCACCCACACCGCCTGAATGGCCCGTAAAGCAGTATTCGTCCTGTTCATGGGTTTATCTAGTTAGTTAAAATGGGAACCCTGTTTTGCAGGATCTCCGGCTCTGAAAAAATCTGTTTCTCGGTTATCGGAACAACCAAAGGAGTTTTATAAGACTCCTCCTTGTAGCGCACGGTTTCAATGATGGCGATCACCTTCACATTGACATCGATACCCTGGACATAATTGTCGTTGGAAAGGCAAAGAAAAAATGCTCCCTGGCAAAGCCTGGAATCCACTATTTTCCGGTAACCCGCTACCCCCTTGCCCGTATCGTAAGCACGGAATTGGCTGCCGTTCATAAAGAGATTCTTGTTATCCTGATCGGTCAGGGCGTAATACACGTCCTCGCCAAGTTTGGGCAAAGCCAGGTCGGCAATAGCCCCTACAGCCAAGGCTCCCAGAGGGGTAAAATACACTGCGGCGGTACCGCGTGCGAGCTCGGAGATAGCGGAGGCATTTTCTTTCCAGGCTTTATTGGCTTCCTCTCCCACGCCCACCCAATAGGCCCAGGAAACCACCTTTTTGGTTTCCAGCCCGGTAATTTTATTCACCGGAAGCGTGAAGTAAACCTGTCGCTTATTCCCATTGGAGTTTGTCATCGAATGAACTCTTTCCGACCGGTCGAGCAGCAGTTCCTCTTTCTGAAACGTAGTATCCACCACCCGCCTGCTCTGTTTGATCCAGGAGGTATCGTAACCGATCACCACGCTTTTGGTATAGGTCTTCCAAACAGTGTCGGTTTGAACCACCCACTGAACTGTGGTATTGAAAACACGGGTTTCTTCCGATGCGGCTATGCGCTCTATGGTATACCTGCATACTCTTTTGGAAACCTTTCCATTCTTAAACCGAAACCGGTACACCCCTTCTTTATTGACGATGACGGTTTTTTCAGAGGCCGAACTGACCTTGAAATCCATATACCGGGAAGCGGAAGGGTACTCCAGTATTTCCACCTCCTTGATTTCTTTCCCGTAGATCTCCGAAAAGCTGAATACGATCTTGTCGCCGGCGGCAAAGCCGAAATAGAGGTTTTCTTCCCCCAGCCCACCGATCTTCATTGACCCTTCGCTTACCAGGATCTTTTCCCCGGCAAACAATGGAGTCATATAGCCGGCTATCATCAGAAACAAAAAAATCTTTTTCATAGGTATACATGCATGGTTATTCGGGCATACGGGGAGGATCGCATTTTTTGCAGGGTACATATCCCTGATCCACTGCTTTTTCGAGCGCTATGGAAATCTTACTTTTCCCGAGATAGCTGCAATCCCCACGGTGGTAGCGGCTGCCGGTACGGGTGATGTACACGGTTTCCGTATCCTGCCGTGTACCGGAACAGGATAAAACCAGCGGAGGGAACAGCAGGAGGAGAAGTACCCCGGTTTTGCTTATGGAAAATCTTCCCTTCATGGAACCCGGAATTTTCCGTGAAGGAAAAAGAACCCAAACACGAAGGATAAATTCTTTTCCGAATACAGCCCCGCTCTTTCCGAAACCGGAAGGTTCCGTCAACGTACGGATGACAGGTGCCAGGTATCGCCCCTTTTCTCGAACACAAAAGTTTCCAGCGGCTTAGTACCCAGCAACTTGTAGTTGGTGGTTCGCAGGTCTTTGAGGGTGTCGACATACACCTTAGCCGCCGCATACCTCAGGAAATTGGTGTAGTGAACATCCACTTCGTACAGGTTGTCCTTTCCGCGGGTCTCCGTTATTTCATGATACAGCGGTAGCAGGCTTACGAATGCATAGCCGAAACCCGATCCGTTCTCCCCGAACAAATAGGCGTTGTATTGGGTGAGCCCGAATGGAACGGTCGGTTTTTCCTCTCTTTCAAAAATGTTGTTATTCTTCAGCCCTGCAACGGTGGTAATGTGGGCGATTCCGTTAAAGTAGTCGAAATGATTGCGGTAATAAGGGGTATTTCCGATATAGGCCGCCTGGGCCTGAAGGACTTCGCTCAATGAGCTTTGTGAGGCATCGTTCTGCACAATTGCATTCTGGATCTCGTGTTGCACGGAGCTTTCCATATTCCCGATTCTTTTTTCGATCTGTGCCTTCACCAGGGCTTTGTCCGGGTATTTATTCGCGAAGGCGTACAAGCCCAGAGCAATCGCCAGGAGTGCGGCAATTCCGAAGAGTCCGAGGGCCAATGCCCGGGTTCTTCTTTTGATTCCGGTAAGCGTATTGGTCAGAAAGGAAACAAACGAAGAGCGCACCCCCACGTAATTGGCAATTTGCAGGGCGGTGTTTTTCACTCCCGATTCCGTATCCAGGCAAAAGCGGGTGATGATCTCGGGATGGTCTCTGGCTACTTCGTCCAGGGTGATTCGGTGCAGTACCGGGATCAGTACTTCCCTGTCGCGCATCAGGATAAACAGCTCTCCCAGGGCCCAATGCCCCCGGTAAGAAGGGGTAATCACCGCTATTCCATACCTGGAACTCTTAAGCCCCCGGTTGACGACCGCCCGAATTTGCGCTCCCGGGTACAACTCGCGGTTTGCGTACCACACCCGCAAGCCCAGCGCAGTAAGTTCGCTGTACAGATGCTCCACGAGCTCCCTGTCTTCCACGACATAGGAAATAAAAACATCATAGGGTTTGTACAGTGCCTTCATGTGACCAAAGAAGTAAAAAAGCTACTGCACGCCCTGAAAAGGTAAATTACTTTCCCAAGGGAATCTATTTTTTTCCGGCAAGCTACCTGACGAGGTTCAGGTGCCTCAGGAAATCGTCGCGGTACTGTCCACCGATTTTGATCTCATGGCCGCCAACAATCACCAAATTCCCTTTCAGGCGATCAATGTTATTGATATTCACCACATGCGACCGGTCTACCTGGACCAGGTGCGGATGATTCATCTTCTCTTTGATATGCGCCATACTGCTGGATTGAACGAATTTTTCATCCTGGGTATGGATGGTGCAATAGGCACGACTGGCTTCGATAAACAAAATATCGGAAATCTGCTTTTTCTTAAACCCGCCGTTACTGTCACGGATGAACAAATCGTCTTTTATGGGAATGATCCCTTCTTCGTGCCCTGTTGCCGGGAGCAGACTGGCTTCCTTGTTCCCGGCAAAATTCAGCAGGGCATGTTCGATACTAATCAGCAACTGATTCGGGATAAAGGGTTTTGCCAGGTAATTGGCGGGCTTGACTTCAACGGCCCTTTCCAGGGTCTGTTTGTCGTGCAGGTTGGTTAGGAAGATTACCGGGAAATTGCCCGTTTCTTTGAGTTTTCGGGCGGTTTCCACGCCATCGGCAGGTCCGCTTATCCGGATATCCATAAAAATAAGATCCGGCGGTTCCTTCCTGGCTGCTTCCAGCGTTGTTTCACAACTTTCGGTAACTGCCGTTACCCGGTAACCTGCTCTCTTCAATACGGTTTCTATTTCTTCAGATCGGAAGAGCGTCGTGGAGGGAAAGAGTGTAACACCGGGTGTAGATCTCGGTGGTCGCCG
>CAXPEB010000099.1:0-60286 GCA_964215915.1 Bacteroidia bacterium
AGCAAAAAAGGGGCCTGGGGCTGGAACCAATCTCTGAAAATCTAAAGTTGAAAGCAAATCACAACTGAAACCACATTGAGACAAAAATACGATGAGCTGGAACCAATCTCTGAAAATCTAAAGTTGAAAGCAAATCACAACAAGATGAGCCTGACGTACTGATGGAAGGGCTGCTGGTAATTTCGAGAATATACAGCAGCCCTATTTCCCGCGGAATACACTAAGAAGCAATTGTGCCAACCCTAAAACTGCGACTTCAAAAGCCAAAATCAGCGGGATCTGCGGGAAACAGTCGTGTTGAATGGCCAGAACCCAATACCTAATACCGGGAACCCATAAGTGCTGTCATGTTTCGACAAGCTCAACAGGACAGCGGGCAAAAGGCCAATTGCCAACAGCCACTATCAGACTGCCATCTTATGGATCTCATCCACAACGCGGCGGAGTTCTTCCACGGTTTTCAGCAGGTCGACATTGGCGGGGCATTTCAGGGAAGAATGATTCACCACCAGAAAGCCGGTTACCAGAATGCGTGCCTCCGGCCAGGAGGCCGACAGGGTATCGACAAATTGCTGTACCTGGGCTTCGTTCATTCCGGAGGTCAGCACGGAGAGCAAATATTCAGGTTCGTAAAAATCAAAGACATTCTTCAGGTCTTCAAAGGGAAGGTTCTGCCCCAGGTACACCACATCATGCCCACGGGAACGGAGCAGGTAATTGGCAAACAGCAACCCGATCTCGTGCGGCTCCCCTTCCGGCAAAAACAACAGGAATTTTTTTCCCTCGGGATGGACCTTTCCGGTCTGTGCATCAATAGCCACAAACAACTTCTGCCGGATCAGGTTGGTGATAAAATGCTCATGTGCCGGATGTATGGAACCGGTCATCCATAACACCCCGATCTGATGCAGAAAGGGAAAAACCACCCGGATCATGGTATCCTCAAGTCCCAGACGAAGAATATTCCCGGCCAGCACCCGGTTGAAGGACTCTTCCTCCAGGGCAAACATAGCCGCAATCAGGGCCTTGATCTGGCTGTCATATGGCGACGACTGCTCGGAAATGGCCAGCACCATCTCCCGAATCTTCTCCTCATCCATACGAGCGATCTCCGAAATACGGATGCCGTAATTATTCAGGATGGAAACATTCAGAATGAAACGCAAATCCTGATCGGTGTAGTAACGGATATTGGTTTCGCTCCTTTTGGGCTGCAACAACTGATACCTTTGTTCCCATACGCGCAGCGTATGGGCTTTGATCCCGGTAATGGTCTCTATGTCTTTGATCGAAAAGCGCGACAAGGCGATATGTGCTTTTTCCTTCAAACAGGATTCCGTTAGCTTTGTTTACAACCAAGATAAAAATCTTTACCCCAACATGCAGGTACTAATCGCCGGAGGTAGCGGAGCAATAGGAAGGGCACTCACCCGTTTCCTGGAAGACAAAGGTAATACGGTCCGCATTCTGAGCCGAACCGCAAAGGAAGAAATTTACCGCTGGGACCCGGCAAAGGGACAGCTTCATCCTGATGTCCTGGAGTCTGCCGATCTGATCGTTAACCTCAGCGGAGCCCCCGTTGCAGGCAAACGCTGGAGCCCGGATTACAAACAGGAAATGATCGACTCCCGGGTACAGGCTACCCGCCTCCTTGCAGATAATTTGACGCGGTGCAGTCCGCGGCAGCGCCACTTCATCAATGCTTCAGCGGTTGGCTACTACCCCAACAGCGATGATCTTTTGGAAGAAGAAGCCTCTATCGGAAAGGGGTTCCTGGCAGAATTGTGTGGCCAATGGGAGGAGGAGGCAGAAAAAGTCCGGTCGGAAAATACGCGTCTCAGCATCCTGCGTATCGGTATTGTACTCCAGAAGGGAGAGGGTTTCCTCGGACAACTGGTTCCCCTGGCCCGCCTCGGACTTGCTGCTGCTGTGGGCTCGGGAAGGCAACACTGCAGCTGGATCCATATACAGGACCTCTGCGGAATCGTTCACCATATCTATAAAGAAGAACTGGAAGGCACCTTCAATGCCGTTGCGCCGGAGGTAGTCACCAACAAAACCATGACCCGTAACCTGGCAGAAGCACTCAAACGACCGTACTTTCTCCCCAATGTACCCGAGTTTGTGCTGCGCCTCCTTTACGGAGGGGTCACTGAAGAACTGGTATCCAACCACCGTATTTCCTGCAACAAGATCCAAACAAAGGGCTATCAATTCCGTTATGATGCATTGAAACCTGCCCTTAAGGATCTGTTAAATGGATGATACGGTGATCTTTTGGTTCCGCCGGGACCTGCGTCTGCAAGATAATGCCGGACTTTACCACGCGCTTCGCTCAGGCAAAAAAGTACTGGGCTTCTTTCTGTTCGATCGTGAAATCCTGGATAAGCTGGAAGACCGCAACGATGCCCGGGTGACTTTCCTGCACAGGGAAACGGAACAGCTGAAACACGACCTGAATAAACTGGGTTCCGACTTGTTGGTATTGCACGACACTCCTGTGGGGGCCTGGAAACAACTGATCCGGCAATACGCTCCGAAGGGCGTCTATACCAACCGCGACTATGAACCGGACGCCATACGCCGCGACAAACAAATAGCCGATTTGCTGGAAGAAGCCGGCATCCCTTTCTCTCACTATAAAGATCAGGTGGTATTCGACCGGGATGAGGTTCTGAAAGAAGACGGTACGCCTTACATTGTCTATACCCCCTATTCAAAAGCCTGGAAACAGAAGCTGACTCCCTTCTACCTGAAACCCTATCCTACAGAGCATTATTTCGGGGAATTCCTGAAATGTGATGGCTTACGTTTTCCCTCATTGGAAGAGCTTGGCTTCCACCCTTCTTCCATCCCCTTCCCTTCCCGTGAGGTTTCCCGCGACCTGATCCGGAACTACCACAATACCCGTGACATACCGGGTATGGATGGCACTTCTCGGCTAAGTCTGCATTTCCGATTCGGGACGGTAAGTATCCGAGAAAAAGCAAAACGGGCACAACCTCTCAACGAAAAGTACTTCAACGAACTGATCTGGAGGGAATTCTACCAGATGATCCTGTACCATTACCCTGAGGTAGTTCATCAATCCTTCAAAAAAGTCTATGACCGGATTGAGTGGCAGAACGATCCGGAAGAATTCGAACGCTGGAAAACGGGAAACACCGGGTTTCCGCTGGTGGATGCCGGCATGAGGGAACTGTTGGCCACCGGTTACATGCACAACCGTGTGCGTATGGTAGTGGCAAGCTTCCTGTGCAAGCATCTGCTTATTGACTGGCGCTGGGGGGAGCGCTGGTTTGCACGTAAACTGCTGGATTATGACCTGGCCTCCAATAATGGTGGCTGGCAATGGGCGGCGGGTACGGGGGTAGATGCGGCCCCTTATTTCCGTGTCTTCAATCCGTGGCTGCAACAGGAAAAGTTTGACAAAGACTTGCACTATGTGAAAAAATGGGTGCCGGAATATGGTTCGGATCGTTATGTCAAACCCATGGTAGATCATGCCTTTGCCCGGCAACGTTGTCTGGAACGGTACAAAGTTGCTTTGAACGAATGATCGGGGAATTGTAAATTAGTCGCAATGGAAAACGTGTCAGCCGATCTTCGGGACTTCCTAAACTACCCCCTCGTCCATACTGACAGCTACAAGCTGCATATTTTCAACCTGGTGGAGGTGTTGGTGATCTTTATCATTGCCCGGCTCCTGTTGTTTGTGCTGAGGCAGTTCCTGAACCGGCGCATAAAAAACCAGATACTGGATCACCGGAAGTCTTACGCCATCCGGCAGATCGTGCGTTACCTGGTGTATACCATTGCAATTGTATTGGCGCTGGATACCCTGGGTATTAAGATCACGGTGCTGATAGCCGGATCGACTGCCTTATTCGTCGGCTTGGGCTTGGGTCTGCAAGATACCTTCAAGGACCTGGTTTCCGGGATAGTCATCCTGATCGAACGGACGGTCTCCGCCGGAGATATCGTGGAGATCAATGGCGTAGTTGGTAAGGTAGCCGATGTGGGTTTGAGGACTACCCGGGTGATGACCCGCGACGACATCATGATCCTGGTACCCAACCAGAAACTGATCAATGACCAGGTAATCAACTGGACTCAGAACCAGGTGGCCACCCGCTTTTATATTGATGTCGGCGTTGCCTACGGATCGGATACCCGGTTGGTGGAGCGGTTGCTGATAGAAAATGCGGCCCGGCATACGGAGGTTCTGAAGAACCCTGCACCGCATGTACATTTTACCGATTTCGGGAACAGCAGCCTGGATTTTCGGCTGTTCTTCTATTGCGACGAGATGTTCCGCATCGAACGGATCAAAAGCGACATCCGGTATTCCGTTGACCAGGCTTTCCGGGATAACGGAGTCACCATACCTTTCCCTCAAAGGGATGTATGGCTCAGGAAAAACGATTAGAACCGAAAGCCGGCCCCGATATACAAGCTTCGCGGCTTGGCATTGGTACCGTTTTCAAGGAGTTTTTCAAAGGCAACATCATACGCCGCATGCGCTTCAATACGCCAGATGCTAAATCCGGCCCCGATTCTTCCTGCCCAGATATTGGGATTGAAAGTGTAGTTCCCGGCACCGTCGCGTACCTCGCCCATGTTGTTGAAGTTTCCCACCACACCGGCATAGGCACGGAGTTGAAACAGGTTGAGCTTTACCGGCGTAAAGCCAATGGCCAGAGGAACGGAATAGTATCCTGCAGACACTGTACTCTTAGGGTTTCCCTCACCGTCGAGAGCCGCAGAGAATTTCCAGTTTTGGTAGTAGATTCCAGTGAAGATGAATTTCTTTCTTCCAAGGCGGATGCCTAATCCACCTGAAAAGCCTGTAAGAGGATCCGAACCGACAGAAGACACCTGCGTGGTGTTGACGCCCAGTTCGGGAATGAGGTTAATCCTTTCCCCGAGTAAACTTTTCCGATGCTCACCTGCTGTTGCTCCCAGGGTTAAACACAGCAGGCACAGGGTAATGAGTGCTTTCATATGCGCCTTTATTTATGGATTAGCGGGTACAGAGTTGAAAGCAAAACAAAGTTAAAACAATACCCACAAGCTGTCTATACGTAGCCGCAGGTATTCTTTGCTTCCGCTTATTATTCCTATTTTCGGACAGAAAATCACAGAATATGGAATACGCGCAACTCGAACCCCAAAGTGTCTGGCAGCGTTTTGCTAACCTGAATGCCATTCCCCGAGGATCAAAAAAGGAAGAAAAAGCCGCCTTGTTTGTAGCCGACTTCGGTGCTGCACTTGGGCTGGAGGTGCTTCGTGACGAAATCGGTAATGTGATCATCAAAAAACCCGGACAAAACGGAGGTGAGCAAGCCGAACCGCTTATTCTGCAATCGCATGTGGACATGGTCCATCAAAAAAATACCGATACGGTGTTCGATTTCGATACCGAAGGCATCCGAATGCAGGTGGACGGAGAATGGCTGCGTGCCGAAGGAACCACACTAGGAGCAGATAACGGAATCGGGGTGGCATGTATGCTGGCCATTCTGGAAAACAAGGAGATTAAACACCCTCCTCTGGAGGCACTCTTTACCATAGACGAAGAAGCAGGCATGACCGGGGCCAAGAACCTGGGTAAGGGACTGTTGCAGGGAAAACGCTTGCTCAACCTGGATACGGAAGACGACCGGGAGATTACCATAGGCTGCGCCGGCGGGATAGATACCAATGTGAGCCTTAAGGTACGTATGGAAGAGACCCCGGAAAATACCCGGGCTTATTATGTAGGTGTAAAGGGATTGAAGGGCGGCCACTCGGGTATGGATATTCACCTGGGAAGAGGCAATGCCAATAAAATACTGTTCCGCCTGCTCTTCCAGGGCTATTCGCGTTTCGGGATGCGGATCAGTTCGGTAGACGGAGGAGGGTTACGCAACGCTATTCCCCGGGAAGCTTTTGCTACTGTTGTAATTGACATTCAAAAAACCGGGGAGTTCGAAGAACACCTGCTAAAACTGGGAGAGGCCATCAAAGCCGAATACCACCGTGCCGACCCCGATCTGAAAATCACCTGGGAAAGTACGGCCAACCCGGTATCGGTGGTGAACATCACCTCACAAGTCAATATTATCCGCGCTATCTATTCCATGACCAACGGGGTGTACCGGATGAGTCCGGAGGTTGACGGACTGGTGGAAACCAGCTCCAACCTGGCCCGTGTCATCCTGAAAGACGGAGAATTTATCAGTCAGAGCCTGCAACGCAGCTCGGTGGAATCCTCGAAGCAGGATATTGCCAACTCGGTGAGGGCCTGCTTCGAACAAATCGGAGCAGTAGTAGATAATGCCGGCGATTATCCGGGATGGACCCCCGACGCTTCTTCTCCCCTACTGGCAAAGGCCGCGGAGTTGCATCGAAAAGTCTTCAACCGTGAGCCTTTGGTAAACGCTTGTCACGCAGGCCTGGAAACCGGGATTATTACCGGTGTGTATCCGGGACTGGATATGATCTCCATTGGCCCCACCATTCAGCACCCCCACTCTCCCGACGAGCGGGTGAATATCCGTTCCGTAGCCGATTTCTCGAAGTTCCTGCTGGAGTTGATCGCAACCCTTTCTTAGAATTAATTCCATTTTTGGGAATGTTTTTCAAATTGCATTTACGCAAACAGTATTGATTTACAAATGTTTACAACAAGGCATTTGATTTGTGTTTACCCGAACAATTCGAAAAATCTATGAAATCCAACTATCTATGGATCGCAGGTATTGCTGTATTACTGGGGACCAGCTCCTGCAAAAAAGAAGTAAAAGACGATCAACAGGATTCGGGCGATATGCCTACCAACATCTTCGATCTGAAGGTGAGTGACGACTTTAATTTTGAATCCACCCGGGATGTCAAATTGAGTATCACGGTTCTGAACCCCAATTATGCCGGTGAAAAATTCCGGGTGAATGTATACGATGATTTTCCTACCATTGGCAACCTGATCACTTCCGGTATTACGGAAGCAGGAAAAGAACTTTTGGTGGAGTTCCGTGTAGCTACGGCTCAGGACTATTTGTACCTGGAAAAAGTTTCCTCCAACGGTTCACGAGAGTTGCAGCGGGTGAATGCTTCTACTTTTGCAGCAGCTAAATTCAATAACCAATCTGTAGCCATTCAGTTGAAAGGCGCCCCGGGATCCGGGCTCAACTGTACCACCGGTTGTTCCACTTCATACAACAACCACAGCGGAAACCTGAACCTGAGCTCCGGCGTGGTGTGTCTTACCGGAACCTACAATGGAAACCTTACCCTCAGCGGTAACGTTACCGTGCGTATATGCGGTACGGCATCCATGAACAACATCAATATCAACAGCAACAATGTTACGGTCTATTTCCTGGAGAACAGTATAGTTAGTGTTGGTAATATGAATATGAACAACTCAGGAGCCCTTGCCTACAACTACTCGGATTCCTTGAAGTTCACCAATAACTTCTCCTGCGGAGGTACCTTCACCAACAACGGCAAAATGGCCGTTCACGGAAACCTGAACATCAATAATAATAACACCAACGACTTCACCAATAATGGTGAGATCTATGTGGAGAAGGACCTGAACAACAATAAGAACCTTACCAATAACAATTACATCTTCGTTAACGGGAAACTGAAACCCAACGGAGGTTCCACCACCTATAACTATTGTGCGATCTATTCGGTGGAGACTTACGAAAACAATAGCACCTTCTACAACTACGGTTACGTAAAATGTTACGACGAAACCAAAGTCAACGGAGGTTCCAGTTTCTACAATTACGATGGTGCCCTGCTCAGTACCGAGGACCTGGTGATCAACGGTACGCTTAATGGAGCCAGCAGCAATGGCCTGGGTACCGTAAAGGTTGCCGACTTCACCCGGATCAACGGGGGTGGTGTGCTTTCCGGTAATGTTGAGCTTTGCGACAGCAGCGGTATTGAAGTAAATAACGGATCAATCAACAGCCCTGCAGCCGCCAGCTGTTCCAACTACATTGCCACTTCCGCCTGTAACCCGGAAGGATTCGGACAGGCGCAAATCACCGATACCGACGGCGACGGCGTAGCAGACAATATCGATGACTACCCCAACGATGCCACCCGGGCTTATAACTCCTATTACCCAAGCAACAATACCTTCGCTACTTTGGGTTATGAAGATTTGTGGCCGTCACAGGGTGATTACGACTTCAATGACCTGGTGATCAATTACCGCATCAAGAAAGTATTGAATGCTTCCAACAATGTGGTGGAAATGTACACCACGTATATGGTACGGGCCATCGGAGCAACTTACGACAACGGTTTCGGGTTCCAGTTCGATGACCTGAATGCTTCTGAGATTTCTACCGTGACCGGACAAAGCCTTACCAAAAGCATCATTAACCTGAATGCCAATAAAACAGAAGCCGGACAGAACAAAGCCGTTGTGATCTTCTACGACTCTCCCGAGCCGTTGATCAACCGTGTAGCCGGTTCTATGTTTAATACCATTAAGACTAACGGCAGTGGCACTTTCGATACCACTACCGTATACATCGGGTTCACCACTCCGCTGGCTCCAACCAAAGTGGCTCAGTCCAAACTGAATCCCTTCCTCTTTGTAGACGGGGCTCGCGGCAAAGAAGTTCACCTTCCGGATATGGTTCCCACCGATAAAGCGAATACCCAACTGCTGGGAACTTCCCAGGATGATTCTAACCCGAGCCAGGGCCGCTATTACAAAACATCGAACAACCTGCCCTGGGCCATTGAGGTTCCGGCCAGCTTCGATTACCCTGCGGAAAAAGAGTCGATCAGCGATGCCTATAACTACTTTATCTCCTGGGCATCCAGCGGCGGCGCAAACTACACCAACTGGTACGAGAACCTGAGCGGCTACCGCAACGCCAATAAGATCTATTAAGACCCCAATAACAATGCAAACAGAAAGACCGCCTCACAAGGGCGGTCTTTTTTATGTCCCGAATGAGAACATCATCCCATATTGGGAATTATTTCCATCGTGACAATATTTTAAACCGCTGTTTTTCAATACCTTGATTGATTGGCATTGAATTGAATATACTTGGACAACCTCATGAAAACGAATTTAAACCTATTTCTGATCGGTGGCCTCATACTTGTTCTGGGAACAAGCTCCTGCCGCAAAGAGTCAGCTGAAACCGAAAACAATGACGAAGGACTTCCCACTTCGATCTATGATCTGAAAGTCGGAGACGGATTCAACTTTAAGTCTACACGGGACGTAAAACTGAACATCACCATCCAGAACCCCAACTATGCGGGCGAAAAATTCCGGATCAACGTATATGATGATTTCCCCACTATCGGTAACCTGGTTTCTTCAGCCATTGCCGAAGCCAAACAACCGGTTTCCGTGGAATTCCGTATTCCTACGGCCGTTCAATACATCTACCTGGAAAAGGTAGCTTCCAACGGTGCCCGTGAAATCAAAAAAGTAACAGCGGCCGACCTGGCTACTGCTGAGTTCAATAACACTGCGCTCAATGTACAATTGAAAGGTGCTCCCGGTTCAGGACTGAACTGTACCACCGGATGTTCCACCACTTACAACAACTGGAACAACGGTAACCTGAACCTGACTACCGCCGGAACTTACTGTCTTACCGGTACTTTTAACGGTTCCATCAATATCGGAGCCAACGTAATCGTTAGGATCTGCGGTACGGCCAATATCAGTACCCTGACCATGAACAGCAGTACCTCCGAGCTTTATTTCCTGGAAGGAAGTATTGTAACAGCAGGCGGTAACTTTAACATGAATAACAGCCAGGCAACGATCTACAACTACTCCGACAGCCTGAAAATAAGCGGCTCACTCGGTCTTGGAGGTATCGTGGTAAACAACGGCAAAATGTCCGTGTATGGCGACCTTAGCGTGAATAACAACGGAAACAACAACTTCACCAACAATGGCGAAATCTATGTTCAGAACAACCTGAACAACAACAAGGTGCTTACCAATAACAACAAGATCTTTATCAACGGTATGCTGCAACCCAATGGCGGTTCCGTTACCTACAACTACTGCCAGATCATTTCCGTTGGCGATTACAACAACAACAGTAATTTCCACAACTACGGCTATATCAAATGCTACAGTGAAACCAAGATCAACGGCGGCTCCAACCTGTATAACTATGACGGCGCCCTGCTGAGCACCGAAGATATCATCATCAACGGAACCATCAACGGCGCTTCCAGCTCCGGACTGGCTACCGTAAAGGTTGGTGACTTCACCCGGATTAACGGCGGAGGTAACCTGAGCGGTAACCTGGAACTGTGTGACAGCTCAGGTATCGAAGTAAACAACGGTACTTTCAACAGCCCGGCCGTTGCCAGCTGTTCCAACTACATCGCTACCAACGCCTGTAACCCGGAAGGTTTCGGACAAACTCAAATTACCGACACCGACGGCGACGGGGTAGCCGATAACCTCGACGATTACCCGAACGATGCCACCCGCGCTTACGATTCTTACTACCCAAGCAACAATACCTTTGCTACCCTGGGCTACGAAGACCTGTGGCCGTCACAAGGTGACTACGACTTCAATGACCTCGTGATCAATTACCGCATCAAAAAAGTATTGAATGCTTCCAACAATGTGGTGGAAATGTATACCACTTACGTGGTACGGGCCATCGGTGCTACCTTCGACAACGGATTTGGCTTCCAATATGACGGACTGGCTCCTTCCGATATTGCTTCGGTAACCGGACAAAGCCTCTCTAAAAGCATTGTGTCTCTGAACTCCAACAACACCGAGGCCGGACAGAACAAAGCAGTTGTGATCTTCCACGACAGTCCCGAGCCCCTGATCCACCGTGGTGCAGGTTCCATGTTCAACACGATCAAAGGCAATGCTGCCGGAACTTACGATACCGCTGTGGTTTATATGAGCTTCACCACTCCCCTGGCCGGTTCCAAACTGACCCAGGCTCAGATGAACCCCTTCATCTTTGTGGACGGAGCCCGCAGTAAAGAAGTTCACCTGCCGGATATGGTACCAACCGACAAAGCCGACACTCAACTGTTCGGAACCGGTCAGGACAATTCCAACCCCGGCCAGAGCCGTTACTACAAAACAGCCAACAACTTGCCCTGGGCTATTGAAGTGCCCGCAAGCTTCGCTTATCCTGCGGAAAAAGAATCCATCAGCGATGCTTACAACTACTTCATCTCCTGGGCATCCAGCGGAGGCGCAAACTACACCAACTGGTACGAAAACCTGAGTGGTTACCGCAACTCCAATAAGATCTACTAAGCAGATTCGTTCTTTAACGGAAAAAGGCCGCCCCCACAGGGTGGCCTTTTCTTTTCATACCGCTGCCAATGGCGTAAATTGCGCCCCATGACCGAATTTGCTTTTGACGAGGCTTTTGCCGCCGGTATGGATGCCTCCGACCCGCTGGCAACTTTCCGCGACCGCTTCCATATTCCACGCATCAACGACCGCGATACGATCTACCTAACCGGTAATTCACTCGGCCTGTTGCCCAAAACAGCCAGAGAGTTCGTGGAGCAGGAATTTACCGACTGGCAGAACCTCGGAGTGGAAGGCCACACGGATGCAAAGAACCCCTGGTTGTATTACCACCATTTCCTGACAGACACCGCGGCCAAGCTCACCGGTGCAAAAAAGAAAGAGGTGGTAATCATGAACAACCTTACGGTCAATCTGCACCTGATGCTCGTAAGTTTTTACCGACCGACGGCCACTCGCTTTAAGCTTATGATAGAAGGAGGCGCATTTCCTTCCGACCAGTATGCCGTTGACTCACAAGCCCGCTTTCATGGCTTCGACCCAAAAGAAGCCATCATAGAGCTCAAACCCAGAGAAGGCGAACACTGCCTTCGTAAAGAAGATATTCTCTCCCGTATCGAAGAGGAAGGCGATAAACTTGCCCTCGTTATGCTGGGAGGAGTCAACTACTATACCGGTCAGCTTTATGACATGAAGTCCATTGCTGAGGCCGCACACAAAGCCGGAGCCTTCTGCGGATTTGATCTGGCGCATGCCGCCGGTAATGTTCCCCTGCAACTTCACGACTGGGATGTGGACTTTGCCGTATGGTGTACCTACAAATACCTGAACAGCGGCCCGGGAGGGACCTCTGGAGTCTTTGTGCATGAAAAGCATGGAAATGCTCCGGATATTCCCCGCTTTGCCGGATGGTGGGGACATAAGGAAGAAGAACGCTTCCTGATGAAAAGACAATTCATTCCCATGGAAGGTGCCGAAGGTTGGCAACTGAGCAACGCCCAGATCTTTCCCATGGCCATACACCGGGCAAGTCTGGAGATCTTCAACGCGGCGGGTATGGAAAGGCTACGAACCAAAAGCAAACTGCTTACCGGCTACCTGGAATTTCTTCTCGCAAAGCTTTCAGAGAGCGGGCGTTTCGGTTTTGAGGTAATCACTCCTAAAGACCCGGATCAACGTGGCTGTCAGCTTTCCGTACTCGTTAAGGAAAACGGGAAAAAACTGTACGACTACCTCAAATCACAAGGTGCAATCGTTGACTGGCGCGAACCGAACGTCATCCGTATGGCACCCGTACCGCTGTACAACCGCTTCATCGATCTCTATAAACTGGCCCGTATCATTGAAACCTATGAAGCCTGAGTTCTCCTTCCGTGATTACGGCCACTCGGACTTCGCCACGTTGATCGGGGAAATTCACAGTGAAGAAGAACTGCACCGATGCACAGGAACCGACTTCCACTGGCCCCTGGATGTTGCGCAACTGCAAAAACATCTGGACGAGGTGGACCAATGTTCCCGCTTTATCCTGCAACGGAATGGAGTCGCTGTTGCTTATGGCGACATCCGCTACGACCAGGAAGGAGAAGGCCGTTTATGCCGGCTCCTGGTATTCGAATCCTGGCGTAACCAGGGAATAGGAAAAATTCTCGTACAACTGCTTTGCGATCAGGTAAAAATCAAAGACCCGGGCATGAAGGTAACCCTTAACGTTTTGGAGGATAACCCAGCAGCCAGGCGGTGTTATGAAGCCTGCGGATTCACGTATATGGATCAGAAGATAGAGATTGAAGTTGCCGGTAAAAAGCGAACCATCATCAAAATGATCCGGGAATGAAGCCCGAGGTACAAAATATCGGACAGGCTTTTGAACAGATCAGCGAATATTGGTCGCCGGCGCTGCTGGCTCAGCTAAACGGCCAGGATGTGCGCGTAGTCAAACTTATGGGCACCTTCCCCTGGCATTCGCATGAGCAGGAAGATGAACTGTTCCTGGTTCTGGAAGGAAATCTGAAAATCGAAACGGAGGAAGGAGATATTCTCCTGAATGCCGGCGAACTGGTAGTTATTCCCCGAGGATTGAAACACCGTCCCGTAGCGGAAGAAGAAGTCAAAGTAATCCTGTTTGAACCCAGTTCCACACTGAATACCGGAGATCAGGAAAACGCATTTACGAAAAGAGACCTGAAAGACCTGCGTTAGTGCAGGATGGTAATATTGCCTTTTTTCACCCGGATGACATGTCCGCCTACGCACCAGTCGTACTCACGGTAGGTCAGGTAATACCCATAAACATCTTCGGTACCGTCATTGCCCTTGTGGGTTCCGTCCCAACTTTCCGATGGATCATAACTCCGAAACACGATCTCCCCCCAACGGTTAAAGATAATCAGCTGGTATTCGTCAAAGCTGCATTCCATCCCGAAAATATTGTGGAACTTTCCGTCGAAGGGATACGTATCGTTAATGCCATCCCCATTGGGCGTAAAGGCATTGGGCAATTGTACCGTACAATAATTATTGGTATAATGAGCCACTTGGAAAGTGTCATAAAGATCCTGGCACTGGGTGCGGACATTGACAATGAACCGGCCTTCGTTACGGATGGAATCCACAAAGAAATCCTGGTCCTGCTCCTTCCAGGTGATGGTAGCTTCCGGAATATTCAATTCCGGCAGGAATACCTCATCGATACACACCACATAACCCGGATCAAGATCCAATTCCCAAATTGGGTACATTTCCACGAACACGTTTACCGTATCCATACAACTCGAAGACGTAATTGCCTGCAGCGTATACCAGCGACTGCTGTCCGGGACCAACTGGGTAACCGGCGCGAACGGACTTAATATCCCGTTTTTCGGGAACCACTCGAAGGTATAGTTACCGGAGGATGCCAGCTCTATCGTGTCTCCGAGACATACCCGGTCATCCCCCGTTTTGTTGATAGACAAATTGGGTAACTCATTGACCTGAATGCTGAAGGAATCTTTCTGGGTACAATGTGCGTATGTCTTTACCAGGACATAGGAAATACTTCGTTCCGGTTTGACATCCGGGTACAGGGCATTGCCATCCGACATAAATGAATCGGTACTCCAGGTGAAGGAAAGGATACTGGTATCGTTCAATGGTCCTATCCGAATCTCATCTCCCAAACAAATAGCCGAATCGATCACTGCGGTAAAAACCTCCGGGAAGATGATACGGATCGGTTTGGTTATGCTATCGGTGCAGTGTTCATTGGCTACACGCAGGGTAATGTACATGATACCGGTATCCTGGTAGAACCAGGAAGTAGTGGAATCCGTCGACTGATCATTGGTGGCTATGGGATCCCCGAAGTCCCAGCTAAGGCTGGTATAATCCTTACCCCTGGCAAAATATTTCACCCGCAAGCCATCACAGGGCGGAAGGTATTCGTGGATGAAGTCGGCATCGATGGGGTTGACTTTTACATTCACTTCGCCCTGCACATAGCAGGTAGGTCCGTTTTTGAACACTTTATATGTACGGTCTTGTTTGACCGTCGCTACCGGGTTCCTGATCTTGGAATTATCGAGATCGGTATCGGGCTGCCAATCCCAGGTAACCTGCGGGTCTGGCTGGGGGTCGCCCAACTGTATCTGGGTTCCGTAACAAACCACGGAATCTTGCAGGAGACCGTCAATATCATCCAGAATGTAAACCTGAATGCTGCGGGTATTCCTGCACCCCGTATTACTCAGGGCATCAAGCCTAACCGTATATTTCCCTGGGCCTGGATAGGTGTAGGAAGGTTCTTTGCTATTGGAAGAATCCGCTGAATTGGTGGGGTCTCCGAAGAACCAGGTATAACCGGCCACATTGCCGGTGGAAAAATTGCGAAAACTCAGGGTATTGCTACAGGGGCCGCCCTGAACACCCGGCACCGACTTCACATCAAAGATGCAGGGAATCACATTGAACTGAAAATCCCGGAAAACGGTATTGATTAAAACCCCATTCCGGTACTCATCTACGGCTATTCCGACCACATACTGCCCGGTATTAGAGGGAGTCAGTTCCAGCAAACCGGTATCGTTCACCGACATGGGCGGATTACTGGCCATCTGGTTGCTGGTATTGAAAGCGTTTTGCCAGGTAACCCCAACCTGAGGAGTAAACTCAAAAGGCATCGGCTGAGGCTGAGCCTGAGAGGCTCCGTGCAAGGGTTGAAACAAGCGGTAAACCAGCGAATCTCCGTCGGCATCCGTAGCCCGATGGTCAAATACCAATGGTTCTCCCTGACATAGGAAGTTCGGGGGCTCAGCGTTGAACTTTGCACTGTTATTAGCACCCTGAACGCGCCGGTCCGGGATGAAAGTCCGGTAAGTAGATCCCGTGGATTCCGGGGTGACAATATTCTTAATGGTATTGTTTCGGCAACAACGCTGGAAGACAAGTGTATAACCGCCAGTGATCGGGGGCAGGTTTGCCGTAGCCGTATAGATGTACAAATCCACGCAGGCATTGGCCTGTGGTTGCACGCAGGTATAATTCTTTCCTTCTATTCTTTCCGGTCCCTGCCGGGAAATGGTAAGACTTCTTTGCAGGGTGCCGAATTGGTCGAAAACACCGATCTGGGAATTCACATCCGAACTGATGGCGCCGGGGTTTCCGTTAACACAATCAATATACAAATAGAGCCTGATGCTGTAGTTGTCGTTGCCAAGATAGATGTAGGATAACTCCCCCCCTACGATATGCGTAGCACTCCCCTGCCGTATCCAGCCAAGTAACAGGAAAATAAAGAGAATACTTCGGGTGATGTTGATTTTTGGCATGGTCAACAATAAGTAGATAACAGGGACATGAAATATGTTGCATGCCCAAGCGCTCTTTTTATCAAATTTATCGAATTCCATACCAGTTTACCCACCCCTCCGTGAATTGGTAGAATTGTTCTTCCATAAGCCTCCATCTGCTCTCATTTTTTATCTTTGCCGCGATTATGAATAGACCAGTAAGGGTGCGCTTTGCCCCTAGTCCGACCGGACCGCTGCATATCGGCGGGGTCAGAACCGCTTTATACAACTACCTTTTCGCCAAACAACATGGCGGCGATTTTATTCTTCGTATCGAAGACACAGACCAAACCCGGTTTGTTCCGGGAGCGGAGCAGTACATCATCGAATCCCTGGGATGGCTGGGCATTGCGCCCAATGAAGGTCAGGGTTTCGGCGACGGAGCCTACGGTCCTTACCGCCAAAGTGAGCGTAAGCCGATGTACCGCCAATATGCCGAACAACTCATCGAATCGGGAAATGCGTACTATGCTTTCGATACTCCCGAAGAGTTGGATGCCATGCGTGAAATGTTGAAGGCCAATGGCATGTCGCCTCAATACGATGCCGTTTCACGCAGCAATATGAAAAATTCTCTCACGCTACCCTCTGACGAGGTGGAAAGACGGCTCGCTTCCGGAGAACCTTATGTGATCCGGATCAAACTCCCCCGTAAGGAAGAAGTAAGGTTTCATGATATCATTCGCGGATGGGTAGTGGTGCATACCAACCAGATGGACGACAAAGTGTTGTTCAAATCCGACGGCATGCCTACCTACCACCTGGCCAATGTGGTGGATGATTACCTGATGAAAATCACACATGTCATCCGAGGTGAAGAATGGCTGCCCTCTGCTCCCCTGCATGTCATGCTCTACAAATACCTGGGCTGGGAAGAGGTAATGCCCGAATTCGCCCACCTGCCCCTGCTGCTCAAGCCGGAAGGAAACGGAAAACTCAGCAAACGCGACGGCGACCGGCTCGGGTTCCCTGTGTTTCCGCTGGACTGGACCGACCCGAAAAGCGGTGAAAAATCTTCCGGATACCGGGAAAGCGGGTATTTCCCCGAAGCTGTGGTCAACCTGCTGGCCTTCCTGGGATGGCATCCCTCCGATAACCGGGAACTGTTCTCGCTGGAAGAACTGGTTGAGGCCTTCAGTCTTGACCGCGTAAGCAAATCGGGAGCAAAATTCGATGTTCAAAAAGCGCACTGGTTCAACCAGCAATACCTGCGTGGAAAAAGCAACGCGGAACTGGCTGACGCTTTGTTGCCTTTCCTGGAAGAGACCGGGCTAAGTGCTGACAAGGCTTACCTGGAGGAAGTTTGCGGACTGATGAAGGAAAAAGTAAGCTTCATCCCGGAAATACTTCGTGACGGACGTTACTTCTTCGAAGCTCCTGAGAGCTGGGACGAAGGATTGATCCGGAAAAAATTTAAGGAACAGACCCTGCCCGGACTTCAATCCATGCAAAAGCACCTTGAAACCCTGGAAGACTTTTCTGCAAGCTCCCTGGAAAAAGCGTTCCACGATACTATTGAAGAAAAAGGCATGAAACCCGGAGAGCTGATGCTTCCGCTGCGACTTGCGGTTTCCGGTTCTGCCGGTGGCCCTCCGATCTTTGAAATGATCGCGTTGCTTGGGCGTGAACGCAGCCTTGCGCACATGACCCGTTTTATGAATTACTACGGAACCCTCAGCATGTAATTCATGTGGGAGGATTGTGACATTGCCGTCATTGGCGGGGGTGCAGCCGGATTCTTTGCAGCCCTGAGTGCTGCGGAACACAATAGCGACCTTCGCATTCAGCTGTTTGAACGCAGCGATAAGCTCCTGTCCAAAGTGTTGATTTCAGGTGGCGGACGCTGCAATGTCACCCATTTCTGTAAAGACCCGGAAAAGCTCAGCACCTATTACCCCAGAGGTCAGGAGTACCTGAAACAGGCTTTCCGTCATTTTGCCGTGAACGATACCATACACTGGTTCCGGGAAAGAGGAGTCAAGCTGAAGACCGAAGAGGACGGGCGGATGTTTCCGGTTACCGACGACTCCTCCACCATTGCCAATTGCCTTATCCGGGAAGCCCGTGACATGGGAATCCATATCCTCACCACCCATGCCTGCAGAACCATCACACCAGTAGAAAATGGCTTCGAACTTTCCGGTAACAAATCCGGCTGCAGGGCATCACGGGTTATTGTGGCCAGCGGAGGCGCTGCCAAGGACTCTGCTTTGGAATGGGTACGTAACCTGGGAATGGAAACCATACCGCCCGTGCCTTCCCTTTTTACCTTCAACCTCCTGAACGACCCCATAAGAGAACTCAGCGGGGTAAGCGTTCCTCATGGAGGAGTGCGTATCGCGGGACAAAAGGAATTTCAACAAGGGGCACTGCTGATCACCCATTGGGGGCTCAGCGGGCCGGCAGCCCTTAGGCTGAGTGCCTGGGAAGCGAGGAAGCTGGCCGAACTTCAGTATACGGTAGACCTGGAGATCGACTGGACGGGGTTGGGTTCGGTGGAGAAAGTGGCGGAAGCCTTAACTGAATACGCAGCCCAACATCCCAAAAAACAGATCCTCAACAGCCGTCCCTTCCCTGAAATACCGGAACGGCTCTGGCAGTTCCTGTGCAAGAGAGTTATTGACAGACCTTTCCGGAACTGGGCGGAATGCGGGAAAAACCTTTTCCGTGCTCTTTGTATGCAACTGGGAAGTATGCGTGCAGAAGTGCGTGGGAAAACCCGCTTTAAGGAAGAGTTTGTTACGGCAGGAGGAGTGGCTCTTCATGAGCTGGACCCGGAAAGTTCCATGAGCAAAAAGGTTCCCGGACTTTATTTCACCGGGGAGGTAATGGATATTGACGGCATCACCGGAGGCTTTAATTTCCAGGCCGCCTGGACCACAGGCTGGCTAGCCGGTAAACATGCTGCTGAAAGTCTTACGGCTCAGCGCCGGTGAATGGCATTAACAAACTGCATCAGTCCCTTTTCATCCCGCTTCCATACGATGGCCATCACATGCAGGTCTTCCCTTTTCCAATAACCTTTTGCTTCGGTTTCGGTTTCCCCGATAAAATAATCGCCGGAAAGGTGGGATGATCCCTCCACATCAAATCCCCAGGTGTTGCCCAGTGATGCACGGATGGTGTTGTAATGGAAATACGGGCGTTTGGGATTCCCGATCTGGTTATACTCCAGAGAGTCTTCCATCACATAGATGCCCACATGGTATTCGCCGGTAACATCTTTAAGGAATTTGCCTCCGTAAAACACCCGCAGGCGCTCTCCTTCGATCTTCCAGTCGAGAGCAGGAGCGAGATCGGGTTTTTCACTGACCACTTCATCAATCCACTGAGCTGCCTTGGGTAATACCACGGCAGGATCGCTAACCACCTGAACTGTGCCGGTGGTAACGCGGCTTTCTACCATTACAAAAGGAGTGTATCGTGGATTGAAACGTTTTACGAGGGAATCACTGACTCCCGGCAGGATCCAGGGGTCGCTGTATTTGATATGGATCTGAAAAGGAAGCGTTTTTTCCGGATGAGCATCCAGGATGGAATGAAACAGAGAGGTTCCCCAGGAACCACATCCCGGACAGTCATTGCTCATAAAATACATGATCACGGCTTTCCGCTCCTCCTGAGGGATCAGGCAGGGAGCTTCCGGCGACGTGTTACCGGCAAGGATATTCAGGTTACGTGGATCGTTACATACCGGGTTGTTTTCCTGATGAAAAGGATCTCCCTTCTTTCCGCAGGAAACTACCAGCAAAGCTAGCGCTAACACAATTCCTATTCTCTTCATGCTTTTATTGAGATGTTGTAATTACACAAATCGCTGCAGGCGTGCTTCCTCCGGTATCGCATCCCCATCGCCCTGCAGGAAGGCCAGCATGCAAGCCGAAAGATAGGGAGCCAGCAGAACGCCCCGTGAACCCAGCCCGTTATACGCAAATAGTCCGGGCTCCCCGAGAGCGCCCATTACGGGTCGCCTGTCTGGTGTGGTCGGGCGGACGCCTGCTTCCTGACAATTCACCTCCACCTTTTTCCCCGGAAGTATCTCCATGAGCTTGCCCAACAGTTCCTCTCTCCCCTGCTCATCAGGCTCCGTACCGGCATACCGCCACTCGTAGGTGGAACCCACTCGAAAGCGATTTGATCTGGGAAGAATGAATATTTGTTTATTGATGATCTTTTTACTCCGGAACCCATCGATGGTAAGTTCCAGAACCTGTCCTTTATTTCCCCTGACCGGAATCTCCTTCATCCAGGGGTTCTCTGCTGCGGCAGCCCCTTCGCAAAATACCACCCTGCGGTACAATTGCCCCTGCCAACTCCAGCTATCCTGCTCAGGAATGAGCTCCGAATGCAGGAACCGGTTTTCTATCCATACCCCCACTTCCATAAAATGCTCACGGCAAGCATCCAGGTATCCCGGAACATCCAGGTATCCCGCTTCACTGACCTCCATGGCTTCACGGAATTTTTCAAGTCCGGCGGGTAACTCTTTTTCGGTTTCCTGGCGGATATAAGGTTCCAGTTCCTCCCTTCGTTCCAGGAACTGTCGCTTCTCCTCCTCGTTGGAGAGCAACTTGAGCATGCCTGTCGTAAAAAAGAATGTCCGGTTGAAGTGTTTTTCCTCGGATGGATAGAACTGACGGGCTTCCCGAATCGTTTCATCGGCCAGCCAGGTTTTCATAAACCGTTTCACCACCACAGGGTTCCATACCCCGGCTGCCTTTCGGGAAGCGGAAGGCATTTTAGCGGAATGGACAATATGGAAAGTAATTCCGGCTGCCTCAAGCTTTCGGGCCAATGTGGCACCGGCCAGTCCGGCTCCGACGATCAGGGTATCAGGCATCTCCTAGCGCAAAGATCTGGTGGTTCTCGATCACATTGCTGGCAAAGCCCTTGCCCGCTACCCGGATCATTGCCCGTGCCACAACATCGGCGGGAACGCCGCGAAACTTTTTCAGTGGTCCCAGCAGAACCGGTCCGACAATAGCATTGAGTGTTTTGGCAAAATCCTCCCCCTTCCTTTTTTCGTCGCGGTCGCCCAGTAACAAAGAAGGGCGGAAGAAATAGGTTTCATACAACCCTTTGTGCAGCACTGCTTTTTCCATCTCCCCTTTGATCTTCTGATAAAAATTCAGGCTGTTCTCATTGGCCCCCAGAGCAGAGATCACATACAATCCGCGGCAACTTCCCCGGGCGGCATATTCGGCAATACGCGACGGAATGCCCAGATCGATTCTGCGGTACTCCTCAAGATCGGGGGTTTTGTTCCGAGTAGTTCCGATACAGCAAAACACGTGTGCATTGGGAGTAAAGTGCTGTTCCACACCCTCCCAGCGGTTAAAATCAAAGGAAACCACCTTTACCTTCGGTGTGGTGGACTCCAGCGGTTTGCGCGTAAACAGCACGATCTCCCGGTAAGGTCCTTCAGCCACCAGCAAGCGTGTGAGCGATCTTCCTATCAATCCTGTGGCACCGAATACCAGGGCTTTATCTGCTTTCCATTCCATATTCCGGGGTTTGCGCAAAGGTAATTCTCACTCTATTTAATTTCGGTAAAGTAGCGGACAATAAAAAGCCGGATAACTTTGCAGCATGAAGCCGGAGACCCTTCTCAGCGATGACGGATCCTTTACACTGTACCTTCCCGAGATGGATGAAACCTACCATTCGCGCAGGGGAGCGCGGACTGAATCCCAGTATGTTTACCTGGAAAAAGGTCTTATGGAGATTCCTGCCGGAGACATCCGAATACTGGAATTTGGGTTCGGGACGGGGCTCAATGCCCAACTGGTACGGGATCATGCCAGGGAACACCGTCTATATATTGAATATTACAGTGCGGAGGCCTTTCCGCTGGAAGAAGAAACCTGGAAACAAATAGACCCGGGACTGGATGGCTGGGACGAGCTGCACCGGAGCGAATGGGGCCAAATGAATAAACTCGACGCCAATTTCTCCTTATACAAATTCCATGGCGATTTCCGGGAAACACCCATTACCCCACAAAGCGCCGACCTGGTGTTTTATGACGCCTTTGCTCCTGCCAAACAAGCGGAAGTGTGGGACCTGTCCTACCTGGAAAAAGCGGCAGACAGCCTGAAAAACGGGGGCATACTGGTTACCTATTGTGCCCAGGGCGCATTCCGCAGAAACCTGGAAACACTCGGGTTCCAAACCGAAAGACTACCTGGCCCTCCCGGGAAAAAAGAGATGATCCGGGCCCGTTTAATTCGATAAAAAAAGCCCCAAAGCATTCTGAAATTCTTTGTACATAGCCATTTGATTTCCTTAGATTTGGGAAAAAACCTACGTACGCTATGAAAATTCTAAAGACCGTACTGATCGTTCTCGCCAGTATTGTAGTGCTGGCTGTGATCGGTATTGCCCTGCTTCCTTCGGAAAGGACGGTAGAGCGCTCGGTGGTGGTAGCAACCTCTGCCGACAAACCCTTCAAACTGGTGAACAACCTGACCAACTGGACTAAATGGTCGCCCTGGTACATGGAAGACACCACCAGCAAAATGGAATACAGTGAGAACCCCGAAGGACTCGGAGCCTGGTATACCTGGGACAGCAAAAACAAAAACCTGGGAAAAGGAAAACTGACCATTATAAACAGTGCCAAACCCGATTCGATCATCGTGCAACTGGAATTTGCCGACTGGCCTCCCAATACGGCGGCTTACCGCTTTGAGAAAATCAGCGATACGGAAACCAAAGTTACCCAGAGCATGGAGCTGAAAGCCGATGGTTTCTTTATGAAAGCCATGATTATGCTGATGTCCGGCGCTCTCGGAAACCAGTTCGAAACCGGTCTGGCCAACATTAAGAAGGTAGCTGAGGAAATGCCTGATGAGCCCGAGGTGCAAGGTAAAACCGAGAACCTTGTTGTGGAAGAGATGCCGGGAATGATGTACCTGGCTTATACTGACAGTACCACTGTTGCCGGCATCAGCGACCTGCTGAAACGCGCCTACGGCGAGATTATGGTTCAGGCAGGTATCCAGGGACTGGAACAGGCCGGTGCTCCTTTTGCCGTGTATGAAACCTGGGATCCGGAAAACGATCGCGTGATAATTCGTGCCGGTATCCCGGTAAACAAAGAGGGGAAATCGGAAGGAAATGTGAAGTACATCAAAACCGAAGTGCAGAAAGTGGCTTCTGTCGATTTCTTTGGTCCTTATGAAAACTCGGGCATGGGCCACGAGGCAATGGATGCCTATATCCAGGCCAACGGGCTTACCATCGTTGGTGCTCCGTATGAGTTCTACATGAATGACCCAAGCACCGTTACCAACCCGATGGAGATCCATACCAAAATCAGCTATCCGGTTATGGAAGGGGATATGGAAGCCAATACCGAAGAAGGCGAAAACGCCGAAGGCTGATCCTTCCCAATTCTTTAAAAACATTCTATGGAAAAGGCGCCCTGAGAGGCGCCTTTTTTATTTGACGCGCAGCTTCTGCTGCTGTTGCAGTCGCTTTTTCTCACTCAGGTTTTTAAAGGCCTGAAGGTATTGATCCATTTTGTCCATCAGTTCCTTCACATCGCTATCCTCCGCTTTCGGATAGAGTTTTTCCAGGTTCTTCATGCAGGTTTCCAATGCTTGCCGGGCCTCATCATCCCTGCCTTCCGTATACGCATCGGACATGACTTTTAATGCCCGGTTGATCTCAGCCATGGCATAGAGCTTTTTTAATTCTGCCTCCACCACCAGGGGCTTCATTCCGGTATAGGGCTCCCATTTGGGATAGATTTTTTCTTCCACGGTAATCTCCTCACCCGTGGAGGTCTCGCGGTAGCGAATGCGCACGGTTATCGGTAGCTTTTCTATTTCCGGGTTAGCCTTCTTCAGCTCGAACAAGGCCAGCGCCACCTGGTTGTCGCCGGCATACAGTACCGGCAATTCATACCGAACCAGGCCTGTCTTTCTGAAAGCAGGATCCTTTCCATACAAATGCCTGAAATCAAACGGAGCCGGGTACTCAATTTCCAGTTTAACCTGCAGCGCCACGGGTTGCATTTGCCCGAACAGTACTTTCAGAAAAACCCGGTCGAAGTCGGCACTGTCTGCCACATGCAGTAACCAGCCCTTTCCTCTTTCCGCCAGTATCTGCATCAGCGGATAATTGTAGGATTCCCCGACACCGATGGCCGTACACAAAATTCGATCGTTATACGCCTCTTGTACCTTTTTCAATACTTCCGGTTCATTTCTATCGTATCCGTCGGTAAGCAGGATTACCGAATTGTTCCGGTTCAGGTCGTATACCTTGTTCACTGACTCATAGGCCTTTTTCATGGCTTCCAGCATATTGGTACCTCCCCCGGCCTCAATACCCTCTATGGCTTCAATCAGCTTGCTTTTATTGTTGCCCAGCAGTTGGTGAGGGAACAGCTCCTGCATGTCGTCGTCATAAATGTAAAGAGAAACATAATCTTGTGGATCCAGTCTTTTGACCAGCTCTTTCATGCTGGCTTTCAGCATTTCGATGCGGTAATATCCGGCCATAGACCCGCTGCGGTCCAGCACAAAGCTGTAGTTTCCCGGAACCCGGGTTCCGCTACCCTGGGCTGTATAGCCTATCTCCAGCAAGGCTTCACGGCTATTCTCATTAAAAGTGTTTCCCCAGTTGAGATGGATACCCACCCGCTTATTGCCTTTGGGCTTGGGATACTGTTTTTTCAGAAATTGTTCGAAACCAACCAGGAACAACTCTTCCTTCTTCGGAACGAATAATTCGGGATGTTCCAGTCGGGGATCGGGACGGTAAGTCAGTTGCATGCTGCCGGTAACATACCCTTTGGCACGACTTAAGTCGACCACATCCACATCGCGCTCGTAATTGAAGTGCACCATGTATTTCTTTCCCAGGGGAAGCAGGAAGTTCACCGTACCCTGTTCATCCGTATACCCCACGTATACGTCTTTGCCATGTATCTCGTGCATATACACGGTTTCATTGGCTGCGGGTCCTTCTCCATAACGCTCCACCGTTATGCTGTAGAAGGCCCTGCCGGTGGCTGCCGATTCTTTATCGATACGCTGTACCACCGTATCTCCGTATCGTTGTTCTGCCAGTTCCGGTTCATCGTACTGCAGGGTTTGGGTAACCATAAGTCCCGGTCGTTTACCGATATCCGCAAAGCCAATATTGAGCGTACCCTCCACATCGATATCGTAGCTTTTACCCGGCTCTACCAGGAAGGTTGCGATACCACTCCCATTCGTGGTGGCCTCGAAACCCTTTTTTTCCATAGGCAATAGAATACGCACGTTGCGATTACGCTGCGGAACCCCGCTGCGGCTCATCAGGCGAATATGAAGGATAGCCTTACCTGCAGGGGCACGGGTGTTCTGTTGGTTATTCTGCCGGACCCAGCTATATCCGGTACGGTCGGTGCTCTGCTTTTTCTCCCGTTCGGCAAGGGCGGGGTTGTATGTCAGGTTCATGCTATGGATCATCTTGCCGCTTTCCGGCATTTCCACGCTTCTTTCCATGTCGTAATCATCGACAAACACCTTCCATACCTTTCCATGATCAAGGGTGAAAGTTGCCGATCCCGTGCCATCGGCTTTTTTCTCCAGGGTTTCGCCGCTTGTACTTTCTTTCAGCTTGATACTGGCAGAAACCATGGGTTTGCGTTTGGGATCTGATACTTTGATACTGAGTTCCAGCACAGGTTGTGCACGAAGAAAAAACGGGATGAGGACAAAAAAGAGAAAGAGGCTACGCATAGTTCAGGGAATTAACGGGTAAATAACGAATGGAAATAGTCAGATTATATTAACTTTCCCATGTTCCCTGTATCCGGCAACAGGGCTAAGATGTAAACATGTCGCTGGTAGAATTTTACAAACCCCGAAGTTTATCCCCCGCACGATTGGATCGTTACCTGGCTTCCGGCTGGTTCCGGAGCAGCAACGGTTTGTTCCGGAATAAGTTGTTATGCCTGGAGGGCAAACTTTGCCAGGTGGTAAATATCCGCATGAGGTTGGAGGATTTTCAGCCGGGAAAATCACAACGGAGGCTTTTGCGAAAAAGCCGTTCGCTGAAAGTGGAAGTTGGCCCGCTGGAAATCTGCAACGGCATGGAAAACCTCTACCAGTATACCCGTAAACGTTTCAAAGGGTTCATATTCCCTAACCTTCAGGCGTTTTTGTATGATTTCCATAACCGGAGGGTTTTCAAAAGCATGCATGTTAAGGTTTACGAAGGGAAGCAGCTTATTGCCGCTTCTATTTTTGACTGCGGCAAGGATTCGGTTATGAGTGTGCTGGGGATCTATCATCCTGCCTACAAACACCTGAGCCCTGGAATACTGACCATGCTTCAGGAAGTGCTCTGGGCCGAAGAACAGGGGAAAAAATTTTATTACCCGGGTTATGTATTGAAAGAGTCGGACTCGTTCGATTATAAACTCAGCCTGGGAACCTTCGAATACCTTAGCGACAAGAACCGGTGGACGCCGGATTATGACAAAGCCCTCCGCAATTCGCCAGCTACCCGGATTAACGAACAAAGCTATCTCCTGGAAAAAGCGCTGGAAGAAGCGAACATTCCACACCAGCGTTTGTTGTATAAGCTGTTCTCACTGGGATACGCATATCCGGCGGGGACTTTTGTCAGGAGTCCGGTAATTTTTATTCTTCCCGAGCTCAGCGACAACCCGTTCAAGATCAGCATGTGTGCCTACGATAAGGAAAACGGAAGTTTCAGGTTGTGCCATCCCATACCGGTGCAAGACAACTACCTGTCTGAGAACCAGAGCGAGGAATTCCGGGATCATGAAACGTACTACGATATGATCCTTCAGGACAGCCCAGAAGATCATTTGTACTTCAAAGATACCGAAGACCTGTGCAGCTACCTGACCCTGCAACTGCAGAAGCGCAATACCCGGCATCATGGTGTGGAGCTCTATATCAGTAAAACCTGAAGAACGGGTACAATTAATCATAAATCAAAAACAGAAACATGGATAGATTAGTAAACAAATCAGGGGAATGGATGGACATCGCATTGGAGTACATCCGGTTGTATGGGATGAAGCTGTTGCTTGCAGCGGTCGTTCTGATCATCGGTTTGTGGGTGATCAACTGGATCAAACGCCTGGTGCGAAACAGTTTCGGAAAAAGTCAGCTGGATGCATCCCTGTCACATTTCCTGGTTTCACTGATCACCATTGGTCTGAAAGTGCTGCTGGCCATTCAGGTATTGGGGATCATCGGGGTAGCCATGACCTCCTTCATCGCTATTCTGGGAGCGGCAGGACTTGCCATCGGCTTAGCGCTATCGGGAACCTTACAGAATTTTGCAGGGGGAGTGATGATACTCATCTTCAAACCCTTCAAGGTAGGTGACTTCATCGAGGCTCAGGGCCATACGGGCACGGTAAAAGAGATCCAGATATTTGTTACCATTCTGAACACCCCGGATAATAAGCGCATCCTGCTCACCAACGGAGCTCTGGCCAATTCGAACATGACCAACTTTTCCTCTGAGCCGAAACGCCGGGTGGACTGGACCTTCGGGATAGGCTATGGCGATCATTACGATAAGGCCCGCGACCTGTTACTGAAATTTGCCGGCGAAGACGAAAAAATCCTTCAGGACCCGGCACCCTTCGTAGGGCTCAGCAACCTGGGCGATTCCTCGGTCAATATTGTGGTAAGGGCCTGGGTCAATGCCCCCGACTACTGGGAGGTATTTTTCCGGATGAATGAAAGAGTATATAAAGAATTCGGTGAGCATGACCTGAACATTCCATTCCCACAAATGGACGTGCATGTGCATAATGCCTGAGGCAGTTAGGCAGCCGGTGATTATATTTGCTTGTCCCTGTAGTACTGAATAACCGGATATGGATAAAAATGCGGAAGTCCTGCTTAACGCATGGCTAAACGATTATGGCGACAACCTATACTCATGGGCTGTTCACAAGCTCCGAAGCGAAGACCTCGCTAAGGACCTGCTTCAGGAAACCTTTATTGCCGCCCTGCAGGGTTGGGACCGCTTCGAAGGAAAATCAAGTGTAAAAACCTGGCTCACTTCCATTCTCAATAACAAGATCCGCGATCATTTCCGCAAAGAGAAAAAAGGAATGTTTTCTCTGGAGGCCATGGCAGGAGAACGGAATATCGACGATTTCTTCGACGCAAAAGGGACCTGGAAAGCCGAACACCGGCCGATGCCCTGGGACGAGGAAAAAAAGGAGTTGCTGGATACCCCGGGGTTCAGGGAAGTTTTGTTCAACTGCCTGAACGGACTGAGCGAACGTTTCCGAAATGTGGTGACGAGCAAGTACCTGGACGAAAGAGAGAGTAGTGAAATCTGTCAGGAACTTGGAATCTCGGCGTCGAACTATTGGCAAATACTACACAGAGCCAAGTTACAACTTCGGGCTTGCCTGGATGGTAATTGGTTCAAACAGAATTCCGCATGATCGCACGTATCTTCCATATTTTAGCTTATTCCTGCAGGAAAGCTGCGCTGCTGATCGAAAAAAAACGGATATATGGCCTCACATCCATAGAAAAATTGCGCTTAAAAATGCATCTTAACGCTTGTGTATTATGCCGCGAGTATGATAACCAAAATGAAATCATCCATAACAGCCTCCGCCATCACCTGCATGAAGACCAGACTCCCTGCGATCACCACCTGAGTGAGGAAGACCGTAAGGAAATCAAGGAAGGTGTCCGGAAAAATACGGATTGAGCATTTACCAAATGGTACTGAGGAGTATGGATTTGAAAAGTAACGACAGTATGAAAAATTCAGGAAAAATTGCCACCGGACTCGTACTTCTCGCCGCCGTATTTATGGCGTTCAGTCCGGCCAAGCCGCAGGAGAAGAGCAAACTGAAATATTTCGAAGGGACCTTTGAAGAAGCCCTGGAAAAAGCTAAAGCAGAAAATAAACCGCTGTTTATCGAAGGATATACCTCCTGGTGTGGATGGTGCAAG
The DNA here is from genome assembly GCA_964215915.1 of Bacteroidia bacterium. Taxonomy (GTDB): domain Bacteria; phylum Bacteroidota; class Bacteroidia; order UBA8524; family UBA8524; genus UBA8524. The sequence continues at coordinate 29,091 of CAXPEB010000099.1, forward strand.
GAGCTTGACAAACGTACCTTTTCCGACCAGGAAGTAGCGGATTTTATGAATACCCATTTTGTGAATGTCAAGATGGATATGGAAACGGAAGAAGGAAGGAAAGTAGCGGAAAAATACCGTGTCAGAGGTTACCCGACCATGTTATTCCTGTACCACAATGCCAATGTGCTTCATCGTATCGATGGTTTTGTGCCTGCCAAATCCATGCTTACAGAAGCAGAATCCGCTAAGCGCAAATTCGATTCAAACTGATTATTAAGGGAGAGTGATACCCACCCGGTACTTAGTTGCCTGGTGGGTTTTTTTATGGATAATGAAACCGGAAAAGCCCCTTATCCAGGGCAATAAGCCCTATTCCCTCAGCAGCACAATACTCTTTCAATCGGGTGAAAACAGGGTGGTCTTCCAGGTCGCTGCGAACGTACAGCAAATCAGGACGGACGGTTAAAAGGAATGACGGACCGGTTCCGGGCTGTTCACCGGGCAACCTGCCCTCTTCCAACGCAAACAGGTCGCGGCACAAGGGAAACTGGAGGTAATAATCAAACAGCGATTTGTCTACCCGCGACAAATATCCGCCGCACATCTTTTTTCCATGCAGAGTTTGCAGGTACTGGAGTCTCGTATCCACCTCCCCTATCTGGGTAAAGCCATCGCGTACGCCGAGGGGTAAAGTAAGCAGCACCTCTCCTTCTTCCTTCTTAATGCGTTCAGCCGTTTTGTTGTAATCTGTCTCCGGAAAACGCAGGTATTCGGAAGGGCGGTATTCCACAAGCGTCAGCAAGAGTAGTATGCCGGCAATCCAGTTAGCCCGTACCCGAACGAAGCGCAGGGAATATACCCGGCTCATAAACAAAGGCAGAAACAGAAAGAGCAGCATGCCCCAGCGTGTCGGAACGCGAACGTTGTTCAGAAATGGGATGTAGTGTAACAATGCCGAAGGAAGTTTGATCAGGCTGTGACCGAACACTTTTAACACCGGCAGGCACAGCACCAGAATGATCGTACCAGCCAGCAAAAGACTTCTGGCGGAACGGTCGGCAGGTTTACGAAGGGATATCCGAACTGCCCATAACAGGGCGGCTAAAAACCCATACCCCAGGAACAGGTTCTTCTCGACACCTGAAGGGAAAGTCCAGCCCCTTGTCCAGGACGCCGGAACCCACAATTGATGCAAGCGGCTATTCTGCGGAACGATCAAACCAGCCAGATCTCCGGTCCAGTAAAAACCATGGTGATCATCCAGGCCGGCCTTCTTCAGCAGATCCACCAAACCGGAAACCAGCAGGATACCTGCCAGCAAATAGAGCAGGTGGCGGGTGCTTCTCCAACGGAAACGGATAAGATGCCCCCAGCGGCGGTAGCAGGCGTACATCAGGCTCAGGTAGATAAGGAAGAACGTTGTGTAGTAATCCAGGGAGGTTGACACCACACCCAGCAACAGGCAAATCAAAAGGGCTTTTACGGATCGTATCCGGAATAATCCGTGCCGTACATGAAAATCAAATACCCTGGGGAAATAAAGGAGGTACCAGGGAATAGTAAAATTCACCAGGTACCAGTAATGATCCTGGTACTGTGCAAGGCGGAAGCTCGAATAGGCAAAGGCAAAGCCGGTAAAAAGTGCCAGCAAAAAATTATCGGTATAGTTCCGGGCAAGCCGGAAGGCTCCGAGACCACTGAGCAGGCAGCTCACCAGCAGAAAGGTATTGAGAAAAGGAATTGCTTCTGCCGAACTGAGCCAGTAGATAAAATCCATGCCCCAGATCATTCCGTGCAGGGCAGTGGAAGTCCCTTGCGGATAGAACAACTGATCGGAAAAAAACGGAGTCCCCGCTTCCATACTTTTTTCAAACAGGTAAAAGTTGGAGAAAATCTGGGGCGTATCGGCAAAGGCATTGTCCCAGCCTACAACCTGGGTATTCCAGTGCTGGATCAGAGGGTAGGTATACCAAAAAAATACCGCCGCGTAAAAAAGTGCGGCTGCCACATAAACCCAATACCGTTTGAATGCTGCCATGATGAACGGGTACAAATGTACATCTAATGAATTATTACAATTTGACCGGGTCCTTAACCTGGCCATATCAGCCACCCCTTTTTCGCTTCATAACTTAAGGATGGAACATGCCCCGGTATCCGGACGGTGTTTGCCCTGTCCAGCGTTTGAAGGACCTTACGAAGGTGCTGGGTTCGGAATAGTCCAGAAGGTAGGCGATTTCCCCAACCGAAAGCTCGGGTTTGCGCAGGTAGGTCAGGGCAAAATCCTTTCGTAATCCATCAATCACTTCTTTATACGAATGCCCCTCCTCTTTCAGGCGACGCTGAAAACTGCGGACACTCATGTTCAGGTGTGCAGCGACTTCCTCCAGGCCCGGGAATTCGGGTTTCAGAAGGGAAACCACCGAATGCCGCACCGTTTCATAAAAGCCCGGCTGCTTTTGAAATTCTTCCAGTTTTCGGTAGGCGTGTTCAACCAGCACTTTCAGAAGTTCGTAGTCGCTGTGCAGAATGCCTTCTTCCACATGTTCCTTTTGCAGAATCAGGGTGTTCTGTTCCCTGCCGAAGTACACGGGGCATCCAAGTACCCGTTCCAGTTCGGCCGGATTTTCAGGCTGCGGGTAGCTGAGCCATACCGCTACAGGAGAACGACGACTGCGTGTGATGGACTGAAACTCCCTGACGCTGAAGGCAAGATATCCTTCCAGGGTGTGTCTGACGCTGAGGGGTGCGGCGGTTAGCCATACCGGATCCGGGGTAAACGTATAGCGGTAATGGTCGGTTTCTTCGATGAGGGTTGCCGGCAGGGCGCTACAACCCAGGTTAGAGAATTCACAACAGTATTCCAGGGCCTCTTTCACCGTACCGCAGCTTTGTACAATCTGAACGATCAGTCCGGCCGCCGCCAGGTTCATGTTTTCTCCGGCATGCAGTCCGAAGTAATCATCTCCCGTGGCCGCTACCGCTGCTTCCAGGAAATTATCGTAAGTCTTTGCATCCAGCCGGCAATCGCGTTCTGCCAACTCTGCTGCGCTTTTGCCGGTGAGGGCAAGCAAATGCTCCATTTCTGCTCCCTGGTTCACTGCCAGCCGTGCCAGCCCCAATACAAAGCGACCGTTAAAATGCATGCCCGAATTTACAATGCTTTTTCACTCTGGCATGAAATGTCAAGAGAATGGCATTCGGTGCCAAATCATTGCCAGGCGGGCTCAGGACCTTTGTCTTATCAAACTATAGGTTATGAAAAAGCATACAGAAAACAACTTTGAGATTCCTGTTGAGCAACACAGGCCGGCATATGGCTCCGCTGAGCTTCGGATACGGGCTTCTGCGGAAAGGGTATTTGATATCCTGGCAGATGTAAACAACTGGCCCCGGTGGCAGGAAGCGGTGCAGGAGGCACAACTTGACGGAAAATTTGAAGCCGGCAACCCGTTTACCTGGAAAGCCAAAGGGATGCGCCTGCACTCCAGGCTACATACTGTCAAGGCCCATGAATTTATAGGTTGGACAGGAAGAATGAGCTGGATACGGGCTATTCACAACTGGCATATTCAGCCTGAGGGTGACACCTGTTTAGTCAGAGTGGAAGAATCCTTTTCCGGCTTCCTGTCGGGTTTGTTTAAAAACACTCTGCAATCCGGACTGACCCAGAGTCTCCATGAATTGAAAGCGGCAGCAGAAGCAGGTTTATCCGACTCAGGAAACCGGTAAATCCATAATTGAATAATTCAGAAAACTAAAAGAACCATGTTTATCGGACATTTCGGAATTGCGTTGGGAGCGCGGAAATTCGCTCCTGCCCTCTCACTTGGAACCCTCTTTATGGCTACGGCATTCCCCGACCTGCTCTGGCCGGTTTTCCTGTTATTGGGCTGGGAACGGGCCGCTATTGATCCAGGGAATACCGCACTAATGCCCATCGACTTTGTGTATTACCCCTATTCGCATAGCCTGGTAATGGCCCTGGTCTGGGGAATCCTGTTCGGGTTGGTCCATTACCTGTTCAAACGCAACCGTCCTCATGCGGCCATATTGGGACTGGTGGTTTTCAGCCACTGGCTGCTTGACCTTCCTGTACACGGGCCAGACCTGCCTTTGCTACCCGGGCTTGATGTCAAAGCCGGTTTCGGTTTATGGAACCATCCCATATGGGAACTCAGCCTGGAAACACCCCTGTACGCTGCGGGCATCTATCTGCTTCTTCGCTCGCAAAGACCCCGCGGTGTAAAGGGAATTGTTTCTTTTTACAGCCTATTGGTATTCCTCGCCCTGGTGCATGTCGGTAACCTTTTCGGTCCGCCTCCTGAAGACACCCAATTCCTGGCCTGGATGGCCTTGTCGCAATGGGTACTGGTGGTGTGGGCTTACCGGGCAGGGCGCTGCCTGGTTCCCCGATAAACATGAAGATGGATCAGCCGGCACTTTCGCGAACGAACTCGATCGCTTCCTCCATTTGGGAGATATCGAAATACTGTTCGTAACGGCCTTTACCTGCCCTTTGGAAAAAGAGGTTATCAATAGGCACCAGCGCTTTCAGCACATTGGAATGCGCCACTATAGCCAGATGACCGATTTTTCCATAATTGCGCAAAAGCCAGATACCGTCTTCCATAAAGGCCTTGACACTAGAATTACCGACTCTCATTTCATCAAGTTTTACCAATACGTTTACCTGCTCGTAGCCGTCTTTGAGTTTTTCTTCAAAGAGTTTCTCGCAGAGTTTTTCATCGGCCTCGGTAAATCCGTCGACCACTTCAATGGCCAGAACATTGTCCGGAAATTTTTCAAGTTGAATGATCATGATGTTTCACATTAACGGGTTAAATCAATGCGGGCAAATTAGCCTGACAAACAGGGAATAACTATGATGTTTATCAGGTCCGGAAAGGTTATGCGGATAGCGGTCAATTTATTATCCGTTCCTGTCTTCGTACTCGTTACGGAGCAAGCTGAACACCTGTGAATCTTCAAAGACTCCGTCTTTCAGGTAATGCTCGCGGAGTAGGCCTTCGGCAGTGAACCCGGAATTACGCAGAAGTTTTACGGAAGGTTCATTTGCCGGACTAGCCATGGCTTCGATACGGTGGAGGTTCATTTCCCCGAACCCATGTTGAAGTACGACAGGCATAGCCTCGCTCATCAATCCCTGACGTTTGTATTCTTCGACAAAGAGTCCGTACCCCAGTTCCGCCCGAAAATGGTCGAGGTACCAGGTATGGTAGCCGCACCAGCCGATGGTTTGCCCCGTGGATTTGTCGCAAAGGAAGAAATAACGGAAGCTTTTGTTGAAGGTCGTCCGCCCCTTCCATTGCCTTTCTTTCTCCTTCTCCAGCGCCTCATAGCTATCGAGCCCCAGCAAGGTGATGATCGCTTCGTCGGGCTGCCGGAAAATAGCTTCATATTCTTCCGGTCCGGTCATTCTGAGCAGCAGGCGTTCGGTTTCGAGCGTAGTGAAGTGCATGGTGGCTAAGATACAGGATAGGGTCCAGAAGCTATTGGGTAAGGAGGCTCTTTACTATTTTATATTCCTGTTGCTCGGATTGTTTTTTGAATGCTCATTTTTTACCTGCCTGAAAAGGCCGTTTTCCCGAAGGCGTCTTCCTGCCGCACTGGCTTACCTTCACAACTTTTTGTAGGTCAGGATCAAAACCTGTGTGCTGAGAGACACTTCAATACCGTTTGCTTTTCGATCATTGTACTCTTTCTTGGATGCCCATTTTTTACTTGTCTAAAAAATGGGCGAAAAAAGGACAGTTTTCCTGAAGGCGCCTTCCTGCCGCACCGGCCTCCCTCCGCAACAAAAGCTTGGCCATCGCTGGAATCTTTTCCATGACCGTATTCTGTTTAGAGAACATCCGTTTTCAGGATAATGGGAACAGGTAACTCCCTGTTTCATATGAAAAGATTAAGGCGATTTGGCGCACAGGCTCTCACACGCTTTTGTTGCGGCTCGCGCTGCAGGAAAACGGCCTTACGGCAGAGAAGAATCTATCTCCCTCAATACCCGGCAGATTAATCACCTCTCCTCTTAATCACGGCAACCGGTATCCGGTTGATTCGCTAAGCAGGGAGAAAGGGTTCTCCTCTTTTGAATAACTAAATGGTTCTACCCTTCTTGATCTGAACTCAAGCTCAACGGATCTGGAGCAACTCCTTATGGCCCAGTTCGGGGAAGAAAAGGAAATACAGTCCCGGGGAAAGAGTCCCGGTTTGGAAGGTGCCGGTACTCCGGGCATCCATTTCCCACTCTCTTATTTTACGTCCGAGTCCGTCGAGCAGGATCACATGCCCGGCCTCTCCGGTATTCTCGATGCTAAACCGATCCAGTGCGGGGTTCGGATATACCCGAATCACCCGGTTTACCATAATGGGGGCATTGCTCTGCAACTGCATTTTATTAAGGACCGTATTCGTTTCAAGCGGGTCCTCAAAATCAAAGACGATATAAGCGGTATTCCGTATGCTGTCTCCGGGTTTCAGTCCTTCACGAAGTCTGGCCTTGAAACTGATATACCCTTCGCTGCCTTCATAATCACTGATGGAATCGGGTAGGTTGATATCCAGGAAACTGAACTTCACCATACGTCCGAAAAACTCCACCCTTGCCGGGGCGCTTCTTCCGGTAAGCTGGAAGTAGTCGATAGGCAGGTTGAGGTCCAATGAATCGTAGACGTATACATTGGTGGCCTTGAGTGCTTTCGGGTTTTTGAAATGGATATGATAATAGATGAACTCGGTTTCCGGAGAGAGTTCGCCGGGAGGATAGCTCTGCTTGTCATTAGGCTCCTTGGATGGAATCACCTTCAGGTTGAGTGTGGTTTTATTATCCATCTGGAGGCAGCTGTAATCGGAACGCACCTCCATTTCCACTTCCCTGTCCGTGGAAGTATTGGAGAACACCCAACCTTTGAAGTGTACGGTAAACACATCAAAAGGTGCCGTATTCACATACCAGGTATAGTATTTTTTTCCGTTATCGGAACCCGAATCGGCGGGCATGATGTCCGCTCCAACGAAGAATATTTCCTCCGGCATACTTAGCGTTACCGGGCAGTTATCAAATTTAAAGCCCCCGTTAAATACCCGCATATCGAAGGATTCGGTTTTACCCAGGCGCACCCTCCATCCGCTGTGAGCAATCAGTTCAATCCCCACATCCGGGCTCTTATTGCTGACAGTAAGGGGAATATTCACTTCAACCTCTTCCCCGCTTTTCAGCACAAAACTATCGTTCCAGGTACAGTAGCTCGCAGTAAGTTTGTCCGGCAGAGCCGGAAGAGTGATTTTGTAGGTACCCGCACCGGAAAAAGACTGAAAGGTTCCGGATTTCTCAAGCGACATCCATTTCTGATCGCTATAGGTATCCTGAAGCACAATCCCTAATCCCAGGTCACGGTCTCCTGCTGTCGGGGCACAGTCGCCATCGATATCCACAAAGACACGCCCTTTGATTCGGGATACACTACCCCGTTGTATACGGGCCGGGCCATTTCCCAGCTCTATCTGGTACAACTCTTTACCGACAGTCACCAGGAGCGAGTTTCCCGCATCCAGCTCCGAATTGAAGAGTATCCACCGTTGGGTGCTTTGTTCATAAAGGTATACCCCGTCGCGGGTGGCTCCGGAACTGCTTCCGGTTTGAATGGCTGCGTAGTAGTTTCCTACCAGGTTGAGGTCACGTATATTGAAATCCGGGGGGAAATCCCCGTTGATCATATCATCGCCGTTGCTACCCTGAACATTCAGGTAGCGTGTGGTCGGGGCATCTTCCTGCAGGTAGATCAGGTCACCGTTGGAAAGTGAGGTTAGGAAGCCGATTTTATTGAAGGCGCCACCGAAGCCCAGGAAACCACCCCCGTCATATTTGATAAGCTTACCCAAAGCCTGATTGTTGACGGAATCGAAATCTCCGCTGATCAGAAGCTCGTTTTGGCGGGTACAGAGGTAGCGGGATTCTTTATTGGTACGACCGATTACTTCAGCATAGCCGAATTGGGGCCGGAACCGGATCAGCTGAATCTCACCTTGGCTGTTACGCAGGTTGCCCGACAGGTAAATATCTCCCTGAAAGCTTTCCATATCCTGCACATAGCTGCCCTCTCCCATTTTGATATCGAAGGAGTTGATGTTTTGCCAAACATCCGAACGGGGATCAAAACGAAGCAGGCCGGCTTTTCCCTTTCCTCCGGTATACCGGATAACGGCCACATACAGTACGCTATCCACTGACAGGAAACGGGTACCCCGGATGCTATCGGCAATAGGTTCCGTATACTCGGAATAGGCACTCCAGCTTCCGGAAAATGCTTTTATTCTCAGATTATCCGAAGGAGAACCATTTCCTTCGGCACCGGCATCCAGCAGCCAAAGCTGACCCTGGTGCGTGCCGGCAAAAAATACTTGGGCAGTGCTAAGCGGGTCAGGAACGTCTTCCCACTTTTGGGCACTGAGGTTTTCCGTGCCGAGCAAGCTCAGCAACAGAAGACCGGTCGTGATATGTAGGAGCGTTCTCATTTCAGGTACCAGATCATTGCCAGGTTAAACTCATAGAATCGGTTGGTGAGGTTGTAGTTATTGTTTCGGTATTGCAGGTTTCCTACCGAAGCATCGATCGAGGCCCTGACAGAATAGTTTGTAAGATAGAAATATTCCGCATAAATACCAGCCCCATATAGCATGGACAGTGGGTTGGCCTTCGATTTCAAGTTAGCTGTCAGCAGGGTTTCCGGATCGATACCTTGGTAATTTTCTCCCGACCAGCGGTAGCCCAAAGCATAGCTTAAGCGCCCACCCAGCATCAGCTTCTCCGAGACAAAACGGGAATACCCGACACTAATAGGCAGACGGAAAGCAAAGAAACTTTGCTGCGAATGGAATGCCGTGGTCGTGCGCATGGAGTCCGGAATAGGAATATATCCCAACACCGTCCGACCATCCAGGTCATAGAACGGCAAACTTCTCCGCTGAAAATTCAGTTGCTGGGTTTGCAGGGAGCTGCTGTATTCCAGCGCTGCTCCGAAATCCAGTCCCCAGCGCCAGCGGTGTTCATAGCGCAGGTAGAGCCGCTTTACGGTACTCCGGGTTGGTGTATTCCGGATCACCTCGGCATATTGCTCATGTACCTGGTAACCGGTTCCCACATTCTGCAGGTTCGGGTTGCCTATTCCATACATGAAGCCCAGAGCCAGCGAGGGGCCTTTGCCCTGGAGATTCTTTTCTCTTCGCAGTTCCTTTTTATCCTGCTTAGTGTCTTTCGTCGTTGTCCCGTCCTTATCAGGGGGTGTCAGCATACCCGGGTAAACCAATTCCAGATCAGGCCGTCCGGTAAAGGGAAGGCGAAACGCCTGGATTCCGGCTGGCACCGGGTTAATATAACGTGTAAACCCGGAAGCCGGGGCAGGGTCTTCGGATTTTTTACCGGGGTCACCGGGATTTCTGTTTCCGGGGGTACCGTTTGCACCATTACCGGAAGCTATTTCACCCGTTGTTTCTCTATCCGGCTGTTGCCCTTTTCCGGGTGTTGCCGGAATTTCCGGAGCTTGTTCGGCTTGACCGTTTGTCTGTCCCGTCTTTCCGTCTGCTTCTCCCGGGTTCACAGGGTTATGCTCCGGGGTTGCCTGTGGTTGTTTTGTTGGGGTATCCATGCCGGTTTCCGACGGATTAGGTGCCGAACCGGGATTGCTCAGCCAAATCACCGTCCCCGTTAGGGCCAGCAACAGAACAAGCGCGGAAATACCCAGATAAAAACGACGGGATCTCGCTGCTTTTACCGCAGCATAGCGCGACCTGAAAAGGTGCCATTCGGATTCCGCCACAGGGGAGCGTTGCCCATCCAGCTTCTCCTTAAGGAGCATAAACAAAGTCCGGGGCTTTTTCTTTTCCCCGTCACGACTGGTACGGAATGTACGGAACGCCTCCCAGTCCGCTTCCGTAACGGGAAGCTTTTGTCCGGAAAGCTTTTCCTTCAGTACCTGGTCGATATGTTTCCGTTCCCTGGTCATGGAACCTTTTTGCGGAGTAATTCCCTGAGTACTTTCCTGGCTTTATGGAGCTGTGTTTTGCTGGTGCTTTCACTTATCCCCAGGGTCTCTGCTATTTCTTTATGGCTTTTTTCTTCAAACACATACAGGTTCATGACCGTACGGTATCCGTCGGGCAGGGCCTGCATGATTGCCAACCACTCGTCTTCCCCGAGCAGTTCTTCTTCATCCGTCACATACTCCTCCGCGTAATCGTCGTTTTCTTCCAGTTGTTGCCACTGGCCACGAATACGCTTGTCCTTTTTCAGCAGGGTGATACAATGATTGATAAATAGGCGTGTGGACCATGTTTCCAATGCCGACTCCCCCCGATACAGGCTGATCTTATCGAACAGGCGGATAAATCCTTCCTGCATAAAGTCCTGTGCCTGGTCCGGGTCGGAGGCATAACGCATGCATACGGCTTTCATTCTCGGGGCAAGCAGCATAAACAATTTTCTCTGAGCTGCTTCATCGCCTTGAGAACACGCCCTGGCAAGATCCAATGATTCCTGATAAGCCTGCAGGCCACCTATGTGATCTTTCTCTTTCAGTGTGTTCCGAAGTTAAGAAGACTTTGCTCACTGTCCACATTCAAGAGTTTGGACGGTGAAAAGTGGCGCGGGTTGCCCCGATAGGGCAATTATTTATGACACCAGTAGATGATCTCTCCGTCCATAAGACGGTAACGTGCTTTTTGGGTTTCGGAATAGGTTGCCCCCATGTTTACGGGCTCTACCCGGAACCCTGCTTTTTCCAGTCTTTTGGGGTAATCCAGTCCAAAAAGGCGTACATGATCCTTTTGCCAGAAATGCTTTTCGCGGTCTTCGGGGCTGGTGATGGATTTGTCTTCGTAGGTTTCTTCGCGGGTGTCGTCTATGGGCACCTGCATCACGGCCCAGCCACCCGGCTTCAGCACGCGGTAGATCTCCCGCATGGCCTGAGCATCATCATCCACATGTTCCAGTACATGGTTACATAATACAATGTCGAACTCTTCGTCTTTGAAGGGCATTTCATGGATATCCATTTTGACATCGGCGAGGGGAGATTCGAGGTCGGCGGTGATATGCTCCAGGTTATCCATTTTTCTGAACCGCTTATAAAAGCACTGTTCGGGAGCTACGTGCAGCAGACGTTGTTTTTCGGTGAAGAAGTTGGTTTTCTCTTTGAGAAAAAGCCAGAGCAGGCGGTGTCTTTCCAGCGACAGGCAGCTTGGACACAGAACATTGTCACGACGCTTAACCGTTCCATAAGGAAGGAAACTGCGAAAATGGTGGCCACAGATCGGGCATTCCACGTTATTCCCCTTCATCAGAACAGGAGAGACTTTATTGAACAGGTAACTGAAGCGAATCAGCACCGGCCTGGGCACATGCCGCATTAAAAACGTAATGATCTCCTTCATGCTTACTTATTCCAGACTTTGAATTCCTCCACTTCCTTAAGTGTTTGTAACCAGTCGCCACGAAAGCCGAGAGCCCTGTCATCGATGAAAAGATCGGCCATTGGCTTGCCAAAGGTCCAGATTTTATCGTAGGGAATTCCGTGTTCTTTCATCCAATTTTCCATATTTTTTTTCTGTTCTGCCGAAGCTTCCTTATCTTTAAATACGGGATTGGTTCGCGTACTGAAAATATACAGGGTATGTCCTGCTTCTTTCAGCTTCTTCATGGCCTCAACTGTTCCTGGAACAGGGGGGTCGTAAATGCTGCCATCATCCCACCCTTTGGAATAGCCATGTATCACACCGTCGAAGTCAATAGCAATTTTCATCAGCCGCAAACTAACACAAAACCTCGGCATAGAAGAAATATGCCTGTGGGTACCCCAAATAATTTCCATCGAATGCAGGCAACGTATGTTAAGTTAATGTGCTCTTTTCATCAACGTATGAAAAGATTTATTACAATAGCCTGGATTGGTTTGCTATGCTTACTGCTGGGCAGTCTCAAGGAAGCAGGTGCCACGCACCTCATGGGTAGCGATATTATCTACCGCTGCCTGGGTAATGGTAAGTACGAGATTATCGTACGGGTCTATCGCGATTGTAACGGTATTCAGTTGTCTCAATCGCCTATCGTGTTGAAATGTAATTCGAACACGATTACGATCAATAACCAGACAAAGGTCTCCGTTAGGGATATCACGGGTATTGACCCGAACTGTCCGCTTCAAAGTAAGTGTCAGAATCAATGGACCTACGGAGTTGAGGAACACGTGTTTAAAGCAACGGTGGACCTCAGTTCCTACAATTGCTGTGAGTGGGAGATCTCCTGGCAACAATCTGCCCGGAACTCCAATATCACCACAGGTATGGCAAACCAGAACTTCTACACGTTTGCGCAACTGAATAAATGCGTTTCCCCGTGTAACAGTTCACCGGATTTCACCAACCCTCCGGTAGCCATTATCTGTCACAACCAGGACTTTATCTTTAACAACGGTGCCCTGGATACGGTAGACGTGGGAGACTCTCTTAGCTATGAATTTGCCACTGCCCTTCAGGGACCGGGTCAATCGGTAAACTACAGCGGCAATTTCAGTCCGACTAACCCGATTACCTATTTCGGATTCCCGAATAAGAACTTGCAGTTCCCGGGTGGTATCCACCTGGATCCACTGACCGGTGACCTTTCTTTCCGCCCGACTCAGATGAACCAGATCGCTGTTGTGGTGATTGAGGTTAAAGAGTGGCGCATGGTGAACGGGGTTATGACGGTAGTGGGTGTCACGCGACGGGATATGCAGATCATTGTCATACCCTGTCCGAATAATAAGGTGCCCAAGATCAAACCTCCATACAGTGCGCAAGCCTGTGCAGGTCAGAAGACGTGTATCACCATTGAAACGGAAGACGATGACCAGCCTGATACTGTGAAAATCTCCTGGAACCGGGGTATCCGGGATGCGACCTTCACCCATAATAACGGTCAGGTGAAACACGCTTCGGGGGAGGTGTGCTGGACTCCGACCGAAAACGATGTCAGCAATATTCCTTATACATTTACGATAACGGCGAAGGATAACTCGTGTAGTCCGTTCCCCGGACAATCGGTAAGGGCCTTCAGTATATTCGTCAGGGAGACGCCAAATGCCGAACTCGATGTAGAAGTACTTACCTGCGGTAATGTGGCCTTCAATCATACCCCGAAGAAGAATTATCCCGGTTACCAGTTTAATTACCTGGTGCGCGACAGCAACAACAATGCAGTATGGGCCAGCAATCAGCAGGTGGATACCGCATTCCTCCAGCCCGGTAAATACCTGGCTTACCTGAATATGCGTACGAGTACGCCCTGTTTGAACATTGTGGTGGATTCTTTCGAAGTGGAAGAGTTCGTTCGGATAAAACTGCCTGAAGATACGGTTCAATGTAACGGGATTCCGATTTTGCTGGAAAGTGAAACCAGCGGAGGATCCTCTCCCTTCGAATACGAATGGGCTCAGATGACCGATACGGGCGCCAGTCCGGTATTGAGTACAGCCGAAGACTATGCCGTCGATCAGGATACAGGTACCCGCTACCTGATACGGATCGAGGATGATAACGGATGTAAGAACTACGATACGGTTTTTGTAAACTGGCACGAACGACCCATCTTCAACCTGGGGCCTGACCAGCGTATCTGCCAGGGTTCCTTCCTTAACATAAGCAGTACCCTGGATACTTCCCATGACTTCGTTTGGTCAACCGGAGATACCACCAATGAAATTACCCTGCGCGACAGCAGTACCTATTGGCTCATTGCCACAGATAGTGTCGGTTGTACCTTCAGCGATACCATCCGGCTCAATGTGAATGTGGTAACCCCTGATGCGGGACCGGACCGGTTTATCTGTAAAAACGACACCCTGCGGATTGGAGCCGGTGGAGCCGATACCTACAAATGGTACCTGAGCGAAGCCTGGAATGCCAACCCGAGTGCCCCCCCTCTGCAAACAGGAAAAGACCTGGTATATCCTATAACCAAAAGTCAGGTATTCATACTTGAAGGGACAAAAACCACCAATGGGGTAACCTGTAGCGGTTATGATTCGGTTCAGATATGGATGAACCCGCTGCCGGAAGTAACCCTGAATACCCCACCCCTGCTTTGCGAAAACGGAACTCCATACTCGCTTATAGGGCTCATCCAGTTCCCTACCCTGTTTACAGGATCCTGGAGCAGCAAGGATGTTCCCCAGGCAATCAATAACGGGTTCTTCTATCCGAATCTGTCTGGCCCGAGCACTGGACTGGGTCACCCGCTAACCTACCGCGTAACCGATGCCAACGGTTGTAGCAATGAAGCAACCGTAAGGGCCAAGGTTAACCCAAAACCGCAGATCACGCTGCTGGACAGCCTGCCGGTTTGCGGTGATGTCGGAATACTCGCACTTAACGACCTGAAACAGGCACCCGCCAACACGATTATCGGGGTACCGAAATGGTTCTCTCTGAATGGGAATCCGCTGGTGGACAATGCCATCAATAAAACAAATGTCCATAACCAAACACTGGATATCAGCCAGCTGACCCAGGGATTGACCTACGGACTGGTCTTTGAATTCACCAGCAACCAAACGACCTGTACCAACCGCGATACGACTTTCGTAAGGGTGAAAAAAGTTCCGCAAACCAATGCCGGAACCCTGCCTAACCTCTGCTGGAACGAAGATCCCATCGATCTTTCCACTTCCGGAGCAAGCCCGGCCGGTGGTACCTGGACCAGTTCGGATATTACCCTAAGCGGAAACCAACTTGATCCGAAAGCGGTTGGCGTTGATAAAAAGTTTGATACCCCAGGACCCGATGTAACCCTAACCTATACGGTTGTCAGCGAAGGATGCTCCAAATCCGATGACGTTACGGTACGAATCAAAGGTATTCCTGACCTGCAACTCACCGATGCCGATGGCTGGTGCGAAAGCAGCAATGCTCAAAACCTGAATGCACTTACGAATATTCAGGGTGGTATGTGGAGCGGAACGGCTGTAAGTGCCAACCGGTTTGATCCGGGTGTGGCAGGACCGGGAAGTGATTTCATCCTGCACTACGATTATACCGACCCGGTCAGCCAGTGTCACGTTGAGGATTCCATCAGTGTTCGTGTACAGGCTCAGCCTGAACTGGAACTTGTAACTTCCGATAAAGCATGTGCTGGTGTTCCTTATGATATTGAAGTTTCACTTACCGATGCAGCCGGTGTGCTGATCAGCACAGATGGTGACGGTGAATTTGGTTCTGCCGGTTCCGGACAATATACCAGTACCGCCAGCAAAACCACTTATCACCCCGGTACGCTCGATAACCAGAACCTGAGCTTTACCATCAGCGCACAGACCACCAACAATGACCTGTGTCCGCCTGCTACCGAAAGCAAATACATTGAGATCTTTGCCCTCCCGGTAATCACCCTCACCGGTGATCCGCTGGAAGGTTGCGACCCGCTGGAAACTACCCTTGAGGTACAAAGTGATGCCCTGCCTGGCGCAAACTACCGCTGGACCTACAGCACAGGTAAAGTGGAAGAAGGGATTGATCTGAAAACGGTAAATACCACCTTCAACGGACCGGGTACTTATACGGTTCAGGTGATCGCTATCAATACCCCGGATATGGGATCCTGCGAAAGCGTTCCCCAGGAAGTACAGCTTAACGTACTCCCCACACCGGTTGCCGACTTCACCGCAAGCCGCTGGAACACGACAGTTGCCCTTCCGGGTATTCAATTCGAGGACCTCAGCACCGTTGCTGACCCTGCTACCATTACCGAATGGCATTGGGAGTTCAATGACAAGAATAACTCCACCAGCAATACACAGAATCCGTTCTTCGAATTCCCGGTAACCGATGCCAACGATACCGGTTCCTACCTGGTACGCCTGCGTGTGGTAGCCGATAACGGATGTGAGGCCTTTGATACGGGTTACATACATATTGCACCCGATATCACCGTGTTCATCCCGAACGCCTTTACTCCAAACGGATTCGGCGAATCCAAGAACGACCGTTTCTATGTAATTGCCGATGGATTTGAAACTTTTGAGATCACCATCTTCAACCGCTGGGGTGAAAAAATGTACTACTCCAATAACATCACAGAAGGATGGGATGGTAAGTATAAAGGAGTTGAAGCCCAACAGGACGTATACATGTATGTGGTTAAAATCACCTCCCTTGCCGGTAAAGAATTCCAGTATTACGGAACGATAACCCTGCTTCGATAAAACAAGCAGATCGGTTTTAAGGGAAAGAAACACCCGGGACACTTGTTCCGGGTGTTTTTGTTTTACCCTATATGAAGCAGCTTATACTGCGTATTGCTAACTTGCCGCCTCATGCTGCTGTACTACCTGCTGATAGGACCCGTGTCCAAGATTCCGCTGCCGGTGCTGTATTTTTTGAGCAGCCCTCTCCGCTTCATCCTGGAACGGGTGGCAGGGTACCGGAAAAAAGTGGTTGAACAAAATCTCCGGGCCGCTTTCCCTCAATTACCCGAAGCAGAACGGAAGGCCATCATGCACCGGTATTTCCGGCATCTCAGTCGCATTTTGGTGGAAGGGATCCGAAATCTGGGTATCGGAGAACGGAAACTCCGGAAACGCATGCAGCTTGGGAACCCGGAGCTTTTCCGGGAACTGTATGAAGAAGGGCATAGCGTGGTGCTGGTAAGTTCCCACTTCGAAAACTGGGAGTATTTTATTACCGCACAGGCGCTGCTGATACCCCATAAGGCTTTTGGAATAGGTAAAAAGATCAGCAAAGCTTATCTCAATAAAAAGATCAATGCACTCCGGGAACGTTTTGGCATGACGGTAATCCACCAGGGAAATTACCGGGATGAACTTGAAAAAGCGATAAAGAAACAGCCCGTAGCAGTACTGACCCTTGCCGATCAGTCGCCTGCCCCCGATCAGGCATATTGGGCCACTTTCCTGGGCCTCCCTACCCCATTTGCCTACGGTTCGGAATACATGGCCCACCGCTTCGGCATGGCTGTCGTTTACCTGGACATTTCACAACCCCGTCCGGGGTACTACCTCGCCGAAGGACGCCTCATCTGCAAGAGCCCAAGCGGATTGCCGTACGGTGCCATTATGGATGAAATCGTACGGATGCAACAGGAACAGGTTCTGAAAAAACCGGAAGCCTGGCTGTGGTCACATCGCCGCTGGAAACATGCTCCACCCGAAAACCCGGAAGCCTATCGCCGTGCACAGGAAGATGCCTTCCGCAAGCGCTTTGAATAAGCGGGGTTGAGAGCCAAGTGCGGTCTTCCCTTATCTTTGTACCGCTTCCATGAATCATTTACCCTCACTGATACAGGACCTGGCACTTATCCTCGGTGCCGCGGCAGTTACCACCCTGCTCTTCCGCTGGTTGAAGCAGCCCGTGGTGCTGGGCTATATCATTGCCGGACTCCTGGTAGGGCCACATTTTAACCTGCTGCCCACCGTTAGCGAACTGAATGGTATCCGCACCTGGGCAGAGATTGGGGTGGTATTCCTGCTATTTGGATTGGGGCTTGAATTCAGCTTCAAAAAGCTTATCCAGGTAGGAGGTATTGCGCTTGTAACAGCCCTCTTCGGCGTGTTGCTCACTCTTGCCAGCGGCTTTTTTATCGGCCGGTTTATGGGGTGGTCAACCATGGATGCCTTGTTTCTGGGCGGAATACTCTCCATAGCCAGTACTACCATCATCATCCGTGCTTTCGATGAACTGGGAGTACGGCAGAAAAAATTCACGGGTATTGTCACAGGGGTGCTGATCATCGAAGACCTGGTTGCCGTGGTGCTCATGGTGATGCTTTCCACCATTTCCCTGAGCCGTGAATTCGAAGGGGTTGAACTGGCCTATTCCCTGCTCAAACTTATCTTTTTCCTAACCCTTTGGTTTGTGCTCGGAATCTTTTTCATCCCCACCCTGCTCAAATCCTTTAGCCGCTTCATCACTGAAGAAACCCTGTTGATCATTGCTCTGGCTTTGTGTTTTCTGATGGTGGTTCTGGCTTCGGATGCGGGATTTTCTCCTGCCCTCGGAGCTTTTGTTATGGGTTCCCTGCTCGCGGAAACGCGGAAAGCCGAACGGATCATTCATAGCCTGAAACCGTTGAAAAACCTGTTCGGGGCGATCTTTTTCGTTTCGGTTGGGATGCTGATAGACCCGGAACTTTTGCTCAACCACCTCGTTCCTGTTGCCATCACCACTCTGGTACTTATCCTGGGCAAACCCTTCTTTGTTACCATCGGCGCACTGGTATCCGGACAACCCATTCGAACCGCCGTACAAACCGGCATGAGCCTGTCGCAGATCGGGGAATTCTCCTTTATTATCGCCAGCCTTGGGCTCAGCCTGGGAGTTACCAGCGACTTTCTTTACCCGATAGCCGTAGCGGTATCGGTGGTGACGGCCTTTACCACACCCTATATGATCCGGTATTCCGAAGGGGTGGCCGGTTTTCTCGAGCGCAACATACCTCAACGCTGGAAAGACCGACTGGAACGCTATGGGGCCGGTGCCCGTGAATTACCGGATGAAAATGCCTGGCGTACCCTGATCCGCTTTCTTCTGATCAATACGGTGGTTTTTTCGGTACTGATCTTCGGAATCATTCAGCTGGGAATACACTACCTGCAGCAATGGCTGCCGGAGATGGATGGGAAAAAACTGCTCATTGCCGGAATTACCCTAACCCTGCTTTCTCCTTTCCTTTGGGCTCTTTCCTTCCGCCGGACTAACAAGGCCGCCTACGCAGATATTTGGATGAAGCCCAATGAGCGCGGCCCGCTGATCATCCTTCAGCTCACACGCGTTGCCATGTCCCTGTTTTTCCTCGGATTCCTGTTCCATAAACTCTTCTCTCCTTTTATAGCGCTTCTGGGAGTGATCATGGCAAGTGCCCTGCTCTTCCTGTTCCGGCAACGGATAAAGCGGTTTTACAGCCGCATCGAATTGCGCTTCATGCAGAACATGAATGCCCGGGCCAATGTCAACAAAGGAAAGATTGCCGAACTGAGCCTCTGGGACGCTCACTTTTCCAGTTTTATTATGGATACCGAATCGCCTATAGTGGGCATGACCCTGAATGAAGCCGCACTCCGGGAAAAGTTCGGGGTAAACGTAGCCCGTATCCGAAGGCAGGAAAAAATCATCAATGCCCCGACACGGCATGAACGGATCTTCCCCGGTGATGAACTGGTGCTGATCGGGACCGACGAACAGCTCAACCGCTTCCACCATTTCCTGGAAAGTGAAAAATCCATACCCTTTACCCCACAGAAAGAAAACCAGGTAAGCCTGCGTCATTTCCGTATCCGGCCAGCCATGCAACTCCACGGCAAAAGCATACGGAAATCAAAAATCCGGGAGCAGATCCGGGGACTGGTCGTTGCTATTGATCGGAAAGATTCCCGACTTCTAAACCCCGAAAGCTCTACCGTTCTGCAGGAAGACGACATCCTTTGGGTAGTAGGCAGTGCCCGGCGTATTGATGTCTTCAAGAGGATGGAAGAAGATTCGGAATGATGGATAGATAATTCGGATTATGGATAAAGTGCTTTTGTCCATCCCAACAATACCGTAAATTTACGGATACTCTGGTATACTGACGCAGTTTACCTCCGGCGCTATGTCCGTTAAAACGCTAAACAGGGTTCTGATTTTTGGGGGAATATTCCTCCTGTTACAGGCCTGGTACTTCCGGGATGCCTGGGTACCCCTCCGCGGAGAATGGATCATGGTACAAGGTCTCGCCTGTACCTGCCCGGATGTAACCGTACGTGAGGGTCAGGAATATCTCAAAGCCCATACGCCCGACAGCCTGTTGGATGACGGCCTTTTTTACCCTGAACTTTTTCTCTCTGAAAATCCTTCTACGGCTTTGGACCCTATGGGATATGACAGCTACCGAATAAAGGGAAACATCATCGGGAAAGACAGAGTAAGCGAATACGATCCCTGGAGCCCGGTTTTCAAGGTGGACACCTGGCGTTCGGTTGATCAAAGCCTGTACTGGGTGCAACGGGGAATCCTGATCCTGCAATTGCTGATTCTTCTTTTGCTGGCCTGGCACCGCAATATCCGGCTGGCCAACTATTGAGCTGACAAAAAAAGCAGCATGGAAATTCCATGCTGCCTCGTGGTCAGGGAGAAAGAACGTTCTTTTTCACCGGAAGCACTTCGGTAATAGCGTTGTTATACCATTAATTCCCAACCGCAGAATTCCTGCAACCGGATTTAAGTGCCTCCACTGATGTGCTGAAATTGAACAAAAAATTACTGGTGATCCGCTACCGTCTTGTGAACAGGTTATCTCATTAAGTGAAATAGTCTTTTGATTTAGTGAAAGTATCGGGTACCGGGAAAACCAATGAACGATCAACCCGCTTATTCCGGGTAGTGAATCTCCATTACCCTATTCCCTGGCTCGTCGTAGAATTCCCAATATCCTTTACGTACCACATATTGCGTCCACAAAGTCTCCGGTTTCTTCACATAAACTACGGTACCGCAACCCTTTGCCTGAAATAACCGGACGACATCCCTGCCGAACATCCCTCTTGCCTTAAGCTTTCCGTTGCGGTGGTACACTTTCCATTCGCCCACCGGTATATAACGGGGCAGTAATAACAAATTGATTCCGGTATCGGATGTGGATTCTGACCCGAAGAATATCGGATACTCTCCCTGTACTTCCCGGGTGTAAATGCTGTCATGCAACAGTCCTACCTGCCCTTCCTCTATCAGTATCCCTTCTTCGGAATAACGCCTGTAGTACCCGTTGATCAGTGAGATAAGGGTATCCCCATCCTTTAGGTTAACGTAATTCATCGGGTCTGCTTTGCTAACCCGTATAAGCCTTGAGCCTCCTGTATCCAGCAGGGTCAGGCCAAAGGCCGTATCCACCAAACAAGTCCCGGGCTGTGGAATCCGGTTTCCCAAAGCACTGTAACCGGGAACCGCAACGTATTCTTTGTTAGTGATATGCAGTGGACGCGTTCTTCGTGACAGGCCTTCCTGGTCATTATGAACATAGATCTCATCCACCTTTACCATTATTGCCTCATTCAAACACCTTTTGGACTCCGTTAGAAAAGCGGTTCCCTGCTGATGGCATCGCACATGTTCGTATGGAGTATAGATATCCACTACACAGGAATCTATACGGTATTTGACCCCGACATACGCAAAGCCCTCCCCGAGAGTGGCATAAATTCCGGGTTGCGCATTAATTGCCCCTTGTGAATGATAACCCGATTCAAGCGTACCCATCCGGGCTTCCGGAATGGGAATGCTCCTGACCCGGAGGTTTCGAATTCCCAACGTGTCGCTGTTCCCGTTTTTTATGATGACGCTGCAATCTCCACGGTGCCTGGCCTTCAAAATATAGACGCTATCATGGTCGGCGATGGAACAGGAAGCTGTGGCACTAACCTGCAGCTCGCTTCTTTGGTACCCGGGCACTGCCACCTGAATGGGATTATCCAGACCAATATAAACCACGTTCATGGCCTCCAGTTCCACGGCTATCTGCGCGGGAGCAAGTAGCGAGGTACAAGACAACAGGATGAAAATAAATGCTTTTACGGAAGAGGTTTCGTTCATCATACCGGGTAAAGTTCTCTCAATTTACAACTGGTCTATGGGGTTATTTCTTACCCAGCCTTAAAATTAGCGGATTCCCGGTATTCCGGTAAATTCGAATCATCCGACGAACACGATGAGGCATTATTTCCGAATGGCACTAAACCTGAATGAAGAACAGGTCGCCAGAGTCAGCACCTGTTTCCGCCCGCGAAGCCTGAAAAAGGCGGAGGTATTCCTTAGCGAAGGGCAGGTTTGCCGGGAACTATTCCTGGTCCGGTCCGGTTGCCTGCGCAGCTACTACCTTACTGCCGACGGAAAGGAGAAAACCCGTCATTTGGCTTTTGCACATTCCCTGATCACTTCGCTGGGAAGTTTTACCCGTCAGGTTACCTCCTCCGAATACCTGGAGTCCGTCGAAGATTCGGAGGTTTTGGTTATGGATTACCGGGAATTCGAAACATTGTACCACACCCTGCCCCAATGGAAGAATTTTTACCGTGACTTTGTCGAACAAGCCTATTTCCGGCAACAGGAAAGACTGGAGAAACACCTGACCCTTTCCGCCCGGGGACGTTTCCTTGAGTTAATGCAAAACCACCCCGATCACCTGCACAAGGTCTCCAACCGTATCCTGGCTTCTTATCTGGATATCGCTCCCGAAACATTGAGCCGGTTCAAATCTCAAATCGTTTTTTGATCCGGATCAATGCCAAAAAAACTCCGTTCCCGGACCTTCGTCCAACAATTGAAATGGTAAACGATGATTTTTGATCCGGAAAACGAAGTGGTAAAACGCTGTGCTCAGGGCATGAACCTGGAGGCAGAAGGCAAAAACGAAGAAGCACGGCAGCTCTTTGAAAGCGCTTGGGAAATGGCGGAAACCGACCTGGAAAAATTCACTGCGGCTCACTACCTGGCCCGTCACCAGCCCGGTCCCCAAGGCAAGCTGAAATGGGACCTCCTGGCTTTGTTCCATGCTCAGCAAACCAAAGAGGAAACGGCAAAGGGAGCCTATCCTTCCCTTTACCTCAATATCGGCAAATGTCATGAAGACCTTGGCGACCTTATCAAAGCACGGGAAAACTACCAGCTTGCTGAACAATACAGCCAGCTTCTCAACGACGACGGCTACGGCAGGATGATCCGGTCAGGTATCCGAAGCGGACTGGAACGCGTAGCAAAAAGTTAGGTCTCAGAAATTTTTTGACTTCAATTCATAAAATACCTTACCGGGAAGGTCCAGGCGCAGAAAGGAAAATTCAGGTCCCGACCAGATAAGGGTGGTATCCGAGCCCGATACCTCCCGGTATTTGTTGCAGGTAAAGACGCCGGCCGGACAGTTCAGCATCACGCCTTTTTCCAACAATTCTACCTGCGTCTCACCCGCCGAGCCGCCTTTGACCCAGCCATCTCCTTCTTCAGCACCACCGCGTATTATCAACTGGGCCTTACTTTTATCTTCTCCCTCGGCATACATTTTCAGGTCATCCTGCTCCACGAAGTAATACTGATTGACCGTGTTTTCCCGGTCCCTGAGTTCTATGGTGAACACCCCTTCGCTTTCGGCGGTGACCGTCCTCACTAATGAATCATAGATAGTCCCGTCATACACAAAATCAAAGACCCACCGGTTA
Source organism: Bacteroidia bacterium (assembly GCA_964215915.1). GTDB lineage: Bacteria > Bacteroidota > Bacteroidia > UBA8524 > UBA8524 > UBA8524. The sequence goes on from CAXPEB010000099.1 coordinate 52,319, forward strand.
CCGGTTTTCAAAAAGGAATACGAGGGAGTCTGAGAGCCGGAAGGTTCGGCAGCCGGTTCTTTTTTGCAGGCTGTATGGATCAGCAGCACTAACAGTAAGGGCATAATTTTTTTCATACGGCAAAAGTCCGTTCTGTTTTTTTACTCTGCTTCCTCCCGAGGGAGGATTTATACGGTCACTTCCCTCCTACTTTGGTAGGATTCTGCATGAAAAGCCCATGCACCGGAATAGGCCCCTGCCGGGACAATTAGAGGACCCTGTCGATAATCCGTCAAACACGAACAGCATATTGCAGGATTGCGGGGTCATTTTATCAATTGCGCTGCTTCAACAGGCGCTAAACGATTGAAAAAACTAAGTTTGTAAGATTAAGGAGGCCTGTAAATGTATCTGAGAAAATTGCTTCATCTGGCACTTTTCGGAATCTGCGTTCTTGCATTTTCCGGAAAATCCGGAGCAAAAGCGGCAGACAGCCTGTATGCGCTGCTTCCGGGAGCGGATGAAGCCGGATACAGGGCACGCCTTTACCTGGAAATTGCGGCAGAGGAACTTCTTTCCAACAAGCGCTCGGCAGTATTCAACCTGGTGGAGGCCAGAAGGTTGTTCCGCAAAACGGGCGACCCGAAGGGTGAAGTACAGGCTGAATTGGTACTATCCCGGTATTACCGAAACAACTTCCATTACACACTCCAGAAGGCCTGTGCGGAAAGAGCCTACAAACTGGCAGAAGCACACGGCTACCAAACGGGTAAGGCAGATGCCCTGGTGGTTTTGGCGGATGTCAGTGGCTGCCTCCGAAGAATGGATAGCAGTCGGTACTACCTGGACCTTGCCGGAGAACATATAGAAAAATGGGGAACCGACTCTGCACGGGCCTATTACCACTTCATCATGGGGAATTATTACTATGAAGAATCCCTCTATGAAAAAAGTGAAAGAGAATTCAACAAGGGCATTGGCTATACCCCTTACGCAACCCCTCAGAACAGGTACCTGCTTTCCGATATTTACCGCACCATAGGGCTTGTGAAGATCCAGTTAGGGCATTATGACGAAGGGATTGAATACCTGCACCTTGCTGAAAAAGAAGAACGGCATACCGGTAACCTCGTCGGGCTGACCTGGACCTTGAAGAGCCTCGCCAATACTTTTTCCAATATCTCCCTGGCACCCAAGGCAAAAGAGAACTACCTGACCGCTTTGCGTATTGCCGATAGCACCGGACTCAACGGGGTAAAAGGGGTAATCCTGTCCAGTATGCCCTATTCGGTCTTCGGGAAAGAGACCATAGCCAATAGAAAGGAGGCATTACGCATCTTCACTGAACTTCGCGACAGCTTTGCCATCAATATGACCCAGCTGCGTCTGTCCATGGGCTTTATAGAAGAAAACCAGACTGACTCCGCATTGTGGTACCTTACCAATGTAAAAGAAGAGCGTAAGGCGCGTAATGGCCACCTTTTCGATTCGTATATCCAGTATTCCATTGGGTGTGTCTACCTGACCATGGAAGACACGGAAACGGCGGAGGCTTACCTGCTGGATTCCTATGCCAGTTACCAGGCCCTCAACCGGGTACATTTCAATGGAGTGAACATCACCGCCGCGCTTGCCGAAGTTTACAAACGCAAAGGCGATCTGGCGAAAGCCATGCATTATACCCAGGAACACCTTAAGCTCAAAGAAGAACTGGACCGGCAGAATGCAAGACAAAGAGTGGAGTACAAAGAGTTTCAGCAAACATTGCGCGACCAGGAGGCACAGCTTGCCCTGGCCGCTAAAAACAAAGAGTTGCTGGAAGCCAAAGTACAAACCAAGGAACTAAGCCTGGCCCTGCTCTCTATTGCCCTTGGATCGATGCTGATCGTAGCACTGGTCATTTTCTTTTTCCTGCGGCAAAAAAGCCGGCACGCGGCCGTTCTGGAAAACAAGAACCGGAAGATTGAGATCCTGATCCGGGAACTGAACCACCGCGTGAAAAACAACTTCCAGGTTCTTTCCGGGATCTTTTCCCTGCAGAAGAACAGTGAAGAATACAGCGATCCGCTGAAACTGATGAATGAAGGAAAAAACAGGATTGATGCCTTTCTGCTACTCCACCAGCGCCTTTCATTCGATAACAATGAGTTGGATGCCGACATCACCGAATACATCGACGACTTGCTGAATAACCTGGCCTTCCAGTTCGGGTTTGACCGTTCGGTAATCCGTAAGAACTTTCACCTGAACAACCGCAGGGTGGATTCGGAAATGCTTATCCCCCTTGGACTGATCGTGAATGAGCTGGTAACAAATGCCTTCAAATATGTGATCCCGGAAACCGAAACTCCGGAGATACAAGTGAACCTCACCGAGGTCAGTGAAGATACCCTGGAACTGATCGTGAAAGACAACGGGGTAAGTCAAAGCGAACTGGACCAAAGCAAGTCATTCGGCTTACGCCTGGTTCATTCTTTTGCCATAGATATGAAAGCTCAACTTTCGCATCGGATCGATAAAGGATTGATGTGGACCCTTAAATTCAACCGGAATGTTGCCCGAAACGCCCTCCGTACTGGTCTTGGATGATCAACAGTTGGTAATTGACCAGCTTTCTTCGCTCCTGAAGTCTCACGGATATAAAAAAGTCTATACGGCCAGGGAGCCCCAGGCAGTGAAACAGCTGTTCCAGTCGCACCATATCGATGTGTTGGTTGCTGATATCCTGCTGGCCGATAACCAAAACGGCATTGACCTCGTCACCGAACTGAAAGAGGTCTACCGCTTCCTGCTCATCTTTATCTCCGGACAACATGCTTCCATGCTGGAAAAGGCCCTTCCCGTTATGCCCGACGCCTACCTGGTAAAACCCTTTTCCGACGAACAGATCATCACCACCCTGCTCACCACCTGGAGTAACAACAAGCGGAAACAACCGCAGGAAGCCCCGGAGCTTTCCATAAGGGAACAGGAAATACTCCACCTGATCTGCCAGGGCAAGACCAATAAGGAAATCGCGGAACTCTTGTCAATCAGTCCGTTCACTGCTCAAACTCACCGCGCCAATATCCGGGAGAAGTTTGCCGTACAAAACACCAAGGAGCTCCTAATCAAAGCTCATAACCTGGGACTTCTGGGGTAGGCCATACCCTTCTTCCCTTATGTCGAAATACTTCTTAGGAAGTATTGAAAGCACTTTTGCTCCCCCCTAATTTTGGTAGATTAATTCAATGCTCTGCAAGGGCAGCTCTCTATTATTCTATCAAGCAATTATTTATGATTCTGGATTTATTACTTAAATCATCTTACATGCGGCGCCGGAAATTGCTGGCGTGCCTCTTCCTCTCCTGCTTTTTTGTTTCATCCCATTACCTGGCTGCTCAACCGATGTCAGGCACCTATACCATCGGGTCGGGAGGAAACTACAGCAATTTCAGCGCGGCCGTCGGGGCGCTCCAAAGCAACGGCGTAAACGGTGCCGTTACGTTCCAGGTAAATTCAGGTGTATTCAACGAACGAATCACCATACCCCAGATCAACGGTGCTTCTGCTGTTAACACCATCACCTTCCAGGGTAACGGAGTAAACAGCACCACACTGCGCTATTCCGGGTCAAACCCCGGCGACTGGGCCACAGTGGCTCTCGACGGTGCTGACCATATCCGTTTTACGGACATGAGTATTGACGCGCTTGGCAATTCCTACTCGGTAGGGGTTCTGATGGGCGGACAGTCCGACAGCAACCATTTTATCAACCTGCGAATCCGCATGGACAGCAACTCCACTTCCCCCAATATCGGCGGAATTGTGCTCAGTTCGAACCTCTTTGCTTTCGCCGCCGGATCAAACAGCAAAGGCATGCAGGTGGATCATGTGGATTTTATTGGCGGGTATTATGCAATCAGAATGGACGGGATCATCCCCAACAATACTTTCCCGGAATTTGTGGAGATCGGGCATTGCTCTTTCCATAAACAGGAAAAATCTGCCATCAATGCACTTTTCATCAGCAAGATCCATATCCATCACAACAAAGTGAGCGCGATGCGATCAAGCAATGCCGATGCGATGTACTTCATCAATTGCTCCAATTTCACAATGAATGACAACACGGTTGTTTCGCCCTATTCGTGCATCACCCTGTTAAATTTCAACATGCCAGGGGCTACCGATTACGACCCAAACTACCGCAGCCAGGTAAGCAACAACCTGCTGGCAGGGTATAACTTTTTTGCCCTCTTCACTTCCTCTATTCGAAATATCGGGATCTATCACAACTCCATCCGTTCCTCCTTTTTCGGTTCGGCTCTGCTGGAAAACGGCAGTGGACTTTCCGTTATCAATAACCATTTCCAGAATGACCTGACCTCGGGCGACGGATACGCGGTGCTTGTCGGAAGCAGTACCACGTTCGACAGCCTTGACTACAATAACTACTTTACGGCCAATACCGCTGTACTCATCCAAAAGGGGAATGATAACTACAGCACGCTGCAATCCTGGCAAACGGCCTTCCCGAATTACGACATGAATTCCTTCAACCAGGACCCGAATTTTCTTTCTGCCACGGATCTTCACCTGGATCAGTCGAAGGACAATTTGCGCGGACTCGACATCGGGATTACGACAGACGTTGACGGGGATGGACGCTGTTCTTTTGCCCCGACACTGGGAGCGGATGAGTCGGAATTTGCTCACCCCACTCCCACTGCCGGGATTGCCGTAACCGATTCGATCTTTGTCAATTCCCCGGTAACCTTTTTCAGCACCTACAACCCGATTGGCAACGAACAGCTGGAATACATCTGGTACGTGAACAATGGGGAAGTTGCCCGTACCCGCGACCTCTATACCCTTCTGTCTCTGCCTAATAGCTATACCATTTCGCTGGACATAAGAAACTGCAGCGGCAGTAATTCCAATTCCATTACCCGCCAGGTTATCACCCCAACCAGCGTACCCGAGACGGATTTTGTGGCCAGCAGGCTCTCCGTATTCCAGTTTGAAGCGGTGGAACTGTTTGACAAATCCCTGCATGGCCCGACTTCCTGGGAATGGTCGACCAACCGACCCAATGATGTGCTGTTTGAAAACGAACTGGCTGCCCGTACCAAGCTCTCCTTCTTTGTGACAGGCCTTTATGATATCTGCCTGAAAACGGAAAACCACCTCGGACAGGGCAATATGGTTTGCAAGCAGGCCTATATCTCGGTGGAAGACAATCAATCCATGTGTACTTCCAGCGGAAGCCAGTTGCCGAAAGGACGGATCAGTGACGACGGCGGAGACCAAACCGGTTACCAACCGAACAAGAACTGCGGATTCCTGATCAACCCTCCCTGCACCGAAAGCCTGGTGCTGAAGTTCAGCGTATTCAATCTGAAAGACCATAACGACTCCTTGCGGGTATACGACGGATCCGACAATACCGGAACCCTGCTCGGCTCTTTCAGTGCTTCTTCTTCCCTGCCTGGTGGAAGCACAGGACTTTTGGCCAGTTCCGGGAAAATCTACCTGGAATGGAAAACCGATGCAAACGGACAATCCGAAGGGTTTGAAGCGGTATGGGAAGCTGTTCCGGATCTTAGCCAACCCACACCTGTGGCTGCTTTCTCTTATGCCGACACGGTCTTTACCGGGCAGGAGATAGGTTTCCAAAGCACGAATACAGACGCCAGTTATACGTATGAATGGGATTTTGATGTCCCCAACCAAACTGCCGGTTTAGACGGTGGTAACGGGGAAAACGACCGTTACAGCTGGAATGCTCCGGGGAGCTACCCTGTAAAACTAAAAGTTTCCAATTGCAGCGGCGTCGATTCGGTGACACAAAACGTAGACGTCATCAATCCGTCGACGTTACCCGTAGTTGGGTTTTATGCTGACAAAAACAAGGTAGCCGTGCGGGGAACGGTTCTGCTGACCGATACCTCCCGCCAGGGCGGATATGCCTGGAAATGGGAGATATCTCCTTCCACCGGAGTGGTTATGCCCAATGCCGGAGAAAGTAAGGATATACGCGTATTGTTTAACACGCCGGGTACCTATGATGTGAAACTGAAGGTAACCAATGCACTGGGGAGCGACAGCCTTGTCAAGACCTCCTATATCGAAGTGGTGGACTACTGCCATCCCATCGTGGGAAGCCAAAGCTCGGATATCGGGATCAGCAGGGTGAAAGTGGGGAATATGGATAATCCTTCCTCCATAGGCACCAGCAAATACACGTCGTATATCAACACCATTCCTGCGGAAGTGGTTTACACCCACCACGAGTTCGATATCACACTGGAAAGGAACAGCACCTTTGACGAAATGAATCGTAAGGTATGGATCGACTGGAACCACGATGGCGACTTTGACGACGCCGATGAACTGGTAGCCTACGAAACAGCTGCCAAAACCCTTTCCTATACCACTACCGTCTCCGTTCCGTCCTTTGCCACCAAAGGATACACGCTGATGCGGGTTGGGGCTGCTTACCTTTCCGAAAAGAACAGTCCCTGCGGGATCAACTCAACCGGTGAATTCGAAGACTACCTTCTGGAAGTAACCGATCCTCTGCCGGTAGCACCTACCCTCAGCCTGCAGGGAAATAATCCGGATACCGTAATCGTAGCCGGTTCTTACTCCGACCCAGGGGCAACTGCCGTTAACCAATTCGGAACGGATATCAGTCTGCAAATACTTACCGGACACAACCTCAACCTTTCCGTATTAGGCACCTACTACTACGGTTATTCCGTAACCGATGCCTGGGGCAATAAAGATTCGGTAACCCGTACCGTGGTAGTGGTTGACCGGACCGCTCCGGTAATTACCTTCATCGGTAAGGATACGATTGATGTGGAAGTTTTCGGTTTCCTCAATGATCCCGGAATTACGGTTACCGACAACTACTATGCTGGTGTTAGCGACATACAAACGGACAGCAGCAACATCCTGACGGGAGAACCCGGCCTGTATACCCTCATCTATACCGCCACAGACAGTTCCGGTAATACGGCCGTTCGCGAGCGGATAGTACGGGTTTGGGACAAGACCCTGCCGGTTATTACCCTAATCGGAAAAGATACGCTGGTAGTAGATGTCTATGACAGCTATACGGAACAGGGTGTGAGTGTCAGCGACAATTACTGCCAGGGATTCCTAAACTGGAATGTTGACATAAGCCCGAACACTTCCGTGATCGGAGACTATACCCTTACCTATACCGCTACGGATTGTAACGGAAACGAAGCCACACCGGTAACCCGTCTGGTTCAGGTGCGCGACCGCCAGGCACCCGTACTGGAATTGATCGGATTCCCCAATGCGTCTACCGTAAGGTGGCAACCCTATACTGACGCCGGTGTGCGGATCAGCGACAATTACTACGACTCCGCAACGCTGTCCGGATTGCTGGATATCACGGATGATATCGACCCGAACTGGCCGGGCACCTACAACATCTGTTATCAGGTTACTGACCCATCCGGAAACCGTTCGAACAAAGTTTGCCGAACAGTTGTGGTGACCGAGAACCTGACCGGGGTGGAAGAAGCGGAAAATCACTCCATCACGCTCTATCCCAACCCGAACACAGGAAACTTCCACATCGACCTGGGTAGTGAACCGGAAAGTGCGGTACAGGTTGTTGTCAGGGATATGCAGGGCAAAGCCGTATACAGCTCCCGCTTCGTAGAACAAAAGCACAACTTCCGCCTGACGCTGGCACCGGGTGTTTACCAGGTGAGCATTCTACAGGACGGAAAAGTGACTATTCTCAGAACCCAAATCGTGAGATAGAACTCCTTTCTATCCATATACTTCTGGCCAAGCCCCCCGGACCTCCGCGGGGGCTTTCTTATTTCTCAATTATTCTACCTTGTGAGCGGTTATGGAGGCGTTTCAGATCAGCATCAAAACCCGTGGATTGCGAGTACTTTAACATTTTCGAAGGTCTTCACTCCTCTAATTTCTTATGGGTATGCCCATTTTTTACTTGTC
>CAXPEB010000100.1:0-14532 GCA_964215915.1 Bacteroidia bacterium
CAAAAACCCAATACCCAAAACCAAGAACCATCTCCTGCTGTTAGGTACTGGCTATTTGCTATTGACAATAACGGGGCTGTTACCCTTCGACGCTGTCCGGCGTGACTGGCAAAGAGCAAAACGCAAAGAGCTAACGGCCAAAAACCCAATACCCAAAACCAAGAACCATCTCCTGCTGTTAGGTACTGGCTATTTGCTATTGACAATAACGGGGCTGTTACCCTTCGACGCTGTCCGGCGTGACAGGCAAAGAGCAAAACGCAAAGAGCCAAAAGCTAGCTACCAAGAGCTAACGGCAAACGGCCAAAAACCCAATACCCAAAACCGAGAACCCAATTAAAAGCTATTCCCGCTTCTGCGCGCGGTAGTATACCCGGAAGTTGTGCCCATTGAAAGTACACAGGTCACCGGACATGGTAACAAACCACATCTTTCCTTCCCGGTCTTTGTAAATAGCGGAAACAAAATTATCCGTGAGCCCGTCTTCAATGGTGTAATTGATCAGGTTCTTTCCGTCGTAGCGCCACACCCCGGCATCGGCTGTCCCGAACCAGAGGTTCCCTTCATTGTCCTGGTTGATGGCCCAGACCCGCGCCAGGGTGCCGGGCATATCCCGGTAATCCCCTTTGCAAAAGCCAGGGTTGTCCAGCCCATGCTCTGCCGTAAAATTGCGATACTGCTTCCCGTCATACCGGTAAAGACCACCACCATTACTACCGAACCAATACACCCCGGAACGGTCCTGGAACAGGCTGCATATGGTTGCGTTACCAAAGCTGTCGGGATTGAAATAGGTGAAGCCCTCTCCATCATAACCCACTACTCCACGGCTCTGCGTACCGAACCACATTCTGCCTTCGCGGTCTTTGAGGGTGGTGAGTACATAGTAAGGAAAGAAAGGGTAGGCAGGCATATACGTCAAGCCCATGCCTTTTACAAACAGGGTGTCTTCTTTAGGAATGGGAAACGCCAGGTAATCCAGCTTCTTCCCATCATAGCGCAGGATGCCATCATTGGGTACGGAAAACCACTTCGCCCCCGGAATCAATTCCCAGGATGCACTGGAGGACTTGAAGCGGTTGGCGCGGGTTTTCAAAGCATCCCACTCTCCGACCCCTTCCAGGGTATGGATGCGTTCCCCGTCGAAGAAGCTACGCCCGTCGAACCAGATATTGCCGCGGTCATCCTCTTCGATAACCCGGACATAATTGTGCTCCGGCAAACCCTGATCGGAAGTGTAATAGGTATAGGTATGGCCATCATAACAACAGACTCCCTCTCCCCTGCTGCCAAACCAGAAGTTTCCTTTGCTATCTTCAAATACGGCCAGTATTCCCCGGGTGAAAGTAAGTACAGGTACTTTTTCGGGGGGACGGCTACAGCATGTGCCGGGAAGCGGCTCAACCGGAATTTCATTTTCCGAAGGATCGGGAACTCTGCCCTGTCCGCTGTTACAGGAGACTTGGGGAAGTATAAAGAGTGCTAGAAAGCAAGAGGCATAAATGTATTTCATACGGGTATGTTTGAGTTTCCCGTAAAACTACCCGGAGCCCTTCTGTAGCGGTGTTAAGAAGTGTAAATTAATGCAAACGGCAGGGTAAAATATTCCGAATGCCGAATGGGTCCGGTAGATTTGTGGAGATGCGTTTCAGGTATTATAAGCTGTTGGCGGTATTGACCGCTGTCCTGTTATCCATGCCAACCCTGCTTGCCCGGGATGGCCAGGACGAGCGGCATGTAGGGGTGGCCTTACGCCTGATCGGGCATGAGATTCTGCTGGCCTCGGGCGACAGCACTTCCAGGGTGCTCCCGGTGGAACAGGACGGCGACCGTTACCGGCTTCGTTTTGAGCAGGAGTTCTCCTTTGAGCCAGACAGGCTGGTGGTATTGATCGACAGCATCGTACGGAAATCGCAGCTTGCGGGAAGCTACCTGGTGGAAATGGAGGAATGCCTCACCGGTGTCGTGGTGTACAGCTATGAACGAAACCCGGTACTCTTCGACCTTGTTCCCTGTAAAAACCGGGTTCAGCCGAAAGCCTGCTATTCCCTGCTTTTTACCATTCTCGACAAAGGGCATGAAGAGGCGGTGACACCAGGCAGTCCGGCCATAACCAAAGACACCGGCACACGAAGCTACCTTTTAACAGGCATCCTGCTTCTGACCGGGGTAGCCGGGTTCCTGTATCTCCGAAAGAAAAGGAAACAGCCTGACCCCAATGTTATAACCCTTGGGGCATACCGCTTCGATACACGAAACATGGAACTTTCCATACAGAACGAAAAGATCGAACTGACCGGCAAGGAATCGGATCTGCTGCTGCTCCTATATACATCTGCCAATCATACGGTGGAACGTGAGGTGATCCTGAATGCCGTATGGGGTGATGAAGGGGATTATGAGGGACGGACACTCGATGTATTCATTTCGAAACTCCGCAGAAAACTGGAAGCCGATTCCAGTCTGCGCATCGTCAATATCCGTGGGGTGGGTTACAAACTCATTGTTAACGGTTAGTTTCTTCCATGTCCTGGTGATACAGTTTGCCGAAAAGATCGGAGACAACCTCCACACTGCCCTTGAGCAAGGGAGCCAGGTATTCGGTGACATTTTCCGCCAGCTGACCGCCGGCCTCATCGGCTACCTTGGTGCCCAGCTTTTTAAGTGCCCCCTTCAGGATACCTTTTAGGGAGGTGTCCTTTTTTGCCCCAATAGCCACAAAGGCCTTTTCTATATTCTTTTTGGATGTTTCCGGCAGGTAGGATTCGAAAAGAGCAGCGAACGCTTCGGTAGTAAGCCGCACCAGTTCGGGTGAGAAGGATCCGTCGGTAATGTAGTTAAGCTGCTTCAGTTTGGCTCTCAGGTGATCGATGAGGTATGGATTATCGATCTCAATCCCGATTTTATCCTGATCACGAAGAAAAATGGGACGTTGAAGCAGTTCCTTGAGTTCTTCGTCAAGTTCCGACTTGCTGGTTTGCCTCAACTTGGATTCGTAAAGCAGGTTCCTGGCTTTTGCGCGGGTTACCCGAAGTTCCGAAACAAGGTCATAGAGTTCCGGGTTCTTTTCAAACAGTCCGAGTTGTTGCAGTTTGATGAAGAGGAGGATGTCAAAGTCTCTTTTGGAGATAGATCCATAAGCCGGCGTGAGGTAGTCTTTCAGCAGTTGGGAAAAGGCTTTTTTTACTCTTTCCGCATCCAGGTTTTCCAATTTTTGTAGCAGTTCTTGCATGGGTAGGTTCAAGTAGGATTTTCTACCGGAAAGATACTATTCCGGGTTGAGAGATCATGGGGGGAGGGACCATGGACGATGGACATTAACGGAAACACTATCAGCCATGGACCATCAGCTATCGACCATCAGCTATCGACCATGGACCAGCCTCTACTTCAGCCTTTCCAGCACGCCTTTTCGTTTGACGATGTTTTTGTAATCCCACTGGATATCCCTGGATTTTTCCAGCCAGCGTTTCAGGTCTTCAGTATGGATCTGTCCGGCCTCGGTGTAACGCTTCTCTGCAGCCTTAAAACTTCCTTCTTTCGCCAGATCTTCTTCGTCAAAGGATTGCCCGCTCCAAAACAGGAGCCGGATGCAGTTCTTCAGTTTACTGTACCCCACGACGGGATTTCCATCCAGAAACCAGACCGGGTGTGCATGCCAGATTTTGCTCTCAGCCTCCGGCAGATGCTGGTCTATTTCCAAAGCCAGGATTTGGCAGATGGTCCGGTCTTCTTCCGAAAAAGCGCTACTGTAGTTTGTAATTTCGAGGTTCATGGATGATTATTTTCTCTTGTTACGCATGGCCTTGACCTTTTTAATGTGCTTGTCTTCCAGGAAGGACTCGTATTCCGGGGTCTCCGCTCCGTAAATCGCGATTTTACCTTCTGCATTGCTATGCAGTCCCCATCCGTATTGTTTGGTCAGCGGTGAGGCCCGGAAGCAAGCCTGACCTTTGGAGAAGAACACCTCCCGTTGCTCGTCCAGTTCTCCTGCTTCATACTCTTTTCGTATGGCATGAATGGCAAACAGTACTTCATCGGAGGAGAATGTATACGGGTTCTTTGCGAGCATGTCAAACTGCATTCCGGCGACGGTCTTATTGCCTCCTCTTTCCGGCGGCACCTCACCCCGGCCTGCAGGGCAATCTTCTGCTATCTCAATAAAGGTATCGTAGTAATTGGTACTGTGCATCAAAGGACCAAGTTACCGGTTTTTCCCTTGTTGCGGTAATCTCATTATGGTTACCCCTGGATATCCAATTACTCAATCGTATCGAAGCTCAAAGTCACTTTTCCAGGACGAACGATGACATTTCCTTACCGCCTCACTTCCAGTACTCTCTTAGATTACTTTTCCATCAAGGCCCCCATACCTGTATCTTTTCCGTAAGGTGTTCACTGCCTGACTCCAGCTTCAATACATAAACACCGCGGGCCAGTCCTTTTACCTCAATCGAATTGCCCCTGCCACTGCGGATCAATTTTCCATCCATACCATATAAAGAATAATCCGGATTGTCCATCCCGCTTATTGCGATTTGGTCGCTGGCAGGATTGGGGTATACCTTCACTCCTGTTGTTTTGACCGGAGTGACCCCGGTAGGAAAGGGATTGACTGCAACCGTTTGCGGGTTATGGTAATCTTCAAGAACCCACCAATAATTGATGTTCAGGTCTTCCAGATTACTGAACTTCTGGCTGTACAGATCGAATCGAAGAATGGTTCCGCTGGAATGTGCTCCCCCTTCCCTGCAAAAGAAATAAAGGGCATTGGTTTCTTCCACAAATACCGGCGAACCTGCTACGGAAAACCCGTCGTCTGTACCCGGAAGGGAAAAGGCCTGGTAAGTGTCCTTCGCGGGATTATATAGCACAAGTTTTCCGAAGCCCTGATCCCAGTCGGATTTGGTAACAAAAGCAATACGCCCGTCGGCAGTTTGCACCAGCCCTCCGTAAGGTGTTTCGCCATTGAGAGAGACAGAACGGCCGATTTGATCTGTAATTCCGGAATTGAGGTCAATTCGCATAAACCCGGTTGACTCCTTACTACCCCAAAAAGAACCGCATGCCTGGGGCAGATAGAGCAGGTCGCCTTCACGCACGGGAGGATCCTGCGGACAATTACAGGAATGATCACGGAGTATCTTATCCGTATCCGTTAGTTCACGTACCGTATTCTGCACCACATCATACTCAAACAAATGGCCTTTATTATCGACATCTCTAAGCCAGAAATACACAAAATCTCCCTGGTAGACATAGGGATTCTCCGTCATTTCTGCCGAGAGCTTGGAAACTACACAGGTTTTGAGCAACCGCTTATCGGTTACCGAATAAACGGCTGCCACAGTCTGGTCATCAATACGCCCGAGCAGGAAGAGTGTTTCGTTACCCAGATGGGCAAGGGAACCGCGTGTCGGGAAAAAGAAGCTATCGGGTGTCTGGTAATCTGACCCGAAAGAATGCTCCAACACAGGTGTATAGGAAGGATATTGCAGGGTGTATAGTCCACCGGTACCATACTCTCCGCCATAGGTGGTGCTGAACCAAAGTTTCTTCCCACTGTATTCGATCAAACGGTCGGAGATGACATCACCGAACTCCGTTTCACCATAAGGATAAACTTGCTGTACCTGAGCATTGCGAATACTTAGTGCCCTTCCGCTGAGCCAGCGCGAACTCTGTTTCAGGGAGGCATTAAGCAGCCATTCTTCCTGGGCTGCATTATAACTGAGCACCTTATTGGCCAATCCTTCGGAACGGCGGCAGGAATATAGTACCGAAGCCTGGCGGGTGATCCAGTTCAGCTCTGTCAATCCACCCCAGCCATACTGTCCGCCACCTCCCGCCATAAAGCGGAGTATACTGTCTCCTTCAAAAACTATAGGGCTCTCAGGGATCAGAGAGGCAAAAGAATAGGTATCGAAAGACAGGCTATCCATGAGGGTGCTGTCATACAGGTTAAGGGAATACAGACCGTGCTTCGAGCCATTATGCTTGCGAAACTCTCCGTAGGCGACCCCGTTCCTAACCACAGGGGGACCCGTAAAACGCCAGTCGGACCAAGGCAGTTCGCGCAGGGTCCGAATCTTCTTCTCTGACAGGGAATAATACAGGAATTCTGCCTGGTAGGTCTCCTTGTTCAGGCTTTGAATAAAGACTCCATTTCCGTTATCTATTCCCAAAGATTGGATGTAATGTGTTTCCTGACTTCTGACTTGATGGTACAGGACTTCATAGCTCTGAGTTGTCGGGTCATAAGAAAAAAGGTAGCCTGAGGTATCGGTATCGTTAGCATCGGCATAACCGAATAAAACTTTTCCGACAGGGTCGTAGACCGCATTCCGGATGATGCCGAAAGGCGGGGGCAAAGTATCCAAGGGTTCCAGTTGACCGGTTCCTCCGTTGTAAAGCATCACTCCGGAAGGGTAAAAAGCCCGCACCAGCAAAGCCTGTCCATTCCCCACGGGAATTATTTCCGGGAGCATGCCGCTGCCACTCGTTTCACGGATGATCGAGTATTGCCCCGTATTTTTGTCCAGGGTGAAAATACGGTGAGCAGAATAATACGACTTACTGCCTATTCCCAGATAAGTATCGGCATCCAGGGAGGCCATGGCATGCAGATAACCAATAGAAGTGTCTGCCGTGTTTTCCAAGACTTCCCGGCTTTGGCGACTATCCGGATCCAATTCCATCACACGGGCAAATTCTGTCGGTGTTGCAGGTAGTGTATAAAGGAAACGGGTTTGACCGTTAACTTGTATCGTTGAAAGGAAGAAGACCACGAGGCCCATTGCATGGAAAAACAATCGGGAGTTCAAGGTATTTTGGTTTACGTTCATGTACCGAAAACGGACTTACGCTTTTTTCATTGCCTGAAAATCGACAAAGGGTAACCGGAACGGATTCCATACAAACCGAATAGCATTCCCAAAAGGCACAAAAAAAGCGGCCGTAGCCGCTTATTATTATTCTGAATCTCCTCCCCTTATTCCAACAGAATCATTTTTTTATAGAATGCTGCTCCCGAAGCGGTGATACGTACCAGATAAACACCCGGAGGAAGCTCTCCTGTATCGAGCCGGTACCGGTGGAGACCATTCTGCACCTCGTGTGAACTTATTTTCGGTACACCGAGCACTTCACCGGAGACATTCAGCAATTCGATATCGGCTTCCATGGAATTATCGGCATGGAATTCCAGTACGAAGCTTCCGGTGTTCGGGTTGGGATACAAGCGGATCTGTTCTTCCGGTGAGGTAATGGCAGTTACTTCAGTCGGCGCTTTGTTCTGGTTTCCTCCTTCAATGCCGTCTACCAGGTTCTGGTATTTAATGCTGTTGCAGACTCCGATCGGGTTGGAAGGGTACACAAAGCGACCACAGGTGAAAGGCTCTCCGTTGGTCCAATAGCCAGAAGCGTATGGATGGCTGTTTTGAATCATTTCTGCTTCATAGGTGGAAACATACAAAGCCTCGTTGCTCCCCCCGGTTTTCAGGTTAGCCGCAACTTTCAGGTGAACGGTAATGGGAAAATCAACTCCGGTATTCAGTGTCAGGGTATATTCTCCCAGACAGCCTATCGGGTAAAAGTTTGAAGAATAATAACTTCTGTAATAGGGTGTGCCCCACATATCGTAGTGATCAAACTGCTGACTGATATAATGCAGTTCATTTGGGTTCACCCCAATCAGGCCCGAGGACGGACCTACATATTCTATAATAAAGGCGGCCTTAATATCTGATTTGGAAGCATCGAATCCGCTTGCCGGGTTGATCGCATATTGCAGGTCTTCGGCAAGTCGGATCTTATAGGCGTCATGCAGGTTTCGGAAGCTTAAATGCGTGGTATTGATGCGTGGAGTTTTATTAAGATTGAACACACCAAGAGTGTTGTTGTATTCGATTATCGTGGGTGGGACCAAGGTGAGATTATCCGAACCGGGAACATCAACAATTTTTTGCATCCCGATATCCGTAGAAGTAATGGTTCCGTTCGCAGTCAGGCTAATATCATAGAACATGGGCTTGGAGGATGCCGGGTCACCATTTGTCAAGGCTGCTGCCAGAAATTCCATCAATACGGTTGAGGTGGTGAACTGGGAAAAGATCCCGGCAAAGTTGCTCAATGAGGCAATGGCATTGACCGTAGAAGTGGTAGAACTTGCATTGTTGGCAACCAGAGGTTTAATGATGGTTTCGATGAGTGCCTGTGCCTCCGTAACGTTACGTTGTGCCGCAGTACCTGCGTCAACCGCTCCGTTGATCTGATTGATCAGCCCGAGACTTCCCAGTCCGTTAAAACGACCGGCAGAATTAATGGCCGATACCGGAACCGCGTTTCCGTTCAGTTCAAAATTAAGAGAAGACCTATCAATAAGGCCCACTGTAAATGTAAGTTGACTAAGTTCCCTACAGGTGCAGGGATCATAATTCATAACAAAATCCGCATGTAACCAGAAATTGGGATGATCCCCGGCATATTGGTTGGCCATCTCAATCTCCCCCACCTTATTATCAAAATTGTCGAGGGCATTGCGGAAGCGGTCTGAAGTATGGTTTTCCAACAAGGCGGAACGTTTGGAACCATTGGTAAAAGCGAGTGTTATTACCGCATCGGAATACCCTTCATATACCTGGCCAATAGCTACAAAAATGCGTAGTATACCGGAGTAGCGGTTATATAGGATGAAATAGGGATGATTGACCGGAGCTGAAGGAATACCTAAATCCACCTGGATCAGCTCCCATCCATCCTTGTTTTCAAAATCCTTGGGGTTCTGGATCCGGAACTCATTGATGTTCTCATTGTTGTTATAGGTACTGAACCAGGGCGATTTGATCATCTGCGCCCCATAGTTGAAAGTGTAGGTAGCATACTCCTGCTGAGTCCAGTCCCAGGAGTAGGATTCATTATCCCTGACTTCACAGGCCACGTCACCAAGCACCTGGATAGGAACTGCTTTCCAGTTATTGTATTCCTCGGTTTCCTGGATTTCTTCATCGATATCCACATATGCAATCAGGTAATAGGTGCCCGGCATCAGACCAGATGGGATGGTAAGGGTTGCTGTTTCGTCTTCCGAATCATAGGCCGGAATGCTTGACACAACGTCATAGTCCAGGTAGTTAGCCAAATTTGAATAAACACTGGAAGAGGAAATAAAATATTCCAAACGACAGGAAGCACCCGTAGACACGGAACCGGAATTGGTAACCAGCACATCTACATAAATCTGATCCCCTGCATTTGCCGATGCCGGACTGGATGACCAACTGACTTCCAGGTCTTTGGGACAAATGGCAATGGAGAATTCCTTCAGGTTATTGTACTCTACCGTTTCTGCAATCTGATTGTCGGCATCTGCCACGGCAAGAAGGTAGTAGTTACCACAGGTAAGCGTTGAGGGAATAATCAAAGAGGCTGATTCATCTTCGGCATCATTGCCCCCTACGCCGGATACCAGGTCATAGCCAAGATAAAAGGCATGACCGTCTACATAGTTGTGCGGTGAGATATAATACTTGAGTTTGGAACTTCCTGCGGAAGTTGCGTCAAGGTTATGGACCAACAAGTCCACGTAGATAGTCTGGCCCGGATTGGCCGTAGTAGGAGCATTGTCCCAGGTAGGGGTCAGATCCTGCGCATACAGGATATTACCCATCAACAGAAGGAAAGCGATCAGGTACTTTTTCATGATTAGGGGTTTTATATTGTCAGGTACATATTCGATTTGCCGACATTCCGAATCAAGAATACCTGATACTACGGACGAATCGGAGTACCTGTTTATGAACGCCGGGGATCTTTTTAGAAACGTGATAGGGGAAGCCTCTTTGACTCATCGGGCAAAACAAAAAAAGCGGCCGGAGCCGCTTCTTATCATTATTATTTTGAATCTCCTCCCCTTATTCCAACAGGATTATTTTCTTATAGAATGCGGCTCCCGAAGCGGTGATACGTACCAGATAGACGCCCGGAGGAAGTTCTCCCGTATCCAGCCTATACCGATGCAGTCCATTCTGCACTTCGTGTGAACTTATTTTCGGTACACCGAGCACTTCACCGGAAACATTCAACAATTCGATGTCGGCTTTCAGGGAATTATCGGCATGGAATTCCAGTACGAAGCTTCCGGTGTTCGGGTTGGGATACAAACGGATCTGTTCTTCGGTTTCCCAGGAGGAAGTCAATCCGGTTGGGCCTTTCCCCTGATTCACTTCTGCAATACCATTCACCAGATCCTGGTATTTATTGCTGCTGCAAACATCCTGCGCGTTGGAAGGGTAAAGGAATTCTCCGCATCCTACTGCATCGCCGGCATCCCAGTATTCATCGTAGTAGTCGTAGCCGTCATTCAGCAATTCAGCTTCGTAGGTTGAAACATAAATCGTTTCGTTAGGCCCTCCGGTTTTGAGGTTAGCCATCACCTTGAGATAGACTTTCACCGGAACATCGATCACCGTCCCTAACTCAAGGGTGTATTCATCCAGACAACCGATTGGAAAATAATTGGTGGTATAAGTGGTTTTGTAATAGTCATACCCCCACATATCACGGTGGTCAAACTTCTGACCGATAAAATGCAGCTGATCGGGGTCATCAATGATCAACCCGGAAGAAGGTCCGATGTATTCCACCACCAGGGCGGCTTTGATCACCGACTGCGTCACATCAAATCCGGCAGCCGGGTTAATGGCGTAGTACACATCCTCAGCCAGCCTTACCTTGTGCCAGTCGTGTGAGCCGGTAAAGGTATGGTGTGCCATATTGATGCGGGGTGTCCGAATGAGGTTGAACACACCCAATGTATTGTTGTAATTGATGATAGTTGCCGGCATCAGGGTCAGGTTATCGGAACCTGGCACATCGATGATCTTTTGCAGGCCGATATCGGTGGAGACAATTTTACCGGTAGCATCCAGATCTATATCATAGGACATTGGTTTGGTGGATTCCGGGTCGTCATCATTCAGGGCAGAAACCACAAAATCCATAAGGACAATTGCCGTACTCATCTGGTTCATGATCCCGGCAAAACTACTGAGTGTCGATACGGTATTCACCGTTGCAGTAGTTGCCGCCGCATTATTGGATACCAGTGGCTTCAATACGTTATCGATCAGGTTTTTGGCCTCGGTCACATTTTTCTGAGAGCTGGTTCCCGCATCAACGAAGGCATTAACCTGCTGAATCACTCCCTGGCTGCCCAGGCCCGGATAGCGGCCTGAATTGTTCACGTCCTGTACGGGCACAGCATTACCATTCAACTCAAAGTTCAGGTTAGCTTCATTGATCAATGCCACGGTAAATGTAAGCTGGCTCAGTTCCTTGCAGGTGCAGGGATCATAATTCATTACAAAATCCGCATGCAGCCAGAAAATGGGATGATCTCCGGCATATTGATTCGCCATTTCGATCTTGCCCACCTGGTTATCGAAATTATCAAGAGCATTGCGATACCTGTCGGAGGTATGGTTTTCCAGCAGTGCAGAGCGCTTGGAGCCATTGGTAAAGGCAAGGGTGATCACCGCGTCGGAATACCCTTCGTACACTTGCCCTACGGCTACAAAGATTCTCAGGATACCGGAATACCGGTTGTACATTACAAAGTACGGATGGTTGACAGGAGCATTGGGAGTACCCAGATCATGCTGGATCAGTTCCCACCCGTCCTGATATTCAAAATCTTTGGGATTCTGCAGGCGGAATTCATTAATGTTCTCGTTATTGGAATAGGTACTGAACCAGGGAGATTTGATCACCTGGGATCCGTAGGCAAAAGTATGTGTCGTATACTCCTCCTGAGTCCAGTCCCAATCGTAAGCCTCGTTCTCCCTGACCTCGCAGGGCTCTTCACCCAAAATCTGAATAGGCACTGCTTTCCAGTTGTTGTTTTCATTGGTTTCCGGAATCTCGTGATCGACATCCACATAAGCGATCAGGTAATACGTACCTGGTGTAAGATTAACCGGCACAGTCAGGGAAGCGTTTTCGTCTTCGGAATCGAAAGCCGGGATACTGGCCACTGCGTCATAGGCCAGGTAGCTCGCCGCACCGGTGTAGGTATTCAGAGCAGAAATGTAATATTCCAAACGGCAGCTTGCCCCGGTGGATACCGAGCCTCCGTTCATCACCAGGACTTCAACATTGATCTGGTCGCCCGGGTTAGCGGAAGAAGGACTGGTCGTCCAGTTCACTTTAAGGTCTTTCGGGCAGATGGAGATAGCAAAATCGCGTTCATTATTGTTTTCATTCGTTTCCGTAACATCAAACTCCGCATCAGCCATGGCAATCAGGTAATAATTCCCACAGGTAAGGCCTGCCGGAATGATCAGGGAGGCGGACTCGTCTTCTGAATCATCGCCCCCGATGCCGGAAACGACATCATAATCCAGGTAAATGGCATTGCCATTCAGGATATTGTCAGGGGAGATGTAATACTTCAGCTTTGAGCTTCCGGCAGAGGTACTGCTCAGGTTCATCACCCGTACATCCACGTAAATAGTTTGGCCAGGGTTGGCGGTGGTAGGCGCATTGTCCCAGACAGGTCTCAGGTCCTGCGCATGCAGCAATCCACCCAGGCAACAGAGCAGGAAGGCAAGTGTACTGCTTAGCTTGGTTTTGTTTTCCATGGTAGTATGAATTTAGGTTAGGGTTTAAGCGATATGGAAAAACAAATTTGCCCTATGTAAAACTGCCGAATGTTAAGAAACACTCCGTTTTTTGCGGGCTTCATGAGGAATTGTGCAGAAGCCTGATTCCATTTTGCACGCGACTTTAATTCGAACAACCCGATTACCCGAAAGACGTTGCTAAAAAATTTCCATACGTTCCTAAACCCCTTTAGTTAGAAGAACCTGCATGGCCCGGTATTGGTAGCCCCCTCCAAAAACCAGCTTTACCATGAAACAGTTCTTTCCCCTGCACCTTGTCTGGCTCCTGGTTGGAATCTCTTTTTCACAACTCAGCGCTCAGCAGACTTATCAGTTTTCCATAAACAAACAGGACTGGAAGCATTATACCGTACGGAATGCCTGCAATGACAGTTGCTTCCGGGTCAGTCTTGTCCGTTACGACAGCCTGACTCTGAAGAGTGAAGCCTATCGGTTCAGCAAATGGAACAAAGTGCCAAAGGATAAAAGCGTTTCGTACCGGGAGCGGAAGCGGCAGGTGCATTACCTGCTTAATGCAGCAAACGACACCCTGGCCGCTGTTTATCACAGGGTAGCAGGACGGGAGATTCATATTGCCGGAGATTCCTTTACCCTGCAACGCCAATACACCGGTTGGGATATCCTGTCAAGCCAAGGAACCCTGATCGCCAGTGTGGAAACCTCCTGGAATAACCGGTTCTGGTATTTTACTGTTCGCAGTTATCCCGACAGGGCCAGCCCGGAAACTTTGGAGATTCTGCATCTTTATCTCTTCCGAAACCTATCTTCCATGGCCAGTCAGTCTTTTACCAACTCCGGAGATGATGATTACTGGTTTATCATGTATAACTCCCCGGTTTACAAGAAGAAGTGAAACAGGCCATAATAAGATTAACTACCAATAGTATTGAAGATTCAATTCATAAGATGTGTCTCCAGAAGAGACCTTTAATTTCTTGGGGAAGCCTTGGCCTTTTTTATACAGCCTGGTTCTAATTCCACTGACTACTTCATCTTCCCAATCTAGGAGCAACCCATGGTCTTCGTCTAAGAGACTCAGAATATACTCGCCATTGGCATCACTTAATTCAATCGATGCATCTCCACCAAAAAAATAGGTTTTCTTAGTCACAGCATCTTTATACGGAGAACTTGAACGATAAATTATCGAGTTATCTTCAGCTTTTATAAGACGAAACAACAAATCCGGACCGCTTGCAGCATCCCAGCCTCCGCCATTGGATCTTGTAGGAGGAAATTTGCTAAGATGGATTCCGGTAATTACAATTTTACTCGGAGTAATCTCTTTGGCACAACTTGGTCCCGAATACCCCTCCTGACAATCACATTGCCCATTAATACAAGTTCCATGGTTACATTTGATATTCTCACAAGGATCTGGCTTTGATTCTTTTTTGAGTTTCGCACCTGCCTGGGAACTATCACCACAGGACACCATTATTACGGAAATGAATACAATAAGAGTTAATCCCAAAATCAGCGATGTGGTTTTTCTTAGAAATATCATGAGTTCAGCATTCATGAAATGTTGATTTATTGAAGGTTTCATACACAACTATTTCAAACATCAATAATAACCATTATTCCAACAACCATAACAAAACATGATCATACATAAACTGAGCTGACCTGGCTAAACAGGGATTCAAATTCATTTTAGGCCAAATGAGAAGAAAGAAGTAGTATATCAATACTTCCAGACCGAGCCATGTATTAATCTTCCAAGTGTTGTGAACAGGTCTTTCTATGTATGGATCAGGATCAAAACCTGTGGGCAGAGAGACACTTCAATCCGGTTGAATGCCTTTCGTTCTTTGTGTTCTTACTTGGATGCCCATTTTTTACTTGTCTA
>CAXPEB010000101.1:0-34505 GCA_964215915.1 Bacteroidia bacterium
TCAGACGTGTGCTCTTCCGATCTGTGCCTCTTAGGTCATAGTATTAAAAAGGCCGTGAGGGGATAAAGGCAAATAAGGCTAATAGTGTGTGAAAATTAAAGAGAGGAAGTATATGTTTAGGATGTGGAAAGACAGTAGATATGAGTTACAGGCTTCCCAAAAAACGGGTATTTACGGATCAAATAGGCAAGTTGCCTTGTGTTACTTTTCCTTTTGAAGGAGGGGGCGTTTGGATACCTGCACTCCAAACCTAAGTATAGCTACTGTTTTCCTGCTTGAGGAGGATAATCATACAGGTTGCAACAGAGTTTCCCGATAAATAAACTAATAAATCATACGAATTTGTGGGTGTTGTTAGGAGGAGTCCTTCCGACCTTTATTTTTGTTTCGACTTCCGGAAGCAAATTCCGGTGTTAAGACTTCCGTACCGGTTTCTGTTTGCATTGGGGGTTCTCAGAGGTACATGGTGCGGGGTCGGAAAGAGGGAGCTTGCTTCCTCTTTTTTTTTTGCATTAACGACTAAAGAGCAAAAGACGGATCAAGTCAAAAAGTTCTGAAGGTATCGATATCCAGCGAACAGCGAGGGCCACTGCTTGAAACAAAGGTTTCAGTTCAGCCAAACGAAGCTAAATTAATCATAGCGCAAAGAACGGTTTTCAGTCTTTGGAGGTGTTTTCCTGCAGCACGTGCTGCAATATAAAGTATGCGAAAAAGGGTGCTCACACTAATCATTTCTTCGAAGCAGGAAGTGGTTCTTTTCGGCCATTTTTTAGAGGGTGAAAATGGGCCTCGAAAGTTAACTGGACATGCCCAGGTGGTCAAGGTCATGGTTGTGCTCATAAATGGAGGTTTTCAGATCATGCCAACTGGTATTCTCCTGGAGTCCGAGTATTTTTCTGATTTTACTCCTGCTGTTAAGCACATGTTGGTGATTAATATTCAAAATGGTTGCTATTTCCTTGGTCTTGTATTCTTCCAGGGTTAATACCAGAATCCTGCGTTCAGTTAAATTCAATTTTTGCGTGTTGGGGCAAGTATGCAACAAGTCAGCATAAGTATCATCCAGAAACTGGTCCGCCAATTCAGGATTGCTTGCCGCACTGAATTGAATTAGGAGTTCCAACTCCCTTCGTATTGACAAAAGTTCGTGAGTGGGTTGGGTTTTGACCAAGCTGTCAATTCTATTCTTCATTTCTCCTGCACGGTAGATGATTAGTCTGGATAGCGCAATGATTCTACCGGCCGTTTTTCGTTGTTTCTCCAAATCACGTCGGTCATTCTCCATTTGTATTTTTTCGGTGCGCTTTTTCCTGGTGCGTGACTTTCGGGTTTTTCTGCAAAAAAGAACCAGTAGGGCTAATAAACCCGATGTTGACAGAAGCAAAAGTACGTTTGACATAATCTTGGGGTTTGGTTTGGTCACTACCTGCCAGGAATTATTAAATGATCCCTTTAAATAAGCAGCAAACACTCATTTCGTTGAGTGTCCATATCAAAATTAACCCTCTATAAACCATAAAATCCAGTATCTGTACTGAGGTAAGTAATATGGCGTATGTTGTGTTTAGCTTATGCGCATGGAATAGGTAATATTGCAATTCAAGAGATGCAATTGTGAATAAATCGTATTTAACCCTTAAAAAACATCTGTTGATTAATGGGGAATATTCAAGCTTGACTAAAAACAGGTTGAACACTTATGAGCTTGCCAATGGATGTTCAATTATGGGAATAATTCGTAAGAACGGATTAAGGTGCTGATATATAGCGCTATGTCAGCTTTTCCAGACATTGATTTTGTTCTGGAAACAGTCAGAAACAATCCGTACGTCGCATATTTGTAAATGTTCTAAATTACAAATTTTGACTTCTATACATTGAAAGACGTAATGAATTAATGCAGAGGAGGTTGTTTTTTAACGGATTTGCAGGAAAGTTGGTCTCCTGCTTAACTCCCTGCAGGAGTATTCGTTTACATCGTCCAAGTGCTGGTATCCCTAAAGCAGTAAGTCTTGAAAACCAGGATATGGTGGAACCTTACTGCTTTCTATGAAGTTCGATAGCAGCGCTGTAAATGGTTATGAAAGGAGATGAAATTCAAGAAAGGGTACCGTTGACATGGCATACTTAACTAAAAACAGGGCGATAGGGAATTGGCATCAAGTGGTTTGTTCAATACCTGGCTGACCTTTAGTGAACGGTTAACGGAGTTCTTAAGCAAAAGATTAATTTCCGAGCAAGCTGAAGAAATGAAGCTGACATGGGGTATCTGTGCTTTCTTTTTTTTCAGTTCCCGGACAATCTTTCTGACTGTTTCCAGGCCATTTATTCCAGGCAAATCAAAATCCGAGAATATATGAATGATCTCATTTCCACTTTGACTCCGTCGCCCCTTCAGAATATGATGATAGGCTTCCTCTCCACTGGAAAAATGTATGATACGACAATCGGGACATGCCTTTCGGAGGATATACTTTTCGTAACAGGCAGTATTGGGGTCGTCTTCGATTAAGATAATGGTTTTCATACCATTCCGGTTTGTTTTATTCGTACTACGCAAACTTGAGTAGCATCCCGGAAAGTCTTGTCATACTAGTTGCTACTCTGATACAATGTGATAAAAGGGTGTGTTTGTAACTATCACATAAACAGGTAGATACTACTTTGTTCTTTTGGCGGGTGTTAAACAGCAGTCGTGCCAGCAGAGGTGGATCTTATAAAATTCTTATACCTGATTACACGTATTGTCTCAAAAGAGCAAGGTTTAGCTTGTCCTGTGAATTCAGAGGCCGTTCACTGGCATCAGTCCTGTTTAATGCGTATTTTCCTTGTAGAAAAGCATAACCATCAATTAAATCCAACAACTATGAAAACACCTGTTATACGATTTCTGCTCCTTTTATCCTTGGTTGTATTGATCCGGCCCCTGAGTGCTCAGGAGGAAGGTCTTCGAACAGCTACCCGACTGGGTTTGGGATCATCCATGTTTACTTCCGGAAATTTTAGTGAAACACCAGATCCACGATTGTTAGCGCAGTTGGGTGGGGTGCTTGTTTATGGTTTTAACCGATACCTGGGGATTCGTGGTGATTTGCAACTGAGCTATACCTCGGCCAATGGCAGGGGCGTTAGGCATGAATCCGGTGTCTTGAGTGGTGACTTCGCCTATACCGAGAAATACATGCATTTTGGTTTGGGTTTGCCGCTTACTCTGCGCATAGGAGCTCCCACACCCCGGCTGCGTCCTTATCTTGATTTCGGGCCAATGGTGCAGGCTAATCTGTTTGCCACGGAGGAACGGATTTACGACGATCAATCCTATAACGATCAGGAGGGTTATTCAGCCAGAAAGATGGATGGGTTAACCCCATTGACTTACTATATGGTGTATGGAATCGGCCTTGAACTGAAAACCGAAAGCGGGAAAGCTTATTTTCTGGAATTCAGAGGGTTTAGTGCTGCAAATCGAATCGCCAGGGTGCAGATGAAAGAAGTGTCTTTCTCCGGTTTTACTTTCGGTGGAGGGGTCTTGTTCTGATACTTTCCCGGGTATCCCTCATATGAACGAAGTGTTAAATCCCAATTTGGGTTTAACGAGGGTCATTCTTTTACTCAGAATTACGCTACCTTTGCGCCTCTTTTAACGATTCATGCTGAACATCCGCAACATTGCCATCATTGCGCACGTCGATCACGGTAAAACCACCCTGGTTGACAAGATTCTGTATCAAACCAATCTTTTCCGGGAAAATGAGGAAAAGGGAGAGCTGATCCTGGATAATAACGATCTGGAACGGGAACGGGGGATCACAATTTTCTCCAAAAACGTTTCAGTTAATTACAAAGGGGTAAAAATCAATATCATTGATACTCCCGGTCACGCCGATTTCGGAGGCGAAGTGGAACGGGTGCTAAAGATGGCCGACGGGGTAGTGCTCCTGGTGGATGCATTTGAAGGCCCTATGCCGCAGACGCGATTCGTGCTTCACAAAGCACTCAGCCTTGGATTAAAGCCTATTGTGGTAATCAATAAAGTGGATAAACCCAATTGCCGTCCGGATGAGGTGCACGAATCCGTATTTGAACTCTTCTTTCATCTGGATGCTACCGAAGAGCAACTGGAATTCCCTACCGTATATGGTTCCTCCAAGCAAGGATGGTTTGGACCGGACTGGAAAGAACCCCTGGAAGACATCAGTTACCTGCTGGATACCATCCTGGAAAAAGTTCCTGCCCCACAACCACCCGAAGGAAACCTGCAGATGCAAATCACGTCATTGGATTTCTCCAGCTTCGTGGGACGTATTGCAATTGGGAAAGTGCATCGGGGGACGCTGAAGACCGGAGACCCTGTAAAACTGGTACGGAATGCCGGAGGAATCGTGCAGGCCCGGATCAAAGAAATACACACCTTCGAAGGCCTCGGAAGAAAAAAGGCCGATCAGGTTCAGGCCGGTGATATTGCGGCAGTAGTGGGACTGGAAGATTTCCAGATTGGAGATACCATTGCCGATTTTGAAAAGCCGGAAGGACTGGAGCCCATTAAGATCGATGAACCTACCATGAACATGCTCTTTTCCGTGAACAATTCACCCTTGTTCGGAAAAGAAGGAAAGTTTGTAACCTCACGCCAGTTGCGAGACAGGCTTTATAAGGAAACAGAAAAAAACCTTGCTCTGAGGGTGGAAGAAACCGATTCGGCAGACTCTTTCCTGGTATATGGCAGAGGAATTCTTCACCTTTCCATTTTGATCGAAACCATGCGGAGGGAAGGCTACGAACTGACAGTTGGCCAACCGCGTGTAATCATCAAGGAAGTGGATGGAGTAAAATGTGAGCCTTATGAGAGCCTGGTAATTGATGTGCCCGACGAATATTCAGGAAAAGCGATTGATCTCGTAACCCTGCGTAAAGGGGAGATGGTGAATATGGAAACCAAGGGCGATCGCAAACAGATCGAGTTTATGATCCCGTCACGCGGATTGATCGGACTACGTTCCCAAATGCTTACTCAAACCGCAGGAGAGGCCATTATGGCCCACCGTTTCAGCGAATACCGCCCCTGGAAAGGAGCCATTCCCGGCAGGATCAACGGTGTTTTGTGTTCCATAGACAAAGGATTGGCTACCCCATATTCCATCGATAAACTACAGGACCGGGGGCGCTTTTTCGTAGACCCAGGCGAAGAAGTGTATCCGGGAATGATCGTCGGAGAAAACAGCCGTCCCGATGACCTTGGTGTCAACCTGGTAAAAGCCAAGCAACTTACCAATATGCGCGCTGCCGGAAAGGACGATAATGCCCGAATAGCACCAAAAATCCAGTTCTCGCTCGAAGAGGCCATGGAATATATTCAGGAAGACGAGTGTATCGAACTGACTCCTTTGAGCATTCGTCTGCGTAAAGTTATACTGGATGAAAATGAGCGCAAGCGGCGGGAAAAATCCATGTCCAATGCTTAATTTCACCCCATGAAAATCCTCGACGGTAAATCCCTGGCCAAAACCATTAAGTCGGAAATGAAGGAACAGGTAGCCTCATTCAAGGCTTCCGGGAAAAGATCTCCCCATCTCTGCGCGGTTTTGGTTGGTAATGACGGTGCTTCCCAAACCTATGTGGCCAGCAAGGCACGGGATTGTGAGGAACTGGGAATGGATTCAACAGTATTGCGCTTTCCTGCGGACATCAGTGAAGAAGCCCTGTTGCAGGAAGTAATCCGAATCAATGAGGACCCAGGTATCGATGGGTTGATCGTTCAAATGCCCGTACCGAAACACATCGATTCCCTGAAAGTAATGAATACCATTGCTCCGGAAAAAGATGTGGATGGTTTTCATCCGATGAATGTGGGTAAAATGTTCAAGGGACTGGATACCTTCCTTCCTGCAACTCCATACGGCATTTTAATGATGCTGGAACGTTATGCGATTGAAACTTCCGGAAAACACTGTGTGGTCATCGGAAGGAGTGATATTGTCGGAAAACCTATGGCTGCTCTGCTTATGCAGAATACCTATCCGGGTAATTGTACGGTAACGGTTTGTCACAGTCGCACCACCAACCTGAAAGAACTTTGTCTGCAGGCAGATATTATCGTAGCTGCGCTTGGAAAACCGGAATTTCTGAAAGCTGAAATGGTCAAAGAAGGCGCTGTAGTTATCGATGTAGGGATAAGCCGTGTGGATGCCGATAATGAAAAAGGCTACGTGATCAGAGGAGATGTCGCTTTTGACGAAGTTGCCGCCAAAGCTTCTGCCATTACACCCGTGCCCGGTGGAGTGGGTTTGATGACCCGTATCGGACTACTGAGAAATACCCTTAAGGCCTATCAGTGGGCCAATTCCTAGAACGTATAGCGATCCTTCAGAGGTTAGCCATTTCTGATTCAAATGATGAATGATCGGCTGTTCAAAATTCGGAATGTTTTTTGATCAGTTGAATACGTGTCTATACAATCAAATTCGGAAATCCTGTATTTTTATGATGCCCTATGTGGCTGGTGTTATGGGTTTTCACCGGTAATTACGGAATTCTGGAAAAAGCACCGGGATCAAATGCGCTTCCGGGTGTTTTCAGGAGGTATGATGATGGGCGACCGGATGGGACCCATCAATACCGTAGCCCCTTATATCAAGGAAGGGGCGTACAAAACAGTTGAGCAACGCACCGGAGTGCGTTTCGGAAAGAAGTTCCTGGAAGAAATACTGGAACCGGGAACGGAAGTACTTTCTTCTCTGGAGCCGGCCATTGCCCTTTCCGTATTCAAAAGTTTTGAGAACGGTCTGGATATCGCCTATGCCGCAGCACTTCAGCGTGCGATCTACTATGATGGAATTCCGAGTACCCTGTTGGAGGGCTTTGTTCCTTATGCAGCTGAGTTAGGGATTGATGAGCAGGAGTTTCGGATACGGCTGAATGATCCGGTATACCACGACCGGGCCTATGACGATTTTCGAACCGTACAACGCTTCGGAATACAGGGATTCCCCACTACCGTGCTGCTGCAGGATGATCAGTATTACCTGCTTGGACATGGCTACACGGAGCCGGAAGAACTGGAATCCCGTCTGAATGTCATTTTGGGAGAAACGACACAATAAATCCCTAAAAGCAGGCAATTCAGTCGCTTTTATTTGTCGCTGTGAAATCAGCGGGCAACGCTTATTTTTGCAGCCCCATGGAGCTAATCCGTAACTTTTGTATCATCGCTCACATCGATCACGGTAAAAGTACCCTTGCCGATCGTTTGCTGGAGCATACCCGTACGGTGGATAACCGACAACTGAAGGCACAGACCCTCGACGATATGGATCTGGAGCGTGAGCGGGGCATCACTATTAAGAGCCACGCCATTCAAATGAGCTATCCCTTCGAAGGGAAAACGTATACGCTAAACCTGATTGATACACCGGGGCACGTCGACTTCTCTTATGAAGTGTCGCGCTCCATTGCAGCCTGTGAAGGAGCTCTGCTTATCGTAGATGCCTCACAGGGTATACAGGCCCAGACTATTTCCAACCTGTACCTGGCGATCGACCAGGGACTGGAAATCATTCCGGTGCTTAATAAAATGGATTTGCCGGGAGCAATGCCCGAAGAAGTCAAGGATCAGATCGTGGACCTGATCGGTTGCGACCGCGACGATATCATTCCGGCAAGCGGAAAGACCGGTCTTGGGGTGGACGCTATCCTGGAGGCTATTGTACACCGTATCCCGGCTCCGAAAGGAAACCCGGAGAAGCCGCTGAAAGCCCTGATCTTTGATTCGGTATTCAATTCTTACCGGGGAATTATCGCCTATTTCAAGGTGGTTGACGGAGAGATCCATACCAACGATCTTGTGAAGTTTATGGCAACCGGCCGTAAATATGAGGCGGAAGAGGTGGGCACCCTGCTGCTGGAAAGAGCACCGAAGCCCGTTATCAAAACCGGTGACGTAGGATACATCATTTCGGGGATCAAAGAAGCCCGGGAGGTTAAGGTAGGGGATACCCTCACTTTGGTGGAGAATCCTACCACAGAACCGATCAAAGGGTTTGAGGATGTGAAAC
This sequence comes from Bacteroidia bacterium, assembly GCA_964215915.1. Taxonomy (GTDB): domain Bacteria; phylum Bacteroidota; class Bacteroidia; order UBA8524; family UBA8524; genus UBA8524. The sequence continues at coordinate 8,052 of CAXPEB010000101.1, forward strand.
CCATGGTATTTGCGGGGATCTATCCCGTAGATACCGATGATTTCGAAGAACTACGGGAATCCATGTACAAACTGCAACTCAACGATGCCTCCCTGGTATTTGAGCCGGAATCATCTGCAGCGCTGGGTTTCGGTTTCCGTTGTGGCTTTCTCGGAATGCTGCATATGGAAATCATCCAGGAAAGGCTGGAAAGGGAGTTCGGAATGACCGTGATTACCACCGTGCCGAACGTATCCTATCATGCATATTCTTCAAAAGGGGAGATGACGATCGTGAATAACCCGAGCGACCTGCCTGATCCCTCAAAGACAGATCGTGTTGAAGAACCCTTTATCAATGCCTCCATCATTACCTCGTCTGACTACGTAGGGAATATCCTGGGCTTATGCATGGGAAGAAGAGGCATTCTGAAAAATCAACACTACCTCACACAGACCCGGGTGGAACTCCAGTTTGAAATGCCCATGGCAGAGGTGGTTTTCGATTTTTATGACAAGCTGAAAACCTTTTCCAAAGGATATGCTTCCTTCGATTATGCTCCCTCCGGTTACCGGCCTTCAAGTTTGGTAAAGCTGGATATCTTTATCAACAAACAGCCTGTGGATGCCTTGTCGGCAATTATTCACCGTGACCGGGCTTATGAATGGGGAAAGAAGATCTGTGAAAAACTGAAGGAACTGATCCCCAGGCAACAGTTTGAAATTGCCATTCAGGCAGGTATCGGTGCCAAGATCATTGCCCGTGAAAGCATTTCTGCCCTTCGTAAAGACGTAACTGCCAAATGTTACGGAGGAGATATCACCCGTAAACGAAAACTGCTTGAAAAGCAGAAAAAAGGGAAAAAGCGTATGCGTCAGATCGGAAGTGTGGAAATTCCGCAATCCGCTTTTATGGCGGTGCTCAAGATTGACGACTAATCCGTTGGCTTGCTTACACCAAAGAACATTAAAAAACCCCGTATCCATAAGACACGGGGTTTTTTATTTAGAGTTCCGTCCGGGTTTTACCGAACGATAACTTTTTCTCTGAATTGCTGCTGACCGTCGCTTACCACAATGAGGTAAATTCCGGAATCCAGACCTTCAAAGGTTAGTTTCTCACCTTTAACGGATTGCTCGCGAACACGTTTTCCATTCACATCGTATACGATTACTTCCAGGGCAACTCCTTCAAGAGCTGGCTCAGGAAGAAGGGTGAAGTTCCCGTCAGACGGGTTAGGGAATACCTGTATCATGCTTTGCAGAGAGGTTTCATTCACACCCAGCGGAGATACGTCGATATAATTCAGTTTCGACTTGGTATTCGATCCGTTTACGTTTGTGGCCTTAAGAAATACCGAGTATTTACCTACGGCAGTGAACTGCACCTGTGGGTTCTGACTTTGTGCCGTGCTGCTTCCCACAAAAGTATACGTGGTAGGAGCAATAGTCCATTCCCAGCTGCTTGGCTGGTTACTGCTCATATCCGTAAAAGTCACCGTTTCCGTAACCATTGGGAAGGAATCGCTGGCTACAAAATCCGCTACAGGAGGATCGTTTGTATTGATGTTGGATACGTTGATATAGTTGTTGCGGGTTGTATCACCGCTGCCAAAGGCATTGGTAACAGAGAGCTTCACGGTATAGGAACCTGCCGTATTGAACTTAATCAGCGGATTCTCCGAAGTCAGGGAAGTACCGCCCTGCAGGGTGAAACCGGTGGCGGGATTGAGGGTCCACTGATAGCCGGTAGGGCTGTTAAGCGACTGGCTGGTGAATTGCACCTCGGCCCCTACATTGATCACAACCTGATCAGCCACAAACCGGGCCTTCGGACGGATGTCGATAGCCCGTACCACGTTGTTATAAGAGTCGCATACATAGAGGACATTTCCTGCTTTATTGAAGGCCATATGCATGGGCTTGAGGAAACGGGCATCGGTGCCCTGTCCGTCCTGATAGGTAGTACCACTCTGGTATTCTCCGCAAATGGTAGTCACTTCTCCGGTAGAGGAAATCTTGCGTATTACGTTCGACTGAGAGCCACCGCCCTCGGCAACATAAACATTTCCCAGGGCATCAACGGCAAGCCCTGATGGGGCATTAAACTCCGCAACGGAAACGTCTCCGTCTTTGTGTCCGGTTGCTCCGGTTCCGGCAAAAGTGGTTACTTCACCGGTAGTGGTATTGATTTTTCTAATCTTGTTGTTGTATGCATCTGCCACCAGGATATGCGTAGCATCCAGCTTGACAACAGCCAGGATATTGTCAAAACGGGCAGCTGATCCGGTACCGTCCACATCCCCGGTCATGCCCTTAGAGCCTGCCAGAGTAGTAACATCTCCGGTAGGAGTAATCTTCCGGATACATTCGTTCCAGTTGTCGGCAACATAAAAATTACCGTCGCCTCCGAGACAAATATCGATCGGGGAATCAAAACGGGCACTGGTGCCGTTAGCATCTACGAGGTCCCCGGTAAGGGAACCGCCCGGCGCTTCTCCGGCAAATGTGGTTACACTTTGCTGGTCATTGATAAAAACCACTCCGTTCATTTTCCGGATGGCGTGGTTGTTATAATCGGCGACATACAGGTAACCATCAGGACCCAGGCACATTCCCCTTGGAGAGTTATACTTGGAGTTGGTACCGGTGGCATTGATGTAGCTGGCGCCTCCTACGGTAGGGTCCAGGGTATACCCGGTTTTGGCGATAACCTGGTTTCCGATGAGTACCAGGCTTACCCGGTGGTTCTGTGCATCGGATACATAAACCCGGTCGCTGGTATCCACCACAATTCCGAAGGGTTCGTTGAATGGCACCGTAGTAACGTTGCCGGTTGAGGGTTGATAGCCCGTGTTGCCGTTAATTCCCGCTTCGGTAGTGACAGTTTGTGCCCCTACACTCAGGAAGGACAAGGCCGTAAGGCTAAATAGCAGTTTTCTCATAAGCGATTAATTAGGATTATAGTTCTATGGCACCTGATTCCAGGTACCGGTTCACGTTGTTTTCTATTTGCTGAAGTACATTTTCGTAGCTTCTTTTCTCAAACTTTTCTCCGGTTACCTTTTCATACAGTTCAATGTAGCGTCCGGTTACCGAGTCAACGAATTCGTCGGTCATTTCCGGGATCTTCTGATCCGGTTGACCGGAAAAGTCATTTTCTATCAACCATTGACGGACAAACTCCTTGGAAAGTTGTTTCTGGGCCTTACCGGTTTTTTGGTTGGCCTCGTATTCATCCCGATAAAAATACCGCGATGAATCCGGGGTATGAACCTCATCCATCAATATGATCTTTCCTTCGAAGTTGTATCCGAATTCATACTTGGTGTCTACCAGTATCAGTCCCCTTTTTTCCGCTATTTCGCTGCCTGCCCGGTATAATTTACGCGTATAATTTTCCATTTGCTCCAGGTCGCGCTTACGGATGATCTTCCTTTCCAGGATTTCCTGCATGGAAATATCGGTGTCGTGTCCACTGGAGGCTTTAAGGGTAGGCGTTATAATGGGCTCCGGAAACGGGTCATTTTCCTTCATTCCCTCTGGCATACGCACCCCGCAAACCTCTCTTTTGCCATCGCGGTACTCCCGCCAGGCATGACCTGCCAGGTAACCGCGGATAACCATTTCGATCATAATGGGGGTACAGCGGTGCCCTACGGTCACATTGGGATCCGGAGTAGCCAGTTTCCAGTTGGGGACGAGAGCAGCCGTTTCATCAAGCATCTTGGCTGCAATCTGATTCAGAATTTGTCCTTTATAAGGGATGGGCCTGGGCATTACGTGGTCAAAAGCCGAAATACGGTCGCAGGCCACAATGACCAGGTATTTGTCTGAGATTTCATACACATCGCGAACCTTGCCGCGGTGGAAATCACGCTGATGCTTAAAGAAGAAATTGGTCGAGATCAGTGTATTACTCATGTTAGTCTTCTCCTTGGTCTTTATCGTAAGCTTTGATGATTTCTTTGACTAATTTATGCCGAACTACGTCATTTACGGTCAATTCTGCAATTTTAATCCCCTTAATGTTCTTGAGTATTCTTACTGCTCTGAGGAGTCCCGACTGGTGTTTCTTGGGCAGGTCGATCTGGGTCAGATCCCCGGTAATGATCACCTTGGCATGCGGTCCCATTCGGGTAAGGAACATTTTCAACTGCATGTCGGAAGCGTTCTGGGCTTCATCCAGGATCACGAAACAATTGTCGAGAGTACGACCTCTCATAAAAGCCATGGGGGCAATTTCCACCACCCTTGATTCGATCAGCGCCTTCAGCTTATCGGCCTGAATCATATCATCAAGGGCATCATAAAGAGGCCTTAGGTAAGGGTCAATCTTTTCTTTGAGGTCACCGGGCAGAAAGCCCAGGTTTTCTCCTGCTTCCACCGCAGGCCTGGCCAGGATAATCCTCTTTATTTCCTTGTTCTTAAGAGCTTTTACTGCCAGAGCCACTGCCGTATAGGTTTTACCGGTACCCGCTGGTCCTAACGCGAAAACGATATCGTTTTTACTGACATATTCCACCAGTTTACGCTGGTTGGCCGTACGCGCCCGAACCACTTTGCCATTCGGACCGTGCACGATTACCGGGTCTTCACCCAGCAGACGTTCGGAAATAGTCTCGCTTTCCTTTCCGCTTACGCCTTCGTCCTCCGTATCATCGTGTTCGTCTTCATCTTCATCCACCTCACTGCCGTTATCCTGCTCATCCATATACTCCATACGGTAATCCAGTAGCTCATGGAACTTTTGTTCGCTGAGTTTACCCTTCTGCCTCACAAAACGGATCAACAACTCCAGTTCTTCGCTGAACCGTTCAAGGTCTTTTTCAGGGCCAGATGCCTTGATAATATTTCCTCTGCTAACCAGTTTCAGGTCCGGAAACCGCTGTTGCAGAAGCTTTTGGTGGTGATTATTGGTGCCCCACAAATCGCGGGGGTCGACCTCATCAAGAATGATGCTTTTTTCCTTCAATGAATTCTGTGCAATTTTGTGCTCCAAAAATAGACGAATTCCGATCAAATTGGCGACCATCACCTTAATATCCGACCTAGGTTCGAAGAACCATAACCTGGCCCGTTTCCGACAGCGTCTTAAGCGGGAGATAGGCGGTTCGGAATTCGAACTGGTTACCGCTGACATTACCCGGCACGATGTGGGAGAGGCGGCCTTTGTCCTGGATTCCGTCCTGGATGAATTCGAAGAAGATACCGTACACATTATCGATGTGGAATCGGATATGCATGCTCTGGGGCCCGCCCTTGCTGCCCGGGTGAAGAATCAATGGGTGATTGCAGCCAATAACGGAATGCTCAGTCTGGTTCGCGACGGATTGGATGGGGTATGGATGGAAAATCAGGGATGGAGCGAAAAAGGGGGGACCTTCACCCTGATGAATACCTTTATCCCATTGGCCCAACACCTGATCCTCAAAGGATCGGCAGGCCTGAAGAAGGCTGGCGAGATCCGTGAAAAAGCCGGGCTGACTGCGGTAATTACCGAGGATTCCCTGCGTGGTACGGTGATTTTTACGGATGATTTCGGAAATGCCGTAACCAATATTACCCGGGAGGATTTTGAACGCGCCATTCAGGGAAGGAAAATGCAGATCCGCTTGAACCGGAATGCAAGCGTAAACGCCATACAAGAGTCCTTTGGTGCAGTGAGTTCCGGCGAGCTGGTCTGCACCTGGACCAGCAACGGTTATCTGCAGGTAAGCCTCAATCATGGCCATGCAGCGCGATTGCTGGGATTGGAAAAGAATAAAATGGTTACAATTAGTTTCGAATGATCGTACGACTGGTAAAAATGAGTTTTCGGGAAGATGAAGTGGAAGCCTTTCAAGCCATCTTTGCTTCATCCAAAGATAAAATCAGGAGCTTTCCGGGTAACCGGCATGTGGAACTCCTTCAATCCGAAACAACGCCCAACGTGTTTTTCACCTATAGCCACTGGGATAATGCGGAGGCCCTGGAGAATTACCGCCATTCGGAGCTCTTTGCCGACACCTGGTCGCGTACTAAAGTGCTCTTCAATGACAAGCCACAAGCCTGGAGTACACATGTGGCGGGAGAGGGTCAGTTGCTTCCGTAGTTCCTGGCTCCGAAAATGGCCGTGCCCACCCTTACCAGGGTGCTGCCTTCTTCCACGGCTATGCGGTAATCACCGCTCATGCCCATAGATAAGGTATCGATAAGGCAATTATCCATACCGGAATAAGAGGTGGAGACTTGGTCATAAAGTTTTCGCAGCCCCCTGAATTCCCGGGCTACCTGTACGGTATCTTCCGTAAATGTGGCCATCCCCATCAGTCCCCGGATACGAATATGTCGGAGCTCACGTATTTCCGGATCATCCATCAATTCCTTAAGCTCCTTTTCATCCAAACCGAATTTACTTTCTTCTTCGGCAATGTGCATCTGCAGCAAAACATCGATCGTTCGGCTGTTCTTAGCTCCCTGCTTTTCAATCTCCAGCAACAATTTCCGGCTCTCCACACTATGGATGAGGTGGACAAAGGGAGCAATGTACTTTACCTTATTACGTTGCAGGGTGCCTACCTGATGCCATCGTAGCGTTTCCCGGATCTGCTCTTCCTTATCTACCAGTTCCTGAACTTTGTTTTCCCCGAAATCGGTCTGTCCGGCGGCATAGGCTTCCAGGATATCGGAAACCGGCCGGGTTTTGGATATGGCAACCAGGGTTACGGATTCCGGAAGTTCGGAACGGATCTGTAGGAGATTCTCGGCGATAGACATGCTTTTTTAGTAATATTGAAACGGATGAAAAACTACCTGCTTCCTGCAATTATAGGCTTTCTGCTGGCTTCCTGCCAAACGGAGGAAAAGCGTCCTCCGGAGGTGCTTGATCCGGGAAGTATGGAGAAAGTGATCTTTGATATTCACCTGGCCGAAGGTGCACTTAAAGCCAACTTTATTCTCGGAGATTCTGCCTCCAAAGTGGCGCCTGCCCTGTATGAAGAAATCTACAGGAGGTACGGAACGAATGAGGCCGAGTTTGAACGCAGCCTGAACTGGTACCTGGCTCGTCCCGAAAAGATGGAAGAGATCCAAAAGAGTGTTACCGAGAGGTTGATGCAGGAGGAACCCTGATTAGAAAACCTGTTCAATGCCCTTTTTGCTGTAATCGAAGCAGTCTTTTTTATGAATGCGGTTGAAGCGCGACCGGCAGACATTCTTGAATTGAAGAATGAAGCTGATCTCATGGGTGCCCACCGTTCCGTTACTTACACCCTTGTAATTGAAATCATAGGAATAGCAAAGCCGGTAGGAGACTCCCGGACTGAAATCACTGGAATATCCTACGTTGAAGGATAACGCATCGGTGTTTTTCAGATACAGGTTGATGGGGTTCCACTGGTAGGTGAAGCCGGCAAAAACATGCTTGTTAAGAAACATCAGGCCCATATCAACACTGCGGTGGCGACCTGCGGCAAAGTCCTGGCCCGTAAACCGGAAATAGGGGAGCAGGTGGTAATTAAGTCGCTGGCCGGTTTTGAACATGGGGATGAGCCAGCCGCCATGAACCGATATACGGCTGGGCAGGCTCCCCTGGCCGAAAAAGGCATTATTAAACCCGAAAGGAAGGTGGTGCCAGGCAAAGCCCAGGTGCCAGTAGACTTCTCTTCCAGGAAGTTTCCAGGCATTTCGAAGTACAAAGCCCGTGGAGAAATCAAAATAATCGGCATTTTGCAAGGCTGGGTTGAAGTTGGAAGAGGGACGCACAATCCCCAGAACCGGATCGAACTGATCGCCGAAAACCAGTTTCGACCAATCGATACTTGCATTGTAATAATCCCCCTGCATGGACATGGAAAGGGTGGTGCTTCGACCCAGGAATACCTTATAACTGTATATCAACCCGAGGTTGTTTACGGTTAGCCGGCCATCGCCTTCCACATCGTTCATGGCTACCAGGCCGAGGCCCATACTGGGGAAACGGCAACTCTGGTAATCGGCAACAAAAGCGTTGGTGTAGAAGTTTCTTTTGGCCACAGCCCTCCACTGGTTGCGGTGCGCCATGCTTATCCGAAGGCCCGGGTCAAGTCCGGTAAATGCCGGATTTAGCAATACCCGGTTATTGAAAAGCTGCGTGAATGAAGGATCCTGGGCGAATAGGGCCCCGCTTGTCAACAGCCCCAGAATCAATACCTGGATACGCTTCATGTTACAAATATGAAAGAACAAGATGAATTATCGTTGTCAGATTCTCGTCATTTTTTTCATCCGGGGGGCCATTCGCGGAATTGTATCTTTGGCGCATGAAGATTGATTTGCTGGCTTTTGCCGCTCACCCCGACGATGTGGAGCTTACCGCTTCAGGAACCCTGCTCCGCCATAAATCCCTGGGATACCGGATCGGCATCGTGGATCTGACCCGCGGGCAGCTGGGGACAAGGGGCACAGCAGAAGACCGCGACCGGGAATCGGCGGATGCAGCCAGGATCATGGATCTGGATGTGAGGGAAAACCTGGGTATGGACGACGGTTTCTTTCGGAATGATCCGGCACACCAGTTGAGGGTGATTGAGGCCATTCGGGCCTATCAGCCGGAAATCGTAATCTGCAATGCCGTCAGCGACAGGCATATCGATCATGGAAGGGCGTCCACTTTGGTATCCGAATCCTGCTTCTTGTCGGGACTCCGGAAGATCGAAACGGTTCGCAACGGAAAATCGCAGGAAGCCTGGAGACCCAAAGCGGTGTACCACAGCATTCAGGATCGTTATATCCATCCCGACCTTATCGTAGACATTACCCCATTTATAGAAAAAAAGCGGGAAGCCATTCTCGCCTATAAAACACAGTTCTATAACCCGGATTCTTCGGAACCGCAGACCCCGATCAGCTCCAGTGACTTCCTGGATTTTCTTGATGCAAGAGCACGCGAATTCGGTCGTACCATAGGGGTAACTTACGGGGAGGGCTTTACCGTGGAAAGAACCCCGGGGATCGATGACTTGCTGAGTCTGCGCTAGTTAACCCTTAGCCGCAAACATAAATTTTTCATGGAGTGCCTGAACCTGCCGGATCAGGCTGTGTGATTCGTCATTGCGTACCACAAAATCGGCAGCTTCCTGCCTCTGTTTTTCCGTCCATTGCTTCCGGATCCGGTCCAGAACAGCCTCCCGGGTTACCCCGTCGCGTTCCATGGTTCTGCGTATCCGTAGCTCCTTTGGAGCATAAACGGTAACCACATAATCCAGGTCACGGAAGGTGCCCGCTTCAAATAGGAGGGCAGCTTCTTTGAGTACATAAGGGCTATTTTGCACCTTTGCCCATTGCAGAAAATCACGGGCAACGGCCGGATGCACGGCAGCATTGAGCTGTTGTAGGAGGCTTGGGTCGGAGAATGCCAGGTTGCCGATATGTTTCCGATTCAGGCTACCGTCTTCCAGGTAGGCCTCGTTTCCGAAAAGAGAACGGATCTTTTCCCGGACTTCGGCATCTTCCAGCATCAGGGCTTTGGCTCTTTGGTCGGCATAATATACCGGAATGCCATATTGCTCGAATATGCGGCAAACGGTACTTTTTCCGCTGCCGATGCCTCCCGTGATACCTACCTTAAGCATATGTAAAAAAAGAAACCCCGGCAGGGCCGGGGCTGTGATTATTTTTCGTTGTTCTCCTTGGTTTCCTTGGGATAGACCGCACGGGTCGATTCCATGGAAACGGCGGCTTTATCGATACGCAGCCGACCCTGTCCTTCTGTTTCCAGCAGGAAGGTATCGTCTGTTTCCTCAATGATCTTCCCGTGAATACCGGCTGTAAGCACGACTTTGTCGCCTTTGCCGATTGTCGTACGGAACTTCTTCATTTCCCGGTTCCTGCGAATCTGAGGAAGGATCATAAATACAAACACCACACCCAGGATGAGCAGCATTTGGATCATGCCGGAGCCGCCACCGGGGTTAGCCATTAAAAGAATAGAATTCATGTATATACTTATTGTTGGTCTTTAGGGGTCACATTCACTACAATGCGCAACTCCCGTACTTTAGGAATGGTATTGGATACAACGGTAACGGATTTTTCATGGCGACCGCCTCCGCGTCCGTCGCTGTTATATTCTACGTCGATCTGTCCGGAACCGCCCGGTTTGATAGGCTCTTTGGAAAAAGAGGGAATCGTACATCCGCAGGGAGCCTTGGCATCGGAGATGATAAGGTCGCTTTTACCGGTATTGGTGAATTTAAAACTATAGCGAACACGTTCTCCTTCGTGGATGGATTGAGGGAATTCGTGGACCTCCTTTTCAAAGCTCAGAACAGGCAGGTTAGGGTCGTTCGGGTCTACTTCAGGCTCGTCTGCGGTGGCCGGGTTGGTCACGGCATCAGGGTTTACCTGAGGAGTTTCCGTTCCCGGATCCTGTTGCCGGGTTTCCTGATTGTGGTTTTCGTTGTTGCTTTCACCGTTGTTGCAGGCGGCGAAAAAGAACAGCGACAATGCAATTAAGCCGATTGATTTCATTTTCATGTTCATCAGTGTTTTAACTTTCTACCAAACCGCGTCCGGCTTTTTTGATTCTGCCTGCGGTTTTTAATTCATTCATCAGTTTGTCGAGAATTCCATTCAAAAATACGGAGCTTTTCGGAGTACTGTATATTTTGGAAATATCCAGGTATTCATTGATGCTTACTTTGATCGGAATTCCGGGGAAGTAAAGCAATTCGGATATGGCCATACGCATCAGGATCATATCGATATCCGCAATCCGTTCCGTATCCCACTTCTTGGTCTTTTCTGCGATCATCTCGGTAAGTTCCGCCTCGTTGTTGAGGGTATAGGTGAGCAGTTCGGTGCAGAAGTCCCAGTCTTCCTTGTAATCTTCACTCAATGCCCGCAGGTTCAGGTTGTCTTCCCGTGAATTCAGATCTTCCAGGGTTTTCAGCACAGAGTTGAAAACGGCCTTTTTATCGTCATTCCAGTGAATGAAGATGTTCTCCATGAGGTTGTGCAGTTCCTCATGTTTGGGCAGGTAATCTTTATAGAAGTTGATCAACAGGGCCTTCTGGGCATCAAAATCCTTTTTGGGAGCAACCAGGTATTTCTGGAAAAAGCCGGAAGTTTTGAACCCGTTAAAGATCAGGCGCATTTCTTCTTTATGATCGTGCCAGTTCAGTCCGGCCTTTTTAAGCTTTTTCTCAAGTTCCCCGTGGTTACTGAGGGTATTGATCAAGGCGTTGTAGATAAAGGTCTTTCCGGTCTCAATATCCTTTTTACTTGGAACGTAAAGGATTTCCTCCGGGTTCTGTTCGTTCTCCACGTAATAGCGGATATCTACCGGCAGGGCAAGCAGAAAAACATATTCGGATTCGAGACTTTTAACACTTTTTTCGAGGAATGAGGTCGCCGCTTTAAGGTCGCGGGTTTCATCCTGTTGTATCCCATAAAGGGCCTGGAATACTTTAATACGCAGGAGACGTCTGTTCAGCATGTTCTAAAAACGGGGAGCAAAGTTAAAGGAATTCAAGCCAATTCAAAGCCAAAAGACGCGAGTAAGCAAGATAATAGATGCATTGACCCGGAGTATTTCGTTGAGAGGGGTAACTATTGGAGTTCATACCAATAAAAAGGGCAGAACCTGTGGCTCTGCCCTTTTTACCTTGTAGACAGGGAATTATTTATGCATGCTGTCACCGTGATGGTGCATGCCTTCATGGTTTCCATGGTGCATGTCATGCGCACTGCTGTCTTGTTTATTGTGGTGGTTTTCGTGATGTTTTCCGCCTTCTGGCATCTCACAACAGGCTTCTTTGTTGCCCTTGTGGTGATCACATTCTTTTTTGTCGTTATGATATTCGCAATCGGCAGGGCATCCGGCCATACCGTGTGCGGTACAGGCTACCTGTTCTTTGGCGCAGCAGTTCCCTGCAGCGGCGGTTCCGTGTCCGTTTCCGTCGCTGATATGTGGTGCAATGATCAGGGCAACGATTGACATCAGCTTGATCAGGATGTTCATGGAAGGGCCTGAAGTATCTTTGAACGGATCACCAACGGTATCACCGGTAACGGAAGCTTTGTGAGGCTCGGATTTTTTGTAATGGATCTCGCCGTTGATCTCAACGCCTTTTTCAAAGGATTTTTTGGCGTTGTCCCAAGCTCCTCCTGCATTGTTCTGGAATATACCCATCAATACCCCGCTTACGGTTACCCCGGCAAGCAGTCCGCCCAAAACTTCAGGGCCAAAAATAAAACCTACTGCTACAGGAACTACCAGGGCTATTGCCCCGGGAGCAAGCATTTCACGGATGGATGCTTTGGTAGAGATCTCTACACATTTTTCGTATTCCGGCTTGGCCTTATATTCCATGATGCCCGGAATTTCGCGGAACTGGCGGCGAACTTCATTCACCATATCCATAGCGGCACGACCCACGGCAGCAATAGCCAGTGAAGAGAAGATGAAGGGGATCATACCTCCCACAAACAGTCCGGCCAGCACCTCGGCTTTGTAAATATCGATACTGTTGATACCGGCAACTCCCACAAAGGCTGCAAAAAGAGCCAGGGAGGTCAGGGCAGCAGAGGCAATGGCAAAACCTTTTCCGGCAGCTGCAGTGGTGTTCCCTACGGCATCCAGGATATCGGTACGCCCGCGAACCTCTTCGGGCAGCTGGCTCATCTCGGCAATTCCTCCGGCATTGTCCGCAATCGGACCAAAGGCATCAATGGCGAGCTGCATGGCTGTGGTAGCCATCATACCGGCAGCAGCAATAGCTACCCCGTATAGTCCGGCCAATTCAAAAGAACCGTAAATACCGGCTGCCAGTACCAGGATAGGGATCACCGTAGATTCCATCCCTACCGAAAGCCCGCCGATAATATTGGTGGCATGACCGGTAGCCGATTGTTTAACAATAGAAGAAACCGGGCGCTTGCCCATTGCGGTGTAGTATTCGGTAACAATGCTCATCAGCGCCCCGACAACCAATCCGAGCACAATGGCAAAGAACACGTCCATATTGGTGAATTTCTCACCGCGTATCTCCAGGTTTTCCGGAAGCATCCAGTTAACCAGGAAGAAGGAAACGATACCGGTGAGTATCATTGAAGACCAGTTACCCAGGTTAAGGGCTCTTTGTACGTTTCCGTTTTCATCGGCTATTCGTACAAACCACATCCCGATGATAGAGAATACCAGTCCAAGTCCGGCAATCAGCATCGGAAGCAATACCGGGGCAACCCCCCCGAAGTTATCAAGCGACACGATCTCACGACCCAACACCATGGTAGCCAGGATAGTGGCCACATAGGAACCAAAGAGGTCGGCGCCCATTCCGGCTACGTCCCCTACGTTATCGCCTACGTTATCGGCAATGGTTGCCGGATTACGTACGTCATCCTCAGGAATCCCTGCTTCTACCTTACCAACAAGGTCAGCACCTACGTCAGCAGCTTTGGTATAGATACCGCCACCCACACGGGCAAAAAGGGCAATGGATTCGGCACCCAGGGAGAAACCGGCAAGTACCTCCAGCGCTTTTTCCATTTGATCACCGTTCACATTGGAACCGGTACTGACTACATATAAGTTATAGAATACAATAAAGAGGGAACCAAGTCCGAATACGGCCATACCGGCAACACCCAGTCCCATTACCGAACCTCCGGTAAAAGACACCTTCAGTGCCCGGGCAAGTCCGGTACGGGCAGCCTGAGTAGTACGAACATTGGCCTTGGTGGCGATGTTCATCCCAATCCAGCCGGCAGTAGCGGAAAATACCGCACCGATCACAAAGGAAACGGCAATAACAGGCGAAGAGGTTTCAACCTGCGAACCTGCAAACCCGAGAAGGAGTCCGGCGATAATCACGAAATAGATCAGGATTTTCCATTCGGCTTTGAGAAAGGCCATGGCTCCTTTGGCAATATGCCCGGCCAGTTCGTTCATGTTGGCGTCTCCGGCCTCCTGCTTGCTTACCCAGGCTGACTTTACAGCCATGACGATCAAGCCAAGTAATCCCAGTGCAGGGATCAGATAAATCAGGTTATTCATTCGGTTTTCGCAGTTTTTTTAACGGTCGGCAAAAATACGATTTAAAGTGATTATAAAAAGGGTCGTCTTTCTGTCTCCCCGTTTGTCAGAAACCGGTAAAAACTCTGTCAAGGCTTGGTAAAACCTAATCATCACAGAATCAAACGTATGTGCGGTAGATTAAATTCCCGTTATGCGTTTTTCACTCGTGGTTGTCTTTGGTCTGTTTGTCTTTCTTCCTGCCAGGGGACAATACACGGATTTGGCATACAGTGCTTTTTTACCGGGACAAAATAGTCTGGCTGCAGAAATACGAAAATTGCCCGAAAGGGAACAAGGGTTTTGTGCCGGTGCCGGAATACTTTGGTTTCCCGGAGATCAGGGACTGCTGGAGGCAAGGGTGTTTCTTCCGGTAATGCGAAAAACCGCTCACCTCAGGTTGGCCGTCACCCATTTTAAACTGGGAGCATATTCCGAGAGCCGGTCAGAGATCGGGTATTCCCGTTATTTCGGGACGCATTTTTCGGCGGGTTTGCGTACCTCGCTGCTTCGCAGCTCCATCAAGGCTTATGGACAGGATGCCCGGTTTATGTATACGACAGACCTCGTCTGGAAAGACCGTAATTATAAAGCATACGGGGCGGCGGCTTATTTCCGGACGGGGTCAGAGGAGTGGGGCAATTCCTTTCTGCTTGCAATAGCATATAAATTAACGGCATCCGTGCAGTCCTCGCTGGGTTTTTCGTACCACAGCCACTGGGGATCCTTACTGAATGCCTCGGTGTATTATTCCCGGGAAAAATCAGGGTTAGGGGCAGGGGTGGATTCTACGGGAGGGTTGAACGTCTTCTACCGCAGGCCTGGCGGCAACTGGGAAGTTGAGCTTTCACTGGCTTACAGGCGCTTTTACGGGATGGTGCCACAAAGTACGGTAAGGTATGCGCATTGAACTATTCCTGCTTCTGTGGGGTGTTATGTTCCATACACTCAATGCCCAGGAAATACCGGAGCCCTGGCTGGAGAAAATACATGAACTGAGCAGCGACGAGAACGAGTCCGATCGTTTTATTACCGAACTGCTTTCTCTGATTGAAACACCCATTCCTGTCAATAGCTGTGAACCCGAAGAATTGATGCGTGTCCCCGGAATGACCTGGTCATTGGCTGTGAGAATGGTAGCTCATAGGGAGGAAACCGGTCCTTATCAATCTCTTTTGGAACTACAGGTATTGGAAGGAGTGGGGCGCGAAACGTTTCCGTTGCTGAGACAAGTGCTAACCGTTGGATTTATTCCGGCAATCAAAACTTCGGGTAACCAAGCCGTCAAGGGAGAATACCTGGTACTTCTGCAACCCCACCTGCAAAAACGGGAAGGGTTCAGAAACGGAAACTACGCGGGGCCGGCATTCCGGCAGCTGCATAAATGGCAATACCGGCCGGGTACAACCTGGAGAATAGGCGTGACTGCTGAGTCGGATGCGGGGGAGAGGGTACGTTGGAATAAGCGGCAGGCCGGGTTCGATTATGTTTCGGCATTTGTTGAATATTCCGGGAAGAGCTTCGGGGCCATAGCCGGAGATTACCGGGTCAGTATGGGGCAGGGACTGGTTTTAGGAAACGGATCCGGGTTCGGAAGCAGTGCGTTTGTAGGAAGGGTGTTCAAAGCCGGTAAGGTACAGGTAAACCGGAGTGCCGAAGAAAATCTGCTCATGCGGGGAGCGTGCGTATCGATTCGGGCCCGGGATACCCGCCAACAGGTATTTGTCTTCTATAAAAGGGTAGATGGAAAAGGGGACGGGGATACGGCTCAGTTTCGCGAAGGAGGCTTGCACCGAACGGAAACAGAACTTGCCCAGCGCAGAATGTTGTACCGGAAAGGATTTGGCTATTCTCTGGGTATGGAACGAACTCTGTTCAGTTGGTCTTTCCAGACATTATACCTGAATCAGCAGCAACGTGAGGGACTTTATGCTGGGTTTAGCCACACCCTCAAACAATTCGGAGTATTCGTGTTCGGAGAAGTGAGCTGGGGAAAGGGAGAAGGACTTAGGCTGATCGAATCCCTGGTGTGGACACCTTCTGCAAAACTCGACTTTAGCTTGCTTTTCCGGCATTATCCGCAAACGAATGGAAATCCCTTTTCCGGTGGTTTTTCCGCTTTCGGTACCCCCGAAAATGAAAGCGGCCTGTACTTTTCCGTACAATATGACCCGGACAAGTCACGCCGCTGGAAATTGTTCCTGGATCATGTTTTTCGTCCGAATCCCTCATACCGGGTGTCCCGGCCTTATTGGTACAGGGAATGTTTCCTGGAACACGAGAAAAGGATTGCCGGTATAAATCTAAGTGGCCGACTGACGACCAGAAGCGGGGAAAGGGACACAGACCTGCCGGAAGAAAGATCGGTTCAAACACTGCCCTGGATCAAAACGCAAATTCGTCTGGAGGCTGAAAAAACGATTGATGACTGGAAAGTCAGGTGCCGGGTTGAGAACAGCCGTTTCCGGCAAAATGGCTTGTTTGTCAAGGGTTTCCTGTTTTATCTCGACCTACAATGGAGGCCTCCCATGAAACCCCACTACATTGCCTTCCGTTACCAGGTTTTTCAGGCTCCCGATTACGACTCCCGCATTTATGCCTACGAGTCGGATGTGTTGTATGCCTATTCCGTTCCGTCCTTCAGCGGCACCGGACAACGGTGCTATGTATTATTCAGGGTACGTATTCGCAAGGGAATGGATCTCTGGCTTAAACAGGGAATAACCTGGTATAGCGACAAGGAGGCGATTGCAAGTGGCAATGACCGATTGAACGCTTCTTACCTGCTTGACTCCCGGATGGAATTGAGGTTTACCTTTTAAGGGTGATGTACCATGACCCGCACCGAATAGGGCCGACCTCCCTTTCTGAACCTGAGCAGGTATACTCCCGGTTTAAGCGTCGAGCAATCCAGTCGGCCTTCTTCGATAGCAACGTTCAGTTTGCTTCCTTGCAGATCATATAGTTCAGGTGTTTCAGCCAATGTTGGTAAATTGATGAATCGATCTGCCGGATTGGGATATACCCGGATTTCATTACCTGAATCCGGCTTGTTCAAGGAAGAGGGCAGCTGAAGCCAGCGCTGTATATGTCCCCAGAGTTCATTATCGAAAGAGGAAGGACCGGCAACGGCTTGTCCCGAAGCGTCTCCCATTCTCACAACCACTAGTTTCCGTGAAGGAACAACATAGATTTTCTGGTCGTTTTTTCCTAAAGCAGCATAAAGATCGGCGGGGGCATTGGGAATAAGGCTTCCCGGCAAACGAAAACTGCTTCCTGGCAACATAAACGTATCCGAGCCGTTCAGCCACCAGAGAAATCCGTAGGCCGGATTCATATTCTGGGAGGAATGTGTCATGCTGTCGAAATAGTTCTGGTCGGCAAGCAGGGTGTCGCCGTCCCAGATACCCCGGTTCAGGTTTAGCAGACCGAAACGTGCCGCAGAGCGGGGCTTGCTCACAAATAAGTTATCGATCCATAAACCGCTTATACCCGTCCGCAAGGAGAGATGCTGCGCGGTAAATTGATTCAGGGTTAAACCGCTGGCCGCCTCCAACACATCAAGGGCCTTGTAGTAGGCCGCATTGTGGTAATACCAGCGTGTTCCGGGATCCGCCTTATACTTAAGGCAGGAAGGATCCGTACAGTCGAGGTCCGGAACATCGCTGTCCAGCCCGCTACTCATGCTTAGCAAGTGCTGCACCAGGATGGCCTCTTCCTGTTGTGGAGTGCAGGAACTCCAGCCGCTACCCAGGTAATCGGAAGCCGGGTTGTAGATATCGATCATGCCCTGTTCCCGGGCCATCCCGGTCAGGAATGAGCTCAGCGATTTTCCACTGGAAGCCCAATACCAAACCGAGTCTTGTGTAAAGGTTCCGAAATAGGATTCCAGTACCAGCTTGCCATCATACAAAACCAAAAAGGCCTTGCTGTGTTTTTCTTCCAGAAAGCCGAGCAGGGAATCGGTGTAGGTGCTGTCATAAGGAAATTCCTGAAAAGAGCTTTCCTGCCATTCGTCGCCGGTTTTCGGCGGAAAGTACGAGACTTGTGCGGAAAGAGTCTGTCCGAACAGGAGTAACGCGGAGATAAAAATGCCTTTCACTACGAATGGAGACTTCATCAATATAAAAGTTTAAAGCGGTCAGAGCTTGCCTTCAAGCGGACTGATTTAATTAATTTGCCGCCTCAAAGCATGGATATCGAATTTAATAAGAACGAAGACCAGATGAAACAGCTCATCGACAAGATGAATCATCGTTTGGTAAAAATACACAAGGGCGGCGGGGAGAGGTCGGCTGCCCGACAAAAAGAAAAAGGAAAGATGCTGGCCCGGGAACGGGTACACTACCTGATTGACAAGGGAAGTGAATTCTTTGAGATCGGTGCTTTTGCAGCCGACGGCATGTATGAAGAATACGGTGGGTGTCCGGCCGCAGGTGTGGTAACGGGTGTCGGTAAAGTAAGCGGAAGGCTGTGCATGATCGTAGCTAACGATGCTACGGTAAAGGCAGGAGCCTGGTTCCCTATGGCAGGTAAAAAGAACCTCAGGGCGCAGGAGATTGCCATGGAAAACCGGTTGCCGATCATTTACCTGGTGGATAGTGCCGGTGTATTCCTTCCCATGCAGGACGAAATATTCCCCGACAAAGAACACTTCGGAAGGATTTTCCGTAATAATGCGGTTATGTCTTCCATGGGCATCACCCAAATTGCGGCCGTGATGGGCAGTTGTGTGGCAGGTGGCGCTTATTTGCCTATCATGAGCGATGAGGCCATGATCGTAGACAAGACCGGTTCTATTTTCCTGGCCGGTTCTTACCTGGTCAAAGCAGCAATCGGGGAGGATATCGATAACGAAACCCTGGGTGGTGCCACCACGCACTGTGAGATCAGTGGGGTGACCGATTATAAATTCCCGGATGATGCTTCCTGTCTGGACCGTATCCGCTCAATTATGGATAAGATCGGGCATTTTAACACAGCCGGCTTCGATCGTGCTGAGCCCAAAGCTCCGGCCAAGGATCCCAAAGAATTGTTGGGCATCATGCCTTACGAACGTTCCAAAACCTACGATACCCTTGAAATTATTGAGCGTTTGGTGGATGAAGGCAAATTCGAGCAGTACAAGGAACTTTATGGTAAAACCATTCTGTGCGGTTATGCCCGCATCGACGGCTGGTCGGTGGGAATTGTGGCCAATAACCGGAAGATGGTAAAAAGTAAAAAAGGAGAAATGCAGTTCGGTGGGGTAATCTATTCCGATTCTGCAGATAAGGCCGCCCGCTTTATCCTGAACTGCAACCAGAAAAAAATACCACTGGTATTCCTTCAGGATGTTACCGGCTTTATGGTAGGTTCAAGAAGCGAACATGGAGGGATCATCAAAGACGGGGCTAAGATGGTGAATGCCGTTGCCAATTCCGTGGTTCCCAAATTTACCGTGGTGATGGGCAATTCGTATGGAGCCGGTAATTATGCTATGTGTGGTAAAGCGTATGACCCCCGGTTTATCGTAAGTTGGCCTACCGGTAAAATTGCCGTAATGGGCGGTGCACAGGCAGCAAAAACCTTGTTGCAGATCCAGATGGCCAACCGTAAGGGAAAAGAAGAGCTGAGCCAGGAAGAAGAGGATAAGCTGCTGGCCGAGATCACAGATCGTTACGAAGCACAAACCACTCCTTATTATGCCGCTTCCCGGCTTTGGGTGGATGCCATTATCAATCCGCTGGAAACCCGCAACTGGATTTCCATGGGTATTGAAGCAGCCAATCATGCTCCGATAGAAAAGACATTCAACCCGGGAGTAATTCAAACATGATGCGCGAAGACGAGGGCTGGTATATTGCCATAGAAGGGAATATCGGAGCCGGAAAAACTACGTTGAGCAAAATGCTGGCACAGGATGCCGATGCGGCATTGGTGCTCGAACAGTTTGCCGATAACAGCTTTCTCCCTAAGTTCTATAAAGAGCCGGATCGCTATGCGCTGCCTTTGGAAATGAGCTTTTTGGCCGCCCGGTTTAATCAGCTGAAAGGAAAAGTGTCTCAGTCTGATATGTTCAGTCCGCGCTATATTGCCGACTACTGCCTGTTCAAAAGCCTGATTTTTGCCCGGATCACCCTGGATGATGATGAATACAACCTCTACCTGCGTCTGTTCGAAATCATCAATCAACAAATACGCCGTCCGGACCTGATTGTTTACCTGCACCGTCCGGTTTCCAAGCTTCTGTTCCATATTGCCAAAAGGGGCCGCGACTACGAGCAGGAGATTGCGCCGGAATACCTGGAAAAGATCCAGGAAGGCTACCTTTCCCATTTCAGAAGCCTGGTACAAACACCGATACTGATTCTTGAATTGGAGCACCTCGATTTCCAATCGGATACAAGTAGGTATGACGCGATTAAAAAGCTGATATTCAGAAAATACGAGAATGGAATTTACCGGGTTCGCGTATGATCCGACTGCAGCCTCATTATTTACCGTCTATCCCTTATATGGCCATTGTCGCCCGGGAGGAATCCGTGAGGCTGGATGCTGCCGAACATTTTCTCAAACAAAGCTACCGCAACCGATGTGTGATTTGCGGACCCAACGGATTACAGGATCTGGTGGTTCCTATCCTGGGTAGAAACAAGAGGCAAGCCATGGAAGCGGTACGCATCAGTTATGCGGAAGACTGGGTGCGTATTCACCGTAATTCGCTGCTTACGGCTTACCGTTCGGCTCCTTACTTTGAGTATCTGTTTCCCGAGATCAATGCCATTTGGGAATCTGCTCCCGATTTACTGATTGATCTGGATGTACAGTTGCTGGAATTTTTTCTAAAACGCCTTAAACTGCAAACCGCAGTGGAATTGGCGAAGCAGTATGACCTGGAAGAAGGTGAGACAGACCTGCGGGAGTACGTTCATCCGAAAAAAGACTTGGGAAGCCTGGAACCCTATCCGCAGGTATTCCAGGAAAAGCACGGGTTTCTTAGTGGAGCATCCGTGCTGGACCTGATGATGAATGATCTTCCGGGAGCGGCAGAATACCTGCTTAGGCTCCCTCTTCCGTAAATACGCCCATATTGGAGAACTTATCGATACGCTGCATCATAAGATCATGCGGCTCAAGACTGCGCAATTCCCGCGTCGCTTTTTTGATCTCCTTTTTCACGTTGGCATAAATCTCCTCCGGGTTATTGTGAGCGCCGCCCAATGGCTCTTTAACCACACCGTCGATCAACTTGTTGTTGAGCATGTCGTCGGAAGTAAGTTTCAGGGCTTCGGCCGCTTTTTCTTTGAAGTCCCAGCTTCTCCAAAGTATGGAAGAGCAGGATTCCGGAGAAATAACGGAATACCAGGTGTATTCCAGCATGTATACACGATCGCCCACGCCAATACCAAGGGCACCTCCGGAGGCGCCTTCACCGATAATAAAACAAATCACCGGAACCTTGAGCTTGGCCATTTCCAGCAGGTTGCGGGCAATGGCTTCGCCCTGGCCGCGTTCTTCGGCTTCCAGGCCGGGAGAAGCTCCCGGAGTATCGATAAAGGTAACAATGGGCTTGTTGAACTTTTCCGCCAGCTTCATCAGTCGCAGCGCTTTGCGGTAGCCTTCGGGATTGGCCATCCCGAAATTACGCATCTGACGTTGCTTGGTATTACGCCCTTTCTGCTGGCCGATAAACATGTAAGTCTTGCCGTCTATGGACCCGAATCCGCCCACCATGGCCTTGTCATCCTTCACGTTCCGGTCGCCATGCAACTCCACAAATGAGTCGCAAATACCTTGAATATAATCGAGTGTATAGGGACGATCCGGGTGACGGGAAATCTGAACCTTTTGCCAGCCGGTAAGTTTGCTGTATATCTGTTTCTTGGTTTTGAGAATATTCTCTTCCAGTTCTTTGATGGAAGATTCCATATTCACCTTCCCCTTTTCTGCGATCTGCTGTGCCTTCTCCAACTGTTCCTCCAGTTCGGCGATCGGCTTTTCGAAGTCGAAAGTGCTCATATGTTCCGATTTTCTGAGCCTGCAAAGTAAAGGAAAAATTGTTCAGCATTGTTCCGCACATCCTAAGGTTCTGTTTCTGAGTTCCGGCGTTGGTTTTTACGTATGGATGACAAAATCCTTTCTTCCGCCAGGGATGCCCGGAGCAGTCAAAGTACATGCACTTCCAATAAATTCCCGGCTTTGTACGTTTATCCCACTTAAAGTACTATTTTTCAGTCATGTCGAAAGCGTTTGACGAGCAGCTCCGGGAAGTACGGGGCTATTATGAACATGCCGATCACGGTCTGGGTTTCAGGAGGTTGCTGGATACAGCTATAGAAACACGCAATACGGATATATTCCTGAAATGCCTGAACTATTGCGATTGGATGGATAGCAGGGGAGATGCCCTGTCTGCAGATGAAAACAGGGAAAGAGCTTTTCTTTTGTTAGATGAGATAGGGAATGCGGGCGTCGGAAAGATCGTGGAAAAGGCTCCCGTTGCCGAAATATCCGGACTTTCAAAAGCCTATACCGGAGGGAACTTTAAAATAGAGGGGCTTGACTTTACCCTTGACTACCGGCAGATTATCGGATTGGTAGGGGAGAACGGGAATGGAAAAACCACCCTGCTCCGTTTGCTGGCCATGGATCTGAAGCCGGATTCGGGAGAAATTCTGTACCCGTTTATGGCCGGAGAAAAAGATGCCTACAAGCGCAGAGCCCGGCTGATTTATATTGAACAGCGGATTCCCCGGTGGTTTGGGTCACTGATGGACAATATGCGGTTTGCCGTGGCTTATTACCATCCCAGAAAAGAAGAAAGTGCTTTGTGGGCAGATATGATGATTGCCCGTCTGGGATTGCGTCCGTTCAGGCACCTTTCCTGGAGCCGGATATCTTCCGGGTACCGGACCCGCTTCGAACTCGCCAAAACACTCCTTCGCCAGCCCAGTATTCTGCTACTGGATGAACCCTTGGCCAACCTGGATATCCTTTCCCAGCAAACCATTTTGCAGGACTTGAAATTTATGGCCAACAGCCTCACGGCTCCTTTCGGGATGGTGTTGAGTTCGCAGCATATCTATGAAGTGGAGAAGGTATCGGACAGGATCATCTTTCTGAAAAACGGACGCCCTCAATACCAGGATCAGCTTGACCGCAACGGTAGTGAAGAAGCAGCCCTTTCGCTGGAGCTGGAATGTAACTGCGACCGTCAGACGCTGGCTTCAGCATTAAGCGGTTTGCCTCTTCGATCCATTGCCTTCAACGGAGGTGTCTACATCCTTGAATTTGATCCCGGAACCTCCGGTCCGGTTGTGCTGAATGCCCTGCATGAAAACAGGGTTGAGGTTATGTATTACCGAAATATCACCTATTCTTCCCGTCGCTTTTTTGTACAGTAACCATGTTTGAAAAATTCAACCAGAAGCTTCTGCTTAAATATCCCCTGATCTGGAATACCCGTGTCATCCCGGTTCTGGGAGCGGCGCTGATTATCCACCTTCTGTTTTATGTCGCCGGTTACCTGAGTTACCTGCCTCTGACACATATTGCCGACTCTGCTCCATTCCGGATGCAGAGTGTGACAGCCTTCAGTGTATTGGTTTCAATAGTGATGGCAATACTATGGCTGGTATTCTACCTTAGGAATAATCCCCTGAAAGCACACTACGGAGTGTCTTCCAATTATTTATATGCCGAGTTCCTCATCCTGTTTTTTATCCTGTTCTGTGGTCAGAGTTTTTTTCTGACTTATCAGCAGGGCCTGTACACCAAAGTGAGAAAGGCCGGGACGGAAACAGACCTCCTTCATGAAGCTAACCGGCTCAACCTGTTTCGGCATTTTGTAGCTTTTGAGGATACCGGCTTCCCTATAGATGATTGTTGTGATTCGGTTCGCAGGAGACTTCTGCCGGATTCCATACGGGTTCCGATGGAAATAGAGGCCCGATCTACAGATAGTGTTTCACATCCTGCTTTTGATCGCTACGACCCTTCCAAGTACGAACTCTACCCGCAGAGCTACCGCTACTATTGCGGTGCCTATACCAGTCCGGAAACCGAGCCAGGCACTTTGAATCAGTTCCAGGTTGATTCCGTTGCTATTGCCTGGATGGACCGGGGAGAAGAGGATTCCGTAAGGAACCTGTTAAATGAAGTAGTGGACCTGTGTCGGAAATACGGAGGAGCCGTTAAGTTCAATACCGACCAGCATGTCCGGGAAATATTTCATGACTCCAACAATACCGTGCTCAGTTATATCGGCACCAGCGAAAACTGGTTGCGTTATGAAAGGTCTTCCAATATCCTGATCCCTCTTGATGAATACGCCAATATCGGCAGGGTGGATGATGCCCTTGGGAGGCTGGATGAATGCCGCAGTGGTTTCTGGGATACTGAAATCTACCTGGCGCTCTTGTACTTTGCCGCCTGCGCCGCCCTCTTGCTTTTTTCCTTCCGCATGATCAACCTGAAAGTTTGGTTTATTAGTTTGATCGGTGCCGGGTTATGGGCAGTGGTCATCCCGGTAATTGCCGTATCCAGTTCCTTGGAATGGGAAGGCGTTAGCGGTATCCTGCTCGTTATGTTTATCATTTTTATGGGTGTTTCCGCCTCGGCAATACGGGGCAACAGCGGTAAAAGGATGGGCGGAGTTACCTTACTCTGGAGTACCTGGATGTTTCCGGGCATGATTCCAATGGCGTGGACCACGCTGACCTCACTGCTTTATGTTCCCTGCTATCAGCAGGAAATCGACTACGATTATTCCGATTTTTGTGAACAATCTGACCTCTATTACTGGCTGAAAGCACATGACGTGGATATGATGTTTCTGAACCTAATTTTGCTTGCCCTTTTTGTTCGGTTTGTGCTGATTCCTCTTTCCAGGAAATGGCAGGCTAATGCGGAGGAGTAAAAGCGATGGCCGGATAATTAACCATTCATTCCGGAGACAGAAAGGCTTCGTATTGTTTGAGAACACGGAGTGCACGCAGGGTGTTCCACCGGCTTTTTTGTCCGGCTTTTTCCATTTCAAAATGAACTTCTCCAGGGTGCTTGGCCTGCATGTTCCAGGTGCCATTCGGGTTGCGCTTTTTCAATAAGTAGTGAAGTGCTTCCAGCATACGGGAGTCATAAGGTACCCGACTGTATTGAAAGTAGTCCAGAGCTCGCAATATGTCATAGCGCCAGCGGGAGGGGAATGTAAGTTTCAGGAATTCTTTTCGGATGATTGCTCCGGTTCGGTCTGACAGGTAGAGGTGGTGTTTTAGCAGAAACTCGTTTCCCGAACGGATGGCTTCTTTAATCTCGCCGGAGCGGTAGGAGTAGCCGTTTTTTTCATATTCGACAAACCCTTCCAGTACGGATAGGGTGCTGTGCATGGAGCTATGCACGGCTCCGCTGCGGTTGGAACGGCAATTAAAGCCACCATCCTTCATACGCTGAGTCAGCAGAAAATCAACCACGGAATGCAGCGGTTCCTCCTGTACCCGGAAATAGCAGGCATAGTTCAGGAACATTCCATTTATACATACGTCACTCAGCGGCACAGAGCCAATAGGGCAGATACCTCCGTCCCTGCCTTTTTCTTCCTTCAGGATTTTAGTCAGAATGCTATCAATACGGGGTATGGAAGGGTCAATATTTAAGTTCCTGATATCGAGGAGGGTGTAATGAGTGGAAATCCATTTCGGTTGGTAAAAGCGTATGCCCCAGTGGCCATCTGCTTTTTGCCTGGATAAAAATGCTTGACCCCAGCCTTCGGAGCGAATACGCTGTCTGAGTTTAAGGTCGTCGTATCCCAGTAAGTCGCGTTTTGTTTGGTACTGAAGGGAAATATCGCCTTCCAGAAGCCAGTTGATCAGGTCTGTGTTTTCAGATGAGGAGTTGTACATGGCAGTGAGCCGTAAAATTAGGGGAAATCCGCGCAGGTTGCAGCTCACAGGGATGTTCGCTTGTTGATGGGAAATATTTTTCAGATTGAAAATCAGGATTTCCGTACAAATTCTCGTCAGATTCTTCCGATTGTATTTGCAATAAGAATAATCGTTCTATATTTGCACTCCCCTAGCGGAACGGTCTGGTAGTTCAGCTGGTTAGAATGCCGCCCTGTCACGGCGGAGGTCGCGGGTTCGAGTCCCGTCCAGACCGCAAAGCCCCGGAAATCCGGGGCTTTTTTATTTTTCTGTAGCATGTGAAATTCTTCTGCATGCAAAAATCAGGGATCAAGTTAAAAAGTTGTGAGGGACATGTGGCTATTCCGAAGTGGAGCAATCTTTCTTCCTGTTCAGCTAATCAAACGGATGCCTGTTGCCGGAATTAAAAGGAGAGGGGATTAATCTGCCGGGTATTAAGGAGGTAGATCCTTCTCTGCCGTAAGGTCGTTTTCCTGCAGCGCGAGCCGCAACAAAAGCGTGCAGGAGCCTGTGCGCCAAATCGCCTTAATCTTTTCTT
>CAXPEB010000102.1:0-32719 GCA_964215915.1 Bacteroidia bacterium
GGATACCATCCGTCCTACCGCATCCATCGTGAAATACCACACCCTGTACCTGGATAACAACGGACAGGCTTCAATCACTCCGCAGGATGTGGACAACGGTTCCTCCGACAACTGCAGCATCAATACCCTTGCCCTGAGCAAAAGCAGCTTCTCCTGCAACGACCGCGGTGCACATGTAATTGACTTTACGGCTACCGATGCCAGCGGAAATGTCCGCACAGTTACGGCGAATATTACCGTATTGGATACGATCTACCCCAGGCCGCAAGCCAAAAGAGCTATCGTACTGTACCTGAACGCCAACGGACAGGCCAGCCTTACCGCAGCTCAGGCCGACAGCTTCAGCAGCGACAACTGCGGATTGAGCCGGATTTCCATCAGCAAAACCAGCTTCGGTTGTGCGGACCTTGGCATCAATACCCTGACCCTTACTGCCGAAGATTCCTCCGGAAACCAGGCCAGCACCAATTTCCAGGTAACTGTGCTGGATACGATCAGCCCGGCTGCAAATGTTCATCCGACTCTTACTCTATACCTGAATAACAACGGACAGGCTTCACTGACGGCCAATGATGCGGATAACGGTTCTACAGACAATTGCTCTGTGGCATCCCTTTCACTCAGCAAAACCTCTTTCGATTGCTCCAATACCGGCAACAATACAGTGCTCTTCACCGTAACGGATCAATCCGGTAACTTTAGCAGCACCAATATTACCGTTCAGGTTCTGGACACCATCCGTCCTACCGCATCCATCGTGAAATACCACACCCTGTACCTGGATAACAACGGACAGGCTTCAATCACTCCGCAGGATGTGGACAACGGTTCCTCCGACAACTGCAGCATCAGTACCCTTGCCCTGAGCAAAAGCAGCTTTGGTCCGGCCGAGCGCGGTGTGCACCTGATCGATTTCACCGCCACGGATGCCTCCGGTAATACGCGGACCGTTCCGGTGACCATTACCGTACTGGATACCATTCGTCCGAAAGTCTTTACGAACAACCAGACCCTTTATCTGGATCAGAACGGACAGGCTTCGACAACAGTCAGCGCTGTTAACAACGGTTCTTCCGACAATGTGGGGATTGTTAACCTTGCCCTGAGCAAATCCACATTTGATTGCAGTGACCTGGGTACGGTGACCATCAGTCTGGTTGTTACGGACTCTTCCGGAAATACCGGATCGGAATACGCTACGATCACGGTACGGGATACCCTCAAACCGGTGATCGCATCCAACCCGGTGGATTATGTTCTGGGTTATTGCGATGCCAAAGTGGATTATACCTTGCCCCAGATCACGGATAACTGCGGATCGGTTCAGGTACAACAGACCTCCGGTCTGCCTTCAGGCAGTCAGTTCCCGAACGGAACAACCCAAAACACCTTCCTGATCAGCGACGCTTCGGGTAACAGCATACAGGTGAGCTTTGAAGTGACCATACTTGCTCCGTACCTGCCTACTTCCTTCTCTAACCTGGAAATGTGTGCAAATGCAGCACCCGTTGATCTCAGCCAGGGAATCGGTAACCTGCAGTTCAGCGGAGCCGGGGTACTCAATGACGGAATCACCTTTGATCCCTCTGTTGCCGGTCCCGGTTTCCATAAGATTGAATTGACCTTTACCGATACAATGGGCTGTGCTACCGGAGACCTGTTCTCCGTAACGGTTCTTCCAACTCCGGCAAAACCGGTTATCGATCGGGTTTCTTCCAACACCCTTAAGGTTCGCGACTTCTATACGACCTACCAATGGTACAAGGATTCGCAGCCTATCAGCGGCGCAAACAGCCAAAGCCTGCTCGTAACCACCGTTGGGGTATACAGCGTTACCGTAAGCAACGGCAGCGGTTGTTCGCTATCCAGTGACCCTTACGGGTTAGGCGTATCGGTAGGCATCAGCGGAGAAGTTGAAAGCTCCGTAAAGCTATACCCGAACCCGAACAGCGGCAAGTTTGTACTGGAACTCCCTGAAAGCGGAGAAGAACAGGAGATCCGGGTATACAACTCCCTTGGAGAAGTGGTTTATGAGATAAGCAGCAAGGATCGCCTTGTGGCTGTTGACCTGAGTGAACTGACTGCAGGTACTTACTATGTGCGGGTTATGAATGGAAACAGAGTCACCACCATCCCGGTAACCCTGAATAAATAAGAGGCTCATTTTAAAACACCAAAATGATGAAAACGATTTTCAGAACAATTTGTATTGCAGGCCTTCTTCTTTCAGGTACGGGAGCTATGGCCCAGCTGTTCCAGGTGCAGGATTCCCTGAAGGTTAACCAGCTTACCGCGGGAATTCGCCTGACTCATTTATACGACCTGAAATTTCAACCCAACACCCTGCTTCCGAGCGGATTTGTTGCGGAAGATATGAAAGGGTTATCGGGACCGAATACCGGCTTCGACATGGCCTTCGGTCTTAATGCCGCCTGGCATTTTAGCCCGCTGTTCAGTCTGGATGCCTCTTTTGACTGGGGCAAAATGACCGGAGCGGGTAAATACGAGTATTATGAGTCCAAAGTCTCGTTTTTCTCGCTGGGAGGTAATTTCAGCCTGAAGACACTGAAGCACAGCGATCGCTACAAATGGGTGCCTTATGTTCGGGTGAGCCTGGGAACAGGACACTACGACAGCAAGCGCCGCTTCGTGGAAGACAAGCAGTCCTTCAATACCACCAATGGCACATGTCTCCAGAGTGGTCTGGGGCTAGGTGTTCGCTATTACCTTAATGACCGGCTGAGCCTGAACCTGGCGAGTGAATTTGTGACCAGTTATACCGATGCCTGGGATGGCTACGATAACTCCAATGGCTATGACCGCATGCTCAAAACCCGTATCGGGGTGAACTACAGCATTGGCAAGGGCCGGCATATGGATCGTGAGCCACTGCTGCGTATTGTGCCGGTAATGCCCGTACAACCTGCTGCTACCCGCCCGGCCAACGATTCGGCACTCCTTGCGTTGCAGGAGAGCCTACGGACTACCCAGGAACAGATGGCGCAGATGCGTGAGCAACTGGACTCCCTTTCCCTGGCAAAGCAAGCACCGGCACAACAGGAAGAGCCTTCAGAAACAGAAGCCGAGACGGATAACAGTGAGGCCATTCGGGATCGTTTGTTTATTGAAATGAGTGTGCTCTACTTCCAAAGCGGAAGCAGCCGCCTGAATGAAGCTTCATGCCGTCAACTGAACCGAATCGGGGT
This sequence comes from Bacteroidia bacterium, assembly GCA_964215915.1. Classification (GTDB taxonomy): domain Bacteria; phylum Bacteroidota; class Bacteroidia; order UBA8524; family UBA8524; genus UBA8524. The sequence continues at coordinate 3,207 of CAXPEB010000102.1, forward strand.
CATCCTGAAAAACAACAAGGATCTGAAAGTACAGGTTCTGGGTTATGCTGACAACACCGGAGAAGATGGGCTAAACCGCAAAATCTCACAAAAAAGGGCTGAAGCGGTTGTCGCTTACCTGGTTGCTTATGGAGTAGATCCCACCCAGCTGAGCGCAGAAGGTATGGGTGACGGGCATCCGGTAGACAACCGGAAAGGCTCCGGAGCCCTGGCCAATAACCGGCGTGTGGAATTCGTCATTCAGTAACTATTTATTAGCGAGCATAAAAAAGCCACTTCTCCGGGAGTGGCTTTTTCTTTTGGGTATATCGATAGGAAAACTAGAGAAACCAGTATCCGATCAACACCACTGAACTAAGATAAGGCAGCAATTCCTTACGCATAATTTGCAGGGCCTTGGTCATCTGGTTCTCTACGGTTTTTACGGATATCTCCAGGGTTTCGGCCACTTCCCTGTTGCTAAGGTGTTCGAAACGGCTTAGTTCGAAAACCTGCCGGCATTTTGCCGGCAATCGGGAGAGGGCATATTGCAACCGGGTGTTCAGATCCTTTTCCCGCATCCGGTCGTAGCTTCCATCCTGGCCTTCCTGCAGAGGTTCAAGCTCGGTATGATCACCGGACCATTGCATACGGGCTTCCCGCTTCAGGGTATTGAGAGCACGGTTTCTCACGGCAGTGTATAAATAGGCTTTGATGCTGGAACTGATTTCAATCTTTTCCCGCTTCTCCCATACCTGGAAGAAGGTGTCCTGAACCAGGTCGCGGGCTCGCTCTTCGTCTTTGAGGATAGGAGTACAAAAACGAACCAGGGGATCGTAGTAACGCATGAAAAGAACCTTCAGGGAGGCTTGTTCTCCCAGTTTTACCTGTTGCCAGAGGTTTTGATCGGATGGATTTGCGGCGGCTAGTTGCGAGGGCGACATGTTCCTTTTGTGACGATCCAGGTATCTTCTTTTACTACAATTTCCAACTCAAGAACTTCACGCAGTATCTGAACAAGCTCCTGTTTCCCCGTACTACCGTATTCTCCGGTTAGCGGACAATAGTTGGCCGGAAGCCGATGTTCAATACGCACCCCGTAATAGTGGGCAATGTCTTCCATCACTATATGGATGGGTGTATTATCGAAATGGAGGCGTTGCATATACCAGCTCACGGTATTCTGCGTCCCGAATTCCAGAGTCTTCAGTTCGCGGCTTTTGCGGTCGTATACTGCAGCCATCCCTTTTTCCAGGATCAGTGATGCGCCGTTATCCCCCTCAAAGCTTACCTTTCCTTCCGTCACCCGAATCTCAGTACTTGTTCCGTTAATGCCCTGACGGATATCAAAGGCCGTCCCCAAAACCGTAGTTCTGGTTCCTTCGCTTTCCACCCGGAAGGGATGGGCCGGGTCGCGGACAACCGTAAAATAGGCCTCGCCATCAAGCTCCAGGTCGCGATGCTCTTCAAAGTTCCGTTTGTAACGGATGCGACTTCCTTTTTTTAGTATGATTTTGCTATGATCCGGAAGTTCCAACTCCAGGTTGGCCGCGGTTGCCTCTGCATCCAGCCAGCGGTATTCATTCCACCAGATCCCGATGGATATTCCGGCAACGAGTATTACGGAAGCTGCTACTGACAATTGACGCCATCTGCCCAGGAATCCCTGACGGGGAGCTGTTTGCAGTCTGGACTCAAGCTTTTGCCAATCCTCTTCTGCATGACTTTCCTGTTCAAAGCCCTCATAGGCCTCCCAGGTTTTGCGGAGTTCGTCAAAGGCTTCACGCTCTTCGGGATGCTCCTCCATCCGGGCAAAGAGCCAGGTAGATTCTTCTTCCGAAGCCTGGCCGCTTATATGCTTAACCGCTAAATCGTAAAAATTCATTTCACCCCTTTTCCACTAAGACCATCCGACTGGCAATATCCCCTATGCCGGCTTTCCGCCCGGGCTTTCCAACAAGTGAGCAATGGCTTTTTCAACGGAGATTCCCCTGGAACCTTTCAGGAATACCAGGCTATTCTCTGGTATGGGGTGCTCCCTGAGGTAGCTAGCCGCTTCCTCTGCTTTCCGGAAACACAGGGATTCTCCTCCTGCTATTTTACAGAATGCCGGCCCGATGAATACTCCCTTGTTCAACCCTAACTCCCCGACAAGGCGGTAGATCGCTTCATGTTCGGCTACTTCATAATCGCCCAGTTCCAGCATATCGCCCAGGATAAAGAATTTCTCTCCCTCCTGCGCAGCAAAGCTTCTTAAGGCCAGTTCCATACTACTGGGATTAGCGTTGTAGCAATCCATCAGAAAAGTGTACGCCTCTGTTTCGAGCACCTGCGAACGGTTATTGGAGCTACGGTAAGAGGCTATGGCCGTAATGCTCATCCAGTCGGGAATATCAAAATGACGAGCTACCGCAATACAGGCAAGTATATTGGAAAAGTTAAAGGCACCCGGTAGCCGGCTATGCACTTCAATGCCCGTATCCAGCTCCAGGCTCACACCCGGATGACTGCCGAGGAGACGTGCCCGGATATTGGCATGTTCATCCATACCGTAAGAAACCACCCGATCCAGTTTCGCTGACATCGCTTCAAGCCAGGGATCATCCTGGTTGACAAAAGCCAGCCCACCATGCTTTTTAAGGTATTGAAACAGCACGCTTTCTTCTCGTGCCACGCCTTCCATACTTCCAAAACCGGCAAGATGTTCTTTACCGATATTGGTGATCAAACCGAAATCCGGTTCGGCTATTTCCACCAACTCTGCGATATCCCCCGGTTGATTGGTACCGAGTTCGATAACGGCTATCTCGGTATCTTCCGGCATAGACAACAAAGTCAGCGGTACCCCAATGTGGTTGTTGAGGTTGCCGCGTGTGGCATGCACCCGGAAACGAGTCCCCAGCACCTCCCGGAGCAGCTCCTTGGTGGTGGTCTTTCCGTTACTGCCCCCTATTGCGATCACCGGGATACTCAATTCTTCCCGATACAACCGGGCAAGGTCCTGAAGAGCGTGCAGCACATCCGAACAAAAGAAATAGCGGGGGTCATCCTGATGCTGTCGGGCCAATTCCGGGTCGTCGATCACTGCCAGAGAAGCGCCCGCTTCCAAAGCTCCGGTGGCAAACCGGTTGCCATCGAAACTTGGTCCTTTAAGGGCAAAAAACAGGCAACCGGAGGGAATATTTCGGCTATCCGTACTAATGTTTCCGGCCCTTCTGAAGAATTCCAGTAATTTTACGCCCGGGTATTGTTCCATTCAAGCAACAATATTAGTATATAACAGGTCTATTCGATAAATACGCGTATGAAAAAGATCTCCCTGCTTCTGCTTGTCCTTGCCGCATTCGGTATTCAACCGGAACTAATGGCTCAGGATTTCCAGTACTACCTGAACAACAAACTGCGCTTTGTTGACGGGAACAACGACACCATTCCCTATCCCTTCATCGGCGGATTTGTGGCTCCTCAGTTCAGTGAGATCGATATGAATAACGATGGTATCAAGGACCTATTCGTCTTTGACCGCAGTGGGAACAGGAAACTGACTTTTCTCAATCAGGGTGTAAACGGGCAAGCCTCTTATGTTTACGCTCCGCAGTATGAATACCAGTTCCCGGAGCTCAAACACTGGGTGCTGTTGCGCGATTACAACTGCGACGGCAAGCCGGATATCTTTACCAGCGCGGTATCTGCCGGGTATGGATTCACCGTTTATAAAAATATCAGCCAGGGCGACAGCCTGCAATTTGTGCATGTAGCCAGCGATATGCTGGATCGTGACGGGAATAATATGTACTGTGCCGCTTTTGACATCCCGGTAATTGATGATGTGGACGGCGATGGCGACCTGGACCTCATGGCTTTCGGAACCCTGGGCGGATATGTGGAGTATTACCGGAATGATCGCGTGGAGGAAGGATACCCCTGCGATTCGCTGACCTTTTCTTTCGTGGACTTCTGCTGGGGATCTTTTGCTGAAGGAGGGCTTACCAACGACATCATACTTGGCGACAACTGTTTCGGGTTCAAATTCTACAAAAATGCCCTGCATACCGGCAGTACCATTCTGACTTTCGACGCGGATGAAGACGGAGATAAAGAAATACTGATCGGTGATGTGGATTACCCCGACTTCAAGTTTGTGATTAATGGAAAAGTGGAGAAATCATGGCCCTACGATACTGCCATTTCTTTCACTACAGGCTATCCGCCCAACACCAAAGGCGTATACATCGATAAGTTCCCGGCTGCTTTCTATTTGGACATCAACAACGACGGAAAAAAAGATCTGATTGCTGCCAGCAATGACCCTACTTCGGCCAGTAACCTGCACCAGGTATGGTGGTACAAAAACAAAGGGAAAAACAACAACCCTGATTTCGAATTCAGGGACTCCAGCTTCCTGCAGGATAAGACCATCGACTTCGGGTCACAATCGGTACCGGCCTTGTTTGACTATGATGGTGATGGAGACAACGACCTGCTTCTCTCCCATCGGGGCAATTGGCGTGATACCAAGAACAGCAACGACCGCTTTGCCCTTTATGAGAATATTGGCGGGAATGAGGCCATCTTTAAATTTGTTACCAACGACTGGCTTGGCTTCTCCGACGACAGTATTACAGCTATGTACCCTACTTTTGTCGACCTGGATAACGACGGACTGAAAGACCTGGTAACAGGTGGCCTTAACGGCAGGTTGCGGTACTACCGCAACACGGGTACGCAAACCGGCCCGCAATTCACTTTGGTTACCGATTCCCTGGGAAGTATTGACGTAGGTACTACTTCTGCCCCTCATTTTTACGATTTCAATCACGACAATGCTCCTGACCTGCTAGTGGGAGACCTTATGGGCCACCTGTCGCTATTCTATAACAAAGGCACGGCAAGCAGCCCCTACTTCTTCCCCACGGCAGATGTAGAGAACTTCGGCAAGGTCAATGTCAGCGATTATTTCTATAAGATCACCGACTGGGATACCAACTGGAACCCGTCTGATTCGGTAATAACCTTTGAACACGAAGGCAATGCCGCTCCCTGGGTAGAAGACCTGGATATGGACGGTAAGCCGGAACTGATCTGCGGTTCCAAAGGAGGTAAGCTTTTGGTTTATGCAATTGATACGGCCAACCTGGGTGACTCTTTCATGGCGTATAACGAATACTTTATAAAACCCAACGGAAGCGGTGGCGTTCCCGATCTCGGAGGCCGTACGGCTCCGGTAATGATGGATATGGATGATGATGGCAGGCCCGATATTCTGCTAGGCAATAGCCGTGGCGGTATTCATTACCTGAACTCCACTTATACTGACCCTGATACCTTTAACAGTGTTGGACCCGAGCTATTGCCGGTTGAACTGAGCCTGTACCCGAACCCGGCTGATGACTATTTTGTTGTGCGCACGGAAAAGCCCATTGACGGTGTGAGTCATATCGAAGTCTTCGACGTATACGGCAAAAAGGTACTGGAAACCACTGCCGTTTTGGAAGGGGATCTCCGAATCTCTGTTTCTTCCCTTGCCGCAGGCAACTATTTTGTTCGGGTAAATGCCCCGGGCTACCGGAGCAGCTCCCTAATAATTACTAAGCTGCCCTGAGTTCAGGCTATAAAAATTTTTTTTATTGACGTGGCTTAGTTTCTTTGCTCCATCATATCGGAATGAAGCAACTTAAGCCACTGTTATTCTTGCCGTTTGCCCTGGTATCCATGCTTGCGGACGGACAAGACCGCGGGGAGCTGAGCGGAAATTTTCAGACCAATTCCCAATTTTATCAACGGGATAACCGGATCGGGGCCAATACGATTCAATACCGGAGACAGAAATCGTCAACGGATGCCTGGCTATTCCTGAATTATAAGTACCAGGGTTTTGACGCTGCTCTGCGCTTCGACGCCTTTAATAACAGCCCCTTGCTCAACCCACAGTTGGCTTATACCCATGCCGGGATCGGGTACTGGAGTTTGAAAAAGTCCATCGGTGACCTGACTATTACTGCCGGTTATTTTTACGACCAGTTCGGCAGTGGAGCCGCTTTCCGGGCTTTTGAAGACCGGCTTATCGGGCTCGATTACGCCGTGCAGGGTGTTCATGCCAAATACGATATTTCTCCCACCTGGTCGGTACGTGCGTTTACCGGTCAGCAGAAAGGGATACTGAGCAACGACGGGCAGACCGATACCCGGTTTACCGTAAGTCCTCAGGTGGTGAAAGGAATCTATACCGATAAGTTTTTCGCCCTGGAAGACGGGCTCAACCTTTCCATCAGCGGAGGAGCCGTAAACCGGACCCTTGATGCCAATACCCTGAACCTGTTGGTTTCGGAGATCAACGCCCTTCCACTGGCAGAGCGTTTTCAACCGAGAAGCAATACCTATGTGCTGACCGGCGGGTATACCCTGGCCTGGAAAAACTTCTCCTGGTCGGGGGAGTACAACTATAAAACATTTGAAGCTCTGCGCGACCCCTTCACCAGCTTGCTTTACGGTAGCGACGGAAGTGTAATCTGGACCTCACTTAGCTATTCCACCCAGGGTCTGGGAATCAATGCCCAATACAAGCGGGTAGACAACTACCAATTCCTATCGTCTCCCAACTACCAGCTGCTTAATGGTCAGCTCACCTACCTGCCTTCTATCACCCGGCAGAACGTATACCGCCTCCTGGCGCGATATATTCCGGTTGTACAGAACCTTGGAGAAAATGCTTTCCAGGCAGATGTGCTCTGGTCTCCGACTAAGAAGGTTACCCTGAATGCCAACTTCTCCTGGGTAGACCGTCCGGACGGCAAGCACCTGTTCGAAGAATATTACCTGGACATGCTCCTCAAGCTCTCCAAGGATTTGAAGGTGCAGCTGGGATTCCAGAGTGTTTTCTACAGCCAGGCCATCTATCAGCTTAATCCGAATGCCCCGGATGTGAGAACATTTACCCCCTTTACCGAGATCACCTACCGCCTTACCCGCAAGCAAAGCCTTCGCCTGGAAGCGCAATACCTCCATACCCGGCAAGACCTGGGCAGTTTTGTGAATGCATTGCTCGAATACAACTTTGCCCCGCACTGGAGTGTTTCCGTGGGAGATATGGTGAATACGGATCCGGTAAGGACCCCCGGAACGCCACAGGAGATCATCTCCACGGACCTGGTGCATTACTACAACTTCTTTGTGAGCTATCAGATGCGGTCCACCCGTTTCACCCTCAATTACCTCAAACAAGTACAGGGGGTGAATTGTACCGGTGGGATCTGCAGGGTAGAGCCAGCTTTTAGCGGATTGCGTTTCGGATTGATCACAAACTTCTAACATTTCCTACTATTTCGCAGCTCAACGCCCAATTCAGCTGTCTAACTGGGAGAGTTTCGTAATTTTGAGTGATGAATCGATTAGTTGTCATAGCCTTTGCCCTCGTAATTGTAATGGCCTCCTGTGAAGAGGAGCCTTTACCCATCATTGAAAAAGAGGGGCCGGCACCGCTTCTGGACTCCACGTACCAGAACGCAAGCGTTTCCGCTCCGCAGGATAAAGTCGTGCTATTTGAAGACTTTACCGGGGTACGCTGCCCTACTTGTCCGAACGGACATAAGGCTCTGAAAGATATGATGGATGCAAATCCCGGCAGAATCGTGGGAGTAGCTATCCACCCGGGAGGCACGGAATTCAACCAGGCTGCTCCCTTTAAAGACCAGGAAGATTACAATACCCAATGGGGCACGCAGATCTTTACCATCATTTCCAAACCCAATGGCATTCCTTACGGAATTGCCGACCGGGTAAACGGAAGTAACCTGGCTACCCAATGGATGTCCCAGGCCGATGCCCAGTTGGCGGTACCCAATCCTGCCAATGCCGAGCTAAGGGTAATCAGCTTTGACGAATCCACCCGCGAACTGCGTTTCGAAGTGAAATTCGAAGTAACCAGTGATATCAACGAGCCGCTGTTCTTTAGTACCGTGATCACCGAAGACAGTCTGATCGGCAAGCAGGAATATACCCAGGGAGAATACGAGCACTATGTTCATATGCACGTTCTGCGCGATATGCCGCAGTTTGCGCTTAACCTCAACCCTGGCAACGATCCGCCTGCAACGGCAGGTCGGGTATTCCTCAAACAATTCAGCTACACCATGCCCGAAAACTGGAATGTAGAGCATTGTAACCTCATCGCCTACATCCATAAACCGGTAGAAGTAATCCAGGCGGCTGAAATTCATCTGAAATAGGCGCATGTGGGAAGCCGATATCCGGGGATTCAGAAATTACCTGAGACTGGAAAAATCGCTTTCCGCCAATTCCCTGAAGGCCTACCTGCATGACGTAGAAAAACTCACTCAGTTCCTGGAGGCAGAAGGGGTACATAAGCCCTGTACCGATATCAGTGAAAAAGACCTGCACGGATTCCTGCAATGGATCAGCAGCATAGGGCTTTCTGCTTCATCACAAGCCCGGATACTCTCCGGGATAAGGGCTTTCTATCATTATTTACTGATGGAAGACAGGCTGAGCAAAGACCCTACGGAGCTTCTCAGCGGCCCGAAGCTGGGTAGAAAACTCCCCGACACCCTGGATTTCGGGGAGATTGAAATGTTGTTTTCCGCCATTGACCGCAGCACACCTGAAGGAGAAAGAAACAGAGCCATGCTGGAAATGCTTTATGCCTGCGGGCTGCGTGTTTCCGAACTGGTGTCGCTCCGCATTTCCGATCTGTTCCCGAAGGAGGGGTTTGTACGGGTAACCGGCAAAGGCAATAAAGAGCGGCTGGTTCCGGTGGGAGAATCTGCCCTGAATCATGTATTGCTTTATCAGGAACATGTGCGGGTGCACGTACAACCCAAGCCGGATCATGTAGACACCCTGTTCCTGAACAAACGCGGCACGGGTCTAAGCCGTGTAATGGTTTTTACTATCATAAAAAAGCTGGCGCTGGAAACCGGCCTGAAAAAATCCATCTCCCCGCATACCTTCCGGCATTCCTTTGCCACCCACCTTGTGGAAGGCGGCGCCGACCTCCGGGCCGTACAGCAAATGCTGGGGCACGAAAGCATTACCACCACCGAGATTTATACCCACCTCGACCGCAAATTCCTGAAAGACATCGTGGAACATTATCATCCCCTCTCCCTGAGGAGACGAGGCTGAATTCGTATATTCGTGAGGCCTTGAAATTCCAACTTACTTCCGAATTCACACCCTCCGGCGACCAACCGGAAGCCATACGTCAGCTCACCGAAGGTATCCTCGAAGGACTACCCGCCCAGACCCTGCTCGGAGTGACGGGGTCAGGAAAAACATTCACAATGGCCAATGTCATTCAGAATGTCCAAAAGCCGACCCTCGTACTCAGTCATAACAAAACCCTGGTAGCCCAGCTCTACGGAGAGTTTCGGCAATTTTTCCCGGATAATGCCGTGGAGTATTTTGTCAGCTACTACGATTATTACCAGCCGGAGGCGTTCATTCCGCATACCAATACCTATATAGAGAAGGACCTGAATATCAACGAGGAGATCGAAAAGATGCGCCTCAGTACTACCTCTACCCTGCTTTCAGGCAGGAGGGATGTGATTGTGGTGGCATCTGTTTCCTGTATCTATGGTGCCGGAAATCCCAAAGACTTCGAAGGGAGTATCATCCGCCTGCAGGAAGGCCAGAAAATTTCACGCAATACCTTGTTGTTCTCCCTGGTGGAATCGCTTTATTCCAGGACCACCGCCGAGTTCAAACGGGGAACATTCCGGGTAAAAGGCGATACGGTCGACATCCATGTGGCCTATGCCGATTATGCTTACCGCATTCAGTTTTTCGGAAATGAGATCGAAGAGATTTCTGTGTTCGATCCGGTTAGCGGAACAGGTCAGACCCGACAGACTGACATCGCCATCTACCCGGCTAACCTGTATGTCACCCCGCGCGACAGGATGAAGCAGGTAATCCATCAGATACAGGATGATATGGTGGCACAGGTCGAGTATTTCAATAAGAACGGACGCCACCTGGAGGCTAAGCGACTGGAGGAGCGGGTGACTTTTGACCTGGAGATGATGCGGGAACTGGGATACTGCTCGGGTATTGAAAATTACAGCCGGTATATGGATCGAAGAAATCCGGGAGAAAGGCCCTTTTGCCTGCTGGATTATTTCCCGGATGATTTCCTGCTGATCGTGGATGAAAGCCACGTTACCGTTCCGCAGGTTCGTGCAATGTACGGAGGCGACCGCTCCCGGAAAACCAACCTTGTAGAATACGGTTTCCGCCTGCCTGCCGCTATGGATAACCGGCCGCTCACCTTTGACGAGTTCTATTCCATCATCAAACAAACCATTTATGTATCCGCCACCCCGGCTGACTTTGAGATTGCCGAATCGGAAGGAGTGGTGGTGGAGCAGATCATACGCCCTACCGGCCTGCTGGATCCTGTAATTGAGGTACGCCCATGCACCAACCAGGTAGATGATTTGCTGGAGGAAGTGGACGAGCGAATTAAAATGGGTGACCGTGTGCTGGTTACCACGCTAACAAAACGAATGGCGGAAGAACTTACCAAGTACATGGCCCGGCTCGGCATTCGCTGCCAGTACATTCACTCTGAAGTAAAAACGCTGGACCGTGTGGAGATCCTCCGCGGACTTCGTCTCGGAGAATTTGATGTGCTGGTGGGTGTAAACCTGCTCCGGGAAGGACTTGACCTGCCCGAGGTTTCGATGGTGGCTATTATGGATGCCGACAAAGAAGGGTTCCTGCGCAGTGCCCGTTCCCTGACACAAACTATCGGAAGGGCAGCACGAAACGAACGCGGAAAGGTGATCATGTATGCGGACCAGATCACGGATAGTATGGCAAGTACCATTGAAGAGAATAACCGGCGACGGGAAAAGCAGATTGCCTACAACGAAGAACATGGCATTGTGCCGCGCACTGTTCGCAAATCCAGAGAAGCCATATTGCGCCAAACCTCTGTGGCCGACGCCAAGGGCGGGGCAGAAAAGATCTATGTGGAACCGGAAGAACGCTCATCCGTTGCCGCTGATCCTGTTGTGCAGTACCTCAGCGGAGATAAACTGAAAAGGGCAATCGAAGAAACGGAAAAGGCCATGTTACGTGCTGCAAAGGATATGGATTTTATGGAAGCCGCCCGACTGCGCGATGAGCTGATGGCGATGAAAGAAAAACTGAGCGCGGAAAAAGCCTGATCTAAGGTTTATACGGAATCCGGTCTTTCCCGGTAAATCGCGGAGCCTGTATCGAAAGAACTTTTGCCGGAAAGGATGATGTAGTGACAAAGGCATGAACTGTCCCCTTGGGAATGAAGATCATGTCACCCTTCTTCACCCGGAATGTGGAATCTCCCAAAAGCATGGTGCCTTCGCCCTCCAGGATCACTACATGTTCGCTGTGTTCTGCATGATAATGAGCCGGTACTTCCTTGCGGATGAAGATCACGAAACTGCTCGCCAGGCTGTCGCTCTGCAACGGAATAACCTGAATATTCTCCAGCCCTTCTTTTGCCTGAATGCTATCAAGATATTGCCCCTGTACCTGCAGAGACCCCATCCATAAAAGAAGAATAAGAAGCTTCTTCATGATTTTTTCTTTTTCCATCCATACAGGTTTAGCTCCACGCTCACAGCCGGAACAACAGTCACTCCCCTGAATTCCGCACTTCCCGTCAACAACCGGTAGCTTCCATAATCCTGGCTGTAAACACTCAGGGAAGGAATGATATACAGGTATTTATACCCAAATTTCACGTTGGTAAAAAACGCCCAGGAATTGTAATCCGTACGGTAGGAAACCGCTTCCGCAGGCAGGCCGTTCTCATCAAATACCTGATTGGGGATCATGCTGTAACGGACAAAATGATGACCGTAAACCAATCCGAAACTAACTGACCCGTAACGTTCGTCGGGACCAAAAGAATAGCTGGCTGTGAGGGGCAAAAGCAGGTCGCGTCTTTTGAAAGAATAATTCAGGTGGCTTTGCACAAACCCAAAAAACTTAGGTAGCCGAAAGCCGGTAGAAGAATACTGCAAACCTGCTGAAGCATACCACCTTTCCTCCGGGGCATCTTTACCTGCCTCCGGACCAATAAACTGATACTGCACCTGGATCTGGTTGGATTTTCCACTGCGCAGGTAGGAAATTTCCGTACGTGGAAGGAGTCCATAGCGCAGGTAAAACTGGGGACCATTGGCTACCGGATCTATGGAGTACGACAACAAAGCCCTGTTCACCTGGTTGAAAGCATCGTTCATGGTGATGCTGTCGGAGGAAGAATAATTATCCGACCAATACTCTACCTGATCCGTCAGGGTAGTAAGTGTCTGTTGGGGAATGCTGACCATGTAGGTGGCGCCAACGGAAAAGCCTCCTTTTGGGGTGACCCTGGCAGACTGATTCATCACTCTCGGGCTACTGCATGCCCCCAGGCAAAATAGCGGTATTGCTGAAACTATCAGTCGGTTAAGGAAACGCATCTTGAGGATGCAAGATACCTCTGCAAGGGCAAAAAAAAAGCGCTCCGAAGAGCGCCTTTGTAAACCAAACCAAACCAAAACTCTATGAAGAGATTTTTAAAAGAACGTATGAGTGGTTAACTCGTGTACAAAGGAGATGCACTTATGTTGCCAAATGTTGCCCTGGGTATGAAAAAAAATTAAAATAATTTCCTGCATGATATAAAAACCCAGAAAACATAGGTGTTAATGCTTGCCGCACAAGCACTTAGGCCTAGTTATAGATTCGCTGCCTTCATGCCAGGGGAACTTTTCTGCATACATTGGATTATTGAACCAGAAAGGTTGGCAACTTCTGCCTCCATATTCATTCATGGTCTTGGCGTCGTACTGACGGCCGTTAAGAATAACCATACCGATAGATTCGGTATTGCGGATATTTTCCAGAGGGTTTTCATCCAGGATAACCAGATCCGCCAGTTTGCCTTCCTCGATTGAGCCTATCTGGTCGCCCATACCGATATACGCTGCCCCATTCATTGTTCCGCACCGGATAACTTCCATAGGGCTCATCCCCCCCTGGACCAGCATCCACAGTTCCCAATGAGCGCCAAGGCCTTCCAGTTGCCCGTGCGACCCCAGATTCACTTTAACTCCGGCATCCAGTAGTTTTTTGCATGAACGGCTAACCAGGATATGCCCGTTCTCATATTCCTCCTCAGGGATCATGGTTCGGTGTCGGGCACGACTATCGACAATACTGCGTGGAGTAAAGGACATAAGGTGTTCATTTTCCCAGACATTACTATGTTGATACCAGTAATATTCCCCACTCACGGCTCCGTAACAAACTATAAGTGTGGGGGTATAGCCGGTTTTGGAAGCTGCCCACAATTTGACCACATCTTCATACACCGGTGCCACGGGGATATTGTGTTCTACACCGGTATGCCCGTCGAGAACCATACTCATGTTGTGGTAGAAGAATGAACCGCCTTCCGGATAAACCATTACGCCCAGGCTGTCAGCGGCGGCAATAACCTGTTGTCTTTGCTCCCTTCTTGGCTGGTTATAACTCTTTACGGAAAATGCCCCAAATGCTTTCGTGCGGTATACCGCTGAACGGGCGTCCTCATAGCTGTTGATCACTGCTTTGAAATCGCCTTCGGCACCGTATAAGATGGTTCCGGTGGAGAATATCCTGGGTCCGACCATTGCCCCGGTTTTCACCATCTCGCTTTGAGTAAAGACCATCTCCGTATTGGAAGACGGGTCGTGTGTGGTGGTTACGCCAAAAGCGAGGTTGGCATAATACGGCCAGTATTGCTGAGGATGTAACCCCTGACGGAAAGTCCATAGATGCGCATGCACGTCAACAAGTCCGGGCATGATGGTTTTACCGGAACAATCGCGGATATCGGTTACCTGTTTCACCTTAGCCTGTTCCGGGTTGTAAGCGCCTTCTCCCACTTCGGCTATCTTGTTTTCCCGTACCACGATGTACCCCTTTTCAATCACCTTATTCCCGGCATCAACCGTAATAATCCGGGCATTGTCCAGTACATAGGTAGCTGTGGGTTTATCACTTTTGAGAGTCAGCCCGATCGGTTTCCCTTCAATGGGTAAGGCCTCCAGTGAATCGGCGGCTTCGGGGAGAAACAGGAAGCGCTCATTCAGTGCTTTGGAATAGTAGTCGCTCCCCAGGGTCCACCTTAGTATTTTGCTGTCCGGACTCCAGTGAAGGTTGATCCCCGCATCACGGGCAAATTGTGCTACGGGAACATTGTTTCCTCCCGCCTGGAGTTTCAGTGTTTTTCCGGTCTCAGGGAAAGCCGCCACATACACTTTGTGCAGGTCGCTGAAAGCCACCCAGCGGTTGTTTGGGCTCAGGACATAGTTCTTTCCGTAATCGGATTCAATGACCTGCTCACGCTGCTGACCGTTGAGGTCCATTTTGTACAGGCCATTGCCCCGTTCGTAGTACACCCATTTTCCGTCGGCAGAAAAGACTGCTGAGGCTGCGATATCCGAAATCTTCTTTGCCGCTCCTCCGGATGCGGATAAGACATAGATGCCTGCATCTTCCGTCCAGGCAAAACCCTGGTGATCGTTTCCATGTTCCTTCCAATAGATGAGGTTCTGTCCATCCGCCGAATATGCCGGTGTGCGAAAAATCCCTTTACCTTCACTGATCACAGCCGATTTCCCGGTATTAAGATTCAGCTTACGCAAGCTTCCTGTTTCCTTATCCGACCAGGTAACGTAAACGAGGTCTTTACCATCGGGACTGAAGCAGGGCTCAAACTCAAAATGAGCGTTTTGTGTCGTCAGCCTTTGTGGTTTGCCGTCCGGAAGGGCTTTTTTGTATAGATAGCCTGCCGCCGAAAATACCAGGGTTTTTCCGTCGGGGGAAGTTTTTGCATGACGGATCATCTTGGACTCGAACTCATCGGGAGCAGCTTCCTGATGGTGTTTCACTGCTCTTCTGATCTTCTGGCGCACCTGGGCACGGAAAGGAATTTCCTTTGCCGTTTTGGTAGCTACCTCAATACTCAGAATCTTACCATGCGACCAGATGACAATGTTCTTTCCATCGGGAGTCCAGGAATAGCCGCTGTACACCCCGAATATGGCCCAGGCCTCCTGTTGGTCTTTACTCAGAGAATCGTAAAGCGGCCATTCTCTTCCGCTACTTTTTTCGTGCAGATACAGTACCGAGCGGGTATGTACCCTTTTCACAAAGGCAATGTACTTGCCGTCAGGTGATACCTGCGGACGAACAGCCCCACCGGAGCCGGAGATCACCGTTTCCGTTTCGCCGGTGTAGCGGTCGTAGGATTTGACCACATAGATCTGGCTGTTGGGGTCCTTATTGTATTGAAAATATCCTCCCGGGTAAACATCCTCGGAATAGTAGATATAGCGTCCGGATGGATCGAAACAAGGCTCGTTCAGATCCTGTTGGTCGTTTTTACGCTTGGTTAGCTGTACGCCTTTTCCTCCGCTGATATGATACAGCCAGAGCTCTCCTGCACCCAGAGAACGGCCGGAAGTAAAATGTTTACGGGCTACGATATACTCCCCACCGGGGGCCCAAACCCCATTGTTCAGGAGGCGGAAATTTTCATCGGTTACCTGGCGGGCATTTTCCCCGTTGACATCCATCACCCAGATATTGTCGCCGCCACCGGCATCGCTGGTGAACAGGATTTTACTTCCATCCGGGCTAAAACGAGGTTGCACTTCGAAAGCCAGGCCTCCACGAAGTAGTTTGGCCACTCCGCCTTCTACCGGCATCAGGTAAATGTCGCCCAGCATGTCAAAAACGATCTGTTTGCCATCGGGACTCAGGTCCAGATTCATCCAGGTACCCTCGGTAACCGTAAAATCCACTTCATCGTAAACACCGGGAGGGTTATTTACATCCCATTTCTGGCCACTGGCAAACAACACGGCCAGCAGAGTCAGGCAGCTGAAAAACGTACGCATGGATGCGAATATACGCCAGTGCCCCGGGCAGCAAAACCTCAGTATTGGAATACCCCATGCGGACTTTCAATCCGCAACGTTTTTTCGGCAGATGCCTGCACTTCTCCTACCACCCTAGCTTCAATACCCAGGGAAGCGGCCAACTCTATCAGGGTCTCTGCGTGTTTGGGGTCCGTATAGGCCTCCAGGCGATGCCCCATGTTGAACACCTGGTACATCTCCTTCCAGTCGGTTTCCGACTGGCTCTGTATCATGTCAAACAAAGGCGGGAGCGGAAAAAGGTTGTTCTTCACTACCAGTGCGGGTTCATCCATAAAATGCTTCACCTTGGTCTGAGCGCCTCCGCTGCAATGGATGAGTGCCCCGATATCCTGTAGGGGTATTTCACGGAAAATTTCACGAGCCAGCGGCAGGTAGGTTCGGGTAGGGGAAAGCACCAGCCGGCCTGCATCCAGGGGAGCCTCTTTCCAGGTATCGGTAAGTTTCAGGCCTCCGGTATAGACCACGTCCTGGTCCAACTCCGGGTCAAAACTCTCCGGGTAGCGTTTGGCGTATGACTTATCGAATACGTCGTGACGTGCGGAAGTAAGTCCGTTACTGCCCATTCCTCCATTGTATTCCTGCTCCCATTTTGCCTGACCATAGGAGGCAAAACCCACAATGACCTGTCCCGGACGGATGCGGGCTTCCAGTATGGACGAGCGGGGAACGCGGGCAGTGACGGTTGAATCCACGATAACCGTACGAACCAGGTCTCCCACATCCGCGGTCTCACCACCGGTAAGTACGATCTCAATACCCATATCGCGCATGGATTGGAGAAATTCTTCCGTGCCGTTGATGATAGCGGCAATGACCTCTCCGGGTATACGGTTCTTATTCCGTCCGATGGTGGACGAAATCAGCATTCCATCCGTGATCCCCACACAAAGCAGGTCGTCGGTATTCATCACAATGGCGTCTTGCGCAATACCCTTCCATACGTTCAGGTTTCCGGTTTCTTTCCAGTACAGATAAGCCAGCGAAGACTTGGTTCCGGCGCCGTCTGCATGCATGACATTGCAGTATTCGGGGTCATTTCCCAGGTAGTCGGGGATGACCTTGCAAAAGGCGTTGGGGTACAGTCCTTTGTCGAGTTTGCTGATAGCCCGGTGAACGTCTTCTTTCTGCGAGGAGACCCCGCGCTTGGCGTATTTGTCCATGGTGAATTGCTGAGGCGCAAAGTTAAGGATTGTGCGGATAAGGCCGGAAATTCTCAGTCATTGATGCGCGACTTGCGAAAGTCGTCCTGCCCGGGCAGCACAAAACGGAGCCCGGCACTTACGGTCAGCCCGTTTGAGTAAATGGGTGATGTGGGGATTTTATCCGCCCTTGCACCGGTACCTGCCGCACCTACTTCCACAAAGTAGTTGCCGAAACGGACAAAGCTGAATTCAAAGCCGAACAATCCATACCCGCCGAAAACAAAGGACTCCGAGGAAAAATCGGAAGACGGGAATAGTCCTATGACCCCTCCTTCTCCATAAATACGCAGATGCGCGTTGACCTGGGAAGCGATACCCACAAGTCCAAGGGTCAGGTTGCCATAAGGCATCCAGGTACTTTGTCCGTTTAGCGGATTCTGGTTAAACATCATGTTCCCACGAAGGCGAATGGCCACACCATCGCGAAAGAATAGTGGCGATGTAATGTTCACTCCATAACCGAAGTCTTGTTGGTACTGGTTCAGGTGAAACCCGAAAGCAAAGCCCCGGTTCGGCTTTATGGAGTTTTGTGCTGTAACACCCGTTACAAGGAGCAGGGCACAGATTGCAAGGATACTTTTATTTTTCATGGTTCTTTTTACTGATCTCAAGATAGGATTGCACGGCATCCACATATTCCTGAAAAGCGCGGATGCCGTCAGCTGTGACTTTACAGGTGGTAAGGGGGTATTTCCCCCGAAAAGACTTCTTTATTTCCAGGTATCCGGCGTCTTTCAGTTTCTGCAATTGCACACTAAGATTGCCCGCAGTGGCCGCCGTTTTCTCCCGAATGAAACCGAATTCTGCCTCTTCCATGCCTATCAGCAAGCTCATTACGGCAAGCCGCAGTTCCGAATTAAGCAGCGGATCCAGTTTTTTAAACATGTGTTTCCTTTTTGGAATTACGCCATAGGAGCAAGCCCGGAATCAGATACCCGAGAGCAATGGCCCCGGCATTGACCAGTAATTGCTCTTTTCCCGGCAACTGAACGCATACCGCTGCCGCCAGCCAGAAAACACAGGCGCCTAATACCAGTGGACGGAACCGATAAATTATTCCGGAAATAAAGGTAGCCAGGGCTGCCAGCACCAGGATATACGGGATGGGGTTGACTTCCCAGCTTACACTGATGTAAATCGCCAGAAACAGGGTAATCCCGAACCCGAGCCAAACGGCTCCGTATATACGGTCGAATTTGCTACGGCTGTGTTGCCTTCTGTCCTTACGGTATTCGTAGATCATAGCAGTGGGAATACCAATCGCCGTCATCACGGGCCAAACCCAATGGGCATTTTCACGAAGCCCCTGGAGTAGTAATACGTAATTAACCAGGCAGGCGGCAATTACCAGTATCCCCCAAAGCAAAAAGTGAAAACCGGTTTCGCTGATTTTATTCCTGGCAACTTCCATCATGCCCCGGATCAGGCGGAGGCTTTCTTCGTGGCTAAGTTCCTTGTCTTCCATATAAAACAAATTACACCACAAACATAAACTAGTTTACATTATAAACCAACTGAATTGCAAAACTTTGGACAGACCCTTCAGCAGGAAGGTATACACCACGCTCCGGTTATTCGCTTATTGATATGCCCGGCTTGAAACGCTTGGTACTTCCCATTCAAACTCACCGAATGAATAGTGATTATCCCTTGTTGACCTGAACCAACCTGACCTTTATCTATCGGCTGATCAGTTGATCTTTCAGAATCCGCCGATAGGCTTCCACCTTGTAATTTCGTGAAATCGGCACTTTCCTTCCTTCAATCACCAGCTCATGGCTGTCGAGTTTCTGGATATTGACAATATTCACAAGGTAGGACTTATGCGTCCGGACAAAAAGTTCGGAAGGTAGCTGTTCTTCCAGCGCCTTCAGGGTGATGTGTGCAATGAGCCGTCCTTCGCGCATGTGGCAGATCATGTAATTCTGCATGGCCTCCACATAGAGCAGGTCGGCAATTTTCAGTTTATGGATGGTCCCCTCCGACTTTATGAACAGGGTTTCCTGGTCTTTCGCTTCACGTGCCGGCCTGGGTTCCTTTTTCATACTGATATGATCACGGGCTTTCTGCACGGCTTTCTCAAAGCGTTTCAGGGTAAAAGGTTTCAGCAGGTAGTCCTGGACGGCAAGGTCAAAGCCCTTGATTGCATACTGGTCATAGGCAGAGGTGATGATCACGGCAGGAACGGGAATACTGTTCTCGAGGAATTCAATACCACTGATTCGTGGCATCTCGATATCCATAAACAGAATGTCTACTTCTTCCGTCCGGAGAATATCCCGGCCTTCCTTTACATTCCGGGCTTCCGCCACCAGGTAAAGGTCGGGAACCCTTCCGATGAATTCACGCAGTCCCTGTCGCGCCAGGGGTTCATCATCCACAACCAGACATCGGTAAATCTTCATACAAGCAATTTTAATGTGATTGAATAGGTGTCGGCAGTTTCTTCCTTATCCAGACGTGATTTTCCACCGTAGAGTAATTCCATTCGTCGAATTAGATTTTTCAACCCTATACCACCGGCTTGTGTTTTTTCCCTGTCGGAGCGCGAATTGGTGCAGGTAAACACCAGCAGGTCACCTTCCAGCTTCAGCGAGATACGTACCCAGTTGATCCGGTCAGGATAATGGCTGAGGTGCTTGAAGGCATTTTCCAATGGTACAATCAATAACAGAGGCGGGATGCGAAACCCGCTCAGGCCTTCTTCCAAATCCCATTCTATCCGGTATTGTTCATCGAGCCGGATCCGTTGCAGAGCCACGTAGTTCCGGAGATAGTCAAGCTCTTCCTCAATACCCACTTTTTCTGAGGCGCTGTCATACAACTGATAGCGCAACAGGGTGCTGAACTGATGCAGGGCACTTCGGGCTTCCTCGTTATCCGGACGAATCAGGAAGAAGATGCTGTTAAGGGTATTGAATACAAAATGTGGGTTGATCTGCGATTTCAGGTATTCCAGTTCTGCCTGTGCTTTTTCTTTTTGTAATTCGTTCAGGGCAATGCTGGAGATACTCCACTCGCGGTACCAGCGAAAGGCTGAACTGATCCCCAGCCCAATAAATACCAGCACATAGGCATCGAAGATCTGAAAGGAAAACAAGGCAAAGGTCTTCCTGAATTGATCATCGAAAGAACCGGTAAGCTCGTGTACCAGGTAATGAGCCGGCCAGAGCAGGGAGGCCCCGGCAAATGCGGTGAGCAGCCATACCAGGAAATAGAGCAGGCGCGGCCAGTCCACCCACTGCGACAATCGGCCGAGAAACACATACAGACCGGACACCACAACGAGGTCGAGAACGGCATTGATCAGCACCTGGTCCAGTTCCTCCGGCAGGGAATTCCGCCAGAAGTAGCCCCGGTAGGCAAGGAACAGAATAAATATGAACCCGAAGAGTACCAGGCTTATCTTTAGGTCCGCGCGCTTTTCTTTTTCCTCCATGAATGCAATTTCGGGTTTTCCGGAAAACAGAAATTGCCGATACGGCACCTGTTATCAACGCTTATTTCCGCCTTGTCAAAAGCATTTTCCCGCTTTATCAGCTGATACTAGCTTCATGGAAAAGACGAATCATGAATAGAATAGCAGCATTCATTACCCCTCTTGTTTTTTCATTTGTTCTACTCGGCGCCTGCAGTAAAAGTGAAGACGACCCCGGAAGCGGTTCAGGCGGTAACGGAGGAGGAACCGGTACCCAGGTATCCGTTACCGATAGCCTGAGCAGGGCCTGGGTTGTCTGGGAAGCTTACCACAAAGGCAGTCCCGACCAGAGTTCCGCCGGACTCCGTTTTGAAATGTACAGCGACGGAAGCTATTACCTGGAAGACAACCAATACACCGGCACCTGGAGGGTACTCGACAATAAAACACAAGTCATTCTGGACGAAGGGAATTCCCAATACGAAACCACCTGGACCTTGGTAAAACTTGGTTCTGAGGAAACGGAGATCACGTTCAAAAGTCCCTTTACCGGAGGCGACAGCCGCTGGATACTACGTGCCCGCTAAAGAACTCTTCTCAGCCCAATGTGAACCCCTTTGGCTCCGGCCGGCGGGGTTCTTTTTTTGCTGTTGGCCCTTGGCATGTTGCGCCTGTCAAAACATGACCGCACTTATGAGGTACTCGGTTCTGGGTATTGGGTTTTGGCTGCCCGGGAACGAAATAGTGCCCGCAGACCTCGCAGAATGAAGGTTTGGGTTAGTCTCACCGTTTTTCTTCAACCGCGGCTCTGCGTGTTCCGCGCAAACCGGATTTCGCTGATCCCGCTGACACCAGTTCAGAAGGAACGACTTTGGATCAAAACGTTACGACATCTCTGCGTATTCTGCGGGAAACAGGTTCGGCTCTTAGCCTTTGGCTTGCCGAAAGAGGAGGTTTACCTGCCGGAGCTATGCGTAGGCAGGGGGCGGATTTTTCGCGGTACTTGGTTCTTGGTATTAGGTTCTAGCTACTCGGAACGAAACATTGCCTGCGGACCTCGCGGAAGTTGGTTCGGAAGAAGCGACCTCCGGACAAACGCTACCGTATCTCTGCGTATTCTGCGGGAAAAAAGAGATTCGTTGCTGAGCTGGTTTATTGTCAAGTCTCGACAAGCTCGACTTGACACATGTGCCCGGTTTGATTACGGGGTTCTTGGAGAAGGTTCTAGCCATTCAACACGCTCACTCTTCCGCCCGATCAAGCAGCTTATCGTTCATCTGCTTGGATGTTTTGGCGCCCAGTTCCTTCAGCTTTTCTGCCCTGCGAACCAGGTTTCCGCTGCCCTCCACCAGCTTCTTCATCGCCTCTTTGTAGGTTTTCTGCGTGGTGTCCATCTGCTGACCCAGTTTCACCAGATCCTCCGAAAAGTTCACGAACTTATCATACATATCCCCTGCCTGACGGGCAATCTCCAGCACATTGCGGTTCTGGTATTCGTAACGCCAGATATTGGCCACGGTGCGTAAGGTGGCCAGCAGGGTGCTCGGGCTAACGAGTACGATCTGTTTCTCGTAAGCCTGGTTGAACAAATCGGGCTCTGCCTGCAAAGCGGTGCTAAATGCCGGTTCTATGGGAATGAACATCAGGATAAAATCCAGACCTTCCACCCCGTACAGGTTCTGATAGTCTTTGGCCGACAAGCCCCGGATGTGGTTCTTGATCGAAGTTACATGCATACGCATTTGTGCCAGACGGGTTTCTTCGTCATCCGCATTGACTGCCTGTTCATACGCCACCAGAGATACCTTCGAATCGATGATGATGTGTTTGGAATCCGGCAGTTTGACCACTACATCGGGCCGCAACCTTCCCGATTCGGTGCTGGTGCTCTCCTGCACGGTAAACTCCTGGCCTTTTACCAATCCGCTTTTTTCCAGGATACTTTCCAGGATATACTCTCCCCAGGCACCCTGGGCTTTGGTATCTCCTTTTAATGCCCGCGTCAGGTTTTCCGCTTCTTTGGTAATCTGTTGGTTCAGTTCCTTCAGGTGCTTGAGTTGCTCGCCAAGCGAACTGTTCATGCGCACATTTTCTTTGTTGCTTTCTTCTACCTTCTTCTCAAACTCAAGGAGCTTTTCTTTGAGGGGATTAAGCAACTCCCCCAGATTGTTTTTGTTCTGATCCGTGAACTTCTTGCTCTTTTCTTCGAGTATCTCGTTAGCCAGGTTCTTGAATTGCAGGGTCATCCGCGCATTCATTTCTTCCAGCTCTTCCTTCTGCTTCATCAGCTTCTCCTCCAGGCCTTTACCTTCAGCCCTTAGGGTAGCATTCTCTGACAGCAGGTTCTCCACCCGGGTATCCAGCTCCCTGAGTTGGGTCTCCGCCTCATTCCTTCTTTGTTGTTCTGCCGCAAGGCTGGCCGCGATTCCCGCCTTCTCCATTTCAATGTCTTTGGTAGCCAGGGCATTTTTCGATTGCCCGAAACGCGAAAAGAAATAGCCGGCCAGCGCCCCCAGCACCCCGATAACCAGAAACAACAGGATATCCATGCTTCAAATTACGCTTTAAGCCCCGGCTAAGACAAGGAAGAATTATCGGCCCGATGTAAAAAACACCGCTGTCTTCGCCGGATTTTTCTCAGATTGTGCCGGCATTAGCAGCAAAAATCTATTTTAGCTGTTTCTAGTATTATCAGAAAAACCAGACTCGCATGAATTTACCTCAGTCGCTGCACCAGATGTTGCGGAATACCATGAGCAACATCAAAAAGCCGGAAGACGTATTCCTGCTGGAAAAAGCCGATGGAAAATACCGGACGCACACCTACGCCGATATTTCAAGCCGGATAAATGCGGTATCGGCATTTCTCATCAAAGACGGTTACCAAAAAGGCGATCGCCTTGCAATGATCCTGGATAACTGTCCGGAATACCTCGTCTTTGACCAGGCACTCATGCAGCTGGGCTGTGTCAATGCCTCCATCTACCCAACCCTCCCCGAAAGCGATATCGCCTATATTCTGGCCGACAGCGGAGCCAAGGGCATTATTGTAGGCAGCCCTTTCCTACTCAAAAAAACGCTGAAGGCCCTTGAAGGGAAAAGTGCGGTTGAACACATCTTCCTGAAATTCCCTCTGGAACAGGCCAAGTCGGAAGACCCGAGACTCGTGGCGCTGGAAGACATCTTTGCGCAGGGTGAAGAGTTATATAACGAATATGGCGATCAGGTTCAGGCCGCTTTCAGCTCAGTGCGACAGGATGACCTGGCTTCTCTCATTTATACCTCCGGAACCACCGGGGTACCCAAAGGGGTAATGCTCACCCATCTTAATTTTATGAGCAATGTATGGATGGCCAAAGACATCATCCCTTCCATCAACAAAAACGACCGTTACCTCTCCTTTCTCCCGCTATGCCATGTTTACGAGCGACTGGCCACCTATTACCTGGGTATCTACGTTGGGGCGGAGATCGCATTTGCGCAGAGCATCGAAAGCCTGGCGCATAACATGACGGAAGTACAGCCAACGGTAATGACTACCGTTCCCAGGCTCCTGGAAAGGGTGAAAGAACGCGTGATCAAAAATGCCGAAGGAAAGGGCGGGATAAGCGCCAAAATCTTCCGTTGGGCCGTGGGGATCGGGGAGAAACGCAGGAAGACCCTCGAAGCAGGAAAAAGGGTCGGTTCCTTGCTGGAACTGGAATACACCCTGGCAGAAAAACTGGTCTTCACCAAGGTTAAGGCCCGGCTCGGCGGACGAATGCGCCTGCTGGTTTCCGGCGGTGCTGCCTTGCCACAGCATGTCGGAGAATTTTTCGGCAATATGGGCATCCTTGCGCTGGAAGGGTACGGACTGACCGAAACGTCGCCACTTATGGCTGTCAATACGGAGGAAAGGCCGGTGTATGGAACCGTTGGAAGCCTCGTCGCTGGTATTGAGGTGGGGATTTACGATAACGAAAAGAACGAATTTATCAGCGTACGTACCAAAGAACAATTTGATCCGGAGTACGAAAGCGAAGAAGGAGAAATTGTGGTTAGAGGACCATCGGTAATGAAAGGATACTGGAACAAACCGCAGGAAACGAATGCCGTGCTCGACAAAGAAGGCTGGTTCCATACCGGTGATGTCGGCAAATTTTACAAAGGGAACCTCAAGATCACCGACCGGATCAAGAATATGCTGGTGAATGCTTATGGCAAAAACGTATACCCCACGCCGGTGGAAAATGTATACCTGCGCAGCAACCGCATTGAACAGATCTTCCTCATCGGCGACAAACGCGAATACATTACGGCTATCCTGGTAGCCCCCAAAGACGAACTGAAGGCCGAATTCCATGTGGGCGAAGAGTTCTTCAATGATCCGGAGCCCTTCATCCGGGAGGAAGAGATCCGCAAATGGGTGGAAGCGGATATCCGTAAGCTTTCCGGGCAACTTGCCAAGTACGAGCGCATCAAATCTTTTACCCTCAAACGAACCCCTTTCAGCATAGAAGAAGGAGAACTGACGCCTACACTAAAAACCAAAAGGCGGGTGATAGAAAGCCGGTATGCGGAGGAGATAGAACGGTTGTACCAGGAAATCAGTGATGAAGATTATTAAGCGCTAAAGCCTTTGCTCCGATCGTTTCTCTGCTGGAGTGCCTTTATTACCCTAATCTTTCGGAGGCCTTACAAATCCCAAACGGAAGATTTCCTTTCCCTCATGTATTTTTTGAGGTTGACCCAAAAGGCCAGCATCAGGTAAAACAGGAAGGGAGACCCGAGGGTAAAGCAGGAGGCATAGATGAAATACAGCCGTATCCTTTCGGAGGATATTCCCAGCTTATCGCCAAGGTAAGTGCACACCCCGTAGAGGCGTTTTTCCATCAGGTACTTCACCGACTGCATCACACAAATTTATAAAACAGAAGGAATCTCTGTCAAGAGCTTAACGCGTAAGTTCTTTGATTGTTTCGTCGCAACCTTTTAATAATACCGCTCCGGCCTGACAAGAGAGGCATTTCTTCTCCTGGCAATAGTGCTTATTCAGGTGGATCAGTGCCTGCGATTCTCCCAGATCACGGGGAACAACACGCATTTCTTTCCATTTTCTGATGATGCGGTTGTCTTCTGCTTTAAGCTCATGAAAAAGATCGGGTATTCGTTCCCGCAGGTCGGGTAAGGACTGCTCACGGGCGTAAACAAACAGAAAAGGCAACACCGCATTGGCCAGCAGCAGGTTACGACTCTCTTCCCCCAGGGAACTTCCCCGAGGCCGGCAACTCTGCCCGAAACGGGTATGGCTTTCCCAGTAGGTCGTTCCCCGGCATTCCATCAAGCTTTCCATACTTTTGATTTCCGCAGAATGGATCAGTGCATTGAGCAGGTTGGGCTGGTTAACCCACAGGTCGGCGAACTGGGAAATACGCAGGCCGGGAAAGTTAGCCGGCCTCAGGCGCATGAATTTCCATCTTTCCACCGGCAGAGGAGACAGGTGATACACTTGCTTCAGATACCGGTATTCTGCCTGTAACGCATGTTGATACCCATCGGCCGCGCCTTCCTCCAGGAATCCGGCTTGTCCGAAAAGCAGGGCCTCCGTTTTAGCCGCATTGCCAAGCATTTTCCGAAAAAGGCTCCAGGGTATGGATCGGGCGAGCTGTTCGAAGGGGTCGGCATTAACCCGCATCCCGAAAAAACGGGCCAGCCAGATGAAAAAAGCCCCTTCCCAGTCGCCGCAGCATTCCCGCAACAATTCAGCAATACTGTCTTCCCGGGTTTCCAGCTTTTCCACCAGCAAACGTTCCATCCAAAGCGGAGAAAGGCTTTCCGGCCGGGCAGCCAGCAAATTCCGGCAGGGGATCTCTTCCAGGCTGTTCTGCCATTGGGAATACGCGTGCAGGGAAAAGGTCTCACAAAAAGGTGCCAGCTCCAATTCGGGGCAGGGCAGGGAAAGTTCCGTATCCTTTTCATACACGACATGCAGAATGATCCCGGCATATGCCGCATCGTGCTGGTGACCGTGTTTCAGCCAGTCGCTGGAACGGGCATGCAACTCTACATTTCCGACCCAAAGTGTCTCTCCTATCCGGATGCGGGCATGAAGATAGTCGGGGCCTGAGTCGGTATTGAGCAAACCGGGATAGATTACCTGCACCGGTTCCCCATCGGTAGTGCACAGGTTTTCCCGCCGGAAGCGTTGTTGCTTCCAGAGGAAGGAGAGTAATTCTTCGTTCATGAAATGAAAATACGCATTTCGCGCTGCAGTTTTCCGGCCTCACGGCCGGCTGCTTCAGCGAAATCCGTAGCGGAAGAAGCATAGATTATGCTCCTGGAGGCATTGATAAGCAGCCCGAGATCCGCATTGGCACCGTGTTTCACCACTTCTTCAAGGCTTCCGCCCTGGGCGCCAACGCCCGGTACCAGCAGGAAATGATCCGGAATAATTTTACGGATTCGTGACAATTCCTCGGCACGGGTAGCACCAACCACATACATGGTATTTTCCGCATTGCCCCAGGCACTGCTCTTTTTCAGCACCTCTTCGAATACCTGACCCTCCGGAGTTTTCAATACCTGGAAATCCTGTGATCCGGCGTTGGAGGTAAGAGCCAGCAGGATGCTCCATTTTCCTTCAAAGGCAAGGAAAGGAGAAACCGAATCCTGGCCCATATAGGGGTTTACCGTGATGGAATCGAAAGACAGGGTCTCAAAGAACGCCCGGGCATACAGGGAGGAAGTATTCCCGATATCGCCGCGCTTGGCATCTGCAATGGTGAACACATTGTTCGGGATCAGCTCCAGGGTTTTTTCCATCAGTTCCCAGCCGGCAGCACCAAGCGACTCATAAAATGCCGTATTCAGTTTATAAGAAACCGCAAATTCCGAAGTGGCTTCGATGATTGCTTTATTGAATTCCAGCATCCCGGAAACATCGCGGCTGATCCCATCGGGGAGCTTCCGGATATCCGTATCGAGTCCTACACACAAAAAACTCTGCTTATTTCTGATCTGCTGAATGAGGCTGGTTCTGTTCAAAATACCGTGATTTGTCGGCAAAAATAGTCATTGCCATGGAAAGCATCAGTCTCAAAAACGCCCAGGAACAGGTTGATCACTGGATCAAAACCATCGGGGTGCGGTATTTCTCCGAACTGACCAATACTGCCATACTCATGGAAGAAGTGGGTGAGCTCGCCAGGCTCATGGCCCGCCACTATGGCGACCAAAGTTTCAAAGGCAAAGAGGAAGAAGCAAGCCTGGGCGATGAGATGGCCGACGTGCTCTGGGTATTGATCTGCCTGGCCAATCAATGTGGTATCGACCTGGAAGAAGCCTTTGTCCGGAATATGGAAAAGAAGACTCAACGCGATAAAGAACGGCACCGAAGCAACGAGAAGCTGAAAAAATGAATCTCAGTATCAAGGTTTTGAATTAATCGGGAAAAGACTTTATCCGCGAAGGATTAATTGACCGCAACTAGCGCAGGTATTGCGCATTTTACGTTACATTTGAAATTCGAACAACCAAAAAAAGCGACAGAATGAAACCATTCCTTAAAGCTGCTCTCGGTGCACTACTCTTTGCAGTCCTTCCGAACCTGACTTCGGCTCAGGCCTTTTTTGGCGTATACGGCGGTCTGAACACGGCCGGGCTTACCCTGGATAACTGGAAAGCCAGCCAGGATCCTCTTGACCAGAAACCGACCTTTGAAAACTTCCGCCGTCTTACCTTCGGGGTAACCTGCGAGTTGCCAATCGGCAAATACATGTACCTGCAGCCTGAGTTGGCCTGGACCACCAAAGGCGGGATCATGTCTGTTGACTCCGGATACAGTGATATCACGGGTGGTGGTACCATTACTTATCAAACCGTAAACAACCTGGACCTGCACTATGTGCAGATGCCTATCCTGTTGAAATGGCGGCTACAGCTTACAAATCCGCAGCCGCTTTACCCGCATGAAGGAACAGGCCAGCCCTTGTTTTTCGAGTTTTACCTTGGACCTGTGGTGAATTTCCTGTTAATGCCCCGGTCCAATTATTCGCAAACCATTCACGAGATCAATAACAGCGGACCGGTATCCATCGATACTACCTACAAAACCGTTCATAACGGGGCATCTATGTCCGGGTTGAAAAAACTGGATATCAGTGCAGCCATCGGAGGTAACATCAAATGGAAGCTTTCCCGTAAATGCTATGTCTACCTGGATGCCCGCTACTCGTTGAATTTCCTTGACATCAACGGCAGTGCCATCTACAACCAGTATTTGGACAAAGAAGGCAACGAGCGTTTCGGGTTTACACCTACTTTGAAAAATACCGGTAACCTGGCCCTTACACTGGGTATCAATACTACATTTACCAAGCGCCGCTACTGGAATCACCCGCGGATGAAGAATCGCAGATTCTGATCCCGCCCCATAGAGAATTCCCGACCCCGGTCCGCCGGGGTTTTTTTATGCCCGAACTTCTCCCGTAGAAAAGAGACAAAAGAAAAAGATCAAGTCAAAAAGTTGTGGGGACATGTAGCTATGAAATGGAGCACCCTTTCTTCCCGCATAGCGAAGCAAACGGATGCCCATTGCCGGAAGAGGAGGGTGATTAAACTGCAGGGTATTGAGGAGATAGACCCTTTTCTGCCGTTTGGCCGTTTTCCTGCAGCGCGTGCCGCAACAAAAACGTGCGGGAGCCTGTGCGCCAAATCGCCTTAATCTTTTCTTACGAGACAGGAAGTTGTCTATTCCGGTTATCTTGAAAACGTATGTTTTCCAAATGAATACGGTCATGGAAAAGATTCCAGCGATGGCCAGGCTTTTGTTGCGGGGGAGGCCGGTGCGGCGGGAAGGCGCCTTCAGGAAAACTGTCCTTTTTTCGCCCATTTTTTAGACAAGTAAAAAATGGGCATCCAAAAAAAACACCCAGATCGACAAGCATTCAA
>CAXPEB010000103.1:0-43889 GCA_964215915.1 Bacteroidia bacterium
TTCAGACGTGTGCTCTTCCGATCTTAACGATTCTCGTATACCTAAAATATAGTTGTTTTTCCGTCATGATACTGTCAAAAAACAAGCCTGAACAACTATTTCTTTTGATATTTGGTAAAATGTTGTAATATTTGTCTTAGTCTTTGGCTGGGTTATGAACCATGAACCACTACTACCCTGGCAAGGATGCAACTATGAACCAAGAGTCTCCGAACCTAAGTTCGGAGACTCATTTAAAACAAAAACAGATTCTTGCCTTATATGTACTCTTGTAGCAACCATAGCCTTGCCTGGCCCTTTACCGGAACTGCTTCGGTACAGTTTAATTCTTCCGATATAAAGAAGAACACCAACGACAAGAGAAAAAGATTCTTCCCGGAAAAATGTTTACACCGGAAAATATCCGTGAAACACACCCCCCAATCAGAAATAAACTTTCTTGAATACGATTTGTCAAAAACACATTTTTATGTCAATCTGTTCACAGAGAAATATCCACCCTCCGACTCTATTGATCTGATACCACTTATCACATGTAAAACAAACCGTTCCCCCCAATCAAGAGTTCCAATTATCAGAAACCAAGATGGAGTCTCCCCCAATCCCCCAGACGTTTCAGCATAACACTTGAATTCATCATCGAAAACCACTCATTAACTCAACACCTTAAATAAGTCACACTCAGCACAACTAAAACCATATTTATATGAACCCTATTGCTACTAGAACTGTGTTTTTATTCAGTTTTGCCATCCCTATATTCTCTGATCTATCCGGACGAACCTATTCCGGAATGCTGGAAATGACTGAACCTTCGTTGCAGACAGACAATACCCCTTATTCCTTGACTAATTCGTCGGAGACTGACAACAACAGCTTTCTCAATACAAGTAGTAATTATACAAATTCATGCGAAAGCGTTTTCACTCTTATCAAAAATATACAAATAAGCAAAGGAGAAATATTCAGAATCAATCCAGACATACTGTCAAACATGGGAAGTTCTGCCTTGGGAAAGAACCCGGCTACCGAGCGGATTTATTTGGAAACTTCATCCCGTGGTAATTATGTGGAATGTCTACGGGGAGCAGAGTTTTCTGTCGGAGGCGGCCCGAAAGAAGCAGTTTATCAGGCTCAGGCGGACTTTCGAAACAATAGTACCCTGGAATTATACAGTGGATCCACTCTTCGCGTCCTGGATAATTGTAGGTTGGTAATTCACGAAGGCTCGGCATTAATCCTTCACCCCGGCGCCAACATATACCTTGAAGGTGAAAATGCTGTACTGGAAATTCATGGAAGAATTAAATTGTATCCGGGAACAACCTTCACCTTTACAAAAGGAAATGCCGTCAAAGGTGGTTTTCTCCTCTTCAACCTAAATCGAACGAACCAACCTTTTGAGACTCCTCTCTCCGGCTGCCATTTTGAACTTGAGGGGGACACCTGGTTTCCGGATAAACTCATCGAACTCGTCGGGGATACCAAAATTTGTTTTAATCATCTAAACGAACACAATGGTTGGCAAAGATTGAAATTAAAAAACGGGATTGTTGATTGCAATGGGGATAATCTCGTAGACGTCTATTGCAGCGCTTCCTTCGACAACATACACTTCCGGCAACAAAAAAGAGACATTGGAACTGGTTTGGTAACACATGGTCAATCAGACCTTAATATTTCGCAATGCAGGTTCAGTCAATTCGAGACCGGCATGAAGGCATATAATGACGACTTGGGATTTGATCTGATAATCAAAGATTCCCGTTTTGAACAAAACTCGGAAGGACTCACCGTTTTCGGGAAAAGCCTCACGCTCAAAGGTTGTACATTTCACGGCAACACCACATTCGGATTATTTCCCGACGGACTGGACAATATCTTTTTGGACAACACCCATTTTGAATACAATTGGGTTGGGTTAGAAACCTCAGGGCCTCTTAACCATATCTGTTGCAGGGGCAGCCGGTTTATCCATAACGACTGGGGAATTCATGATGTATACGAAACCCTGTTCACATTGAAATGTGCCTCTTTCGAACAAAATGGAACAGCAATAGAATCCAACGGCATACTTAATCTAAGCGATAGCATAATCCTTCCAAATCAAATACACTCTGCAGGGAATAATACCTTTTTTCAAAATGATCTCAGCATATCCATGCACGGAGGCGAGGTTCATTTGAAAAACGGGAATAATAACTTCCTTTCCGGAACTCTTCGTCTGGAGCCATACAATTACCTGACAGGCAACATCAACAGCAGTAGCCAGTATGCCTCCGAATTTCAACTGGATGCAAGTAACAACTATTTTGAGCACCTCCCCACGGAAGGAATTGCATTGGGCAAAGGGACTCTCTATACACTGCAGGGAACTGTTAACGGACTGAACCTGGGAGCCATCACCTTAAAGGGAATATGTGCAACCGACATGTACACTGCCTGCTTCAATTTCCCGAGAATAAATCCGTCCAAAAGGAAAGAACCGGAACATCTTCCGGAAACCTCTATACCGGAATATACTCCCGATACAATCCAGGTTATTGTTTTTCCTAATCCAAGTTCCGGTTCCTTCGGAATACAAATAGAGTACGACCGTGAGGAGCAAACAAGCATACGTCTGACCGACACAAATGGTCGCCTGATTTGGAATGAAAGTCTTTTCCTTGAGAGCAGTTCTGACCTACTTCTCTATTATTCGGGGTTACCCCTGGCTCCCGGAATCTATATACTCGGTGTTGAAACAGATTCAGGTATCACACATACTCAAAAACTGATCGTCACCCATACTCACTAAACTTCATCTGCATCGGGGGCGTTGTCCCAGGACTTCGCCCCCATTATAACCAGTCAATCGATAGAGCCATGAACTTTTTTCAACCTGCCCACAACCTCCATTCGGCTGAACACCTCCGCTGTGTGAGGAGCATCCCGAAGCTCATCGGTAAGGTCTTGACCTGCCCAATGTTCGTAATGTTTCCCTTCACGCCAAAGGCGGCTATGAGTTACATCATAAATCAAACCCAGGTAGGCAACCCATACCTCCGGTTTGTCTTGTCCGTTACGCAAGGCAAGTTGAGAAAGTGTGAATTCCCTCAGTTCCATGGAGCTTAACGTGCAATACTACGTGAATTGAAATAAAATAAATGTCGTGTTGAAATGAAGTCCCGGGGCTTTTTTCTGTTGTTGCTGCTTTTCACTTGTGCCTGCTTTGTCTGGTGGATTGTGAAAATGAACCGCCTGAGTCGGGAAAATCTGCAATGGCAACTGGAAAATCAAAGCTTACTGAGTCTTCAAGCCCAAAATGAGTTGCTGTGGCTTGGGGTTACGGATAGCACCGTCCAAACACCCCTTGCCCTGCAATTGGGCCAGTCTAAGCTTTATTTTCCGGACACTACCCTGACTTTCCTCTCTCAGCGCTACCCGGAATTGGAATTTTCTATAGAAGAACACCCTTATTTGCAGGCCGAGCCAAAAGAGGTAATCTACCGGATGGCTCGCGAAAACAGATCCCGCGCCAGGTATTTTCAACTCACTGAAAGTGCAGTCTTCTTTATTCTATTACTGACCGGATTCATATGGATCTATCGCAGCCTCAGTCGTGCATTGGAGATCAACCTGCAACAGAACCAGTTTTTGGTTTCCGTTACACATGAGCTAAAAACACCTATCAGCAGTATGCGGTTGATTTTTCAAACCCTTCTCCAAAGGCAACTTGATCCTGAAAAACAACACGCTCTTTACAAAGCAGGCATAACAGACAATAACAGGCTTCTGAATCTGGTTGAAACCCTATTGCTTGCAACCCGAATGGATTCCCATGAACTCTGCCTGCACCTCAGAAGGGATAATTTCAGCGAATGGTTGTCGGAACTTCTGGATACCGTCTGCAGAGAGAGCCACGGAACACTTGAGATCACCCGGAATATTGTTCCAGATATTTCCTTGTGCTTTGATCCGGTGACAATGGCAAACAGTATTCGGAACTTGCTTGACAATGCCCGAAAATATGCCGGGAACTCCGACATCTCCGTGCACTTGTTTACTCGTGGGCACTATATTTTTCTTAATGTAATCGATCTTGGCCCAGGTATCGCAGATGCCCACAAAAAGAAGATCTTTCTAAAATTCTACAGGGTCAATGATGCATTGACATCAAAATCAAATGGAACCGGCCTCGGGCTTTACATCGTAGCAGAGACTATACGCCGACATGGTGGAACAATCAAAGCAGAAGATGCCATTCCATACGGAACAAAATTCAGCATTAAACTTCCTATGTCATGAAACCGAGAATACTACTATTGGAGGATGTAGAAACCCTCCGAAACACCCTATCCCTGAACCTTGAGCTTGAAGGTTATACCGTTGAACAAGCCGGGAACGGCAGGGAAGCATTAAACATGTTTGACAACGCTCACTATGACCTGCTTCTACTGGATGTAATGGTTCCGGATATCAACGGGCATCAAGTCTGTGAACATATCCGGGTTAGAGACCAGCATATCCCTATCCTGTTTCTTTCAGCGCTGAACCTGTCTTCCGACCGTATCAAAGGGCTGAAACACGGCGCAGACGATTATCTGGCGAAACCGATCGATATCGAAGAGTTGTTCCTCAAAGTAGAACGTCTGTTAAGAAAGGTCGATTGGTTCCAAAAGAAAATCCATCATGCTACCTCCGAATTTACGTTCGGACAGAATTCGGTCAATTTTGAAACCTATGAGGCAATGGGTTCCGAAGGACGCTTCATGCTCACTAAAAAAGAAGCCGCCTTAATGCGCTATTTCTGCGAAAATGCGAATGAAGTCCTTCCACGAGAGAGAATCCTGCACTCGGTATGGGGATATTCAGCCTATCCGAATTCGAGAAGCATCGACAATTTCGTTCTTTTTCTAAGGCAGAAATTCGAAGCTGACACCGCAAACCCCAGGCATTTTATTTCTATTCGAGGAGTCGGTTACCGTTTCGCTCCATAAATACCCTCTTCCGAGTCGTCACAACACCCAGCCGGAAACATAGCAGTTACCACAGACTCCCCGCATGACCCTTGACCTTCCCACAGTCAAGCGACCTACATCCTATCCATCCTCAACTCAACCAACTTACTATGAACCTACCTGTTATCAAGAAAGGGCTATTTGCCCTGATCCTTACTAATTCCTTGTTTCTTCATGCCCAGATAATTATCAGTCAACCCGGTAGTCCCGGAGCGTATTATCAGGATTTCAATTCTCTGCCGGATTCGGGCTCCAATCTTAATTGGATAAACAACAGCACGCTACCCGGTTGGTACTCCAACAAAAACACGTATTCCTGTAATTCGGGTTCTTCGGGAAACGGAGATCTGTACAGCTTCGGAAACAGTTCCGACAGAGCTCTGGGAAGTATTGGTTCTGTAAACCTTTCCCTTGTACAATACGGGGTACGCATCCGAAACAGTACCGGAGGGGCTATTGACCGCATGTATATCCAATTCACCGGTGAACAATGGCGGCATGGAAACAATAATGCAGGTATCCAGGATATTGTTTTCCGTTACAGCCAGGCAGACTCTTTCAATAGCGTTATTTCCACAGGAAACCCGGTAGAACCGTTACGATTCTGGTCGCCTCAGCATGGAGGAACCGGTTCTGCGTTAAACGGAAATGCCGACTCCAACCGCATGATCATAGCAGGTATCATTCAGATAACTGTTCCTGACGGTGAGGAAATATTCCTTCAGTGGGAGGATATCGATCATAGTGGTTTCGATCATGGACTTGCCATTGACGATGTGGTGATCTCCCTGCACAATTCCCTTTCCGAATTCCCGGCTGTCAGCACCCTCGGGAAGCTCTACACCGGAGCAGACATGATCATTCCGGGAAATCTT
Organism: Bacteroidia bacterium; assembly: GCA_964215915.1. GTDB lineage: Bacteria > Bacteroidota > Bacteroidia > UBA8524 > UBA8524 > UBA8524. Next base: position 5,876 of record CAXPEB010000103.1, read on the forward strand.
GAAATTGACTCTCTCCTGGTGCTTCCCTACCCTAACCTGCTTCACCTGGGATCACATACCCTCAGCATATCAGGGGAGCTTCAGGGACACGGTTTTCTGTCCTCAAACGGGGAGTCAAGCCTGTCTTTTTCAGGCTCCGGAACCCGGGATACTATTTTCATGGACCAAAGCAATCCGGGCACCAGCAACAAATTCATGGATCTGTCGGTTAACGTTGACAGTTCGGGAATCATACTGGGAAACACCCTTCAGATAAACGGAGTACTGACCGTCTATTCCGGGAAGATAACCACCAATGAATACCTCAGGCTTATTGCATCCTCATCGACAAGTTACGGGCAGATTTCCGGCCTTGGAAGCGGATGGATCGAGGGTCCTGTTTACATGCAAATGATAATTCCGGGAAACAATGCCGGCTGGCGGGGATTTTCCGTCCCCTTTGATACCATTGGCTTTGGTCAGCTTGCCACACAAACAGGCATCTATCTTCAGAACCAAACCAATCCGCCGTTCGATAGAAACGTATACACCTGGACAGAAAATTCCAAATCCTGGAATGCGGTTAGCTCCAACCAGAACATGCATGGGAAGGCTTATAACATCTATTTCTTTAACCCGGATAACACCATTATCGAATTAGGCGGAACATATTCCAACAATGATGTCTCCGTTGGTACGCTGAGCTTCACCAGCGGAGCATCCAATGAAGAAGGGTGGCACCTCATTGGGAATCCATATCCTTCATCACTGGACTGGAACAGCCTATCGCAGCCGGGAGGTGTGGCAGGAATCTATGCCATTTGGAGTGTCAGTTCAGGCAGCTATCTCAGCTGGAATGGCTTAACCGGGAATGCCGGTCGTTACATCCCTCCTATGCAGTCTTTCTGGGTCAAGGTAAATTCTCAGGTAAATGATTATTCGCTGCAAAACTCGGCCAGGGCCACGGTTAACAACAATTTCTTTGCAAAAAACAGCTCCCTGTCCAATCACGTTATCCTGAAAAGTTCTTCTTCCCTAAACCAATACCAGGACCGCATCGATCTGTATTCTTCGGATTCTTCAAAGCCCGAAAGTTCCTTCCCGAAACTCATGGGACTTCCAGAAACTCCGAATTTGTGGCTCGTCTCAAATTCCGGATCCTTTTCCATCCTTGCGGACGATGAAGTCAATCTGCTCAACCAATCCATAGCTCTGGGATTCCACTGCAAACATTCCGGTATGTACCGGTTTACACCGGAACTAAATAACATCCACCCCGATTACAAGGTGTTCCTTGAAGATCGCAAAACCGGGACATTGTTTCCGCTTTCGGAAGGAGAATACGCGTTCGAATACGCGTCGGATGAACCCGATACCGGAAGGTTTTTCATCTGCTACCGCCGAACCTCAACAAAACCTACCTCAATTGTTCCTTCCATGGAAAACCACAACCCGGGGTACGCGTATTCGGTACCGGGTAAACTCATCTTCGTATACCCTTCGGAACATAGTCAGGCCATCCCGGTTACTCTTTTAGACAATTCAGGTAAGGTGCTCGGCCAGTTCCTTCTGAACGGAAAACAAATCGAACTGTCGGTTGATAACCCAGGAGTTTATTTTGTCAGGCTGACTGTCGGGGCGTCTATTCAGTCATACACCTTTATCCATAATTGAAGATGTATCTTTTGATCAGCACTTCTGTTATCAGTTATTAATCAGTCTCTCAAAAAGAACTCACTAACATGGTTAAGGATACGAGCACCCAAATTTGATCGACTATAAACGGGGTATTCATCTTCCATAAACAAGGACCAATAGAAGCCGGGCAACCACGCCGCAATAATCCAGTACGTGGCAAATTACTCCGACAAATCCATACATTTGGCTGTGGTTCGATCGTATTGGCTCAAGTCCGGGATATTCACACTGGCCGAAAGAGGCAGTTCCCTGTTGCTGGGAGTCGGGACTTTCGCCATTCTTGCCAGGAGCCTGCCCAAAGCCCAGTACGGAGCCTGGATGCTTTATCTCTCAGTGTATGCTTTTGTGGAAGTGGCCCGGATCGGATTGCTGAAGAACCCACTCATACGGTATTCACAGAACAGCAAGGTTTCCTTCGCGCGGTTACAAAGCACGGCGTTCTTGCTCAACCTGGTCAGCGGTTTGCTGGTGGGCGGGATATTGTATGGTTTTCGACAGGGAATATCAGCCATGTGGGGAGCTCCGGAGTTAGAGCAACTATTTACGGTTTATCTGATCGGTTGCCTTTTGTTTTCCCTGTACGCTCACCTGGACTTTATTCAGGCGGCCAATATGCGGTTTCGTGGCAGTTCCCTGGCCATCATTGCTGAAAAGGCTGTGTTTTTCTGCGGAGCCGTTTACATTTGGTTCCGCACGGAAAATTTTCCCCTGGTTAACCTTGCCTGGTTTCACCTGGGCTCGGTGGTAATCGGCATATTCGTTTCCATGGGTTTCGGGTTCCGTTACTTCAGATTATTCAAACGTCCTTCAAGGCGGATAGCAAGCGATTTATTGGCGTATGGAAAGTACACATTAGGCACTAACCTGGGAGCCATCTTGCTGAGAAATATCGATACCTGGATGATTGGCTGGTTGATGAATCCGGTGGCTGTAGCTACCTACAATGTGGCTATGCGAGTGGCCAACTTGTTTGAAACGCCTACGCAGGCTTTGGCCCAAATCCTTTTTCCGAAAGCCATTCAGGAGATTAGGCGAGACGGGAGCAGTGCCTTCAAAAGACTATACGAGCGTTCCGTTGCCCTGATTCTGATTCCGACCATTCCTTTCACCCTATTTGTATTGCTGTTTTCCACTCCTATCGTGGAAATTCTTGCCGGAGAAGGATATTCTGCGTCTGCAGAAGTGCTTACCGTAACCATGCTATTCGGGCTATTGATTCCCTTCAACAAACAGCTGGGGATACTTATGGATGCCGATGGGCGTGCACGTACGAACATGCTCTTTGTGTTTCGGAATGCCCTCATCAATACCTTGTTGAATTTCATTCTGATCCGGCAATATGGCGTAATGGGTGCAGCATGGGCCACCCTGCTTACGTTTGTATTAAGCCTGTATATCGAACAGCGGTATGCCCGGAGGCATTACGGAGTGACCTTCGTCGGAATTTTCAGAGAATTACAGGGTTGGATCATACAAATCCGCAACAAGCTCTTTAAGAAAAAGTCCGGCTAATTCTATCGTGAAGGAAACCTTTATTGATTCTGTTCAGCTGCATTATATATGCGCCTGATAATATCCACGACTTTCAGTCCCTCTGCACCGCCCGTGGCAATTTCTGTCTTCCCTTGTATGGCCTGAATAGCGTTTTCTATGACATGGATATGATTGGCTGCACTTCCCTGGAAGGCTCCGTAATCATTCGGAGGGCCCGAAGTATCCAATTCGGGTAACTCGTAGTTGCGGATATGGCAATATTCCACCTTATCCATATACTGCCCACCGATTCGGAACGAACCAAACTCACCAATGACAGTCATGCTGCTTTCCATATTCTTGTCGAAAACAGAGGTGCTGAATTGCAGCGTACCCACTCCTCCGTTGACAAAATCAAATTGTACCGATCCGCTGTCCGAAAACTCCGTTATGCCCTGATGGTTATGGTTGTACAGCCGGGTATCAATATTCTGTATATCGCCAAATACCCAGTACATCACATCTATAAAATGAGAGAATTGAGTGAATAAGACCCCTCCATCCCATTCAAGGCTCCCTCTCCAGTTAATCTCCGATTTAGCCTCATTCCGGTAATACCGTTCATCTCGGTTCCAGAAACAACGGGTGTGAACCTCATAAATCTTTCCAAGCCTGCCTGAGGTTATTAGTTCTTTCATCCAAACGGAAGGCGGTGAGTACCTGTTCTGCTTCACCACAACAACCATTTTTCCGCACTCTTCGGCAACTTCAATCACACTGGCACATTCTGCCGTGGTCAGCCCCATAGGCTTTTCAATGATCACATGCATTCCTTCCCGCAAGCATTGAACAGCCGTTGAACAATGTAACCCGTTGGGCAAAGCAATTACCGCTATATCCGCTTGGTTACCCTTTGATTTCCAATCTGTAAAACTTTCAAAAGTGAGTTGGGCCAGTTCTGTTTTTTTTGTCGGGTCTTTATCGATTATCCCAGCCAGAGTGGCTTCCTGATGGGCCATAATAATGGATGTGTGACGTTTACCTATGTGACCGTAGCCGAATACCAGGAAGCGAATCATGACACGAAAATACGGATTTAGCCCATCTGTGCGGGGGAGACCCCGGACTTCAGCTATTGCCGAATATCAAATGTCCTCTGAGGGCCAGGATACCGGGTTTGAATTTACCCTGCATAATTAGCATCGGACCAAACTCCAACTTCTTCAATGCATTCTTTTTCATGGGGAAACGGGCGAACAGCATTATTCTGTTCTGGTCATAGCGGTTGACCGAAACCGCATAACGATATTGGTGGAAATACTCGTCAGCAAGAAAAAGCGAGAAGGTTTTGAACGGCAGCGATACTCCGAGCAGGTAACGGAAACGCAATGCCGGTGTTGCATTTGAAAACGACCTTTCTTCCAGCATCACCCTCCAATGGCCTTCACAATGATTGAAATCCTGTTTTCCGGAAAGGCTGGCAAAGATTCGGTTCTCGTTTACAGCTGCAAAGAGCAGTTTTCCTTCCTGGTTGCGAACACTATGAAATAGCGCTGTCCCCCATTCGAATCTGAGGCTTTCTCCCAGACGATGAGCCGACCCTACACGGAACAGATATTGGAACATATCACCTGACCGGATAAAGGGTCTCAGGTCAGATTCACCGTAAATACTCCAGGATTTGTTCCACGTATGATCATAGCGGAAGCGCATCCATACCATATCCGGCTGAGCAAAAGCAAAACCTCCGTAAAGGAAGAATACAAACAAAACAAGGTGCCTTATTATTCTCATAGGATCATTCCTGCCGCAACCGTTTCGTTCGTCATTGCATCAATCAGAATGAGGCTGCCCGTATGCCGGTTTGAACGATAAGCATCAGCCGGTATTGGTTTACCGGTTTGTAACGTAGCACAGAAAATAGCATTCATTCCGATTTCTTTACCACTTTCTTCTTTTTCCAGTGTATTGATATCAACCTGGTACCTGATCGCCCGGAACACACACTGCATCTCGGTGGTGGTATGTTTGAGAATATAGCGCTGCGAAAGATTGAGTGGCTTTTTATTGAACCAGCACATCATTACTTCCAGGTCACAGGTCAATTCGATTTTATTTCCGGGTTTGGAGATGAGGTCACCGCGTCCGATGGCAATATCGTCTTCCAAAGTCAGGGTGACAGACATCGGTGGGTATGCCTCCGGAACCCTCCTGTCACCCAACCATATTTGCCTTATCCTTGACCGGAATTCTCCCGGCTCGACCAGGATTTCGTCGCCTTCCCGAAAGATCCCACCGGCAATTCTTCCGGCATAGCCCCTGAAATCCGGAAATTCCGTGCCTTGAGGCCGGATCACGATCTGCACCGGAAACCGGGCGTCCCGAAGGTTCTCCTCGCTTCCCACATGAACGTTTTCAAGCGTATGCAAAAGGGTTGATCCTTCATACCAAGCCATTTTTTCCGACCGATAAACCACGTTGTCTCCGTGTAATGCAGAAATTGGGATGAACCGAATGTCCTTCACTTCCAGCCTGGAGGCAAGCTCTTCATAAGCATGCACAACTTCCCTGAAGGGTTCCTGGTCATACCCTACCAGATCCATTTTGTTCACACAAACTACCAGGTGGGAAATCCGCAGTAAGGAAGCTATATAGCTATGCCTGCGGGTTTGTTCAAGTATGCCCTTTCGTGCATCAACCAGGATAAGCGCCAGGTTGGCCATAGAAGCTCCGGTAACCATATTCCGGGTATACTGCAAATGCCCCGGGGTATCTGAAAGGATAAACTTTCTATTCTCCGTAGAGAAATACCGGTAGGCTACATCAATGGTTATTCCCTGTTCTCGTTCCTCCTTAAGTCCGTCGGTAATCCCCGCAAAGTCAAGGTGTGACAGCCCTCTTTTTGTGCTGCTATCCGCCAAAATTTTAAGCTGATCCTCCAGGATAGAGTTGGTGTCGTAAAGCAGACGACCTATCAGGGTACTCTTCCCGTCATCCACACTGCCTGCCACAGTGAAGCGCAATACCGAAATTTCCGTTAATGTATCGCCTGTCATCAAAAATAGCCTTGTTTCTTTCTGTCTTCCATGGCGGTATCGGATCGCCAGTCATCTGTCCTGAATCCCCGCTCGGTTATGCGACTGGATGTAATTTCCCGAATAACTTCACCGGTAGTTCGGGCGTTGGACTCCACGGCACCGGTTACGAGCATATCTCCACAGGTTCGAAACCGAACGGAGAGTCTTCGCTTCTCCTCATTTTTTTCCAAACGCAGAAACTCATTCACAGCCAGGAGGGTTCCATTGCGTTCAATCACTTCTCTTTCATGGGCAAAATACAAAGAGGGCAGCGCTATGTTTTCCTCCTGAATATATTGCCAGATATCCAGTTCCGTCCAGTTGCTGAGCGGGAATATGCGAAAATGTTCTCCGTTATTTTTCCTGCCATTGAACAGATTCCATAATTCGGGTCTCTGGTTTTTAGGATCCCACTGTCCAAAGGCATCCCGGTGTGAAAAGAACCTTTCCTTTGCGCGCGCTTTTTCTTCATCTCTGCGAGCCCCACCCATACAGGCATCAAAGCCGTGGGCTTCTATGGTATCCAGCAGGGTGATGCTTTGCAGTACATTCCGGTTTGCATTGGAGCCGGTTTCCTCCTGTGCCCGGCCCTGATCAATCGAATCCTGAACCAACCCAACCACCAGTCTGACATCGAGTTGTCTGACAAAATCATCCCTAAAAGCTATGGTTTCCGGAAAATTATGACCGGTATCGATATGTACCAGAGGAACCGGGATCTTAGCAGGCCAAAATGCCTTTTTGGCAAGGTGAGTCAATACGATACTGTCTTTTCCCCCGGAAAACAGAATGGCAGGATTCCCAAACTGCGCGCAGGCCTCACGAATCACATAAATGGATTCGGATTCCAGTTCCTGTAATTTTTTCAATTGATAACCGCTCATAGTTGCAATTTGGGCAGGAGCATTTCCAGAATAAGCATCACAGACTCTTCCGGTGAATGTTGATCCGTTCGAAGATGCAATTCGGGTTGATGAGGTGCCTCGTATGGAGCATCAATTCCCGTAAATTCAGTGATCTCGCCATTTCTGGCTTTGCGGTATAAGCCTTTGACATCCCGCTTTTCACATACCTCAAGGGGGCAATCCGTGAACACTTCCAAAAAGCGTTCGCCTCCAATGGTTTCTCTTGCCTGAAGGCGGTCCTTTCGGATAGGTGAGATAAGAGCGATGATAGTGATCAGTCCCGAATCATTCATCATTTTGGCGACCTCGGAAACCCTCCGGATATTTTCCTGGCGATCTGCAGAACTGAAACCCAGGTCAGCACTAAGACCGCTTCGGAGGTTATCTCCATCGAGCACATAACTTCTGTACCCCAGTGCATACAAGTGGACATCCAGCGCCTGTGCCAGCGTGGATTTTCCTGAACCGGACAATCCGGTCAACCATACCGTAACAGCCCTATGCCCATTGAGCTGCTGCCGTTCCCCGGGGCCGATTCTGTTTTTGAAAGGATGTATATGCTTTGGTTTATGCAAATTCCATTGATTAAAAAGTACAAAGTAAACAGAGGTACGCATATCCTGCCAGTTTGCTTAGCTGAGATGTTTTTTTACGATGAACTTGCAGGATCGGGACCGGTATAAGGGAGTATGATACCGGATGAATTGTTGACTCATTCATTTTCATGATTGCCACAATGACGGCGATGAGATATATTCGGGCATGGTTGGCTCTGACGGCATAAAAGCCCTGCTTCGGGAAAACAGACGGGTTCTGTATTTCCTATTACGCTTTGTCGGAGCTTTCGGTGTTTTGAGCATTTCATACGCGCTATGGCTTGACCGCTTCGGAGACAACCCCGACCCATTTTCCTGGCTGGTCGGAAAGCATTTGAATTTGCTGTTCGGAGGCCGGTTGGAGCTCACTCCGATTCCCTATCACGCCGCAATCGATGTTTCTTACGAGCATAGTTCGGCGGTAAGCCTGTTTGAAGGATGTAACGGAATAGCCGTTATGATCCTCTTTTTTGCTTTTGTCTTTGCTTTCAAAGGCCGGTGGGTCAATCTGCTTTGGTTTGTTCCTGCCGGATTTGTGGTCATTCACTTGTTCAACCTCGCCCGACTAGCTTTACTGATCAATCTGGCTCATGATAGTAGTCCATTGTTTCATTTTATGCATAAGTACTTATTTTCCCTGATCATCTATGCCGTGGTTTTCGGGTTATGGGTTATCTGGGTGAAATGGGCCCGGGGAAGCGTATCGGGGGAACAGGAATACAAGGACAAACATGTCTCTGAAACTAAGTAAAACACAGCTGGTTTGGATAGGGCTCAGCGTTCTGGGATGGGGATATGTGTATGTTTTCCAGGAGTTTGATTATACCCGTATGGAGTTCCGGTTCGGTCAATATGCCGAGGGAAGGATACCGGAAGGGGAAAACTGGCGTTTCGTCATAAACAAAAGCGTACGGTTTCTCTTAAATGACCTGTTTTCTCTCTTGTTTATTTATGGATTGTTTAAAAAATCCACCTATGTCAAGGTCGGACTGGTGGTTATGAGTTTCGGACTCCTTATTCTGCTGCCACTCTACCTCCTTTTGGCTACTTTATATCGGGAATCAGCCTTTCACCTGTTGACCTTCCTGCATCGTCTAACCATGAATCCCTGGTTGATGTTGTTATTGGTTCCCGCCTTTTTCTATTCTGAAACCAGAAAAAAATCGGATGATTAAGGGCTCCAGGGCTTTACACCATAGCTTTCGTGGGTTCTTTTAACTGTATCAGGCAAACACGGTAAGGGTGCATCTCCGCAATAAATACAATCGCCGGGGCGGTAATATGCTGAACCGGTATTAATGATCTTCTCGGCGTGGATCTCCGGATAGGGAACCGGAAAAAGAAGCTGTTCCGTTCCTGTCGGTTCCGAATCGACACAACTCACTTTCCGGAGCAACCGGGTGCCGCGGGTATTTATCCAAATCTCCGAAAGGATACATAGCAACAGGATGACGGGAATCCGCCTCTCACTAACCCGGAAAATCTGCTGCCTATCCATAAGACGCATACCTGCTATCAAAGGAATCCCCAGAAGAAAACGGTAATTCGGGGCAAGGAGAAACCACATTAACAGGCTGATTGCAAACCAAACACTCCAGAATGGAATATTCCGGGTTTTTTCTTTGCGATAGCTCCATACAAGAAAAAGTGTCGCTGCCAGGATCAGCACATTCATCCCTACTTTGTACGGCCTCAATTCAAAAAGCAACCGGATCCTTTGCCCGAATGCCGGAGTTGCATTGCGCCAGCTTTCACCTGAAAACCCAAGTCCATATATTTCAGCCAGAACGCCATCCCTGAATTCCTGCAACATCGTATGGGGAAGGGTATGGGTAGTCTTTATCCAGGCGGAATCTACCGGGAAAAATAAATGGCCGGAAGTAACCTGATTCCTTGCCATCCATAAAAAAACAGCAAGAAGCGGAAGCCAGCTCAGGCGAATGAATTGCCGTGGCATTTTAAGCAACGGATAGCCCGCTACTAACAGCAAACTAACCCCGGTTGCTTTGAGGCCGACAACAACCGCTACGAGTATGGCCCATTCCGCAGCCGAGAGCCTGTTGTGGTTGATCACCACATAAATCGTAATAAGAACCAGGGGAAGATCAGGAGAAGGAGCGTTAAGAAATGGTGCGCATAGCAGGATTACGGGAATCAACCCAAACACAGAATGCCGGTTTTTCAGAGACTCCAGCAGGAATGCGGCTAATATGAGTCCGTTAAAGTTCCATACACGATCAGGACTGATGCCCGGCAGGTAAAAAACCGAGGCCAGCAGGTGCCAGGAAGAGGCCAGTCCGTATCGGATATTCCATTGCGAAAGACCCGGATTGATACCCTCCGTTGCAAACCATTTTATGGAGGGCAGGTAATACGAACTGTCATCATTAATCCAGACGGGCAATACTCCGGGAATGTTACAAACCAGCAGGATCAGCACGAATACGCCCTTTTCCCGGCGGTTGAAATTACCTAACCCCAACCCTCTTTGGGAGAACAATTCCCAAATAGCCAATGCTGTAACGGGAATCAACAGCATATTGAGCGGGAAAAACAAGCCCAGCATTTGTACGGCAAATAGCAGTATCCCCGTTCCGATAATCAAATTACCGAATGGTCTGTCGGCACGGTGCAATTTCAACACGTGCGTTATGCGGACAGATGACAGCCACAAGACCAACCAGGAAATAATCAGGCTCAGCATATCTGAGAATTTCAACAAAAGAATAAAATACTCCTTTCACAGGACTATTTCCCTGAACAAAAAGGAATATTTAACAAGAAAAGTTGGGGAAAGGAAAGAGTAGCCGGACAGAGAAAAGGAAGGGCTTCTATACCTCAGACTGCAGTATCCGGCTTCCATCGGGGTAGCGGGTCGCTTTTGTCAGGGCCACATTGGAAGCCAGGTAACAACAAGGGCCTAGCTCAGCACCGCCGGTGATACGTGACCCCGGCATCAGAACCGAATGGCTGCCTACCCGGGTATCGTGATGAAGGCTGCTACCTGTATGGACAAGCACGTTTTCGCCCAAAACGATGTCGGTACTCAAAAAGGCAAAAGGCAGGATGATCGTTCCGGGACCCAGGTTGACCCGGGCCGGATCAACAATCAATGCCTGGGGATGAACAAAGCTGAACCAGTTTCTCTGGCCGGCAGATTCCAGTTGGAGATACAGTTTCCTGCGGATCTCCGGATTACCCAGGGCAATTAACAGGGGAACACCGGAATTGGAGTGTTGCAGGTCGGTAGTATTTCCCAGCACCTTCCACCTACCAACGGTTTGTATAGCCGGGTAGGCATCATCCCAAAACCCGGAAACCCTCAGTTCTTTGGTTTGCTCCAGGACAGAAGCCAGCTCCCGGCCCAGCCCACCTGCTCCGATCAACTGTACCTCAGTTAAGGGCATTCGGTAAGGTTTTTCGTATTACCCACCATTTGATCACTACGTAGAGTGACGCCAGAACGGTTAAAAGAATAATGGCCTGAGCTAAACTCACCTCGTTATGGAGCACCCGGTAATTGATCAGGATTTGAATGAGAGCATATAGGGAGGCTACGCGTAAGTGCGGCCATCCCAATTCATTGCTCAAATACTGGTACAAGTGTTTTCGGTGGGCTTTGAAAATATTCTCACGTTGCCAGAGGCGTTGAATAATGGTAAAAATACTGTCAATTCCATACATGCTTAGCATGAGGATATACTTCCATTCCAGAAGTTGATTTTCCTGAACAGCTGATTCCGTACTTGCCGGAAAAGAGTTGCCGAGCATTAATGATAACAGGAAAAATACCATCAGGTATGCCAGGGAAACACTACCTACGTCACCTGCAAAACATTTGGCCTTCTTCCTGAAGTTAAAAAAACCGAAAGCCAGTAAAGCGGCAATAAGGAATGGAAGTGGGTTGGACCAAACCGACTGATCCTCCTGACCCGTAGTCCAGAACCCGGTAAGGGGCAGGAAGAACGAAAGGCCATACAAACCAGTTATTCCGTTTATCCCATCCATAAAGTTAATGGCATTAAGTACTCCGATGCAGAGGATGTAAGCCACCAACAAACCGGGAATGGAAAAAGTCGTGAACAAACCCAACTCATGAAACATCAGGGTAAAAGCAAGCAAATGAACAGAAAAACGGAACCGGGCACTCAGTCCCCGGATATCATCCCAAAAACTTACTGCTGCAATTGCCGTCAGCCCAAGAGTCATATAGGGAAAGGGAAAGGGAAAGGGAAAGGCATTGATAACTGCGAATACGAGCCAGGCAAAGGGGAAGATTACCCCACCACCACGAATTACAATGGTCTTGTGCGAACTCCTTTCGTTGGGAATATCCAGGATAGCTCGTTTCCTTGCCATTTGGATATAGGTGTAGACCAATCCGGTAAACACCAAACCGCAAAGGAGTACGGCAACCCAAAAAGACCAATCACTTAACATAATACCTTATTACACCGTTTAACATCCACCATGCCGTGTAATATATGGCTTTGATCAGACCCAGTCCCTGTGTTTCCCTTAGAAAAGACACGTGTTTCAGGATCAGTTTCCATTTATTGCTGGTTGCCGAATGCGGTGTTTGACGGTAATACGCAAGCACCTGGTCAACGGGATGCGAAACCACCCCGCTTTTGAGGATGCCCAACCAGAGGGCATAATCTTGTTTCCGGCGGTGTTCCGACATATAAAATTTGCCGATCGACTCGCAATTGTAAATCGCGGTGAGGCAGGAAATCTCCGTTCTCTTCAACAAGTCGGTATAGGTAACGGGATGGCTGCTAACGTGAAAAACCCGGGGCATTACCTGGCCATCTGCATACAGGTACCCATACGAAGTATGAGAAAAGTCCCAGTTATGCGTTTCCATCAACCCGATCTGAATGGTCAGTTTTTCCGGATGCCAGGTATCATCACTGTCGAGAAAGGCTATATACCGGCCACGTGCTGCAGCTATCCCGGTATTTCGCGCCACCCCGGAGCCCGAATTCTTTTCGAGGAACACGTTCCTTACCCGCGTATCCATCTCCGCGAACTGCTCCATAATAGCTCTGGATCCATCAGTGGAAAGATCGTCCACCAGGATCATTTCCCAATTCTGATATTTCTGGTCCAGCACACTGCGTATGGTCGTTTCCAGATAGCGTTCCGCATTGTAAACCGGTGTAATGATCGATACCAGGGGGTGTGTTTCTTTCATGACTTCCGGGTTATTTCCTGATAAGCATTGACAATTTTCTTTGAAACAATTTCCACGGATATTCCGTCGGAATCAAGCGCCTGCCGGCCATTGCTACGTTCTCCGGAAGCCAGGACATTCCGTATCAGACCGGAAAGTTCTTCTGCATCATACGCTTCAGAGACATAGCTGTTTTTCACATTTCGCAACCTTTCTTTCACGTCTCCGCAGTTCACAGACACTACCGGAAGGTTACAAGCCATTGATTCTTTGACAATATTCGGACTTCCTTCGTGCAGGGAGGTAACCAATAACAGATCGGAGGCGTTCATGGCAGACCGCACAAATTCAGGAGTTTTTCCGGTAAGGGGAACCAGGACAAACTCCTCCGGACCCTTTTGGTTAAGCTGGGCAATCACCTTCTCGGCAAGGGGCATGTTCTTCACGTCGGCATTGGCCCTGGGCATGGAAAACAGGATATAGCGCTTCTCCACATCCCATCCTAGTTTCCGGCGTTCTTCCTCCTGGTCGAGGGGCATGAAGAAAAGGGTATTAACTCCTCGAGGAATCAACCGCACTTTCCGTTTGTCTTTTTCCGGAACAGCTTCCTCCAGGTTCCGGGAAACGCAGATAATGCCATTAGCCCGACCTGCCGCATACTTGCTCAGTCCCACCGCAAAACTTTCCCGTACCCTCCAGTAAAAGCCCTTATTGGGATGCCCAAGCAAATCACTGCCGCCAAAGGTTATAACCCAGGGAATGGTACCGGATGCCTGTGCTACCAGCAAGGCAGTGGTGGAGCCGTAATGAACATGGATGATGTCCGGATGGAATTCTGCAATTTTTGCTTTCAGTGCTTTTAGGGATTTCCGGAACCCCTTTATGCTGCGCCTTTCTGTGAAATAGTAGATCTCCGTATCCGGTATGAGGCTTTTCACAGCGGCCACTTCAGTACGGATAAACGTACTCATTTTCAATCCGTCCTCAGTCCTGTTGGCAGGTATTACATAAAGCAGTTTCATTTTGATCAGGGTCCGGTTTTCCTTGCAATGAAATAAATTGAAGAGGTGCTCAGCGTTTCCTCATCCAGCTTGCGGAATCGGGGTGCCAGTTTACGCTTTACCGTTTCCGGTTTTTTGCGGAATGGGTGGAATTCGGTATCCGACCAAAGTTTCGGGTCCATTAGGTTACGGTAATCGATGGCCGTATTTCTGTTGATAAAAAAGGGCCTCTTTCCCCGCATTACCTTCCATAGCCAATCCGGGTAAGCCCAATGCCCGTCCCATTTAGCCGAGGTACGCATGCTGCCGAGATCCACTTCATGAGAAATCCAGCCACCACTTCGAAGATAGCGCCGCATCAACCGAACCGCCTGCGGAACATCATCTACATATTCCAGCATCGATTGGGAAAAGATGAGGTCTATCGATTCGGGTTCTTCGGAGGATAGATAATCATTCAAAGGGACATATCGGATATAATGCGGATGATAACCGGGATCAAACAGGTGCTCGAGGTCCTCTGCAATCTTTTCAAACTTCTCTTCAATTCCTTCATCCCGGCGCATACCGGCCAGCAGGTTTTCGATGACCTCCTGGGTTGTTTCAAATACCGGCTTTACTTTTTTATTATCCGGTACCGGCTTTCCCGATTGCAGAAGTTCCCGAAACTGCTGTAAAACCCGTTGTGTATTGGCAATGACATTGTACGACAACACATCAACGGCTTTATAGGAAGACACCCCTGAAAGGACTGCCATTATTCCAACTCCCAGGCTATCTCCGGGGCCAAGTTCGTATACGGTGCTGCCCTCCTGCTTCCAACCCTTCCGTAAAAGTTTGTCGAGGTGCTTGGCCCAAACCACCAGGCAATATTCCGCATTGGCCGTTCCCCCGGTATTCTGATAATACTTTCTGAGCAGGTAGTCCCTAAAAGGCGGGATTTGGGTAAGGAGACCTGCAAGAATTTGTTTGAACAGAATTTTATTCACGGTCTTTTATTGACAAGCCAAAATTAGCATACGCTTGTAATGTGTTTGTTGCGTATGCCGTCAAAGAAAAAGCAGACTCCGCATATTCAATGGCATTGACGGAGAATTGCTTCAACAAGTCAGGGTCCAGGAGCAAGCGATTAAGGTGCTGAGCGGCAGCGGTAACATCCCCCCTGGGAACCAAAAACCCGGTTTCACCGTGTTGCACAAGGAAAGAATTATCGCCTACGTCGGTCGCCACCACAGGTCTTCCCAGGGCAATAGACTCCATTATGACATTGCAGGTTCCTTCAAAATCCGACATATGCAGCATGATCTGCGAAGCCCTGAGGTAATCGGGAACATTGGTTACTTCGCCGGCAAATGTAATTTGCTTGTCTATTCCCAATTCAGCAGCCTGATTCCGGATTCTCTCCTCCTGGTCGCCGGTTCCGATAATGGTCATATGCCAGGGATGATTTACCTGTTTCAGAACTTCCAGTACAAGGTCGAAACGTTTGTAGTCCACGATGCGTGAAATGGAAATCAATTCGGCGACTTCCGGCAGCTGCTCCAGAGGTTGTGCCGGGCTATCGTTCAGGTAACCGTTTCTGACCACCTCTACTTTAGGCGCCCACCACCCGAATACCTTTTTCAAAGACTCGCCCTGGATACGGCTGTTGGCTATGAGAAGTCTCGGCAGGAGTCCGTTCAGCCAGGCCTTCTTCCAGCCCATACTTCCCGCGTATTGCCTGAAATCTCCCCTCAGCCCTCCAATACCCATTGTCTTCCTTCCCAGTGTAGCCATCCATACGAAACTATTCACATAAAAGGTAAAGGAATGGACCACAGCTGCATCCCGGGTCAGGGCTCTCAGGGCCAGAAGCCTTTTGCGTTTTCCTCCTTCCAGAAAAACACAGTTGATACCCTGATCTTCAAATCGTTTGCGAACAATTGCAGAATAATTCTCCTTGTTCCATACAATTACTTCACAGGGATAATTTGCGGCACGCAGGGCGATAGTGAGGTTGAGCAATTGACGTTCCTGTCCGCCATTGTACAATCCGCCAAGTACGTATATGAATTTTGGCTTCATGGCGAAAGGATATAAGGTGGCTTATGGAGTGGGGAGAATTTGAGTTCCAGGTAGGCCCTGCCCGCAGAATGCACACTTACCCGGGGTATCGCGAAAGGGTCTCCGTTCTCAAACTGGTCAACGGCAAAAGCCGCTTTAAAATGTTGGGAAACCAATTCCCGGTCTCTGTTCCCGAACAACCCTCTGGGATAGGCAAAATACTCCACAGCCTGTCCGGTCTGTTCCCGTAGCCAATCGCGGGAGTCTACCAATTCTCTGAGCACTTCTTCCTGACTTAGGTCGGGAAGGTCGGGATGGGAAACGGTATGGGCTCCGATGTATACATTGGGGAACCCGGCTACGGCTGCCTTGAGTTCCTGCAGACTCATGCCATCAAAAAGCTCCTCCGCAATTTCCTCTGGCACCTCTGCCGGGTCGTTCCATTGATAGGCAGCACGTTCCCGTGCAAACCAAAGCCAGTTATGGGGATCAATGATATGCTGGGTAGAAATAAAAAATAAGGCAGGAATACCCTTCTCATGCAGGTAGGGTATCACATTCCGGTAATTGTTTTTTAGTCCGTCATCAAAGGTGAGCAATACCCCGCCGGTCTTTCCCGGCTTCAGTAATTCCTCAGGGGTAATAAAGGTGAATCGTTTTTCCAGCCATTCGATGATACGGATAAAATCCTCCATCAGAAGATCCCGCTGTGCCTGGGGGTGTATCCCGAAATGTCGGGCATGAACCCCGTGAAAAAGCGCCACATAATTGCCCTTTGACATTACCCGTCGTCTCAGTAAACGAGGGATGGGGCTTGCTGCCAACAGTTGATGCGCCAGCCTCACGATTCAATCATAAAATGATGGTACCACAGGGAAAAGTTCAGTACGTGCCAAAGAATGTTTCCATTATTGACCCGGCCACTTTCATGCTCTTTCATCAGCTTCAACACCTCATCGGTATTGAATATTCCGGCTTGCTGGATGGAACGGTCATTCACCACTTCATAGAAGTAGGAATTGAGCCCTGTTTTCAGCCATTCTTCAAACGGCACCCCAAAGCCCTGCTTCTTTCCATATAGAATCTGATCGGGAACTGTACCTTCCATAGCCTTTTTCAGGAGATACTTCATCGATCCCTGTCTCACGCGCTGATTGATGGGCAAGCTCATGGCAAAATCCACCAGTTCATTGTCCAGAAAGGGCACTCTTGCTTCAACGCTGTTGGCCATGGTGGATTTATCTACTTTTTCCAGAAAATCATTCGGCAACACGGAAAGCATGTCAAAGTAATTCAGGTATTCAAGCAGATCCTTTTCGTTCTTATACGATTTGAATTTTCTCAACTTATCGAAGGCATCTGCTCCATGGGCACCGGCGATCATTTCCGGATTGAACACCCGGGTCGGGTTATTTGCATAGGAGCCTCCGAATACCAGGCTTCCCACCAATTGCGCCCTATCGCCTGCAGCAAGGTAGGAAATGGCCCTTTTGTAACGCCTCAGCTTCGGGGAAGAGAATGACAGGCCGGATAGCAGCGGATATACAAGTTTTGCCAGGCCTATATACTTGCTTCCTCTTTGCAGGTAATTGTAGTAGTAGTATCCTCCGAATAATTCATCGCCTCCGTCGCCTTGTAACACCACCCTGTATTTTCCTTCTATCTGTTTGGTAAGGAGATAAAGCGGAATGTTAGCGGAATCGGCAAACGGTTCATCATGGTGGAACGCCAGTTTGTTTACCACTTCGCTAAGGTTGCTTGAATCAATATACAACTCATGGTGATCGCTGCCCGCCTGCTTGGCTACCAGGGAGGCATTGGGTAGTTCACTGCCTCCTTTTTTATAGAAGTCGAATTCAACGGAAAAGGTGTTGAGCCTTTTTTCGGAATGACGGGCAGCCAAAAGGGTAAGTGCCGAAGAATCAACTCCTCCGCTCAGGAAAATACAAAGAGGCACATCACTGATCGATTGCCGTTTTACGGCATTTTCCAGCAGAACGGCGGTCTGACGGATTGCTTCCTCATCACTGATCCGGATCTTACTGATATTCTCCGGAGAATAATATTCAAACGACTGCATGCTGCCGTCGTTCCTGACCTTCATAAAGGTACCCGGTTTCAGTTTGCTTACATGCCGGTAGACCGTTTCCTCTCCAGCCGGGCTGTTCATCCACATGAATTCTACAATTGCCTGCGGATTCAGGGTTTTGTCCATCAGTCCTGAAGGAATAAAGGCCTTGATCTCTGACCCGAACAACAGCACCTGATCTTTATGATAAACATAAAGCGGTTTGATCCCTAACCTGTCGCGGCACAAGATCAGCTCCTGCTTTTCTTCATCATAGATGGAAATGGCAAATATGCCGTTGAGCCGTTTGAATGCTTCTTCCCTCCATTGAAAATAGGCGGTAAGCACCACTTCCGTATCCGACTGGGTCTGAAAAGTATGTCCCAGCTCTTCCAGCTCCTTTTTTAACTCGGGGAAATTGTAGACCTCACCGTTGTAGGCCATGTACAACCGGTGTTTGGACATCGGTTGGTTGGCCCCGACATGAAGGTCGATAATGCTTAGCCGGTTATGCGCCATCCCCCAGGTTGGGTTTTCCAGAATTCCGGTATTATCCGGACCTCGGTGGTGCATTTGAAAAGCCATTTTTCGCAAAGTTTCGGCACTGATGCTTCCTGCATTGCCATTACCCAGGTGATACCCGACAAATCCGCACATGTGGTTCTATTGTTTAATTGTACTTCCGTTGGCAGCGGCTCCCGATTGTTTGATTTCGGCAACGAGCACCACGCCAAGGGCGATTATGAGAATGATAAACTTGGAAAAAAAGATGTTGTGGTTGGTAAACCCGTACATGAATAAGGCAAAAGCCAGTAGCCGCACCGTTTCCGAACCCGGCAGCCGCCATTGTTTTTTCTTTGTGACCATAGCCATTCTGAGAAGAAATACCATGTACAGTATGAGTGGAATTATTCCGGATTCACCGAGAATGAGGATATAGATATTGTGTGAGCCTACTCCCAGCGATTCGATATTGGAGAATGACTGTATGCCCTGTCCGAATACCCATTGATGCCTAAGCTTGTCCAATGCCACTTCCAGGATTTCTGTCCGGTTGGTGGTGATTTCATTGCTAACATTTCCCTTGAAGAACTCCATGATCTGTATCAACCGCTTTCCCTGTGTTGCCTCCAGTGAGTCCACCTGGGTGAGCAGGTCCGAGCCTTTGTACACTACTCCTATCATGACGATTGCCAGCAGAAAACGCGTACTGAGTCTTCCGCTGGTAATTTCCTTTCGCAGGATCATGATCAAAATCACAATGGCACTGATAATCGCGGTTTTGGAGAAGGTAACAAATACTGCAAAGCCGGCGAACAGAATCCCAATCAGGCCGAGTCTGCTGTGCCTTTGCCGAAACAGGTAATAGTTCAGAATGATCAATACATTGAACAAAAAGCCGGCATCATTGGCATTGGAGATCAGGCCGGAATAGCGGTCGTCTTCGTTGATCAGCCCAAGTCCTCCGGCTGTCAGGTAATCCGCAACCGCAAGAAAGGCATTGATAAACAAAATATTCCTTACCAGGCGTATGATCCGGGGTAGTTTGTTCTCTTGTCTTAATTTGGATATGGAATGATAAACTACCACAAAAACCAGGAGGGCAGGCGTATAATACCGGAAACCCCAATAGGCTGCATCACCTTTTCCGGAGGTCCAGGCCATCAATACCCCCAAAAAAATGAAAGAGACCATGGCCGTTACAAAAGACCCCTCAACGGGGCCCATCGCTCTAAAGCTCATTTTGCCCTGATCCAGAAGACGTAAGAATAGCAGGGCAAATACCAGGATCAGAATCAGCACCGAAAAGACTTCGGCTTCTCCCGTGAGCATAGAGGCATAGTCATTTATCCCCGACAAAAGCAGAAATGCCAGAACGAGAAAGACAAAATAATGCAGCCTCTTTATCATAGAATGGGACTTTGCCCGGGGCTTATACGGTTTCTACCTCCTCGAAAAGCCAATTTGCGTGCGTTTCAGGGTTTCTGCGTTGTAGTTCCGCTTTTGCTCCTTCCAGCACCGACCGGCGAATTTCTTCATTTTCCGACAAACGGATCAGGGACTCGGCCAACAAACCGGGAGAATCTTCTTCGACAACATAGCCCCAGCCATTGGCCCTGGCATCCGTGGAATGGAAACTGTCCGGCGGACTATACACCAGGATAGGAACGCCCGAAGTAAGGTAGTCCAGGGTTTTGGTCGCATAAACGGTTCTAACTTCATTCTCCGAGCAATTCTTGAAGGAGAGAGGCAGAAACAATACATCTGCGGAACGGATGATCTGTCTGGACTCCTCTACACTTACCCAATCATAATCAATCCTTTCATGATAGATACCATGCGCCTTGCATTCTTCGACACTCAAAGCAATAAGCATTTTCACCCGAAAATTGGACGGAAGATCATCCATACAAGCCACCAATTGCTGCAGGGCATCCAGATTCATCGCCCTGCTGATATTGCCGGTATACAAAATAAGTTTTTCATCCTTATCCCCTTTCGGCGCTGCGGGTTGATGCCCGGTTTCCAACATGGAGTATGGAATGCAGTGGGGCAGCATGAAAAAACCGATTTCCGGATAACGTTTGCGGTAATAATCGCGCTGTACCTCAGTCATACAGAACACCTTTTTGCTGTATGCAAATATCTCCGCTTCGTATTTTTTTGCCAGCGATTCACTGAAAGACCCGGGTTTGGTGTTTTCTGTCCAGAGGTCGTGCATCTGTGCATAGAAAGGGATCTTGTACTTTCTGGCAAGCAGGTACGATGCGGTAAAAAACAACCCATCCGGGGTACAGGCGGCAAAAACCGCATCCGGTCTGTAACGGCGGAATACCCCTTTCAGAAACCAGCAAATGATCCGGAAATAGAGCCCCTTGTACCGGTCGAGTATTCTTTGCAGCAGGTCGGGTCGGAAGCGCAGGTGGTGTGTTTTGAAGGGAAGACGAAAGTTTTTGTCTTCCCGTGCGCCATATTCCCATCCTGCTGCTGCTTCTATTTTCCCGGGATAGCGTTCAAAGATATTTTTGAGCAAAACGGTACTGCCAATTACCAGAGGAGGTAAAGTAGCACATACCAGCAACAGTTTTTTTTCTCCTTTCATTCCTAATAACCGGCCACTGCCGGCTTATGAGTTTTTGTTTTTCAAATAGTCCAGCACCTTTCTTCCGGCATCCACGCAGGTGGTTAGCTTTCCGCTGAAAATGGAAAACACCCGGTCTTCGTGTTCAAGCATAAAGGTGGGGCGTGCATCATCCAACTCCTGGTCGGGGAGGACAATACGCGTGGTAATCCATGAATCGCGAAGTTTCATTTCATCCAGTACCGGAAAAAACATCCTGGACTGTTCCATAATATCCAGTTCCACAAAACCGTCAATCGGCGACCAATCAACACTATGATACCCAACATGCTGCTGAATAACCGAGTGTACGACATGGTACAAGATGAAGTGGTTCTTGTTGAATCCTTTAGGCATGAGTGAACAGAAGGGTCCATCCATAACCGTAACCCCGTAGGGAGAATCGACGTTTTTGGACGACTCAAGAATTGGCATGACACACAACTGGAATTTGCCTTTGATTGGCTTGAATTTGTTCTTCTCCACAAAATCCGGAATTCCGGAATAGGTGGTGTTCAGAATATAGTCGACATGCAATTTATAACCATTGGTTAGCTGCACTTCGAAGCTATCATCCGAAAGCCGATTGGTGGTCAGCGGTTCGGTATTGCGAATCACCCGCACATTCCGGTTTTTGGCAAGGCGGTATATCGCAATTTGTTTCATCTTATGGAAATCGAATACCGGCTCGGGAGTTAGCCAGCACGCTTCGATCATGTCTTTGTTCAACACATGCTTTTCGGGCCAGGCTTCTTTGAGATCCAATCCTACGTTGCTGCAAAATGCCGCGAACTCCTCGGCATTCACATGTGAGCCTCTCCGGGCTACTGCATAGTACTTGTCAAAGGCTCCGTATATACTCTCTCCGAAGTATTCTTTGAATGAAGCCAGTCCCTGCAGAGATTCCTCAGCCGTGGCCTTGCTCCTGGGATAATGGTAACCGAAGTGGATACGGTTCTGGTTAACCAGTGATGCACCCAGCATTACGTCGTACTTTTTCTCTACCAGGGTAACCCGGTAGCCGTTCTCCGCGAGAACGATGGCAGAAGAAAGACCAAAAATGCCTCCTCCGATAACCAATACGTGTTCTTTACTGTCCAAAATATTGTCCGCCATTGAGATGAATGATTTGTCCGTTTAAACTTTTCTGCTTCCCGAATACCTGCACCATTTCGGCAATTTCCGTTGTGCTCAGCAAGCGGTTTGTCAAGGTATTGGATAAATGCCGTTCGCGAAAATCTTCCGTCATACGCTGGTATACCGGAGTATCCATAACCAAGCCGGGGGCTATGGCATTCACCCGGGTTACCGGTGCCAATTCTCTGGCAAGTGTTCTCACGAGAGAATTTACCGCTCCCTTCATGGAAGCGTATACCGGGTCGTAGCTCCCTTTATTTGCGGCTACGGAAGAGATCAGCGTGATCGTAGAGTCGGGGGTGAATTTGTCGCGCAGGCATTTGATCAGCCATAAGGGACCGGCATAATGCAGGTCCATCATCTCCAGAAGATGTTCCTCATCAAGTTCCCGCAGGGATTGCTGAGGCTCTTTGCCAGCCGCCACCACCAGGTGCTGTAATTCGTCTATCCCGGTTGAAAATGCTTCGATGGAAGCCCGGTCACGGAGATTCAGCCGGGAATACCCCGGTTTCTCCGACGAAGACGTCCGAACTACCGTACTGCCGCACTTTTCAAACTCCCCGGCAATTGCTTTTCCAATGGCCCCCGAAGCGCCCACTACGATTACCCTATCCATTGCATTTATGCTTTTATCGTTTGTATTTCTTTTGCGATCCTTTCTGCGGCCTCGTCTCCCTGTGCCAGGCACAGGCTTCGTTGCCATTCCAGCGCGTGGCCCTGTTCCTTTTCCCAGCGATCGCGGACGATCTTCACCAGTTCAGTAATGGATGAAGCCCGGTCAATTCCGAAAGCCTCTACCATAGCGGTGAAAAAATCGGTCTGTTCCGGTTTCCCCAGCTGGACCAACTGCCTGCCCTTCATCAAAGCATCCACTCCATAAGCCGAATTGAACGTGATCACTATGCGGCTTACGCGTATGGAATCTTCAAAACCGTAACTTTTTCCCTGATCAAAAAGAACCTGCGGAAATGCCGCCGTAAGTTCCGCATAGTCGTTCATTTTCTCCGAAGGGTGCAAGCGGACCATGGCTTTCATCCCGGGAAAATCAGGGTATAATTCCTCGTACGCCTGGCAGAAAATAGCGGCTGTTTCTTTCATCAATTCCGGATCGAAAGGGTTGGTCGCCAGTGTCATATACTCCCGTTCGCCGACAGCGAGGTCGTTCTCAAGCGGCCGTATATGCGGAGCGCCGGTCACGGAAATCCGGTCTTCCGACAAACCACCGCGAACAAGATAGTCTTTGAAAAACTCACCCCATACCAGGATCTTATCTGCCACCGGAGGAATATAGGGTTCATAATAAGTGATCAACCCATGAAGAAGTGAAAATGTCGGAATATTCCGTTTTCCCGCCGCCGCTATCACACTTACCATCTCCAAGTTCTTGTCGTATTCCGTCAGAATGAATTCAGGTCTATGGGCCTCAAGAAACAGCCCGGCATGATGAGCCCGCTGAGTCTGCGCCATAGAAATCACCAGGAGATTCAAACGTTCGGTGAATGAGTAATAAGAACGGTAGGTCCGGATAGTTCGCCGCAACGGACGCATTATTCTCCGAAAAGACTTGTACCAGCTTAGCCAGTTTTCTCTTTTTGCCCGGGTTCTCCGAAGGATGTTTTTTTCGGAAGTACCAAGGCTCTGCGCATCTGAGTCATGGACCAGGTAACGCAACTCGGTATCCCGACCCAACACACGACTTACCGCCGTAATCTGGTTCAGGTAATTCTGTTTGGTCGACAGGGATGTGAGCAAGGCGTACCGTTCAGGGGGCGGCTCCGCTGCTATGAAAGAAGTGTTGGGTGCTCCCAGCATCAGGGTTCTCAAAGCCTGCAAGATGGTTTTCGGCAATTGCTTCAACCCCAGCCTTTCATTATTCAGGAGAAGTTGCACACAGATCTCGTTGGACAACATCACACCGAGGGGCATCCCGTCGAAAGCAATGGCATTGAGTTCTTCTTCGAAACGCGCAGCGGGAGAATCAATCCTATTCACAGGCAAAAGAGGAGCAGCTTATTGAGCTATCTGATCCGGTGTCAAGCGTTCGCCCCGGGTGATGTCACGGGTTGCTGTTTTCCCGATCACTTCCCGATAGTATTTCGGGTGCATTCCGAATCCGGGACGGATACTACGCACATTATCCGCTGTAAAGGCTTCTCCCTGGCGAATATCCTTCACCACATAAAGGGATCTGCTGAACGCCTTTCCCGCAACCTGTTTTTCCGTAAGGGTATAATCCACCTTACCAATGGCTTTTTCGGCTTTTCTCACGGCCTCTACCATTTCTGCGAACTCCGTTTCTGTCATGGAAAAGGAAGCATCCGGCCCTCCTATGGAACGGTCAAGGATGAAGTGTTTTTCTATAATTTTCGCGCCAAAGGCAGTGGCTACAATAGGAACCACGCTTCCCATGGTATGATCGGACAAGCCTACAACCACACCGAACCGCTCCTTAAAATCAGCGACCATACGCATATTGGCTTCTTCTATGGGTGCGGGGTAACTGGAGGTGCATTTCAACAAGGCGATGTCCCGGTTGTTCATACGGTGGCAAGCTTCCAAAGCCAGCCTGATATCTTCTTCACCTGCAATCCCCGTGGAAAGGATCACCGGTTTGCCTTTGGACGCAACGTATTCGATGAGAGGAATATCGGTGATTTCGAAGGAAGCGATTTTATAGGCCGGTACGTCAAATTTTTCCAGGAAATCAACTGCAGTAGGATCAAAGGGGGAGGAGAAACAAATCAATCCTTCTTCCTCCGCACAGCGAAACAGAGCCTCATGCCATTCCCAAGGGGTATACGCACTTTCATACAATTTGTAATAGGTGGCTCCATCCCATATTGACCCTGATTTGATCAGGAAATCCTCCTTCTCACAATCAATGGTGAGGGTGTCAGCCGTGTAGGTCTGAAGTTTGATGGCATCGGCACCGGCTCTTTTAGCCGCCCGGATGGTTTCCAGCGCTGTTTCCAAGCTGCCATTGTGGTTTGCCGAGAGTTCCGCGATGATAAAAACACCGCTGTCGTCGTCGATATGAAAATTGCCTATATCCATAATTATTTCAGTACGTTTCCTGGTTCCGGTTTTGCCGCATGCGGACGAACCCGGGTCAGTTCCACTACGCCGTTCGGTGTTTTAACATGGAAGGGAGACAGGGAAAGGATCATTCCGTTGGGCATGGTATCGGTAAATCCGTGGTCACTGAACTCAATCCAGTCCACGGTAATTTTTTCTTCACCACAATAAGTAAAGGCCCCGGGGTAGGGTTCCGATTGCGCCCTAACCCAGTTTCGTATCCTTTCTTTCTGCCAGTTCCAGTTGATTTGTCCGTCTTCGGGAACCCTTTTGCCAAAAAAGGTGGCTTTCTCTTCCTCCTGCGGAATGGCTTCCCATTCGCCTTTGCGGAAGCCTTCCAGGACAGCATCTACCAACCCGGAATAAAGGGGAGCATACTTACCGAGTATAGAAGCTCCCGTATCATCCGGCTCTATCGGAACCGGTATTTGTTTCAGGATATCACCGGTATCACAACCCACTTCTATCAGGTGAGCGGTAATGCCGGCGTATTGTTCGTTATTGATGATGGCCCAAACATGCGGAGTGCGCCCTCGGTATTTGGGAAGCAGGGATCCGTGAATGTTGAAGGCTGCCACACGGGGCAACCGGATCATTTCTTCATCAATCAGAAACAGATAATTCACGGAAACCAGGATATCTACCGGGTACTGCTTCAGGAACTCACTTCCCCTACCTTTTCTCGGATTACCCACAAACAGCGGGATCTTTTTTTCCCGGCATTTCTCCGCCAGCTTCTCAGAACCGGCATCCGTAAACACACATTGCAAATCATAGCGGTCGAGCAACCTTTCCAGGATAGTAAAGCCAAGTCCCCCACTAAGTAATGCAGCCAGTTTCATGGTGTTGTGTTCAGTTTGGAGTGAATAACCACATCCCTGAATTCGTGGTTAAAGAAACAGTGTTCCTTCAGGCGTGCATCTTCAAAATACGCTGCCTTTTCCAGGGCCTTGTATAGATGCGGACGAAGGTCGAAAGCGTAAACGAACAGCTTATGCAGGCCCATCTCTCCGAAACCGATTTTTTCAATCATGCTCAGATAAGTCAGCCAATGCAGTTCAAACTCTTCCTTTTCCAGGGAGGTATCCATAATGAAGGATATCTCTGCATTTTTATCGGTCCAGTTAATATGAACCAGTCCGCCATACCCAATACAAACCTCATCCTTCAGGTAAGAGAACAGTATCTGGGAAGGTCGTTCTTCTTCAAACAGCTTTCGAACCACACGGTCAAAGTAGTCGTCCTGCACCTCTTCTGTCAATGGATGTACCTGACGCAGGTGATAAAGCTGTTCGTTGCGCCAGTTCATGATGGCATGACGGTCTTCTACCCGGATAGGAACGATTGAATACGCTCCTTTATGAACACGGGAAGTGTTTAGGAATTTGTACGCGCCTGGAAAGGGTTTCATGCTGACAGGCGGATTTTAAAGACCAGCTTCCGAACCTGACCGGCACCACACAGGGCCATATGGGCCATGTCCGTTCCGATATAAACAGCCTCACCGGGATGAACCACCAAGGTCTGCCCGGGTGCATCCTCATAGAGTCCGTAATCCTGATCGGGATCGTAGGGTTTTGATTCTTGTGTACAATCGGCGAGGAGCTTGAACCGGTAGGAATCGTTTCCTTCCAGAGTTACGTGCAAATCCGCAAAGGAACGGTGGTATTCCAACAGATGAGCCAACCCGATGGGCTGTTTCTCCTCGATCTTCACCACTGCAACCGTGGGAGAGAGCTCTGTTCTTCCGGCATTCAGCGTGTCCCAGTCAAGGGTTTCCAGGAAACGGGAAATGACCCCTTCATCCTCCACGGATAAGACCTCCAGAACTTCTTTGACCAAACCGTATTTCATCACAGACTTATGTTTTCCTGATGTAATTTTTCTCCCTGCTTCACATCCGCGGTCAGGGTTTTGCCAACCAGTGATTTCCAGTCGACAATCCCTTCCGTGCTATCCAGCATTTTTAACGCAATATCAGCCTCTTCCAAAACGTGGCCCGCTGATAAAGCCCCCATGGCTACTGCTATTTTCTGCCGGTTCCGGTAAACCCGTTCTTTTCCTTCAATACGGTCGAACTCTTCCGGACTATAGCGGAAAACTTCCTGATCCAGAAAATCCAGGCGGCGGATCAGTTGGCCGCACTTTTCAGCATCCAGTGCCGACTGAAAATCCCAGCGGTCTTCGCCTTCCGCCACGGTAATGTGTTTCTCAAAAAAGGTTGCCCCGAGAATATACGCCCATTCGTTGCTGATGATAGCATGCTCCGAATCAAAGCCCGAATGATCGGCATACCCGATGGAAAGACCGGAATATTTCTCTTTGAGCCATTTGATCTTGCCCAGTCTTAACTCTTCAATATGCGAAGGGAAGGCCTGAAACCCGACCATCAGAACCTGGAGCTGATTGCCGAAAAAGGACAACTTGTCATCAATCTCCGCAGTGGTTCTGCCTCCGATACCCAGAATAACCGGTATAGTGCTCTTCCGGATAAGGCTCAATACCGCCTCATCATAAAAGCTCACGGAGTGAATATCAATATACCTGACTTTGTAGTGATCGTCTTCCAGGAGGGTAAATGCAGAAGTACAGATAGGCATGAAAATGATATCCAGCCCTTTACCCGCTGTATACCTGAAGATCTCCCTCCATTCCGCATCGCTGAATACTCCTTTTTTAAATTCATGATACATGGAATGCTGTTGGGAAATGAACGAGTCATAATCGATCAAAACCTGGAATTTCACTCCCTTAGCCCCGATATCGGAACTTGCATCGATCAGCCTTTTCATAAAAGCCATATCACCCATATGGTGAAAGGCGGTTTCGGTATAGAAATAATAAGACATGGTTATTCGATTATGGTGCCGTCCTTTAAAACCACTTTAGATGTTTTGTCATCCCGGGTCCGTTTATCTCCCCGGGTGCCACATTCGCGATTGATCAGGGTCCAGTCCTGATGTTCATCCACAAACTGCACAATTTCCTCCGACGTCTTTTGGTAAGCATCGGGGCCCAGTCCTTGGTATACTTTGGTCAGAAATTCATGGTCTTCCGGATAATCCAGGATGAAGCGGTAATCCGGCCGAATCAGCGATGTGGGAATGTCCAGGGGAACCACCTTGAAGAGGTCGGTTTTAAGGAAATAATAAAGCCAGTATTCCGTAAATCCGGATCCTTTGAGTTCAATTACCTTTTTCATCGCTGCCGGTTTGAGGCCGCTCAGGAAAAGTCCGGGGGGCAGATCGTGGCACTTTACGAGATCTGCATCGGTATCCCGATAGGTTTGTACCAGTTGTTCGATCCTTTCATAAGGCAAGAGGGGGCAGTCTGCCGTCATGTTGATCACGTAGTCAAGCTTATAGATTTGAGCCGCGTCGTATAGACGTTGAATGACATCTTCCTCACTGCCCCGAAACACCTTTACACCCTCTTTTTCAACAACCTGAACCAGCTCGTCGTCCTGAGGGTGGGTGGATGTGCAAAGCACGATTTCGCTCAATATCGGAGCCAGCTTCAGCCTTCTGAGCATCCAGACGATATAGGGTGCCCCATTCACTTCCAGAAGGAGTTTTTTAGGGAGTCGGGTCGACTTCAGCCTGGCTGTTATCAAAAATCCTACTTTCATTTACTATTTTGTTTTTGTTCTCCGTATGACTGCCGCTCTACTTCCTCAATCACCTGGCTAACCGCAAGAGCTTCCTCAAACGTACAATTGACCGAGGTTCCTGATTCAATGAAGCGGATAAAATCTTTCATCTGATCGTAATACATCTCCGTGTATACGTCTTCAAACTTAAGCAGGGTCTGCGGGGTTGCCGAACCGTAGGGTGTAAAAAGCAATGCTTCCCCATTCCAGAAATACTTGCCCAAATCATCGAAGAGTTCTCCTTCGTTGACATTAACCGGAGCAAAGTAATCCATCTCAAGATTTGCACGTGCCCCGTTCTTCATTTTCATGGATAGCAGGGCAAAATCATCGACATCAAGTTCCAGGTGCGACAAATGATCCACCACACCCGTAACCTTTTCAGGGATACCCAGCCAGTGACAGGCCAGGTCGATCTCATGCGAAAGGGTACGGATCACTCCCCCGCCTAGTTCCTTTCTTGCCGTGTATTCCTGCCGATAATCCGCATAAGGATGCCACTTCGGAAGATAGAAAGAGCGCTTAAACGATAGTTTATACACCTTTTCCAGGTCCAATTCATTCCGGAAATATTCCGATACCGGAAGAAAACGCATGCAGTAAGCTACACGAATGCGGTTTGCAAACTCCGCCAGTTCCATGGCCTTTTCCCGGCTATGGGCAATGGGTTTCTCGATCAATACTTTAGAACCCGCATTCAGAAACGGCTTGGCACTTTCCACATGCAGAGACGTCGGGTTCGCCACAATCACTCCATCGGGCCGGAATTCCAGCGCGGCCTCCAGCCGGTCAAACTCCTCAATACCCGTTTCGTCCCGTAATGTTCCCTTTTTTGTTCGGAGGGCGGCTACTTCCACCCCACCAAGGTCTTGCAGCACCTTCAGATGCCGCCTGCCTATTGAGCCCAACCCGATGATCAATATCTTCATCGTCCTTGTTCCAGTATGGATACTATTTCCAGGGTTTCTTCCCTGGGGATTTTGATACTTCGTTCTCTTATTCCTTGCAGAAATACCTGTATGGATGTTTTAAAGGCCTGGAAAGAATCGGAAAACACTTTGGTAACCGACTTATGTTCTCCAAAATAGGTGAACTGCAGCGGAACCGTATATCCGGAGTAGGTGGCAATTCGTGCCCGTAGGTTCGTCCACTCCACCTGTCCCACATGCACCTTCCCGATCACCTCTTTTCGCACTCCAACCAGTTTTCCCCGATTCGGTATATTGGAAATCAGCGGATCAAGCAGGTGTACTGCATAAGTATCCCAATATTTTGGGGTCTGTGCCTCCACGTAATAGATCTCACCCATTTCTGCCCGTTCGGCTTCGGTAAGCAGCAGCTCTTGTGCAAATTTCAGGGAAGAGCAGGAAAAAAGCTGCCCGTCGTAGGTCTGATAACCTAACATGGCGTGGGCATCTGCCTGGGAAAGAGCCAGTGGTTTATCAATAAATACCGGGAGACCGGCTTTCAAAAACGGTTCGGACATAGCCCGGTGCTGTTCGGCATCGTCACGTGCCAGCAATACTGCATCCACCTGCCCGATCATCTCTTCGAGGCTCTGACAGCGGTTGGGTATCCGACTGGCCCTGGCCACATCTTCCGTTATCTCCTGATCCTGGGTCCAGATATGGGTAACTTCCACTCCGGGTATCCTGGCTTCAGGCCAGGATTGTTCCGCGAGGTATAAGGGGATAACAGGGAACGGACAGGATGCCATAGCTTCCGGATCATACCCGTTACAAATGGCTGACCAGGAATACGGGTGTCCGTTTCCGGGGCTGAGTCCGATCACACCGAGTCGCAAAGTTGTCTCTTTATTCATGATTCCTGTTTTGGCCAATTGCCCGGAAGCAAGAGCGCTTCCTGCACTTCCGGGATTGAAGGAAGGCTGGCGGAATGGTTCGCATTTTCAAGGGTATCGAGGTTTTTTTTCAGCTGTTCCCGGTTATTTACCCCTATTACCACCCGATCGATAAAGGATTGGCCGAGGCAGAAATTCAGCAGGGCGGCGGCTTTGTTACCCGGATCCGGGAATAGCTGATTGAGTTGGGACAGCCAGGGTTTCAAGTCATCAAAAAATGGTGGCAGTTCCTGTACCGGCTGAAAAAACAGGCCTTGCAGAAAAGCTGAGCGTGTATGGACTTCCGTTCCCCTGTCATGCAGGTCCTTCAAACTTTCAGAGAAACGCCTGTCGAGCACATTAAACGGCACCTGCAGGATATCCGGAATCATATCCCGGTCCAAAAGCCGGTTTAGCTCATCAACGGTATACAGGGAATAGCCGGCCTTTCGTATCCGGCCCAATGCTTTCAATTCCTGCAGGCGTATCCAGATTTCCGGATTGGCCAGAAGGGTCTCTGAACGATGCGCCATATAGGCATAGAGCGAAGGTTGTTTCAGGCGATCCAGCGATTGTTGCAACATCGCTTCCAGTTCTGCCGCCTTTTCCAGGTCAGGAAATTTGGAGACTACCCGGAAGTCTTCCACCCCACAGTCGCCTAGTACGCTTTCGCTGTTTCCATAGAGGAATGCCGTATCCAGTAGGTTTATCCCGCGTGTGCGGGCCAGGTCCAATATCGCCAACACCTCTTCCGCCGAAGTCTGTCCCGCCGTATTCCCTATGCCGTAGGAAAGCCCGAACTGTACGGTACCTAGGGCCAGTTTATGAATTTGTTCGCTCAAGTTCCTGCTTGAAAATCCCGGATGGTCTTTACTACATACTGAAGCTCTTCGTCGCTAATGGACGGGTACATCGGTATGCTGAGGCATTTATCGTAGTATGCTTCCGCGTTGGGCAAGTCGCCTGCGTTCCAGCCCTTTTTGCGGTAGAAAGGCATCAGGTGAACGGGGATATAATGCACCTGGGCAAAGATTCCATTTTCTCTCAGGTATTGATACAATTCCTTACGCTGGTCAGACAATACCACAAATAGGTGGTAGGCATGATAAAACCCTTCCGGCACCTTCTGAAAACCCAGTCCGGTTCCGGCCAACTGCTCGCGGTAATAGTCGGCAATGGCATTTCTTTTCTCCAGGCTTTGATCCAGCCTGCCGAGTTGCGTCCTTCCCAGAGCGGCCTGAAAATCGGTAAGCCGGTAATTGTATCCCAGCTCTACCATTTCGTAATACCAGGGGCCATCGTTTTTCTCCAGGAGGTCCGGGTCTTTGGTAATGCCATGAGTACGCAGCAGGTTGAGGTTTTTGAAGATTTCCTGGCTGCCGGTAGTGATCATTCCCCCTTCTCCACAGGCTATGTGTTTAACAGGATGGAAGGAGAAGATGGAACATTCGGCGAGGTCTCCCTGACCGGCAAAATGGTTCTCCCCTGATTCATCCGTAAAATAGGCACCCGGGGCATGGCAGGCATCTTCGATGATCCACAGGCCGTATTCATCGGCCAGGGCTCTGAGGCGCTTCATGTCTACCATGAGTCCGGCAAAGGCCACCGGAATCACTCCTGAGTAGTAGCCTTTGGGCTGTGCTTTGAGCATGGACTCAAGAGCGTCCAGATCCATAAGAAAAGTATCCGGGTCAATGTCACAGAATTCCGTGGTACCGCCGCAATAGGCGATACAATTGGAAGAAGCGGCAAACGTAATAGGTGTGGTGATCACACGGGTACCCGGCTTTACACCCAGGGCCATGGCACACAGGTGAAGAGCGGCAGTGCCGTTTGCCACAGCCACGGCGTAAGGGGCATTGATGCGCCGGGCAAAAGCCTCCTCAAAACGGGCCAGTTCCGGCCCTTGTGTAAGGAAGTCAGATTGAAGTACCCGGCTTACTTCAGCCAGATCTTCTTCTGTAATATGTTGTTTTCCGTACGGGATGTTCATACTTCAAATGTTGGATCCACATGTTCACGGATCAGTTTTCTGAGCGATTCAACCGTTTCCCATTCCGTGTTCTCACCGGAATGATAGCAAAACCCTTCCTCTACCCTGGTGGCATTAAAATGGTTGGTGAAGTCCTCCAGCTTCCAACGGTGTGTTGCCGGAAGGATTGCATAGTATTTACCGAGGTCGTAGGTATAATAGGAGTCCGAAGTGGTGATCATTTCTTCATGGATCTTTTCACCAGGGCGGATACCGATAACCGGCTTTTCACATTCAGGACCGATTGCCTCTGCAAGGGTTAAAATATCGTAAGACGGTATTTTGGGAACAAAGATTTCCCCACCCCAGGAATGCTCCAGCGCATGCATGACCATATCCACACCACCCTGCAGGGAAATATTGAAACGGGTCATTTTTTCGCTGGTGATCGGCAATACTCCTTCCTTGCGTTTGTTCAGGAAGAAGGGGATTACGCTTCCATTGGAGCCCATCACATTACCATAGCGAACCACCGAAAACTTAATGGGGTTCCATCCGGTAATGTTATTGGCCGCTACAAACAATTTGTCGGAAGCCAGTTTCGTGGCCCCATAAAGGTTGATGGGGGCAGCGGCTTTGTCCGTGGAAAGCGCCACAACCCGCTCTACTTCTGATTCCAGGCTGACATTGATTACATTCTCCGCGCCCAGTACATTGGTTTTCACACATTCCATCGGGTTGTATTCTGCGATAGGCACATGTTTCATTGCTGCGGCATGGATGATATAATCAATCCCTTTTACTGCCCTTTTCAGCCGGTCATAATCCCGGATATCGCCAATGAAGTAACGAAGCTGGGGATACGTGGACGTAGGAAACTCCTGGGCCATTTGAAACTGCTTTTGTTCGTCACGCGAAAAAATGACCAGTCTTTCCACCTCCGGATGCCGGAGAAGAATATGCTTTGTGAGGGCTTTTCCCAGAGAACCCGTTCCTCCGGTAATGAGAATGGACTTTCCCTTTAACATGTTAGTTGACATAATTTACTATTGAACTTCGATAAGGCAGGACTAATATACCCGCCAGAATAAGCATGATTATAAGCCGGAGTGCAAGGTCCGGCCAGAATGCAAGGTTGAGTGAAATCAAACCGTAGTACGCCAAAAAAGCAAGCGCCACCGGTAACATCTTCACCACCATCTCCCCCAAACCGATACAATCATGTTTGAGTACATATTTGACTATCCCGTAAATTACCAGGAGCTGCACCAGGTAAGAGGCTACCGTGGTATAGGCTCCGGCAATCGATCCATAAACCGGAATATAAATGGCATTGAGAATCACATTCAGCCCCCCGGCAATCAGGATGCTCAGGGTTGCGTACATATTTTTTTTCGCATATGAGACCCCCTGCTTAAAAAGCGGGACAAAGCTCAGGAAGTACTGACCGACCACAATTACCGGTATTACCTGCAAGGAGGAGGCAAAACTTTTGGTGCCCAGCAATTGCCCGATCAGCGACCCAAACAGAATGAGTCCGAGTGCTCCTACTGAAATCAGCGAAATGATAAGACGGTACGAGTCATTGACCTTTTTTGTTTCTCCCTGATTCATCAGCGAATAGTAATCGGGAAGAAACGCATATTGCATGGCATTCGATACCACCAGCAGGAGCATGCTGATGTTATATGCAAAGCTGTACAGACCGGCTTCTTCTCCTCCCCTGTATGAATTGATCATAATCCGGTCTATCTCCATAAGAAGCACCGCACTGATGCTAGCCGGAAGAAGTGGCATCCCGTAACTGAACAGGTACCGGATATGGTTCCATTTGACTTCCCACCTGAGATACGACCCGAATCTGCGGAGAAACCAGGCCAGGGTGAGAACAAGGACAATGACGTTGGCCCACATTCTCCCGAGATACACGTGTTCGGTCATAAAATACATGAACCCGGCTGCCAGGAAAAAACCCAGGTATCCCCTGGAAATGGTAACCATTCTTAATTCCTTGCTTTTTCTTTCAGCCCGGAGTATGCTGAGGATGACCGAAGAAAAAAACAACAGGATTGCGGTTGGAAACACATAGGGGATAGCTTCGACCGGAATGCTAAGCCAGCGGCTTATCTCCTCCTGCAGGAACAGGGAAATTCCAAACCCGGCCAACAGGGGCAGAAGGCAGATTATCAGACTCGTGCTCATAAAGCTGTCGAAGTCTTTCTGATCCTTCTCAAAATAATACCTTCCCAATCCAACGGACATGTTTAGGGTGATAATTGGTACAATCAAACCGGCTATGGAGGTGATCACATTGAGGTAACCATAATCTTCCGGGGTCAGTAAGCGGGTGAATACCGGGATGGAAATGAATGCCAGCCCTTTTGTAGCTATTTCAGAGCTTAGGTAGTTCCAGGAATCCTTGAAAAAGGTAGACCTACTCATTGCCGGACAGAATAGTTTGAAACAGATGATCGGAGGAGGTTCCGAATCCCTCACCCAAATGACCGGTCAGGAATTGGCGGTTTAGTTCTTCCACATCGATTTCCTTATTTCTTATTTTCCCAAACAGCGTTTCAAAATCTCCCGCCTCATTCAGCATCAGGGGGTAATCATCCAACCGAAACTTTCGAAAATCGAATTTTCCTCCGGGATTGGCCATCAGATAGGCCTTCCCCCTGAGGGTAGCCTCATAAACAAAAGTGGACCAGTGGCCTACCACTGCATCAAACTCTTCAAGATCAATATCTCCGGAAATCACCTCAAAACCACTTAAGGCGGATCGGGCAAAGCCGATGTCGTCATTCGGGTGGGCTTTAAACACCACCTCATACTCAGAACCTGCAAAGGCATTTTTGTAAAACTCCGCAAAGACCAGCCAACCCTTTTCCCCGATAAAAGACCGTTTGTTCAGTATGACCAGCAGACGGGGAACTTCATTTTTCATTCCGGTAAACGGGATACGTTCTTCTGAAAGAATGCGGGGCACTTGTTTTATCCGGTATTGACCCGGTACTACATTATCCGTCCATCTCGGAGCCCACATAAGGTATTGCAGGTTCTTTGAGCCAAATGGCGGTGTATTAATTGTATCATTCAGACGGATCCCTGTTAAAAACCCCGTAAGTCTGTTCTGCAACCTTGAACGTCTGTTTGCTCCGACATGCGCGGATACGATATTGGAATGCTGCAGGTAATAGAGGGGTAGTTGTGGATGTGAACGATGTATTACCTGTAATATCGGGTCATAAGAATCGGGGGTAAGAACCAAATCGGGAGAAAAGTCAGCAAGAGATTTGGCGACTTCCCGCTTCATCTCACGAATAGCACGGATGATTCCGAGGTGATACCCGATACGAGATCCCGCAGGCTTCCCTTCCGATTCTGCCAGAGCCTTACCGTAAGTATGTCGCACCCCGGCAAATTGAGCCAGGTCTTCTTCTTTCCATTTCGCCCGTGTCGATTTGAGTACCCCAATCTCGTGTCCTCGTTGCAAGGCATCATTCATAATCTGCTCAAACAGCCTGCGGAACAGGTAATCGTTTGGCGGAATCAGAAACAGAATCCGTTGCTTCCCCACTGTCAGTTTCGTAGAATTCTTTGTTCCACTATGCCATCATCAAAAATAATCCTGAGGATATAGGGCGCAGAGCGGTACTCCCCCAGATCAATACGCGCAGTAGATGATTTGCCTGTCTCAGCCGGGTATGTCTTTAACCTTCTTCCCGTCATATCCACAATCTCGAGGCAGGAAAAGGGTGTCTCCGTATTGATCCAGAGAAATTGTTCTGCCGGGTTGGGGTACACTGTCACGACTCTGTTTGTGTTGTGAACCGATACCCCATTGATATTGCTGTTCAGTACCATGTAGCGTACATCTGCCTTGTCAACATCCAGCTCAACGGAATACGATAACCCGATACTATTGTCATCGAATAGCACCGGTGAAGCATAGAGCATCCCGTTGGTCGTTGTTCCTGCCGTATCCAATATCAGTTCTTCCTGGTCAGAATACCAGGTAAGCCCTCCGTCTCCGGATTTCCTCAGCGCTATTTTATGCCTGTAGGGACCGATCAGCCTGGACCTGAAAAACACCCAAATACTGTCGTTTTTGTCACAAATCGCACGGGGTGAGCCTTGTCCGGGAAAAGCCGGTGCCGGGTCTGACCAGGTAACGCCATTGTCCGTGCTTGAGCTTACATGAATGATTCCTTCCCCGGTTCGGAGCAGGCATACCAGCTTTCCTGTCGACAGCAATACCAAGTTGGGATCCGCATAATCAATGGAGTCTGCATTCCCGTCTGCGATGAGTGATTCTTCTTCCCAGGTCAGCCCTTTGTCTTTTGATACCAGCATGTGGGCAGACAGATATGTCTCGTTCGAATCCTTACCGTTGAATGCGCAAACCACGTGGCCATTCGAAAGTTCCACCACTTTGGCTGAGGTACGTTCCAGATAATTGAAAGAGGAGTTGAGCTTGATAAGGTTTCCCCAGGTTTTGGCTGAGTCATCCGATATGGAAAAACCTACTCCCGAAGAAGAAAATGCCAGGATGAGTTTCCCGTTGCTGAGCAAGGTGGGCTGTGCTCCAGCCATTTTTTTCAAGGCACTGTCCGGCCAGCTGACTTTGTTATAGCTGCTCCAGGTCTTCCCTTTATCTGTAGAAGTTTTATACGCCTGAATATCGTCGGAACCTACGTGATCCGTTCCCTTTTTATAGTAGAGGATCAGCTTTCCGTCGGGCATTTGCACCATGCCCGGAAAGGCATTGTACATGCTATCGGCATCTACCGGCGTATGAGCAAACTGTGCTTTGGCATGTCCAATACCTAGTAGGGTTAACAGTGCAAATACGGCTAATTGTTGTATATCTCTCTTCATGGTTCTTGTTATTTGATTCCGTCCGGTTGGTTCCCGGGATAAGGATACAGAAAACAGGTTACCGAATATAGCCCAATACGGCAAAATGGCAGATTTGATCAGAAACAGACTTTTTCCCGGGTGTGATGCGAACGCTTGGTTCCGCTAACTAGTGGGCAGGTTGAGTGATTCTGCCGGTTGAATCAGCGGATCCTTTCAAACCCAGGCGATAGATTTCACCCGCGATCAGTTCGTTACCCTGATCAGAAATATGGCAGCCGTCAATATAAAACGGGCCTTTGTTGTCCAGTGCATTCCTCAGGTCGTGGTACCAGGTTTCGTTTTTC
>CAXPEB010000104.1:0-49612 GCA_964215915.1 Bacteroidia bacterium
TGGTACTTGGTCATTGATCTGTTAAAGCAAGAAATGAATCAGAGCAAAGCCCTGGCAGTACTCTGTCTAAGATATTCTCAACACTATACTTAATCAGAGCCTCAATGGACGATAGTCCATAGTGAGGTTCCCTATTGATGCGTTTCAACCCCCCATGGTCCATCAGCCTGGTCCATGGTCGATAGACGATAGCAAGGTTCCCTATTGATACGGCTCAACCCCATGGTCCATTAGCCATGGTCCATGGTCAATAGACGATAGTCCATAGTGAGGTTCACGATTGAAGCGTTTCACCCCCATGGTCCATCGTCCATCAGCCCCGAATCATACGAGCAGCTTGACAGGATCTTCAAGGAGGGTTTTGAGCGTTAGCAGGAACTCAGAACCTACCACGCCATCCACCACACGGTGGTCGCAGCTTAGCGTAACCTTCATCGCATGGCCCGGACGCATTTCGCCGTTTTTCACGAAGATGGTCTCTTTTACACCGCCGACAGCCAGGATGCAGGCATCGGGAGGATTAATGATGGCCGTGAACTCTTCAATGCCGAACATGCCAAGGTTGGAAATGGTGAAGGTATTGCCTTCCCAGTCGGCAGGTTGCAGCTTTTTGTTCTTGGCTTTTTCCGAGTAAACTTTTACTTCCGCGCTGATCTGGCTCAACGATTTGGTATCGGCAAAACGTACCACCGGCACAAGCAATCCTTCCTCCACGGCCATAGCCACACCCATATGAATATGGTGGTTGTAACGGATTTTATCGCCCAGCCAGCTGCTGTTTACTTTAGGGTGTTTGCGGAGTGCTATGGCAGCTGCCTTGAGGATCATGTCGTTCATGGAAATCTTCGTATCCGCATATTCGTTGATACGTTTGCGGGCTTCCACGGCACGACCCATGTCAATTTCCATGGTTAGATAGAAATGCGGAGAAGTGAATTTGCTTTCCGTAAGACGGCGCGCAATGGTCTTGCGCATCTGGGAAACATTTACCTCTTCATAGCTCTCTTTTCCTGTGACAGCCGGAATGCCGGCACTTGCAGCAGGGGTGAAGTTTTCTATATCGCGGCGGATGATTCGGCCTCCGTCGCCCGAGCCACTTACCTGATTGAGATCAATGCCTTTTTCTTCGGCCATCTTTTTGGCCAGCGGACTAGCCTTTACCCGGCCGTCTGAGTCTGAAGAACCCGAAGGAGCGGTTGATCCGGCCGGAGTGCCTTCTGAAGGAGGTGCTACCGGAGCTTCGGCTACGGTTTCTTCCTCTTCCTTGGCAGGGGCGGCGCTTTCTTTTTTGGCTTCCTCCAGGATGGCCTCGATATTCTCACCGTCTTTTCCAACCACGGCAATGACCGCATCAACGGGCACCGCATCGCCTTCGTTAATCCCGATGTGAAGCAACTTGCCCTTCACGTAATTCTCCAACTCCATGGTCGCCTTGTCGGTTTCCACCTCGGCCAGGATATCTCCGGGTGCAACGGTATCGCCAACTTTTTTGTGCCAGGCTACAATGACCCCTTCGGTCATAGTATCGCTCATCTTCGGCATGCGGATTACTTCAGCCATCGTAACGTGTCTCTTTTTATAGGTTGTGCAAAATTAAAGGTTTGGGCCAGAATTGGAAACCCGATTCAAATCCCTTTCCGAAGTCGCGAATGGCCTGAGGAAAGCGAGGTTTTACGGGTAGTGGATAAACTGAAGATAACCTTTGAAAGACCGGGATTACTTTTGAATGATGGATCAGTACGAACGGCTTCTCAGGTATGTGTATGAAAACGGGACCTTCAAAAGTGACCGGACAGGAACAGGTACCCGATCGGTATTTGGGTATCAGATGCGCTTTGACCTGCAAAAAGGGTTTCCCCTCGTTACCACCAAAAAAGTTCACCTGAAATCCATCATTTACGAACTGCTCTGGTTCCTGCGTGGCGATACCAATATTGCCTGGCTCAAAGAACACGGTGTCAGTATTTGGGACGAATGGGCTGATGCAGAGGGCAATCTTGGTCCTGTGTATGGCCACCAGTGGAGGAGCTGGCCGTCTCCTGACGGCTCCCATATTGATCAGATCAGTCAGGTGCTGCAACAGCTGAAAAA
The DNA here is from genome assembly GCA_964215915.1 of Bacteroidia bacterium. Classification (GTDB taxonomy): domain Bacteria; phylum Bacteroidota; class Bacteroidia; order UBA8524; family UBA8524; genus UBA8524. The sequence goes on from CAXPEB010000104.1 coordinate 2,092, forward strand.
CAACCCGGATTCCAGGCGGATGATCGTGAGTGCCTGGAATGTGTCCGATTTGCCTAAAATGGCCCTGATGCCATGTCATGCCTTTTTCCAGTTTTACGTAGCAGACGGTAAACTTAGCTGCCAGCTATACCAGCGCAGCGCCGATCTGTTTCTGGGGGTACCCTTCAATATTGCATCATATGCCCTGCTTACCATGATGGTAGCACAGGAATGTGGGTATGCACCCGGCGATTTTGTCCACACCTTTGGCGACGCCCATATCTATGCGAACCATTTCGAACAGGTAGAACTTCAGCTCAGCCGGGATCCTCGTCCTTTTCCGCATATGCAGCTGAATCCTGACAAAAAATCGGTGTTTGACTTTGAATATGAAGACTTCACCCTGACCGACTATAACCCGCATCCCGGGATCAAGGCTCCGGTTGCAGTCTGACACGTTTTCGCCGGAAAAGCCCGTTATTCGGGAAGTGAAGTTTCCTGTACTCTTCTTTATTTTATGGATAATAAGCCTGCCCTTACAAGCTCAGGTTGACGTTGATACCAGTCTGAACCGCCAGGATCTGGTTGACCTGTTTATGGGAGAAGGAGTAAGTGTCTTTAATGTCAGAGTGCATGGAAATCCGGCAAGTTTCGGAAGCTTTGAAACGGAGCATTGCCGCTTTCCCCTGGAAAAAGGGATTGTACTTTCCACCGGCAGGGTCAGTGTCATCCCCCAACAAAACCTAAGTCCGAATACCTCCAGTTCCATGCGTGAAGGAAGGGGAGGCGATGAAGACCTCTCCCGCATGGTTAACCGTCCGGTCTACAACAGCACGGTTATCGAGTTTGATTTTGTGCCGCTGTATGACAGCTTATACTTCGACTATGTGTTCGGTTCGGAGGAGTACCCGGAGTATGTGGGGTCACCCTTCAATGATGTATTCTGCTTGTTGATAGAAGGACCCAATTTCCCCCGCCCGGTGAACCTGGCGCGTGTGGGAGATCGAGGCACCACCGTTATGATCAACTCAGTCAATCATAAAAAGAACAGCAGCTACTTCATCCCTAACTTCTCTTTCAGTCCGGATGAACAGTTTTCTCATACCATTGAGTACGACGGCTTCACCACCCTGCTCACCGCAGCCTGTCGGGTTACCCGCGGGAAGGTGCATCATCTCAAAATTGCCATCGGCAATGTGAACGACTATGCCTATGATTCAGGGGTGTTTCTGCGAGCCGGTTCCTTCGGGAGTCGCGGAGATGTGAACGGGGCTATGCGTTTCAGTATCCCTTTTGATTTTGATGTCCGGGTGCCGGGTACGGAAACCGGACAATTACTCGACAGCCTGGCTCAGGTGCTGAAAAGTAACCCCGGATGGAAGCTGGCTGTGCTGGGTCATACGGACAGTGTGGGAAGCCATGAGTACAACCTGAAACTTTCGCAGGACAGGGCCAGAGCCGTAGCCGATGAACTGATCCGGCGCGGGGTGCAGGAACGACAGCTTTTTGTAAAAGGGTATGGCTATACCAAGCCCATGCGCAGCAATTCTGAAGAAGAGGGCCGAAAAAGAAACCGCCGGGTAGAGCTGATGCTGCGTATTCCGGACAATCCCCGGTAATCGCTGTTGATGCAATAAAAAAATGCGCTCCCTCGCGGAAGCGCATCTTCAATTTTAGTTTTATCCCGATTACTTGGAAGCCGAAGAAGCAACCTTAGGCGCAGCGGCCAGGATATCTTCGGTTACCCCATCGGCAAACTGTCCGAAGTTTTTCACGAACAATTCTGCCAGGTGGGCGGCTTTGGCGTCATAGGCCGATTTGTCGGACCAGGTATTACGCGGATTCAGGATATCAGCAGGTACATTCGGGCAACTGAGCGGAATGCGCAGTCCGAATACCGGCAGTGTTTCATAATTCACGTTGTCAAGCTCACCCTCCAGGGCAGCTGTGATCATGGCGCGGGTATAAGCCAGTTTCATACGGTTGCCCACTCCGTAAGGGCCTCCGGTCCATCCGGTATTGATCAGCCATACACGGGCTCCACTTTCATTCAGTTTTTCGCCCAGCATGGCGGCATATTTACCGGGATGCAGGGGCAGGAATGCTTTCCCGAAGCAAGCCGAGAAAGTAGCCTGTGGTTCGGTAACACCCGCTTCCGTTCCGGCTACTTTGGCAGTATACCCACTGATGAAGTGGTACATGGCCTGTTCTGTAGTCAGCTGGCTGATCGGAGGCAGTACACCGAAAGCGTCAGCAGTCAGGAAGAATATGTTTTTCGGGACATCGCCTACGGAAGGTACGGCGATATTGTCCACCAGGTCAATCGGGTAGGCGGCACGGGTGTTTTCCGTTACACTTACATTGGAATAATCCACGTCGCGTGTGCCTTCCAGCATACGTACGTTTTCAACCAGCGCACCAAAGCGGATGGCATTGTAAATCTGTGGCTCTTTTTCCTGGGTCAGGTCGATACACTTGGCATAACAGCCGCCCTCGAAGTTAAATACGGAGTTTTGTGCCCATCCGTGCTCGTCGTCACCGATCAGTTTACGGTTCGGGTCAGCAGAAAGGGTGGTTTTACCGGTCCCGGACAAGCCGAAGAAAATAGCGGTATCGCCTTTCGGGCCGATATTGGCGGAGCAGTGCATGCTCAGGGTATTGCGTTCATGCGGCAATACGTAGTTCAATACGGTGAAGATTCCTTTTTTGATCTCTCCCGTATATCCGGTTCCTCCGATGAGGATGATTCTTTTGGTAAAATTGATGATCGCAAAATTGTGCTGGCGGGTAGCGTCAACCTCCGGGTTGGCCCGGAAACTCGGTGCTGCAAGAATGAGCCAGTCGGCTTCCTGATTTTTTGACTCTTCCGCAGTCGGGCGCAGGAAAAGGTTGTTGGAAAACAGGTTTTGGTAAGCCGTTTCGTTCACCACTTTGATGTTCAATCGGTATTCAGGGTCCGCACAGGCGTAAGCGTCACGTACGAATACTTCTTTACCGGTATAGTGGTTTACAACTTTATCAAGCAACTGATCGAATTTGTCACTTTCAAAGCGGTTGTTGATGTCGCCCCACCATACTGAATCTTTTGTGTTGTCATCATACACCACGAATTTGTCTTTGGGTGAACGGCCGGTGAATTCACCGGTGTCAGCAGCAAGGGCGCCTGTATTGGTAAGAACGCCTTCGCCCCGTTGAATGGCATTTTCGACCAGCTCAGCCGGAGACAGGTTAATGTGCGCTTTCGACGCGTTGTTGATGATTTTTTCTACGATTGAATTCATTACTGGAAGTAAATAAAGAGGCAAAATTAGGGATTCAGCCCGTATGAATCTACAATTAGGACATGATTTATAGACATTTTAACCACCGGATTCGCTTCACCAAGAGTCGAAATTTGTATATTTGGTAAAACCCACTTCGCTATGGAACCCTCTATTATTAACAAAGAAGACATCAAGGGCAAAGTACGCTTTCCCGCGCAGGATGTGCTCAACTCGGCTGAGGAAAGAAAGAACCGCCAGCGTCTGTTGGAACATGCCATGCGCCTGGGAAACGGCTACAAAGGGAAGATACGGATCGTGTTTGTGACAGATGAAGGCGAACGTATCGTAGAAACCACCGTATGGGCGGCTACGGAATCGAACGTACAACTCAAAGGAGATGTATCCATTCCCATTCATGCCATCCGGGCGGTAATCGTCTGATTATGCCTTACCTGAAAAGGAGCAGCGATGGAAATACCGTAAGACTTTTTCAGGGAGGCCCTGCCTTTTTCGACTTTTTCCTGGAACGTATCCGGGCCGCAAAACACTTCATCCATATACAGGTATACATCCTGGGGAAGGACCTTACCGGAAGTGAAATCCTTCATGAACTGGAAGCAGCTGCTACGCGTGGGGTCAAAGTATTCCTCATGGTCGATGCTTTCGGCACTTCATGGATGGATGAAAAGGCAGAAGCCCGTTTGCAGGAAAAAGGCCTGCATATTAAGGTGTTTGCCCGGCGCTTCAATTTTCGGCGTTTTTTTCTGGGTCGCAGACAGCATTCCAAGCTGGTTGTGATCGATAACGAATGGATGTGTCTTGGCGGACTGAACTATGCTGATCGCTACAGCGGTCGTGACGGGAAGATGCCCTGGCTGGATGTGGCCGCCTGGATACAAGGGCCTGCTGCTGCCATCCTCAATTCGGTAGCCGCCGTGTATTGGCCGAGGAAACTTAAAACCTATTTACGTAAACAGGCCCCGGCACCCAAACAGGCGAATGGGAAACGTGTGAAGCTGCTATTCAACGACTGGCTCAGAAACCGGAATGAAATACGGGAGGAATACCGTATGCTGATAGAAGGGGCGAGGGAGGAGGTGTTGCTTGTTGCGGCTTATTTTCTTCCGGGAAGACGCCTGCTGAAACTGCTGAGACAGAAAGTGGTGGAAGGGGTACGCGTTCGCTTACTGTTTTCCGAACACAGCGATGTGCCCCTGGTCAAACCCGCGATGGAATACCTTTACTCTTACCTGGCTGCAGACGGAATGGAAATACGGGAGTGGCCGAAAACGATTCTGCATGCCAAATTTCTGTTGGTTGATCGGAGTGCCCTTTGTTTCGGCTCCTATAACCTGAACCAACTCTCCGATTACGGAAGCCTGGAAACCAATGCTACCTTTGAAGATCCCGGTCTGGCAGGGGAGGCCCTTGGATATTTTGATCGCGAGATCTATGCCCTGAGCCTGGAACCCCGATCCCATTCTCCCCTGGTTCAGCGGTTTATCCGCTTTATTGCTTACCAGATCATGCGGTTAAGCCTTAATCTCTTATTTTTGGCTAATCGCAAAGCCCATGAGCATGTTCCGCCACCTGAAAGATGATATCCCTGCTTCACTGCTGGTTTACCTGGTGGCGCTACCGCTTTGTCTGGGAATTGCCATAGCCTCCGACGCTCCTCTTTTTTCCGGAATGATAGCCGGAATTGTGGGCGGAATCGTGGTGGGCAGCCTGAGTGGTTCCAACATCAGCGTCAGCGGACCTGCGGCGGGTCTTACCGTTATTGTTGCGAGCAACCTCAAGCGTTTTGAGGAAAAAGTCAGGGCCGATAAGGAAGCCATACTGGAAATGGGCGAAGGTCTGGGGCTGGAAAGTGGCTTTGAACTGTTTCTGATGAGCGTGGCTCTTGCAGGAGTGATCCAGCTACTTTTCGGTGCGGTAAGGGCGGGTGGATTGGGAAACTACATTCCTACTTCTGTGATCCGAGGTATGCTTGCCGCTATCGGGCTCATCCTCATCTTCAAACAAATCCCCCATGCGCTTGGAATCGATACCGATTATGAAGGTGACGAGGCTTTTGTGCAGGATGACGGTGAAAATACCATTACCGAACTATTACGCTCCCTCCAGGATTTTGAGCCGGGAGCCCTGATCATCTCGCTGCTTGCAGGTTTGATAATCCTCGTTTGGGGAAGAAAAAGTCTGAAAAAATACTCCCTGTTCAAGTTTGTGCCGGGGGCATTGATCGCTGTAATTGCAGGAACCCTCATCAACGGATTATTGCAATCTGTTAATCCGGGGTGGGTGCTTTCCGGAACACATCTCGTCAACCTTCCCCTCGACAGCGTGCAGGGGAATCCACAGAACCTGATAACCCTTCCCGACTGGCGGGCGCTTCAGTTGCCCATTACCTATGAAGTAGCCCTGGTGATCGCCCTGATTGCTTCAATAGAGACCTTGCTGAGCCTGGAAGCTAGTGACAAGCTTGACCCGCAGCGGCGGATCTCTCCGCCCAACCGGGAATTGAAAGCCCAGGGAGTAGGCAACCTCATAAGCGGGTTGATCGGTGGAATACCGATTACCGCCGTGATCGTTCGCAGTTCGGCAAACGTGGTGGCCGGTGCCAGAAGCCGGTTTTCTGCCGTTTTCCACGGGATACTGTTGCTGGTTTCTGTCCTGGTATTTCCCCATATTCTGAATCTCATACCAAAAGCAGCATTAGCCGCAGTGTTGATCCTGGTGGGATACAAGCTCATCAGCTGGGAAGTCATCCGGGAAAATTACCGCAAAGGAATCAACCAGTTCATTCCCTTTGCCGTAACCATCGTGGCCATTTTGATGACCGACCTGCTAAAGGGGATCGGGATAGGACTGCTCGTCGGGATCTTCTTTGTGGTACGTTCCAATTATACCAAAGGGATTACCTACGTTACTGACAGGGGAAGGCACCTGATCAAGTTGAGGGACAATGTAACTTACCTTAATAAGGGACTGTTGAGTAAAATTATAGAAGATATGCCAAAAGGCGCTGAAGTATTGATAGATGGATCGGCAGCCCGGTTTATCGATCCGGATATTTATGAATTGCTGGACGATTTCATCCGTTCGGCACCGGAAAAATCCATCCGCATCGAGCTCATCCGGAAGGTCAATAGCCAGAATCCATACTTCAAAGCCGACGGGAAAAAATTTGAAAGTGAATCATGAAATCATACGAACAACTCCTTCTCTCCAATAAAGCCTGGGCCCAGGAAAAGGTGGAAAACAGCCCTGATTTTTTCCGTAACCTCGCCAAGGGCCAAAGCCCCCGTTTCCTCTGGATCGGGTGCAGCGACAGCCGGGTGCCGGCAGATCAGATCACCAATACGGAACCGGGCGAGATCTTCGTGCACCGCAACGTGGCCAACATGGTCGTACATACCGATCTGAACATGCTCTCCGTATTGCAATATGCCGTGGAGGTGCTGAAGGTGGATCACGTTATGGTAGTGGGGCATTATGGATGCGGAGGGGTGAAAGCCTCCATGGAGAATGCCCACCTTGGATTGATCAATAAATGGTTGAGGAATATCAAAGAAGTATACCGCTTGTACCAGGGCGAGTTGGATGCTATAGAAAATACGGATAAACGAGCCGACCGCCTGGTGGAACTCAACATCCGCGAACAAGTGTATAACCTCGCAAAAACCTCAATCATTCAGCGCTCCTGGCAAAACAGGCAGGCCCCGACTTTACACGGTTGGGTTTATGGTATGGAAGACGGGGTGCTTAAGGATCTGATACGTTTGGAACACACGGAAGAGCTGGACCCCATATTCCGCCTGGATTTTCTAAAATCCCGGTAATATCTCTCCGCAGATTCCTTGAGAAAGAAATCCTGGGTCTTCCTGTTTTCGGGATGGATTTGTCAGCATAATTTTCAGAATTCAATTAACCGGAATTGGTATCTTTGAAGGCCGTCCCAATACGGCTTTCCATGCCGCTTTTGGCATAGGGTCGCCTGGTGATGACTTGATAATTAAGTGTGATTGATGGACGATAATCGGTTGACTCCCATTCATGCATTCGCTTTTCTGACTGGTCTGGTGCTTTATTGCCAAACCCTATCCGGTTTTGTACCCGGAAACCTGCCAGCTACTCCCACTCTGCTTTATGCCCAAGGAAAGATTTAACGAGCAGGAATGCTTGCCGCGACTTTGCAAGTTTTTACCGGAACAATCCCCCCTCAAAGATTTCATACACCATAATACCCTGCATGCTTATCAGCATTTGCCCTTTCATCGGGCAATGAAGGAAGCATCCGGCCGTTTCGGTTATCAAACCTATCTCGGGCTTCCGGAATATCGGGCTATGCTTGCGAAAGGAAAGATCCGGTACCCGGTTCTGGAGCGGGTGGTAAGGGAGCGTAAAGGTCCTGAATCGGAGCCGTTATGGATGGACAAATTGCTACACGGTGAGTTTACTCCCGATTATTCCGGTACAATAGGGCAATTGCGTAATGCCTGGAAAGACCAGGTCAAGGTAAATCTCGACAAACAGGTACACCCGGTATTGTTCCGGGTTGTGGGCGCCTACCTGGATCAGGGAGTATCCATATGGAAATTTCCCGGCAGGGATATGCCCTTTCTCGATGCGGTAAGAACCCTGGAAAAACAGGCCCATTGGGGATTGTTCAGAAGTCCGCGGGTGAAGAAGTTTCTTCAGGAACCTCCCGACCTTTCCAAAATACTGACACTACTGGTTGGGGAGGATTCCTGGTTTGAGACTTATTTATTCGATATGGCCTTTGCACATCCGGGATGGAGCGGAATGATAGCGACTCTCGAGAAGAAACCGGGCCATCTGATGAGTCCGCGTCAGGTGTCGCTTCGTGATTTCCTGTATTTTGAACTTCTGTTGGAACTGGATCAGCTCGACCGGAAGCTCGGGGAAGGGTGGTTACCCCTGGCCAGGCAAATTCAGGATATCCCTCCTAAACACAAACATCAACAAACCTCTGAGTATTTTGAGCTTTGTACCTTATTCCAGATAGCATTGGAATGGTCCTATTTCGATGCGGTATTGGAGGGAATCAGAACCAATCGCAATGAGAAAGAGGAAGAGAAGGAGGGCAACAAGCCCTTCCAGGCTCTTTTCTGTATTGATGATCGGGAATGCTCGCTTCGCAGGTATATAGAATTAAGAGAGCCGGGATGCCGGACTTATGGCACGGCCGGGCATTTCAACCTGGATATGTATTTTCAGCCCGAAGGAGCCCGTTTCCTTTCCAAGGTTTGTCCCGTACCGGTAAATCCCGGGCATATCGTGGAAGAAACGGGGCGCATTCGGAAACACGACCGCGACCTTCATTTTCACCCTCATTCGCACGGAGCTTTCGGTGGTTGGGTATTGTCTCAATTACTGGGAGTCTGGTCGGCAATTCGTCTGTCACTGAGTATTTTTCGCCCTGGTCCGACACCGGCAATGGTGAGTTCGGTCAGGCATATGGCTCCCGAGGGGAAGCTGGCACTTAGCTATAACGGAAAACAAAGCAGGGAAGGTCTCCGATACGGATATACGCACGAGGAAATGGCCGAACGGATGCATGGCTTATTGCTTGGTGTCGGAATCCGGAATGATCTGGATCCCCTGGTATACCTGATCGGTCATGGAGCCAGCAGTGTCAATAATACGCATTATGCAGGGTATGATTGTGGTGCCTGCAGCGGTCGCCCCGGTTCGGTGAACAGCCGGGCTGCAGCCTTGATGCTTAATATGCCGGAGGTGCGGCACTTGCTGGCGAAAAGGGGAATTTTTATTCCGGAAACTACCTGGTTTATAGCCGGGTTGCACGATACTACCCGCGATGAAATTCTGTTCTACGATGAATCGGAAATCCCCGGCCCACTCTTATCCGCTCACGAGCAAATCAAAAGATCATTTACCGATGCCCTTAGTGATAATGCCCGGGAAAGAGCGCGGAGGTTCAGTTCCATAGACCTTTCCTGGTCGCGACAAAAAATCCATAAGGCCGTGATCAAACGCTCCATGTCGCTTTTTGAACCGCGTCCGGAATGGAATCATGCCAACAATGCCCTTTGCCTTATTGGCAAGCGTGAGCGTTTTGAGCACTTGTTCTTGGATAGAAGAGCCTTTATGCATTCGTATGATGCGGGTATGGATACCGATGGAAAGCTCCTGGCCAATATCCTGGAAACCGTTATCCCGGTTTGCGGGGGAATAAATCTGGAATACTACTTTTCACGGGTGGATAATAACCGACTGGGTGCCGGCTCGAAGCTCTCCCACAATGTGGCCGGACTGATTGGGGTGGTTAACGGAATTGACGGGGATCTACGGACCGGGCTTCCCATGCAAATGGTAAATATTCATGATCCACTTCGGATGCTGTTTGTTGTGGAACAAAAACCGGATGTGGTGGTCAGGGCAATGGAACAAAAACCTGCAGCACGGGAATGGGTATGGAAAGGGTGGGTACACCTGGTAGCATTTGACCCGGAGAGCAAGGTGTTTTTCCGTTTTGAAGAAACAGGTTATGTATCCTATTCGCCCAGTGAAACAGGCATTGAAAAAAATACAGATATCCGCTTTGAGCAGGATGATTCCCTGCCCGTATATCAGATCAGGGAATAGATGATGAGCAGCAATTATTTTATTATCGGTTTTGTACTGATCCCGCTACTGGGCTTTCTTATTTCTCTGCTCATCCCCGCCAACCGGGAGAAGAGCCTGGCCTCGCTGGCTTTTTATCTGCTTGCCTTGAATGGATTGGCCCTTGTGGCTTTTTCCTTCTGGTGGCTGGTAAGTAATCCGGTTCCCATGAATTTCAGGGAATGGTCCCTGTATGATTCGAAAGAATACACCTTTGTTATTGATTTTTATTTTGATGCGGTCAGCTGTGTATACCTGCTCGTTGGCGCATTGATATCCTTACTGGTAGTTCGTTTCAGCCGGTATTACCTTCATCGTGAGCCGGGATACAAACGTTACTTCAACACGATCTTGTTTTTTTACCTGGCGTACAACTTCACGGTTCTGTCCGGAAACTTTGAGACCTTGTTTGCCGGATGGGAGATGCTGGGCATTTCATCCTTCCTGCTTATCGCGTTTTACCGGGACCGTTACTTGCCTGTTCGTAATTCGCTGAAGGTGTTCTCCATTTACCGGATTGGTGATGTGGGAATACTGCTTGCCATGTGGGGGATGCACCATCTCTGGCATCAGAATATCTTTTTCAGCGAACTGGTCGATTCCAACGCGGTGTCTGCACATATCTCAAAGCATGTAGTATTCAGTAGCTTTATCGGGTTGAGCATTCTCCTTGCGGCATCCGCAAAATCGGCACTGGTTCCTTTTTCCTCTTGGCTTCCACGAGCCATGGAAGGGCCTACTCCTTCTTCCGCCATATTTTACGGGTCGCTGTCGGTACACTTCGGGCTCTTTTTACTCATGCGTACCGAACACTTCTGGCAGCATCTGGACGGTCTCCGCTGGACAATCGGGGTGCTTGGGTTTTTTACTGCCGCGATCGGCTTTCTGGTGGCCAGAGTACAGGTAACGGTTAAATCGCAGATTGCCTATGCCTCCATCACCCAAATTGGTATCATGGTACTGGAACTTGCCCTTGGGTTAGAGAAGCTTGTTTTGTTCCATTTTGCCGGGAATGCATTTCTACGGACGTACCAACTTTTGGTATCGCCTTCCATAATTAGTTATGTCATCCGTGATCAGACCTATCATGCAGAAAAGGAAGTCCGTTCCAATTTTTTCAATTCCGGCCGCCTGGCATGCTCCTACTATTTGCTTGCACTGAAAGAATGGAACCTGGAGGCTTTTCTCAACCGGGTAGTATTCAGAAATATCAAACTTATCGGACGAAGACTTGATTTCTTCACCCCGATGAATGTTGCTTTTATAGTCTTTCCCCTTTATGCTTTAGGGGTTTGGTTGCTGGTGAATCGGGAACAGCTTCCTGCGGAGGTACTTCGCTATCTGCCCGGATTATTTGCCTTTTTCGCCATGATCATGGTCTTCAAATCTTTTTCGGAAAGAAGGTATCCGCGACTGGCCTGGGTAATGGTGGTGATGGCGCATTTTTGGGTGTATCTGTCAATCTCCTTTAATGAGATGCTTACGTTGCAGCAGTCTGTGCTGTACCTGGGAGGTATTATAAGCGGAGGAGTTCTGGGGCTGATAGCATTGAATTTGCTTAGAAAAAGAGAACGGGAATTTTTTGATCTGAATGCGTATTACGGGCATTATTATGAATACCCCCGTTTGGCAGCTCTGTTGTTTATTGCCGTATTGAGTGTGATGGGCTTTCCCGTGTCATCCACATTTCTGGGAGAGGACCTTGTTTTCAGTCATATTCATGAAGACCAATATGTGCTAGCCATATTCAACTCGATCATGTACATCGTGGGAGGCATTTCCCTGATCCGGATCTTTGCCAGACTATTCTGGGGACCTCATATCAAAACCTATCATTCCAGGACATTAAAGTCGGCCTGATTCCCGTCATCCGCCTGATTCGGAAGGCATAATCACGGGGAATTGATATCTTTGCGGCGGTTAAGAATCATGGCGCAATTAACAATCGTACGACACGGACAGTCCGAATGGAACCTGCAAAACCGGTTTACCGGATGGGAAGACGTCTCCTTGACGGAAAAAGGGATCGACGAGGCACGGAATGCCGGAGAGCAACTTAAGGGCATGAAGTTCGACGAGGCTTTCACCTCCAACCTGAAAAGGGCTCAGAACACCCTGAACATTATCCTGGAAACCTGCGGAATGGCGGGGATACCGGTTACAAGAAATGAGGCACTTAACGAGCGTCACTACGGAGACCTGCAGGGCTTGGATAAAGCCGAAACTGCGGCAAAGTTCGGCGACGAACAGGTGCATATCTGGCGACGGAGTTACGATGTGGCCCCACCCAATGGAGAAAGCCTGAAGGATACGGCAATCCGGGTGCTTCCCTATTACGAAGCTGAGATAGAACCTCGTCTGAAACAAGGCCGGAACATCATCATAGCCGCTCATGGCAATAGTCTGCGTGCCCTCATCATGCATATTGAAAAACTGAGCCCGGAACAGATCCTGAAAAGAGAGATCGGTACGGCGAAGCCCATTACCTATGAATTCGACGGAGATATGAATCTCCTGTCCACCAAAGAGTGGTAAAAGAAACCGGGGCCGGTCCAGTCAACTCCGACCCCGGCGATGAAACTATGATGAGTAGTTCATATCTTTTAGCAACCCATTTTCCAGGTTGTATACCCAGGCATGGATTTTAGGCATGGATTTCAGTTCGGAAAAATCCTCTGAGTTCAGCAGTCTTTCCATCTGCCGGCATTGTTCCAGCACATTCAGTTCCACCAACCGGTTGTGGCGGATTTCATCGGAAGGCAGCTCTTTCAGTTCAGACTCATGCGTTTTCTCTACCTCATGGATATGCCCGAGCCAGGGATCCATACAGCCGTAATGCGTATGTTTCATCGCAGCCTGAATACCTCCGCAACCGTAATGACCGCATACGATTACATGTTTCACTTTAAGGTGTACCGTGGCAAAGTATACCACCGATTTTACGCTTAAGTCCTCAGGAATAACGAGGTTGGCTATGTTTTTATGCATGAACACATGGCCGGGCTCCAGGGCAAGGAAATTATTGGGATGCACCCGACTGTCGGAACAACCGATATACAGAAACTCAGGTTCCTGGTGTTTGGAAAGTCTTTTGAAAAACTGAGGATCAGCGGCGGCTTTTAGCGCCGCCCAATGCACATTGTTTTCTAATACCTGATGATAAAGATCCATGATTCTTTTCGTTAAACCCGGCCGGCGACAGGCACCGACCGGGAAAGCTGAGTGATAGTGAGTGTCATCAGAAACCTACCTGGTATTGCAAAACGACCATGTTCCTGCGCTCCTGTTGTTCCTGCACGCCAAAAGTGCCCGGATTGAACACCGGACGGTTCTGGTAGTTCAGTGAGAACTTCGAAGTATGTCCGCTGATCAGCCAGTTCAGGCCTGTATTCCAGACGATCATCGGACTGCCAAGTTGTTCGTAGTCGGCAAACATGAAGTCGGCATAAGGTTGCAGGGTGCCTAATTCTCCCAGTAGCTTGTCTTTCATCCTATACCCTGCCTGAGCATAAACCACACTGCCAGTTCCGATCATGGGAAAGGCATTACCCTGGTTGCCTTTTTGAAATAGACAGGAAGCCAGTCCGTTGGCCGGGTTGTTTACCCCGATATAGCGCAGGTAACCCGGCCCGAAGTTGTAGTTGAAATAACCTCCGTACAGGGTAAGTGCAGTGCCCTTTTCCTTATTGAGCGGAGCATCGTAAAAGACATCGATACCCACCAGAACCATATCGTGGTAGTTTACATTGCCCAACGAATCTGCCTGTGTCCGTGTGGCAGCTTTCTGGTAGATGATTCCCGCACCGATGTTGAATACCGATTTTTTCCCAAGGTAGGTGCCAGCAGTATACGGTGTTTGATTGCTTTCTTCGTCCAGGAACTGGCACATGAAATAAGCCTGGGTTTGCAGGTTAGGTTTCCTGGGGGAGAAAGTAGCAAAGGTCCCAAGCGAGGTGTCAACCGCACCGACCAGTCCGCCGTTGATCCCCGTAACCGAAGTTTGTACGGGCATCGGGTTGGTCAGGGCAATGCGGTAATCGAGTTTACCCAGCTTCCCCTTTGCGTAGGTGCTGAACTTCCGCAGAAACTGATCATTCACGTCATTGGTGGCCTGCATGAACAGGGGAGCATCCATGGTCATGATCGTTCCGATGGAAGGTGAAGCATAACGTCCCAGTCCGCTCCAGCCCGTCAAACCGCCTCCGATGCTCAGGTTGCGGGGCACCAGCGCGAATTCGGCAAGGGCATCGTGGAAGAAGGCACCTACTTTACGGGCAGAAAGGTAGTTGAGGTTGTTTTGCCCGAATTGCGTGTATACAAAGACCCGGTCGGTAATTTGCCCATAGGCCTGAAAACGCAGGCGCCGGATGCTTACATCGTAAGTGCTGGTGGCCGGATCTCCGTTAACGGTTGTCCCAGGGTTGCTTTGGTTGTAGCGGAACCATACCTGGGTAAGTCCTGTAAATTTAATAGAGTGGCTTCCGCTGTCATTCAAACGAACGCGCACATCCCGGTTTTGTGCAAATACCCCCACCGGTATCCATACAAGTAGACCGATAATCAGATGGATTTTCACTTGACTAGCCTCCCGAATGATTGATTTTGACATTGGTGGATTCGATCACTTCTGTTATGATCACGGCTCCGCCGCGCATGGAGATAAATTTGTTCAGTTCAGGTTTGATCGCATTGTACGCAGATTCCGATACCACTGAGAACAGGTAAATGTTCTGGTTGGCAGGCATCAGTCCTTCCGAAAGCTGTTCTCCATGATGGATGCCCTTGCTGCTGGCAATGGCGAAGGCCGTATAACCGTGGATCTCATATTTGGCCATGAGTTCGATTAGTGCCGGAAGGTATATCTGAGCGAGGATGAGCTCCATTTTTAAAATTCTGATTTCCATGATCTTGATTAATTAAGGTTACCAAATGGCTTGGATGACGGCATTGAAGAGTGGTATGCCTAAAGCAATGTTGAACGTAAAGGTAATGCCCAGTGACATGGGCAGCAAAAGGCTCATATTGGCCTGAGGTACCGCCAGACGCATCGCAGCGGGAACGGCAATATAGGAGGCACTGGCAATCAGGATAGTCTGTAATAATGCATCTCCGCGATCCAGCCCGACGGCATAACTGATGGCAATACCGATCATACCTGCTACAAGAGGATAGACCAGGGCAAATACCGTAAGGAAGAGCCCGGAACTGCGTAACTCTTTCAGTCGCCTTCCGGCCAGCAAGCCCATGTCGAGCATATAGAGGGAGAGCATCCCCTTGAAGATATCGCTGATAAACGGTTTAAGTTCGGCTTCTCCCGTACTTCCGGTGAGTAATCCTATTACCAGGCTTCCTACTAACAACAGTACCGACCCGTTGAACAGGGCTTCTTTAAGGATAGGCCCCCATTGTGTGCGGGTATCTCCGTTACCATTTTCGCGTGCCATCCGGCTGCGGATCAGGGTCAGTCCGGAGATAATAGCCGGGGATTCCATGAGCGCCATACCGGCCACCATATAGCCACCGAAACGGATATTGTTGGCTTCCAGAAAGGAGGTTGTAGTGGCAAAAGTTACCGCTGAGATCGAGCCGTAAGTGCCTGCAATAGCACCGGCATTATAGATATCGAGTTTTTTCCTGAGTATGGGAAATACGGCAAAGGGCATTAAAAAGGATGCCATCACACAAACGATGACCACAATGATTACGGTTTGATTGAAACCGCTGTGAAAGAGCTCTTCTCCTCCCTTGAACCCGATGTCAAAAAGGAGGTAGATGCTTAAAAATTTAGCGATCTGGGGAGGAATCTCCAGATCCGACTTAACAAAAACGGCCAGTATGCCGAGGAAGAAAAACAGCACGGGCGGGTGCATGAAATTCTCCAGAATTGCATGAAAATTCATTCTTAAAATGAGTTGCGGTTAAATGGTTGACGGACAGTGTTTTTTTGCTGGTTCCGTCCAGGGGCCAGCATAGGGGGCAACTGTGAAAGGGCACAGTTCGGAAATGATCTGAAGCAATCAGGCCGCAGAACGCGGTCAGGCTTCTGTTTCCGGGTCCATTAACCGCAGATTGTGATAAGAAAGAAACCGTTTGATGGAAAGAAAGGGCACCGAATTTCTCGATGTCCTGCTCAGCAACTTGTGATTTGTCAGGCCCCTTACCGAAAGCACAAGGGCCAGCTCTTTACCGGAAGCGATCTGGTAGGGCAGAAATTCTGCTCCGGAATCGCCCAGGCTCTCTTCGAGCTCAAGGATGGATTCAATCTCCACCTCATCACAAATGTTTTTTTGCTTTTTGGTTCCGGAAGAAAGCCCGAAGGCAATCACCGGGGTGATGAACAGGAACAGGGCAAGTATCATCGATTTCCTCACGGATTTCGAAAGACGGAATACCTGATAATTACCCTTTTTCATTTAGCTGTTCAACAAAGTTGCACATCACAAATGTAAATATCCGGAGTTGTTCTGCAACCCGGGTAGGAGAACTTTTTGTTGCTGATAACCAGAGACATGCCGAAGAATACTTTTGTTGAGCCTTTGTTGAAAAATCTATCAACTTGGGTGCCATGTCGGAATTCGGTCTTCCGGATTTATCGGGAGAAAATTCAATAGTGTTTGCGCACCAACTCCGACACGGGTTTGCGTACGGAAGGAGGAACAGGTCCATCCGTGGAGCCGGTCAGAAAATAACCAAGTGCTTTCTCATTTTCGGAAAGACCGAGGTAATGATGGATCTCTTCCGTGAAGATTCCGTTCCCGGTACTCCAGTAACCGTAATACCCCTGGGCTTGCAAGCTGAGCCAGAAGTTTTGGACCGCAGCAGCCGTGGCACAGGTTTCTTCTACTTCCGGAACCAGCCCTGTATAGTGACAGGCAATGGCGAGGATATGGCTGCAATTGCGCATGAGGTCGTATTTGGCTTGTAAAGTATCCGTCCATTCTTCTCCACGGAGTGATACGTTCAGCTGGGCCAGGTGTACCCATTTATCGATAAGCGCCTGCATGCTGTCTCCATGATAAACCACAAACCTCCAGGGTTGGGTGCGTTTGTGAGTGGGAGCCCAGTTAGCGGCTTCCAGTGCTGTGTCGAGTACTTCTTCGGGAATTATGGCGCCGTTGAATTGTTTCGGGTAAACCGACCGGCGTGAAAGTAGTGCTTCCTGTATATCCATTTAGTTACCTCTTTTGGTATTTACGTATCCCATCCCGATCAAATACTTCACCACCTTGTCGCGGTGGTCGCCCTGTATCATGATTTCACCTTCTTTGGCAGAGCCACCGGTGCCGCAATGGTTTTTCAGCTTTTTTGTCAGCTCCTCTTTGTCATCCTGGCTTCCCACAAAGCCTTCTACCAAGGTCACTTCTTTCCCGCCACGGCCTTTACGTTCGATGATCACGCGCAGTTTCTGCTCATCAGGTACCTGGCTTTCTTCTTCCGGCTCGTCAAAGCCCCTGTATTCGTATCCCGGATCGGTGGAGAATACGATCCCGTCACGTTTTTTATTCTTATTGCTCATCACCGCAAAAATAGCCAATGGGAAGGGTTTTGTTGTTGGGGTACTTGGTTTTGGGTATTGGGTTCTTGCTGTTCAGCTTTCCTATTTTCTGCATATTGATTTGTTTGGTTTCCCGCAGATCTCGCAGAATCAGGTTTGTTGGTAGCTTATAAGGATACTTCCATCATGGCTCAGCGTATTCAGCGCAAATCCGCACTTCGCTGATTTCGCAGAGGTCTGTTCGAAAGAAGCGGGTTTTGAGATAACGCTGCGGCATCTCAGCGTATTCTGCGGGAACATAGTGAAGGCAGGGGGCGGATCTTTTGGGTATTCGGTATTTGCCACTGGCTCTTTGCCCTTGGCATTGGTTTCTTGTCAAGTCGGGCTCGTCGAGACTTGACAGCCCTTTCGATAGCTCATTCCCCAACAACCAATACCCATCTGCCGCATAGAACACCGTGTTCCCGTAAATTTCGTTCCATACGGTTTTTCCATACGTCACCTCCCTTACAACTCATGTCTACCTGTTTTCAGGCTAATCCTTATTTTTGCGGTGCCCAACTTGAAATTGGGACTGTTTTATGAAATTACACAACAAGGTGAACCGCGAGGTCCTCAAACAGAGGATCATTGCGGAGAAGGAGCACCGCATGACGGTTTCCTTCTACAATTATTATCTGCTGAAAAACCCGGCTTTCGTCCGGGATTATCTCTTTATCGAATTCGACAAACTTGGGGTTTTAGGTCGCATCTATGTGGCCGCCGAAGGGATTAATGCTCAGTGCTCCGTCCCAACCAGGAACTGGGAAGCGTTTAAAGAATTTATGGATTCCGTGGAGTTCCTGCATGGATTGCGCCTGAACGAGGCGGTGGAGAACAGCGACAAATCCTTTTTTAAGCTGATCGTTCGCCTGAAGTCCAAGATCGTGGCAGATGGACTCAGTGACGATACTTTTGACGTGACGGATAAAGGAGTTCACCTTTCTGCCGAACGTTTCAACGAACTGACGGCAAACCCGGAGACCGTTTTGGTGGACATGCGCAACCATTATGAATCGGAGGTGGGGCATTTCGAGGGCGCCTGGTGCCCGGATGTGGATACCTTCCGGGAACAACTTCCCCTGGTTGTGGATGCCCTGAAAGACAAGAAGGACAAGCCCGTGGTCATGTATTGTACGGGTGGAATCCGGTGCGAAAAGGCCTCGGCATGGCTAAAGCATAACGGATTCAAAGACGTATACCAGCTGGAGGGAGGGATTATCAAATATGCCCGCGATATAAAGGCTCGCGGCCTGGAAAACCGATTCAGGGGAAAAAACTTCGTATTCGACGAACGCCTGGGCGAACGGATCTCCGATGAGATCATCGCCCATTGCCACCAATGCGGCAAACCGGCAGATACTCACGTAAACTGTAAGAACAAAGCCTGTAACCTGCTTTTCATTCAGTGTGAAGAATGTGCAGAAAAAATGGAAGGCACCTGCTCCGATGCATGTAAGGAAGTTGTTCACCTTCCCGAAGAAGAACAGGAGGCCCTACGCAAAAACCGCGACAGCGGAGTCCGTATCTTTTCCAAAGGCCGCTTCAAGCAGGAAGTAACAAGGTAATCGGGTATTGGGTTCTTGCTGTTCAGCTTTCGTGTTTTCTACCAGTTAATTTGTTTGGTTTCCCGCAGATCTCGCAGAATCAGGTTTATTGGTAGCTTATTGGGATACTTCCACCATGGCTCAGCGTATTCGGCGCAAATCCGCACTTCGCTGATTTCGCAGAGGTCTGTTCGAAAGAAGCGGCTTTTAAGTTAACGCTACGGTGTCTCTGCGTATTCTGCGGGAACAATTTGAAGATAATGGGCGGACAATTCTCCCCCTTTGGAGGTTTACCTGCCGGAACATAGTGAAGGCAGGGGGCGGGGGAGGATCTTTTGGGTATTGGGTTCTTGTCAAGTCGGGCCCGTTGCGACATGACAGCCTTTTCTATAGTTCACTCCCCAGCAGCAGGTTCCTGTTCTCTATAAAGCCCTCAAACAAGCTGCCCCCCGGGCGTGTTAGTGTTCCCCGTATTTTAATACCCCTGCTTCGATACGCACCCGCAGCCGGTTCTCCATAGGGGGGATGGGGCAGGAGTATCGATCGCTGTAGGCACAATAGGGGTTGTAGGCCCGGTTGAAATCAATGATGACGCTATCTCCCAAAGGTCCTTGTAAGTCCAGGTAACGTCCGCCCCCATACGTTTCTTCGGAATTGGTCAGGTCATAAAAAGGCAGGAAGAGGTAGTTCTCAAAGCCTGGTCTTTTGATCAGGTCAAGGTTCTGGTAAACAGCCAACCGGCAATTCTGGCTATCGATCTGAAAATGCAGGTACCCGATCTTTACATAATTGGCCATCCGCGAGGTGGTGGTGCGCATCCTGAATGGCTCTTCGCCAGGCGTAGCTTCGAAACGGGCCTGAAGGACAAAATGCGGATTGAAAGCAAAATACTCCAGCGCTTCAAAATGCCTGCGGTCTTTCGGGTTGAGCGGAGAATGGTCGGGATCTCTGAATTCCTCATCGGTGACCATTCTCAGGGAGTCATTGATACGGGCATAGTAGGCACTATCCGTTTGCGCATGACTTGCGGAAGCCAGAAATCCCAAAAGAAGGCTAAGCTTTATTCTCCGTTTTATTCTCATTCTTCATTCCGCGTTTGCTGCTATCCAGTTCGGTTACTCCGCCCGACACGATAAACTTCATGAGATCGGAAGAATTGCCCTGGAGAAGGCGGACTTTTTCTTTAGGTACAAGGAATACATTGCCTGAGAAGTTGTACGAATGCGGGAAATAAACCGCTACAAATCCATCCATCTCAATCACACTCAGATCTTTTGCCGTTACAAACCCCAGCTTGTACAATCCGTTGGTCATTTCCACGGCAACACCTTCCGTGAACTTCTTCTTGTCGCCCACAAAGGCTTCCATAAAATCCTTGATGGAAGAATAGATGATCTTGATCCCCGGGGTTCTTTCCAGGATATGATCAAAAAAATCCAGCAGGGGCTTGGTCAGGATTCCTTCACCGATAAAACCCACGAAGGTGATCAGGCTGATGATCAGCAATAATCCGAGTCCGGGGATGGTGAACCCGAATAAGCCCTTTACATCTACCAATCCATCGATAAAAACAAAAGCCTGATAGATGATATAGCCGGTGCCCACCATAGGGAGCAGGATCAGCAATCCTCCGAGGAAGTAGTTGAAGATTCTTCTGAGTGTGACGGGCCTTTTGATGTTCATGCCTGGCTCAATTTAAGCAAATCCTGTCCGATATCGCTTCTGAAATATTTGCCTTCGTAGTCAATTTCCCTTGCCAGCGCCATAGATTTTTCCAGGGCCTCCTGCAGGTCTTCTCCAAGAGAAGTTATGGCAAAGACGCGTCCCCCGTTGGTCAGCACCTGCTCGCCTTCGGCTTTGGTACCGGCATGGAAAATCACCGAGTCCTTTCCGGCTTCTGCAAGGTGTATAATCTTTCCTTTCGGGTAAGACTCGGGGTATCCGCCGGAAACCAGCACGACAGTGGCAGCGGTTTGCTCATTGATGCGTATGGATTTGCTTCCGAGTTTGCCTTCGCAAACGGCCAGCAACAGTTCCAGCAGATCACTTTCGATACGCGGAAGTACCGCCTCGGTCTCCGGGTCACCCATGCGCACGTTGTATTCGATCACATAGGGCTCTCCGTCTACATTCATCAAACCGAGAAAGATAAACCCGCGGTAGTCGATACCTTCCGCCTGCAACCCGTCAATGGTCGGCTTTACGATTTTTTCTTCCACCTTGGCGAGGAAGGCTTCGTCAGCAAAGGGTACCGGTGAGATGGCTCCCATACCCCCGGTATTCAGTCCGGTATCGCCTTCTCCTATCCGTTTGTAGTCTTTCGCTTCGGGTAGCAGGAAATAATCCTTGCCGTCGGTCAACACAAATACGGAAACTTCTATCCCTTTCAGGAACTCTTCGATGACAACCCTGTCGGAAGCCACCCCGAATTTGGACTCCGCCAACATGGCATGCAGTTCTGTTTTTGCTTCTTCAAGTGCCTCAGGGATCACCACTCCTTTGCCTGCAGCCAAACCGTCGGCTTTGAGCACATATGGCGGTTGAAGGGTTTCCAGAAACCGGTAACCTTCTTCCAGGGTTTCTGCAGTGAAACTCTTGTATGCAGCCGTGGGGATATTGTATTTGCTCATGAAGGTCTTGGCAAAATCCTTCGATCCTTCCAGCATGGCTCCAGCCTTTACCGGTCCGGCTACATGGATATGATTCAGGTCTTCCCGTTCCCGGAAATAATCGGTGATGCCCTGAACCAGCGGGTCTTCACTTCCTGGAATCATCAGGTCGATCTCAAAATCCAGGCAGAATTGTGCAATTCCATTGAAGTCGTTAAGCTTCAGGTTGACATTCGTACCGAGTTTGCCACTTCCGGCATTACCGGGAGCGATAAAAAGCCGGTCGCACAGCGAACTTTGAGCGATTTTCCATGTAAAGGCATGTTCGCGTCCTCCCGAGCCCAGGATCAAAATATTCATGGCACAAAATTAGCCGATTTTGCCAAGCCGGAAGGATTAGTTTTTCAAGGCCCTTTGTCAAATTGTATTAATTTTACGCCCCATTTTTAGACGCATCAGCGCATGATTGACTCAATAATTAAAGGCATCTCCAAAGTTTTCGGGAATAAATCCGATCGCGATATCAAGGAGTTGCTCCCACGTGTAGAACGCATTAACCAGCATTTCGAATCGTATAGCAGCCTCAGTAATGACGAGCTCAGGGCCAAAACGGCAGAGTTTCGCGCACGTATTGCTGACTACCTGTCAGAAGAAGAGGCAGAGATTCGCGATCTGCGGAATAAAGCCAATGAAAATACGGAGATGGAACTGCATGAAAAGCAGGAACTCTATGACCGTATCGATAAGCTGAAAAAAGAACGCAACGAAAAGCTGGAGAAAGTACTGGATGATATTCTGGAAGAAGCATTTGCCGTAATCAAAGAAACGGCCCGTCGCTTCAAGGAAAATTCCGAAATAGTGGTTACGGCCAGTGATTTCGATCGCGACCTCGCCGCCCGCAAGGACTTTCTTCGGATAAGCGGTAATGATGCGGTATGGAAGAACTCCTGGGATGCCGCCGGTAATGAGATCACCTGGGATATGGTGCATTACGACGTGCAGCTGATCGGTGGTATGGTGCTTCACATGGGGAAAATTGCCGAGATGGCTACCGGTGAAGGTAAAACGCTGGTGTCTACTCTGCCGGCCTACCTCAATGCGCTTTCAGGCTATGGGGTTCACCTGGTGACGGTGAATGATTACCTGGCCCGTCGTGACTGCGAATGGAATGGTCCCATCTTCCAGTTCCATGGAATCAGCGTCGACTGCCTCGAGTATTCGCAGCCAAACTCACCGGAACGTCGTCAGGCATACCGTTCCGATATCGTTTACGGAACGAATAACGAATTCGGTTTTGATTACCTCCGCGACAATATGGCCCGCGACGTGGAAGACCTCGTACAACGGGAACACCACTTTGCCATGGTCGATGAGGTGGACTCGGTATTGATTGACGATGCCCGTACTCCTTTGATCATATCCGGTCCGGTACCCAAAGGCGATCAGCAGGAATTCACTGCTCTTAAGCCGAGAATCCAGCGCCTGGTAGATGCCCAGAAAAAATACCTCAATACGGCACTCACCGATGCCAAGAGACTGATAGAATCGGGTGACGACAAAAATGGCGGACTCCAGCTTTACAGGGTGTACCGCGGATTACCCAAAAACAAGGCATTGATCAAATACCTGGGTGAACCCGGGGTTAAATCGGTCATGCAGAAAGCGGAAAACACCTATCTGGCCGATAACCAAAAGGAAATGCCGAAGGTGGATGCCGAGCTCTTCTTCGTTATTGATGAGAAGAACAACAGCATCGAACTCACCGAAAAGGGAATTGAACTGATCACCCAATCCGGAGAAGACAGCTCTTTCTTCGTCTTGCCGGATTTCGGAAGCGAAATGGCCGAGATTGAAAAGGCACAACTTTCCGACGAGGAGAAAATCCAGCGGAAAGACGAGCTCGTTCAGGACTATTCCATCAAATCGGAACGAATCCATTCCATCAACCAATTGCTGAAAGCCTATTGCCTGTTTGAAATGGACGTGGACTATATCATTGCAGATGGTAAGGTTAAGATCGTTGATGAACAAACTGGCCGGGTGCTGGAAGGACGTCGTTATTCCGATGGGCTGCACCAGGCTATCGAAGCCAAGGAAAACGTGAAGGTGGAGGCGGCTACCCAGACCTTTGCCACCATCACCCTTCAGAATTATTTCCGGATGTACCATAAGCTTTCAGGTATGACCGGTACTGCCGAAACGGAAGCAGGCGAGTTCTGGGAAATCTACAAACTCGATGTGGTTGTGATCCCGACTCACCGTCCTATCGTACGTGACGACCGTCATGACCTTGTGTTTAAAACCACACGTGAGAAATTCAATGCGGTGATTGATGAGATCGTCAACCTGAGCAATGCCGGAAGGCCGGTGCTGGTTGGTACCACCTCGGTGGAAACATCGGAGCTACTTTCCCGGATGCTCAATATGCGGAAGATCAAACACAATGTGTTGAACGCCAAGCAGCATCAGCGTGAAGCTGAAGTTGTTGCCGAAGCCGGACAGAAAAGTTCCGTTACCATTGCCACCAACATGGCGGGTAGGGGTACCGATATCAAGCTCGGTTCGGGAGTGAAAGATATCGGTGGTTTGGCCATCATTGGTACCGAAAGGCATGATTCCCGTCGTGTTGACCGCCAGCTGCGAGGCCGGGCAGGTCGTCAGGGAGACCCGGGCAGTTCCCAGTTCTATGTTTCGTTGGAGGATAACCTGATGCGTCTCTTCGGCTCTGACAGGATCTCCAAGGTGATGGATCGTTTTGGGCATCAGGAAGGAGAGGTGATTCAGCACAGTATGATCACCCGTTCCATTGAGAATGCCCAGAAAAAGGTGGAACAGAATAACTTCGGTATCCGGAAGCGCCTCCTGGAATACGACGACGTTATGAACAACCAGCGAGAGGTAATCTATTCCAAACGCCGCAACGCACTCTTCGGAGAGCGGCTTTCCCTCGACCTGGATAACCAGCTTTTTGCCTTTTGCCAGATGCTGGCAGGAGAATTCCAGGGTAGCCAGGATTTTGAAGGGCTCAAGATGGAACTTATCCGTTTGCTGGCAGTAGACCTGCCCATGACGGAAGAACAGTTTCTGGGAATGAAACTGGATGCCCTCAGCGAAGAACTTTATTCCATACTCATACAAGCATACCGCCATCATACGCAATCCATTGCGCAGCAATCTGCACCGGTATTCCGGGAGATCCATCAGACCCGGGGAGAACAGGTAGAGAATGTGGCTGTTCCGTTTACCGACGGTAAAAAAGGGTTGCAGGTAGTTGTCAACCTGAAGAAGGCTGTGGAAAGCGAAGGCCGTGAACTGGTTAAGGCTTATGAAAGAAGCGTTACCCTGGCGGTGATCGACGAGGAATGGAAAGAACACCTGCGGGAGATGGATGATCTCAAACGTTCGGTGCAACAGGCCGTTTACGAACAAAAAGATCCGTTGCTGATTTATAAGCTGGAATCTTTCAAACTGTTCGAAACTCTGGTAGACCGGCTGAACCGCGATACGTTAAGTCTGCTTTTCCGTGGCCATATCATGAGTGGAGAAGGCCAGCAAAGAGTGAGTGAAGCTTCTACCGCACGGCAGCAAACGGATATGAGCAAGCTGCAGACAAGTCGCGATGAAGTAGCTGAAGCTAGGGGAGCAGGAGCCGGTCCTGATGCGCCCGCACCAAGGGCTCCGCAGGCACCGATCAAAGCGGAACTGAAGGTGGGAAGAAATGATCCCTGTCCTTGCGGCAGCGGAAAAAAATACAAAAATTGCCACGGTAAGGAGGCTTGATGAACAGCCTGTCCAAGCATATCGAATCCACCCTTCTCCGGCAGAATAGCTCCTGGGACGATATCCGGCAACTGATTTCCGGGTCGGCAGCAGCAGCCTGTTACGGAATATGCGTGCCCCCTTACTTTGTCAAACAGGCAGCCCGGGAGATACGCGAAAAAAAGCACCCGCTTAAACTGATCACCGTGATCGGTTTTCCGATGGGGTATTCTTCGGTCAGCGCCAAGGTGGAGGAAATCAAAAAGGCAGCAATGGAAGGTGCCCATGAGCTGGATGTGGTGGTGAACCTGGCCGCATTTATGTCGGGGGATATGCCCGTTCTGAAAAACGATATTCAAAGCACCATCACGGCGGGCCACCTGCAGAACAAAAAGGTGAAGATGATCCTGGAAACAGGAGCTCTTTCCGAAACGGATATGCTGAAGCTGGCGGATATGTGCGTGGAAGCAGACGCGGATTTTATCAAAACCTCCACCGGGTTTTATCCCAACGGAGCAGAACTGAATAAGGTGGAGCTTCTAAGGAAACATCTGCCGGGAAGGATAAAGATCAAAGCCAGCGGAGGAATCAAGAACAGGGAACAGGCTGAAGCTTTTGTGCAGGCCGGAGCAGAACGGATAGGTACTTCCTCTGCACTGGATATTTTAAAAGAGGAGGTACAGGATGCGTAAACTGATTTTTGGAGCAGCTCTGCTTTTACCCGCTTTGCTGCAGGCTCAGGACTCCCTGACAGGGAAAGTGGTGATCGATGCTGATCCGGCTGTTAATCGGATCTTGAACCGCAGGAAGGATTTTTTTCGGCTTGATTCCACGGCAGCAGGTTACCGGATCCAGGTCTTCGCCAGCACCGACCGTAACGAAGCCATGCTTGAGCTGGAGAATTTTCAGCTCAAATACCCGGAAATCCCAATTTACCTGAAATACGATTCCCCCAATTTCAAGCTGAGAGTGGGAGATTTCTCCAGTAAAATAGAAGCGCAATACTGGTTTGCCAGGCTTTCGGAAGAATACCCGCGCCTGTTCCTGGTGCCTGACCGTGTCAATCCACGGAATTTTTCCGAATGATTTTACGGAATCGTTTTTATATCTGAGTCCGGGATTTTATCTTTGCAGTCCTTTTAAGAAATCGTACAATGGATCTGATAAAAGCAGTTGAAGCCGAATATGCTTCGAAGAATGAGCATCCTGAGTTCCGTGCAGGTGACACCGTAACGGTACACTACCGCATTAAAGAAGGTAACAAGGAGCGTATACAGCAGTTCCAGGGCACTGTAATCCAGCGTCGTAACAGCGGAATGGCAGAAACTTTTACCGTCCGCAAAATATCCAACGGCATTGGAGTGGAACGTATTTTCCCGATCCAAAGCCCTTTCATTGAAAAAATTGAAGTGAACAAACGCGGTAAAGTAAGACGTGCCCGTCTGTTCTACCTGCGCGAGCGTAAAGGAAAAGCAGCTCGTATCAAGGAAAGACGCGTATAAACGCCGTCAAAAACTCTTTTGCCAAAAAGATGACCCGGTTCGGAAGAACCGGGTTTTTTTGTTACTCGTATTGATAGACTTTGATGACCAGGTTTTTCCGGCCTCCTTTGCCGAATTCCTGGATGTAGCGGGTTGGGTTGCCTTGCTCATCAAACTCCTGGTAATCGAAAAAGATGGTATCCGCATTGCCGTTCAGCGCGTCCCGGTTGATCTCCATTTTGGACAAAGCACCTTCCCGAACCAGCACGGAAGTAACATCTGAATAAAGAGAGGTGTCCGAATATTTTCTCACGCGTACCTCGTCTTCATGAAGCGTTTCCGGGTTGAGTTTGGAGTCAATGGTGTATTCAAGCAAACCGGAGCGGTTGAATTTTTCTTCATGAATACTATATGCATCGGGCTTTGAGATCAGGCCGAAAGTCGTATCTCCGGATCTGAGGTTGGTTTCCATCCAGCCGGTCTTTTCTCCGTCTTTGATCTTATACCAGTAATTGATGCCTACACTCTGTTCTCCGTCCTTACTGAAATTCATAACCAATTGCGTGAAACTCACGTTCCCGTCTTCATTGTAGTCATACAGGGTTCGGGAATCAAAATTGGTGCTGTCGTACTGGCCATCGTAATTATTGTACTTGTAGGCAACGATTTGAGTCACATCGCCTTTGTAGCCATAACGGGTAAGGTCGTTTTTTCCGGAATTTCCTGAGCCATCGCCACATGCGGATAAAACAGGTAGAAACAGAAAAAGGAGGAACTTATTCATGCCCGAAAAATACAGGAAAAAATGCCGCTTTACGTGCGTTTCAGTTTCTGCCGGGTATGATGGAGTGAATTTCTTCCTCAAATTCCTGACGGCGATGCCTGGACAGGGGAATCGATACACCGTCATCCATCTTGATCTCGCTGTTGCTTCGGATGAAGCTGCTCATATGATTGAGGTTGATGATGAATTTACGGTGCGCTTTGAAGAAGTTACGGTCGCTTTGAAGCAGCTTCTCAAAATCGGCCAGCGGTTTGCTCACTAGGATCTCCTTTTGCGCTCCCAGATGGATATGCGTATACATGCCGTCGGCTTCCAGGTAGAAAATATCTTCCAGTTCAACGAATTGAAAACCGCTGCTGTTGGGCAATGCGATTCGGCTGAAGGGTTTTTCGTAATGGCTCCTGAAGACTTCAATACGCTGTTTTTTCTCCGAAGAGCCGCGTTGTATTTTTTTCAGAACGCCCTCGATCAACTCTATGGTAGCGGGTTTAAGAACATAATCGAGTGCCGACAGACGAAAGGCCTGCATGGCAAATTCGTTGTATGCGGTTACGAAGACAAGTTCACAGGGCAATTCCCGGTCGGGATAGAATTCCGTGATCTGAAGTCCGCTGTACTGCGGCATTTCAATATCCAGGAAAATAACATCGGGATGTTTTTCATTGATGGCAATCACGGCATCCGGAAGGTTGGAAGCCTCGGCAATCACTTCCACTTCCGTACTGCAACTTTCCAGCAGGTGCCTGAGCAGGCGCCTGGCTTTGGCTTCATCATCGCATATCACCGCACGAATCACAATGGCAAATTACATATTGGAATTTTACCCGGACAAGTCCAATTTGTGATTGGCTGCAATTACCTTCCGAAACGCCGAATAGCCCTTACCAACTTTTCATACGAAGTTCTACCTGGGTGCCTGCCGGCTTGCCACTCGGGTAGCTAAGATCCTCCACATCCAGATCAATATGGTAACGTCCGCTGCGGTTCAGCATGTCGATCCTTCGTTGAATAGCCCCGGTGGCAAAGCTGCGATGATCGCCGTTTTTCTGTTTTTGGTACTGCCCGGCTTTTGTACGTCCGACTCCGTTATCCGAAATCTTACAGATCAGCCAGTCGCCCTGGGTGCGAAATTCAACTTCCAGTCTCTTGATACCGTCCTTGTGAAGCAGACCGTGTTTTACGGCATTTTCCACAAAGGGCTGCAGGAGCATTGTAGGAAGGGTATGGTTGTATGGATCGTCTACTTCTTCAGTATTGACAGAATAGGTGAAATCATTTCCGAAACGTAGCTTTTCCAGTTGGAGATACAGTTCCAGCCATTCGCACTCTTCTGTCAGCGGAATATTGTCCTTCTCGGAATTCTCCAGCACCTTGCGGAGAAGTACTGCAAACTTATTGAGATAGGTGGCCGCTTCCCGGCTTTCCGAGAAAAGGATGAGCTCGTATATGGAATTCAGGGAGTTGAAGATGAAGTGCGGGTTCATCTGGGCCTTAAGGGCGGTAAGCTGCGATTCGATCAGGTTGCTCCTCAGTTTTTCTTTTTCCAGGACATCGGCTTGTCGTTTTTGTATCCCTTTCAGTCTGCTGGCATGGATAAGTGAAACGATCCCGGCAACCCCACCGATCAGCAGCAGAATAAACCAGGGTCTTTGCCAGTAAGGGGGGTGGATGTTAAGCGCGAATATCACTGGTTCCGAGGCTTCTCCTTTTGCATCGATGGCCATCACCTGCAGGGCTTCGTAGTTTTCGGGGAAGGCACTGATCACCAGTTCCCGCTGCCCTTTGGGCAGGTGTATCCAGATATTGTTGCCGAAGCTGTATGCCAGATGGAAATCCCCCTGAGAATAATAGCTGAGCACATCGAAATCCAGGATGAGCTCGTCGCTTGCACCCAGTTCCAGAACGGCGTCCTGGCTTTGATCCTGGTACCGGATGCGGATGCGGTCCGTATAGAGTCGGGGATTGGAACTCTTTTTACGTAAGTCGGCAGGAATCTGCTGCAGTCCGTTACCCGTTGCCAGCCACCAGTGTCCCTGATGGTAATACAGGTCGTAGAGCATGTTGGAACTCAATCCGTCAAGCATGGTATACCACTGCTCATATTGGTTGGTGGTATGGATCTTTCCAAGACCATGGGAGCTGGCCAGCCACAAGTACCCGCGCAGGTAACGCATACGGTACACCTGTTTGCCATTTCCGGAAAACTGCCTGAATAACCTGGGATAACCACGGCTGACACGGTAGATTCTTCCCGATAACAAAGCGCAGTAAAGGCTCTTTTCTTCTTCTACCCAAAGAAGGTCCTGTACCCCTTCCCCTTCAAAAAGGGTGTCTACCACCTCATTGCGGTAAAGGCAGAGCAGTCCGGAGGTCGTTCCGACCCATATCGTATCACTGGAACCTTCCCGTCCGATTCGTTTTGCCCAGCAGGAGGCCAGTTTTTGGTAATCCGTTTCCTGCATGTTTTTCCGGTAGTGCACCCCGGTGGAAGAGGCAATGTATATCCCCAGTTCGCATCCGTACAGGTCTTTGGTTGCCGGAAAATTGCGGGGCACATGGATCAGTTCCATTCCCTGAACTTCATAAACCTCGCTATTCAGGGTAAGATAAACCTTCCCGTTTTGGAAGCTGTTCAGTGCGCTGATATCCGTTTGATCCGGAAGGTCGGTTTGGATAACGGTATTACCATCCGGACTAATAAGGCCCATGGCTCCGATATAACGAGAGAAAAGGAGCCCGCCATTTGCCGTGGGTGCGAAATGCGTATACTTATTCTGGGTTCCGCTACGCAGCTGGTACCAGGTCCGGAATTCCAGTGACGGACAAAAGATCAGTCCATAGCCCAATGTACTCATCCATAAACTGCCTTCAAAATCAACGACAATAGCGGTAATGGGAATACCCCGGAAAATCCATTCCGACTTGTGGCTGTGCAGGTCATGCACCACCAACCCGCTGAAACTCATTATATACAACTTGCCGTTCACCTCCCGGAGGCTGGTGAATTTTTTATCTTTTAGCAGGCTTTCCAGATGCTTGTCCTCATACCGTACAAAACGTTCACCCTCAAGGCGGTAAACTTTTCCCGAGATTAGGTGGTACAACCAGGTTCCGGTTTCACCCGTTTCCAGGAAATAACGGGTAGGTTCCGTTTCCTTTCCGTTTTTCAGTTGAATAGGGTAGGCCTGTGTTCCGGAAGGGCCGGTTTTTATGATTCCTGCTGCTGAAGTGAACCAGAGTGCATCCGCTTCCCGCTGCAGGTTTTTGATGGTGGAAGGATAATTTTTACCCAGGATGGCTGGAGTATTATCCCGCCACTTCTGCTCCTTTTCATCATAACGAAAAAGGCCCTGGTCGCTGCTCAGGTAAAGCCTGCCATCGCTTCCGTCGCTTAGGGAGACGTAGCCGGATTTCAGCACAGTGCTGTCCATGGGCATACTGATCAGGCTGTCACCCCGGTTTTGGAATACATGCCCCAGGAAGTCAAAAGCATAGATCTGCCCGTTGACAGAGGTGATCCCGGTAAGCGCCTGACCCGGTGCCACTTTCTGCCGGAAGGAATGGAACTCGCTTCCGTCGTAACGGTACATGCCCGTTTCCGTTCCCATCCAGAGATAGCCTTTTTCATCAAAGAAAATGTCGTAGATCTCGTTGCAGGGCAGGCCCTGTTGATCGGTGATACTGCGGTATTCCGGTGTCTGGGCCCCGACAAAAGGACTCAGCCACAAGCAGGCAGAAAGAAATATCAGAAACCGCTGCATCCTTCGAATCTAGAAATAATCCCGTACTAAATACGATCGATGATCATAAGAAGTGAGGCTCCGAATGCTGTTCCGCTGAGAAACAGGTTCCAGTCGCGGACCTTGATTTTTTTGTATCGATCGGCTATTAAGAGAAATAACAGGATGCCGCAAACCAGGATCAATTGCCCGGTTTCAATTCCCAGGTTAAAACTGAACAGAGGTAAAAGGATACTTTCCTCGCGTCCGAGCAAGGTCTGGAAATAGCCGGAAAATCCCAGGCCATGGAAAAGCCCGAATACCAAAGCCAAAATATATTTGAGCCTGGTGGATGTACGGTCTTCCAGGGGAAGGAAAACATTCTGCAGGGCTGTGAAGGCAATGGTAAGGGCAATGATCAGTTCTACAAAGTCACCGGAGATGGCAATCATATCCATGGAAGCCAGCACAAGCGTGAGCGAATGGCCAATGGTAAAAGCCGTGATAAGTATAAGCAGTGATTTCCAGTGTTTCAGCTGGTAGGGGGCACAAAGCGCTACCACAAAAAGAATATGGTCAATGCCTCTGAGATCAAGGATATGCCAGAACCCGAGCTCCAGGTATGTAAGGAAGGCAGACATGCAGGTTATTTAGTGCTCCACTCAAACCGGTCACCGGGTTTCCAGTTGTATTTGGCGGCAGTTCCGGCATTCACTTCCAGCACGTATTTGGCGGGGCCTGTGGAAGGAATGGATTTTTCCGAAAAGGGAGTCGTATTGGCTTGCACATTAACAATGCGCTTATTGGCGGAGATAAAGACGATATCCAGAGGAATGACCGTGTTCTTCATCCAGAAAGAGCGCATATCCACATCCGGGAAGATAAAAAGCATGCCCCTGTTTTCTTCCATATGCTTGCGGAACATAAGCCCGGTTGTGATCTCGTAGGCGTCATTCGCAATTTCGATCTCCAGGTTCTTCAGGGTATCGCCGCTCAAAGAGTCCATCACCACCGCATACCCATCCAGACGGAATTGCGGTATGGTCTGCTCAATCGTGATATCACGCTTTTTGGGTTTCGGGCGCAGTACGCTGTATACATACAGACCTCCCACCACGATCAACAGGCCCAACAGCGTAAACGCGATCCATTTATTCTTCATGCCAGGGCAAATTAATGGATTCGATGTGATATAAGACGCATTTTTTCAGAGAGGAAAGGGCTCAGTGCTTTTTGTGTGCTTTTTTCGGATTCTTCGGCACCGGGTCGTAACCATGTGTACCCCAGGGATGGCATTTCGACAGGCGTCGCAGCCCCATCCCGACTCCCTTTAACGGTCCCCACTCTTCGATAGCCTGTGCCGTATACTCCGAACAGGTGGGCACATGGCGGCAGTTCTGTCCGAGTAGCGGGCTGATCAGGTATTGATACAGCCGGATGGGAATCAGGAAGAGGAATTTCAGCATGATAATTCCATTAACAGGTACTTGAGTCCTTACGGATTCGTTGAGGTCCAAATTGTGCCAACGGAACTCCCCGCCTTGTTCCGAACTTAGAACAGGGCGGGAAGCCTAGTCTTTATTTCAGGGAACCTACCATGTCTTCAGGCCTTACCCACTCGTCGAATTGTTCGGCGCTGAGCAGTCCCAGTTGAATGGCGGCTTCCTTCAAGGTCTTGTTTTCCTTATGGGCGGTTTTCGCAATCTTGGCCGCATTCTCATAACCGATATGCGTATTGAGCGCCGTCACCAGCATCAGCGAGTTTTCCAGGTGCTTGCCGATCACTTCGTAGTTCGGTTCGATCCCCACGGCACATTTTTCCGTGAAGGAAACGCAGGCATCACCAATCAGGCGGGCGGATTGCAGCACATTGGCCGCGATAAGCGGTTTGAATACGTTCAGTTCAAAATGACCGGTAGCACCTCCCACGCTTACGGCCACATCATTACCCATCACCTGAGCGCAAACCATGGTCATGGCTTCCGGCTGGGTGGGGTTAACTTTTCCGGGCATGATGGAAGAGCCGGGCTCGTTGTCAGGGATGACGATCTCCCCGATACCGCAACGCGGACCGGAACTCAGCATCCGCACATCATTAGCGATTTTCATCAGCGATACAGCTACACGTTTGAAGGCTCCGGAGAGCTCCACCATAGCATCATGTGCAGCCAGGGCCTCGAATTTATTCGGGGCGGTAACAAAGGGCATTCCGGTGAATTCCGCAATTTTTTTGGCTACTGCTACGTCATAGCCGGCCGGGGTATTCAATCCGGTTCCTACTGCAGTACCTCCCAGTGCCAGTTCCCTAACCATTTCCAGGGCGTTTTTGATAGCGCGAATGCCATTGTCCAACTGCTGTACATACCCGCTAAACTCCTGACCCAGGGTAAGCGGCGTCGCATCCATAAAATGTGTGCGACCTGTTTTTACAATGTCTTTGAAGTCTTCTGCCTTTTTATGAAGCGTGTCACGCAGCCGTTGCAAACCCGGAAGGGTTACTTCGCTCGTCTGCATATAGGCCGCAATATGCATGGCGGTGGGGAAGGTGTCGTTAGACGATTGCGACTTGTTCACGTCGTCATTGGGGTGCAAAGCCTTTTTCTCGTCGTTCAGTGAGCCTCCATTCAGCACATGGCCACGGTAGGCTACCACTTCGTTGACGTTCATATTGCTTTGTGTACCCGAACCGGTCTGCCAGATTACCAGCGGGAATTCATCATTGAGCTTCCCTTCCAGGATCTCCTCACAGGCTTTGGAAATCAGGTCGCGTTTTTCCGCATTGAGTACTCCCAGGTCGTGATTGGCATGTGCAGCAGCCTTCTTGAGGTAGGCAAATGCACGGATCACTTCCTGTGGCATCGAGGCCTCGGGGCCTATCCTGAAGTTGTTACGGGAGCGCTCGGTCTGTGCTCCCCAATAGCGGTTGGCAGGTACTTGTACCTCGCCCATGGTATCGCGTTCTGTTCTGAATTCCATGTGATAGACAGGTTGTTTTTTAACGGCGCAAAGGTAGTCATTTCGGGGCCTTAATCCGAGCGTCTGCCGGTATTTCACTGATGTCGCGAAAACGCAGCATGTCGCTGATGCGGTCTGATCCGCCTTCGTAAAAGCCAGTTTGGATGTCACGGGTTTTCGGGTTTCGGAAGGTTCCACCCAGCATATCAATCAGGGGAAGTTCTGCGTAGTTATAGCGATGAACACCGCGTTGGTGATGGATGGCATGGCTTTCCGGTCTTTGTATGAGAAAACCCAACCAGTAAGGGGTGCGAATATTGGCATGGGTAAACAAACCGAAGAAGCTCAGCCCCATGACGGTTACCAGGGCTGCCTCGGGGGTAATCCCGATAACCAGCACCAGGGAAACGCTTGTCACCAGCGTCCAGCCGATCATATCCAAAGGACTGAAATAATAGGCCGAAAAGCTGTCGAGACGTTCCGGGCTATGGTGCATCTGGTGTAACAGCTTCCATAAACGGTCACTCTCATGCATGGACCGGTGCCAGAAATAGCCCAGTATCTCATACGAGAGAAAGCCGGCCAGGGCGCCACCCCAGGTTCCCCAGGAACTCAGGTCGATCAGTTGAAAACGCGACAGGTAGGCATCCGTAAGATAAGGCAGGTAGGAAGAGATCAGAAAAAACAGGGCGAACATCAACAGGCCCTTCAGTGGCCATAAGCTGACTCCGGGAAGTTTACGGGCGGGAGCAATACGTTCCCAGATCATCAGTAAACCATAAAAACCGAGAATACCGTAAGTGACAGGATTAAAGATCAGTTCGTTGAGAGAAGGCATTTCCATAATGGTGCAAAGTATTTGCGTGCAAAATGAAGAAATGCGGGAAATGAATCCACATTGGATTCATTGCTACTCCTTACGGTTTCACATTTCTGCCGTTCCGTTTGATCAGCCGAAGCGAAAGGAGGTCATGGTGAAAGAACCGGCCACAGCATCGTCGTTGAAGAAACTCACTTCTTCCTTGTCGTTTCGCAACGCCAGGGCATACAACATAGGCAGGTAGTGTTCGGTGCTTGGAATGGCTTTCTGTACTGCCTCGCCCAGCTTGCGGAAATCGGCCAGGGCAGCTACGTCATTGTCCAGGATCTTTTTCTTGAATAGTTCATTGGCTTCCCAGGCCCAGTCGTGACCGAAAGATTCATTGAAATCCTGTCCGCGGAGTTGTGCGTAGCGAAAGCTGTGAACCATATTTCCGCTCCCGATCACCAGTACTCCTTTCTTGCGGAGTTCGGCCACTTCCCGTATCAACGCCACATGCTCTTCCGGTTTTTTGTTAACGTCCAGGCTTAGCTGGATCATCGGCACATCGGCTTCCGGGAACATATTGATCATCACGCTCCACGCACCGTGGTCGAAACCCCATTGATCGTTCAGGTCCACATGATGTTTCAGTGCCAGTTTCTGTGTCTCGTCGGCTAGCCAGGGACTGCCGGGAGCAGGATATTGTGTTTCGAACAAACGTCGGGGAAAGCCTCCGAAATCGTGGATAGTAGGAGGTAATTGCTGAGCCGTCACGTAGCTGCCTCGGGTTTCCCAGTGTGCAGAGATCATCAGTACCGCTTTGGGTTTGGTAAGTTCCTTTCCAACCCGTTTCATTTCACGGGAGAATCGGTTGTCTTCGATGGCATTCATCGGGTTCCCGTGTCCCACAAACAACACGGGCATGGTTGCCGGGTAATCGCCGGTAGCCAGGAGTTCGTTTAGCGCATTCAGTTTCATAACTGCAGGTGCCAGCGGACCCAGCGCAAGGTAACGCAGGAATTCGTGACGTTTCACTTAGGCAAGATAATTAATTGTAGTTACAACTATCTTGCCCGTATCCTATTCTTTCTTTCTGAAACCCAGGGAGAGAGAATTAACACAGTACCGCAAACCCGTTTCCGAGGGGCCGTCGTCAAAAACATGACCGAGGTGGGCGCCACAACGGGCACATTGTATTTCGATTCGTTCCATACCATAAGACGTATCCTTTACTTCACGGATGTTCTTTTTATCGATGGATTTGTAAAAGCTGGGCCATCCACATCCTGCATCAAACTTGGCCCCGGAGGTAAATAGTTCCAGTCCGCAGGCCTTACACACATAGGTTCCACTATCCCAAAACTGGTCGTATTCTCCGGTATAAGGTGCTTCAGTGGCTTTTTCACGGATCACGGCGTATTCTTCCGGACTTAATTCTGTCCGCCAGGCGGAGTCGCTTTTTTTGATTTCAAACTCCTTTCCCGTTACAGGAGTGGCGGCCTTTTTTTCTCCGGTACAAGCGGCCAGGGAAAACAGGAAGGGTAGGAGGAGTAACTTATTCATAACAGATTGCTTTTGGTTGTATGGAATGTGTTTCAAAGGGCACAAAAAAGCCCGGTTGCCCGGGCTCAGGATATTGGGTTGGCCGGGTTTACGGCATCAGCACTTTATCGATTACGTGGATTACCCCATTCTTCTGGCGCACATCGTAGGTAGAGATGTTAGCCGTATTTCCGTTTTTATCGGTTACAGTGATGTTATGCGGACCGTTCATCATAAACGTCAGTGATTCTCCCTGAACCGTTTTCAGCATTGCCTTGCCTTTTCCTTTTTGGATGAGTTTGGCCAGAGCGTCGAAATCATAATTGCCTGCTACCACGTGATAGGTAAGTACTGCAGTAAGTTTGGCTTTATTCTCCGGCTTCAGCAAGGTTTCTACTGTCCCGGCCGGCAGGTTTTCAAAAGCATCGTTAACAGGGGCAAATACGGTGAATTCACCGTCGCTGGCCAGAGTCTCCACCAATCCGGCAGCTTTCACGGCAGCAACCAGGGTAGTGTGGTCTTTGGAATTGACGGCATTTTCCACAATGTTTTTTGATGGATACATCATTTCTCCGCCAACAATGGTGGCTTGAGCAGAGGCTTCGCTGAAGCCGAAAAGAAAGAGAGACAGGACGGTTGCCTGAGCAAATTTGGAGATTTTGCGGTTTTTCATGTTGATGTGTTTTTCTCTATGTACGGATGAATCAGCCGTCCGGATTTTCTTCCCGCCAATACTTTTTCAGGAACTGACGGAAGTCACGCAACTTTGCCCGGATGACGCTCGTTCTCTTTCCATCAATTCCATTAACTTCGAGCGCTTAAAAAAGAGAGGAGTCTTTTGTCGGTAGTAGTCGATCATATCAGTAAAATCTACGGGGATCAGCGAGCAGTGGATGACATTAGCTTCTCCGTAGATAAAGGCGAGATCGTGGGTTTCCTGGGCCCGAACGGGGCGGGAAAAAGCACCACGATGAAAATACTGACCTGCTTCCTTCCGCAAAGTGAAGGCAAAGCCACGGTTTGCGGTCATGATACCCTCACCGCCTCCATGGAGGTAAGAAAAAAGGTGGGATACCTGCCCGAACATAATCCGCTTTACCTCGATATGTACGTGCGCGAATACCTGTTGTTTATGGCAAACCTGAGAAACCTGGGCAAAGACGCAGGCCGCAGGGTGGAAGCCATGATCGAACAAACCGGACTTACCGCCGAACGGAAAAAGAAAATCAAACAATTGTCCAAGGGCTACCGCCAGCGTGTGGGACTGGCCCAGGCACTGTTGCATGATCCGGAGGTGTTGATACTGGACGAACCGACCTCCGGACTGGATCCCAATCAGTTGGTGGATATCCGCAGCCTGATCCGGCAAATCGGACGCAACAAAACCGTGCTCCTCAGTACGCATATCATGCAGGAAGTGGAAGCACTCTGCAGCCGGGTTATCATCATCAATAAAGGAAAAATTGTAGCCGATGACCCCATAAGCATCCTGCAGGGTAAAAGCAGTGGCG
This sequence comes from Bacteroidia bacterium, assembly GCA_964215915.1. GTDB lineage: Bacteria > Bacteroidota > Bacteroidia > UBA8524 > UBA8524 > UBA8524. The sequence continues at coordinate 40,225 of CAXPEB010000104.1, forward strand.
GTATGCTGGAAGTAGAGTTCCGGGATCCGGTACACAGCCGGAAGCTGCAGGAAATAGAAGGAATACAGAGCGTGGATGTGCTGGCTGAGCGACGCTTTCGGGTACAAGGACCTGCCCTGACCCAAATCAAGGAAAGGATATTCCAGCTTGCCGTTGCCGAAGAAACCATTATCCTTTCCATGCAGGAACAGGAACAAAAACTGGAGTCGGTGTTCCGGGAGCTGACGTCAAAAGACGCACCTGGAAATAAACAGAAGAAGGGTTAAGCATGGGGGTTATTTACATCAAAGAAATTCGCAGTTTCCTGAGTTCGCTGATCGCGTATATCGTGATCATCACCTTTCTCTTAGCCATCGGGCTGTTCATGTGGATATTCCCCGATACCAATGTGCTGGAGCAGGGGTATGCCAACCTTGACCCGTTGTTTTTCATCGCACCCTGGGTTTTTATATTCCTTATTTCGGCCATTACCATGCGTTCCTTTTCGGATGAAAAACGGGCGGGAACCATAGAAACCCTCACTACCAGCCCGGTCAGCGATTTGAATATCATTCTGGGAAAATTCTTCGCCGGGGTAACCCTTGTGCTCTTTTCCCTGATCCCCACGGTGGTATATTATTTCAGTGTAAAATACCTGGCTTACCCCAGTGGAAATATCGATTCGGGATCCATCCTGGGCTCTTACATAGGGCTGCTCATGGTGGGTTCCAGCTTTGTAGCTATCGGACTTTTTGCCTCCAGCCTTACCGATAACCAGATCACGGCCTTTATCATTTCGGCCTTGCTGTGTTTCTTCTTCTATTCCGCACTGGAGATGCTGGGCGGTTTGAAAGTGCTGGGTCCGCTGGACTATGCCGTTTCCTGGCTGGGTATGTATTACCATTACCAATCGATCAGCCGCGGCGTACTTGATACCCGGGATGCGCTCTATTTTCTGAGCGTGATCGTGTTCTTTGTTTTACTCACCAAAACCGTATTCGGAAGCCGCAAATGGTAAGCAACATGAAGAGAAAGAATCTGCGTAATCAGGCCCTGCTCGAACTGCTGCTCGCCCTTGCCCTGCTGGCTGCAGTCAATTACCTTGCTTCCCGTATCTTTCATCGTTTCGATTTTACCAAGGAGAAACGCTATACCCTCTCGGATGCTTCGGCAAACCTGGCGGAAACGCTGGATGACGTGGCTTATGTCAAGATTTACCTGGATGGCGAGGACCTTCCGCCGGCGTATAAAAATCTCAGAAATTCCACCAAGGAGATGCTGGACGAATTCCGGTATGCTTCAGGCGGAATGATCGAGTATGAGATACTCAATCCGCTGGAAGGCCTGGAAGGAGAGGAGTTGCGCAACGTATTGATTGATCTGCGCGACAAGGGCATCCAGGTTACCGACCTGTACGAAAAGACCAACGACGGTTCGCGGCAAAAGCTGATTGTGCCGGGGGCTATGTTCTACTATAAGGGACAGGAATACCCGATGTACCTCATCGATCCGTCCATGACGGTGAATAGCCCGGCTACGCTCAACAAGGCTGTGGAAAGCCTGGAATTCAGCATTGCCAATACCCTCCGCCGTTGTGTGCAACGTACGGCTCAGACAGTAGCCTTCATGCAGGGGCATGGAGAACTCAATGCCCTGGAAACGGCAGATGCCCGGCGCTTGCTCAACGAGTACTACATCGTTGAGGAGATGAACCTGAACTTTGACGACAGCGGGTTCTATACCCAGATACTCGACAAACTTCAGGGAGTAAAGGAAGATTCGCTGGCCTATGCGGTCGACCGGCTCATCCGGGAGAAACTGAATTCCTACGATGCCATCGTCTTTGCCAAGCCCCGTCTGGCTTTTGCCGAACGTGAAAAATACTGGATCGATCAGTATATCATGCAAGGCGGAAAAGTCATGTGGATGATTGATCCCCTGTTTATCGAAGACGACAGCCTGGCCAAATACGGCAGGGTGATTACGGCGGATTACGACCTCAACCTTACCGACCTGCTCTTCAAATATGGGGTACGCGTCAATCCGGATGTGGTACAGGACTACAATAGCCTGATCGTTCCCTTTGCCCGGCAGGGGGGAGGTATTGATCCCAAACCCTGGTTCTATTACCCGGTGCTGCCTTCGCTGAACAATCATGCAATTAACCGTAACCTTGACCTGGTCTGGCTTCAGTACCCGGCAAGTATTGACACCGTGGGCTCTCCACAGTTGAATAAAACCATCCTGCTCCGGGGAACTTCCATGGGCAGGGTGAACAACCACCCGGCGGAAATTGATCTGAACATTGCCAGAAAGCCCCCGGAAGAAAGCTATTTCACCAACCGGAATGTGCCGTTTGCCGTGCTGGTTGAAGGGCGATTCGAGTCGCCTTACGCGTTGGCTAACCGGAAAGACCTTGACCCTGAAGGGGTATTTATCGATCATGTCGATGACGGGAAAATGATCGTGGTTTCTGACGGAGACCTCGTGAACAATATCATCCGTCGCGACGGACAAATCTATCCAGCAGGCTATGACCGGCTTTCGAAAAAAACCTTCGGTAACCGGCAGTTCTTTATGAATTGTATGGATTATCTGGCCGATGATTACGGTCTGATCGAAGTACGGAATAAGGATATCCAATTGCGTTTGCTGGATAAGGAAAAGATCAATTCACCCTCGGAAGAGAATAAATGGAAGTCTCTGAATATGGTGCTTCCCGTAGTGCTGATCCTGGTCTTCGGACTGATCAACGGATGGATTAGAAAAAGGAAATATGAGCGATAAGGCCAAAACCCCGATCTGGAAAAAGAGTCTCTTTGTATTGTCGATGCTGCTGGTTCTGGCAGTGATCCTGATCCCGATCATCGACCGGAACTTCAAATCGAGCCTCAAACCCGAGCTGAAAAACTTTGCCGTAGAAAATCCGGAAGAAGTAACCCGAATCTTCATGGCCTCCAAGTCCAACACCAGTTCGCACCTGGAGCTGGAGAAAAATGCTGACGGGGTATGGATGGTGGATGATTCCTTTCCCGCCGAGGAAGAAAAGGTCAAGATGCTGGTATTTGAATACCTGGCGCGGTTGCAGGCCCGCAACCCGGTGCCCAAAACAGGCCTCGACGGGGTGCTAAGGAACATGGCAGCCAATGCCATCAAGGTGGAGGTATACAAAGGCAATCAAAAAGACAAAGTGATCTATATCGGGGGTAATACCGCCGATGAGCTGGCCACCCATATGCTGCTGGAGAATTCTTCCATGCCTTTTGCCGTGGAAATCCCCGGATTCAAAGGTTATCCCGGTGCTATTTTCAACATGTCGCCCAAAAAGTGGAAGTCGGTGAATCTGTTCCATACCACTATCCTGGAACTCAAATCGGTAGAGTTGGAATACCCTTCGGCCTCTGCCGCCTCATTCCGTATCCTCAAGGAGGATCGCAGCCTGAAAATTGAGCCGCTGTATCCGGAAAATGCCGTAATAGGTAGTCCGGATGAGACCTTCCTGAAACAATATGCTGCCACATTTGAGTCGCTTACTTACGAAAGCATTTACGAAGGCCTTGCCGCCAAGCTGGCAGATTCCATCGTACACAATACGCAGCCTTTTGTGACCATACGCCTGCAAAGACTCGACGGTAAAGAGCATGTTCTGAAGATCTATAAGAAGCCCCTTACGCAGGATTCACCTCAGTTTGATAATTATGGCAACCCGGTGGATTATGACCTGGATCGTTTCTACGGAGTGCTGGATGGAAATACCCAGGATGTGCTTTCCGTGCAGAGCTTTGTGTTTAAGAATATCCTGAAACGTTACCAGGATTTTTTCCCGCAGCAGAATCCGTCCTAGAACATCCTTCCGGTATCGGTTGATTACGGCTGATTACCGGATAAGAGTGATCGTTCCGTGGTAGGTTTCTTCCTGCCGGTAATAGAAGCGGTAGCGGAAGATGATGTAGTATACGCCTGCCGGGGCTTCGCTGCCATCAGGCAGATAGCCGTTCCAGTTGATGCCGTCATTTCCGTCCCCATCTGTTTCGCTTTCATACACCAGCTGACCAAAGCGGTTATAGATCCGTGAATGGTATTCCACTTCCTGCCGGATATCAATATCGAATGCGTCGTTGATCCGGTCTCTGTCGCCGGGAGTGAACACATTCGGAATAAAAATATAGGGATCCAGGCGCCGGTACCAGGTTTTGCAAAGAGTATCGATACAGCCCCTTTCGTTCCGGGCTTTCAGGCATACTTTGAAGTAGCCTTGGTCCGGATACATTCGGTGATAGGGGTCTTTATCCGTGCTGTAGAAGATCGTTCCGGAATCCAGGTGCATGAATGTCCACTCGTAACCCACGGCATTAACCGAGGTATTGATGAATTGGTAATCCAGCGGTCCCGATTTGGCCGAATCAATTTCAAAACCCGCCTTTATATCGATCACCTCAATGGTTTTACTTGCCGAATCGTAACAGGCTATGTTGTATACCGGGTCCGGCGGATAGGTTGGGGTATATTGAATCGTATAGGTTCCGCCCTCGTTGTATTCCCAGGAAAAAATGCGGGCATTGGTGCTCTTGGTCTGCCCGTCCCCGAAGTCCCAGTTATGCTGGTTATAGCGAAGATTTGCCTGCGAAGTGATCCAGAAGGGCTCATCCACACAGACCTTTTCCGGGATGATAAAATCCACTGAGGGCCGGTTGAGTACTACTACCTTTTTGGCAATTTGTCCCTGTACCGTGGTATCCGGGTAGGTGGCGGAACAGAACTGCTTGTTATTGGTGGCCTGGTTGAAGATGCTGTCGGCGCCATACAGCTTCAGGTAATACACGCCTGGCTGGTTGTAAGTAAACACCACATTGCTGTCGTATTTAGTGGGAAGCGTCGTATTGTTCGGGTCACCGAAGTACCAGATCCAGTTCACACATTGGGTAGAGATATTCTTCATTTCCACCGTCAGCGGATAACAGCCCACGGTATCCGTAACAAACTCAAATGCCGGTTTTGGTCCGAGTACTTCCAGAACCACTTTGGTGCTGTCTGTACACCCTCTATCGGTTTTTACTTTGAGCCAGATGTCGAATTCTCCGAAGCTGGAGTAGAAATGGAAGGGATCCTGGATTTTCTTCAAACGGCTTCCGTCACTGAAATTCCAGGAGTAGTCGATGATCTTTTCGCCTGACAGGGGATCGAGGAGCATGGAAGAATCGAACATCTGAACGATTTCCGAACAAAGTACCTTTCCTTTTGGCGTTTCTATACCTGCCTTAACCCCACCGACATTCAGCTGGAATTGAAGCGTATCAGCGCACCCCATGCTGTCGATACTGATCAGCATAGCCTGGTTGGAACCGATTTGCGGAAAACATTTTACTGGGTTATGGATGGAATCGGTGGTGCCATCTCCCCAAATCCAATATAACTTTTCCGGTCTTCCGCTTATTCCCCAGTATTGGTTGGTATCTCCGTAGTAGGCAATGCTGTCTTCAAAAATACTGCAGGCCCCCTGACAAAGAACCGGGTTGCCGATCTTGGAAGCAAAATGCCCCACACTGATGTTTTTCTCCCTGGTTTGCACACAATACCGTGTGTTTTCCAGGCTTACCGTCACCTTGTATAACCCTTTTTGGGTGAAGGTATGATGATAAAGTTCCGGCAGGGTGTCACCCGGTTGAAGAATAAGAGAATCCACTTTGCCATCTCCCCAGTCCCATTCCACCTTGCGGATAGGTGCACCGGATGTATCCTGCAGTTGGAAATCCCCCGGTGTATTGGGGCAAACCATCATGTTTTCCAGTACCGGCGCCGGTTCATCCATAAGCTGAAAATAATGATGGTACCACACGGTATCCGTGCAGGGTGGTCCGGAACTGAAGCCCGGACAAAGGGCAGCCGTATCACTGCGCAGAAGGATCACACCCAAAGTCACATAGCCCTGGGGATGGGATTTCGATTTGTAATTCCACTTGTACAGCCCTTTTTGAAAACCGGCACCTCCTGCCGAATCCGGGTTCAGCATGTATTCCCCGCAGGTAGGTACGTTGAAATAAAAGGTGCGATCAGGCAGAGAACCGGTACAGGCTTTCTGGTTGCTCACTCCGATGGGAAGCAGCGTGCCTTCATCGCCTACCAGGACATTCCGGTTTGCCACATGCTGGCAGCCGGTGACGGTATCGATCAGCCAGAGACTGGCAAAGTAACAGGAATCCCGGGTGTAAAGGTGTTGGGTATTGCCATCCGTGGAGTGGTTGCAGTTGCCATTCGGGTTGAGGTTTTGGGCTACCGAGGTCGTACAGGAGGCTGCCATGTGGTCGCCGAAAGTCCATAGCCTTTTGATCCCGTAGGTGTTGGTGTAATTGCTGTTATCGCAAAAATAGGTAGTATCACCTTGTATGCAGAGCGCCGCGTTACGTGCAGCAATGCCGGCCAGGGGGCCGTTAACCCGAAGCGTATCGGCCAGTATCTCCTTTTTGCATTTCCCCCGCGACCCTTTCAGAAAGATCAGGAAGTTACCCGGCTTATCCGGGGTCAGGGAAGCATGGGGAGAATACCCGAAAGAATCTTTCACAGCACTGTTTTGCAGGGAGTAGAACCAGGTATACGTGTCTTTGTCCTGCCTTTGATCCGACATGGAAAAGCTGCTGCCAAAGCAAGCTTCCTTAACCGGGAAATGAGGTTGGAAGCGTATGGGGTTTAGATGGATGAGGTTTTTTTTCAGTAGGGTGTCGATACAGGAATTGCCTGCCAGCACCACCAGCGAAACGGAGTAGGTGCCGGAATCACGGTACCAGTGACAGGGCGGGTTCCAGTTTACGGAGTCAACGGTGCCATCGCCGAAATCCCAGTAGAATCCCTGAAGGTTAGACGGATCGGCGGAAGTCTGGTTTTTTACACAGAGTTTTATCGAATCGCAAAGGTCGGTAAGGGTATGTGAGAAAGCGGCAGGAGCATCGTGATATATGGTTACCGTATCGTAGTCGCGGGCATAGCAGCCTTTGGTATCCGTTACTTCCATCACCACGGGAAATATCCCGCTTCCCGGATACTGGTAGCAGGTGATGGGGTTGGCCGTGGGATTGTTCTCCAGGCTGGCATATCCGTCGCCGAAAAGGATCATCCGTTTGGCCAAAGGAGAAGCCGTTTGACCGGGTGAAGAACTGTCTGCCACACAGGCCTGGTTTTGCGAAAAACAAAACTCCCGGGTTCCTCCGAGGCTGAGGCGGGCTACTGGCCGGTCATGCACAAAGATGGTTTTACTGGCGCTGCAATAAGTGCCGTTCTGACGCTGTACCGTTACTTGAATTTGCTTAAGCCCGAATTGCGAATATTGGGCAATAGGGTCTGCCAGGGTGGATGTTTTTCCGTCGCCAAGGTTCCAGGAATAGGCTACTGCACTACCCCCGGAAAGTTGTACGGAAAACCCGATGAAGTCATCCGCACATACTACCGAATCAGAAACAATGGTGCATTGTGCATGAACATAAAAAGCACTGAATAGTAGGAATAGGGACGTTATGTATCGGTTGCAGTTCAAGGTTTTGGGTTGCTAGCAAGACCAAGCATCTGCAAACGACGATGCATGACGGGAGCCGGAATTCGTCCAATTTCCTTTAAATCAAGTCAATAAAATAGTAAGGGAAAACACCGAAATGCAATTCAGGATGGAGTTCCGTTCCATATCTTCCAGGAGGCTTCAGCCTGTAAGTAGAGCATTTCCAGTCCGTTTTTCAGCGCAGCACCTTGTTTCATGCCCGCTCGTAAAAAGGCAGTAATCCCCGGGTTGTATACAAGGTCATAAAGCAGGTGGTCGGGGGTGATGGAGGCGTAATCGAGGTCTATTTTTTTTTGTTCCTCCGGGCTTGTCCCCAGCGGAGTGGCCTGGATTAACAAGGGGTGTGTATGGATGAGGTGTTGATCCACCTGAGAATAATTCAACGGACCTTCCCGGCTCACCACGCGGTATTCGATATCCAGGTCTTCCAGGGCTGTTTGTATTGCCCGCGAAGCTCCGCCGCTCCCGAAAACCAATGCCTTACGATGATGGGGCTCCAGCAGGGGCTCCAGCGACTGCCTGAAACCAAGGTAATCCGTATTCCATCCTTTCAGCTTTCCATTGCTCAGGAATTCCAGCGTATTAACGGCACCGATACGTTGTGCCAGAGCATCTGTTTCATCCAGAAAAGAAAGGATCTCCGATTTGTAGGGTACGGTCACATTCAAACCGGAAAGTCCTTCGTGCTCCCGTACCAAGCTTGGAAACTGTTCGATACTTTCCAATTCAAACAGCTCATACCGGGCATCTGAAATGCCTTCATGCCGGAATTTTTCCGCGAAATACCCCCCTGAAAACGAATGGGACAGGCTTTTACCGATAAGCCCGAAGGTTCTCATACCACCGGGCGGTTCCTGTTTCCGTACTTTTCAATAAGCAGTACAAAGGCAAGACCTCCCACTGCCAGTGCCAGGGCAATAAAAAAGGATCCGTCAAAGGCAGGAGGGAGCACATTTTCCTGCAAAAGCGGCTTGATCTCACCATGCCGGTCGGTATAGGTTTCCAGCGTGTTTTTCCATGGCCAGACCTTATTCAGCGAACCTATCATAAAACCACAAAGAGCAGCCACCACAATGTCATGGTAATGATGCAGCAACCAGCGAAGGATGCGGGCAAATACCAGCAAGCCGGCCAGGCACCCGATGGCAAAAACAGTTATACTCGGCAGAACCGACAAGTCGCCGCCACTGAGGCCGGAGATCATTCCGATAATGTGCTCGTACTTTCCCAACATCACCAGGATATACGATCCGGAGATACCGGGAAGGATCATGGCGATGATCGCCACAAAACCACTTACAAAATCCCACAGAAGATTGTCTGCCATATGGCTTTGTTTCATGGATGTCAGGTAATAGGCAATGGCTATTCCCGCAAGCAGGGAAATAACGGTAGCCGCATTCCAGTTCCGAATCTGCCGGATGATAATGATGGAAGAAGCCACGATCAGCCCGAAGAAAAAGCTCCACAGCGCTACCTCATGGTTTTTCAGCAGGTAGGTGATGAGTTTAGCGAGGGAAAGGATGGCCGAAAAGATCCCCAGGAAAAGGACCAGCAGGAATCCCGCATCAATAGCTTTCAGGAAATCCATGATCTTTCCTTTAAAGAGCAATTTGAGGTTTTTTCCGTTCACTGAGGCAATGGCTCCGAGGAGGCGGTCATAGATGCCGGTGATAAACGCAATAGTACCTCCGGATACACCGGGCACCACGTCGGCCGATCCCATGGCCAGTCCCTTCAGGTAAATGAGAATCCAGTTCATTGCCTGCAAAACTATTGATTCGCAGGCTATCGCGAAATAAATTCCTTCGGGGCGCCAGATCGGAAGAGCACACGTCTGAACTCCAGTCACCGATTGAAATCGCG
>CAXPEB010000105.1:0-8441 GCA_964215915.1 Bacteroidia bacterium
CTGTCCTTTTTTCGCCCATTTTTTAGACAAGTAAAAAATGGGCATCCAAAAAAAGAACAATCTAAACGACGGAGTTAAAATATTATGGTGTCTCCAGGCCCACAGGGTTTGATCTTGATCCCTGATCCTTTATCCTCCTCCGGAAAAAAGCACAAAAAAAACCGGCCTGAATTTCTCAGACCGGCTAACGTATGATGTTTTGCTCTTAATCGATTTCTTAATCTTCAATGATCACGCCAGATTCCCCCTTGTAAGGAGATTTAACGGTGCTGATTCTCATCAATAACTTCTTTTGCTGCTTTTTAAGGCGAGAAGTGGTTTTATTTCTGCGTGCTTTACGTTGTAAGGTAGTAACAGCCATGATCTTGTAATTTTAAAGGACTGCAAAGATAAAATCAGTCCGCGTGAATACCAAACAATTCAGAAAAATCTAATAACCGAGAATATCCAACATTTGATCCGGGCCCTGTTCTTCAGCAAATACGCGGTACGACATCTTGCCCTTCTCGTCTTTGTCGATCAGGATATGTTTGGGTGCGGGGATCAGGCAATGCTGGATGCCGCCATAACCACCTATGGATTCCTGGTAGGCTCCGGTATGGAAGAAGCCCATGATCAGTTCTTCTCCCTCTTCGATCCGGGGCATAAAAACCTGGTTGGTATGGGTATCGGAATTATAAAAATCTTGGCCGTCGCAGGTGATCCCCCCGAGGTTGGTCCTTTGGAAGGGGCGGTCCCAGTGGTTCAGGGCGAGCAGGATGAATTTTTGTCCGATCCCCCAGGTATCGGGCAGGGTGGTGATGAAGCTGCTATCAATCATATACCACTGCTCCGCATCGTTTTGTTGCTTTTTTCCAAGTATGGAATAAAGGATGGCGCCACTTTCCGCTACGGTAAAGGATCCGAATTCGGTAAACAAGTGAGGTACGGGTACTCCGCGTTCCGAACAGATGGTTTTGATGTAATAAACGATCTGGTCGATCATATAGGCATAATCATGCTCCACACCCAGCGAAGTATAAATGGGCATTCCTCCGCCGATATCCAGGTATTCAAGCTCCGGGCATTCCTGCTTCAGGTCGCAGTATACGTTGATGAGCCTGGCCAGTTCCGACCAATAATAGGTTGTGTCTTTGATTCCCGTATTGATGAAAAAATGCATCATCTTTAACTGGAACCGTTCGTCTCCCCGGATGCTGTTCCGGTAAAATTCCAGCAGGCGTTTGGAGCTCATCCCCAGGCGTGAGGTATAAAAGGAGTAGTTCGGCTCTTCTTCCGTGGCTACCCGGATACCCAGGTTCAGTTTCCCTGCCTGGTTCTTATAGTGTTCAATCTCCTGGGGGTTATCAAGAACCGCGATCAGGTTTTCGAACCCGCTGTCGCGCAGTTCCAGGATATTACGGATATAGGAAGCCGGTTTGTACCCGTTACAAACCACAAAACGGTCTTTCGGGAATATTCCCTTTTGATGCAGTTTCCGGATGATGGCAATGTCAAAAGCCGAGGAAGTCTCCAGGTGGATATTGTTCTTCAGGGCCTCTTCCATCACAAATGAAAAGTGCGAACTCTTGGTGCAGTAACAATAGCGGTAGCTGGCATCGTATTCATGCTTTTCTATCGCTTCCGCAAACAGCTTCTCCGCTTTTTGTATCTGGGCGCTTATCTTAGGTAGGTAAGTCAGCTTCAGCGGGGTTCCGAATTCACGCGTAAGAGCCATCAGGTTGATGTCGTGAAAGTAGAGCTGGTTATCGATGACATTGAACCCGTGACGCGGGAAATAAAAGGTCTGTTCAATGAGATCGATGTAGCGGTTTTTAAGCATCGGTCAATAATGATTAGTTTTGCTGCTCCGTTGAGCGGGGCAAAGAAAATTATTTTTTGTAAAGGTAATACTATGCCGCCTTGCCCCCCAGAAAGCAAATCAACATGAAGTCAAAAAATATTAAGCTAATCGAGGTGCCCAGTGAGTTAGGAGCCGGAACCCGCGGTGCCAGCCTTGGACCTGCAGCACTAAGATATGCGGATATCATGAAGGGCAGGAGAAAGCTGAATCGTTTTGCCTATGACTGGGTCGATGATATCAATGAAAACCTGCGTTTCCCGTCCAAGCTGGAGTTTGCACTCAACCTGGACCATATTGCCCGAATGCTTCCCCGTATTGCCGATAAGGTGGAATCGGCTTTGAACGAAGGGTTCTTCCCGCTGGTACTTACCGGGGATCACAGCAATGCCGCAGGGAGCATCACCGGTGTCAAAAAGTTTGTTGGCGACAAGCGTTTGGGTGTTGTATGGATTGATGCCCATGCCGATCTACATTCTCCATATACCACACCATCCGGAAATGTGCACGGAATGCCGCTGGCGATGCTCATGGGGCTCGATAACAAATCGGACCAGAGCAATGAGCCCGACGAACAAACCGTGGCTTTGTGGGAATCCATGAAACAGCTCGGAGGACCCTCTGTTTCCCCGAAACTGAGTCCTCAGGATTTGGTGTATATCGATATCCGGGACCTGGAAAGGCCCGAGTGGGACCTCATCGATGAAAAAGAAATAGAGTTCTATACCCCCAAAGAGATCAAACAATACGGTATAGAAACCGTGGCTAAGGAAGCCCTCGACTACCTCAAGGACTGTGATTATATTTATGTGTCGTTTGATGTTGATAGCCTTGACCCTTCCGTATCCAAAGGAACCGGTACCCCTTATCCGGACGGGCTGCAGCTTCATGAGGCCAAGACCCTTCTTTACCACCTCCTGAAGTACCCGAAGACCATAGCCATGGAAGTCACGGAGATTAATCCGCTTCTGGATGAGAATAATAAAATGGCCCGCGCCGTACTCGAAATACTCGAGGAGGTATTATAGATAGAGGTATGAAACAATTTGTTCTTTTCCTGATCACGCTTTCGGCGTTTGCCTGCTCCAGCCGCAACCAGGCACAGAATCAGGCCGATGCCTTTGCCTTCGATAGCCTGCTCAACAACGGAGCAGTTCAGCTGGTTGACGTAAGAACCCCGGAGGAATTTGAGTCCGGGTATATCCGTGGAGCCGTAAATGCCGATATCAACGGGAAGGGTTTTGGGGAGTTTGTGGCAGGCCTGGATCGTAATAAGCCGGTTTTGGTATACTGCCTTAGCGGGGGAAGAAGCAGCAAAGCCGCGGCTTACATGCGTAAAGAAGGACTGCAGGTAACGGAACTTCAGGGTGGGATTGCTTCCTGGAAAGCCAAGAACCTCCCGGTGGAAAATGCCCGTCAGGACGGAAAAAGCACCATAAGCCGGGAACAGTTCATTTCCGGCCTTGAACCCGGTCGGCTTTACCTGGTGGATTTTAATGCAAAATGGTGCCTGCCCTGTAAACAGCTTCTTCCGTTGGTGGATTCACTGGATAGGGAATATGGCGATAGCCTGCTCGTGGAAAAAGTGGATTACGATCAGTTTGAAAAGCTGGCGAGCGAGATGCAGGTTGAAGGCCTGCCTTATGTGTTCCTCATCCGTGACGGCAAAATCCTGTGGCACCATTTCGGCCTTCCCGGTCGGGAAATGCTAACGGAGGCTATTGAAAAGGAGCTGGGTGAAACCGTCAACCGATGATCTCGGCGTTCTCTTTCAGAACAGTATCCAGCTCCAATGCACTGATTTTGAGTTTTTGAAGGATTTCATCAATCTCATCCTCTGATTGTACACCGCGATCACGTTGCTCTTCGCAAAGCTGGATCAGGCCCAGCATGCGGGCCAGCGGACCCCGGATCTTATGGGAATTGGCGAAGGCCACCTGTTGCAGCTTTTGCTTCTGGGCATGAACCGTTTCTTCATGTTTTTTATAACGGTCGAAATCGATAAATACTCCGATCAGGTGTTCGGGTTCTTCGTTGTCACCTCTTTCCGAGATTACCGCATATTCTACGATCCATTTGTAGGTATTGTGCAGGGTTAGTATGCGGTATTGCGATTCATGACTGTCGGTCTCGCCCTGCAGAAGACGGTTATAGGATGCGCTCACTTCTGCCTGGTCGTCCGGGTGAATCCGCGTCATCCATTCCCGGTGTTGCGGAATTTCATCATAGGTAGCAGCACCCATTATTTTCAGTGCGTTTTCATTGTAACGCACCTGATCCATACTTAAAGACCACTCCCGCAAACCAATGTCGCGGGTGGAAAGTACCAGGTCAAGGATGAGCTCGTTCTGCTTTTGCATCTTGATCTGATGCCGCTGAGCGGTTTCGTCCTGAACGATGATTAATTGCTCCTTGTGTTCACTGATGGGGATGAACAGGAACCGATATATATGGTTGTTAGCAGGGATCACAACCTCCCTTTCCAGTTCGATATCCTGGGTTAGCGAACGTTCCGCCAGTTTTTCCAGTTCTTCCAGGATGGAAGGGTCCTCCGTCAATCCGCGCAGGTAATCGGGAAACCGTCCTCCCGGAGCAAGTTTCACGTATTGCTGCTTATTATGCAGTAATTCTCCGTTCCGGTTGAATAGCAGAAATTCTTCATTGGCATTATTGACAATGGTATTAAGAAGCGATTCCCTTCTTTCAATCTCCCGTTTCTCCTTTTTCAGGGCGTCATTGCTTCGTCTCAGGAGGATATAGACCAGTACGGCGCTGATCAATACATAGAGGAGGCCCTTGCTCAGTTCCCAGATAAATTTGGCTCCGTGCGACTGATTATCGGAAAATACCAGGATATCCGATAAAATGATCCAAAGAGAACCGAGTAGCAGGTAGACAAAGGCATATTTGAGTGCGCGCGACATCAGTAGCCCGAATTTTACTCAAGTTATGCTTTTTTTTAACTTTTGATCAATTGAGCGACATGCAAAACTGCAAAGTATTGATATTATCCGCATAATCGTTCAGGGCAGGTTCCTGCGATTTACCGGGCGCTACAACCGGTATTCCGAGGTCCAGGGTGCTAACTACAGCTTGTATGTTTCCTGCTTCCCGGTTGAGATAAGAGCGTACCTCCTCCAAATCCGCATAGTAGCTGTAATTCAGGCAGCCTACCGGCGAGTAGAGGGAGCTGTCTTCTTTCATAAGCAGGAAATTGTTGTCAAGATGCTCCTGCTTGTTCAAAAGGAAAAGTGCCCGGTGGTAAGTGAAGTTATTCGCGTATTTGTTGTGGTTCATCACTTCCCAATAGTCGGCAAGCTGGTCATAAACCAGGGTAGGAGAGAAGTGTTGTGGGAGTAGTAAGTGGGTGATGTTACGGCAGCCCAGGCCGTAGTACGTGAATATATCTTTTCCCAGGGCCTTCAGTTCTTCCGTACTTTCCGATCCGCTCAAAACGGCCAGGCTGTTCCGGTTTTTACGAATGATATGCGGCAGGTGGGCAAAGTAACTTTCGAAATAACGGGAGCTGTTGTTACTCCCTGTTGCAATTATGGCTTCCGCATCGTTGAGCCGTTCTGTTTTGCGGATGTGTTCTTTAAACCAGGGATGATAGTGTTCCAGTTCACTGATCACATAATCCATCAGAGCCGTGTCTTCACTGCTGAAACGTGCCAGGGCGATATGGCCGCATGCCAACACCGACAGCAGGTCGTGTAACCCTACCAACGGAATATTACCGGCCAGGATAAGCCCTACTTTTTTGGGTGTAGTGGCAAGAAGCACCTGTTCCGATTCCAGCCAGTTATGCACCGATTCTTCGTTTAATGCCAGTTGCCAGGTTTGAAGCGCATGTTGAATGCTGGAGTCGTCAAACCAGGGATTGTCGGCTTTGGCTTTTCGGATTGCCTGTTCCAGGCGGATGTTTTCTCCGTCGGAAAAAGACTGGCCGAGACGAACAAAAGCAGCGGCAACATCGTTAAGCATCATGGCGCAAATTTACGATTCCCGGCGGCCTTTCCATCGCTGTGAAAAAAGGGTAAATTTGCAGCCGAAGGAGAGATTATGGCGATTATTATCACCGACGAATGTATCAATTGCGGGGCTTGCGAACCCGAATGCCCGAACAATGCTATCTATGAAGCGGGTATAGAATGGTCCTTTGCAGACGGAACGGACCTAAAGGGCGACGTGGAGTTTCGCGGAGGCGAGGTAGCTGCCGATAAAAAAATGGATCCCATTAATTCGGAGGTCTATTATATCGTTCCGGAAAAATGTACGGAATGTATGGGGTTTCATGAGGAGCCTCAGTGTGCGGCAGTATGTCCGGTCGACTGTTGTGTTCCGGATCCCGATCATGAAGAAAGCGAAGAAGTGCTTATGGCCCGGAAGGCCTTTCTCCATTTGTAATGGCATTAAAAAAAGGCATAAGTCACCTTGCTTGTATCCCGATGCGCAGTGAACCTGGCAGCAAATCGGAAATGGTTTCGCAGCTTCTCATGGGAGAAACCTATGAGGTGTTGGAGGAACAAGGTGATTGGGTCAGGCTTCGTATGGATTGGGATCATTATGAGGGATGGATCAGTTCCACCCAATTCCATGCAGCAGAAGCCGTGAGCAATACCAACCTGATTACCACTTCCCCGGTATCGTATGCCATTGGGGCGGGTAACCGTATCCTTAGCATGGGTTCCGAGCTTACCCATGTTCCGGGCGAGTACCGTCTGCGCCATGAGCAGGGGCGGTATGAGCTGAGTGCTCAAAGTGAGGATAGAAACCCGGTAGTATTGGCAAAGAGCCTGCTGGGCAGTCCATACCTCTGGGGTGGGCGCACGTTTATGGGTATCGATTGTTCCGGGTTGATCCAGGTGGTGGCGAAAGCCATGCATAAGGCTATCCCTCGGGATGCGCGGGATCAGGTGCTGCTGGGCACGGCGGTAACCTTTCTTCAGGAAGTGGTCCCCGGAGACCTTGCCTTTTTTGATAACGAAGAGGGGAATATCGTCCACGTAGGCATGTTACTCGATGCCTCATCCATACTCCATGCACATGGAGAAGTGCGTATTGATAAGTTTGACGGGCAAGGCATTGTAAAGCCCTCCGGTAACTATTCGCACCGGCTTCGCGTCATCAAACGCATCTTTTAAAGCAAGTCATTAGCCAGGTTAGCCAGTTCGGAGCGTTCTCCCTTTTCCAGGGTGATATGCGCATAAAGCGGCTGATCGCGGATACGGTCTATAAGGTAAGACAGCCCGTTACTCTGGGCATCCAGGTACGGAGTGTCTATCTGATAGATATCCCCGGTGAATACGATCTTGGTTCCTTCTCCTGCCCGGGTGATGATGGTTTTCACTTCCAGAGGCGTAAGGTTCTGGGCCTCATCCACAATGAAGATCACATTGGAAAGGCTTCTTCCGCGGATATAGGCGAGGGGGGTTACCACCAGCTTTTCATTCTCCACCAGTTCAGTGATCTTGGAATGTTCCTTATCGTTTTCCTTCCACTGGTTTTGGATGAATTTCAGGTTGTCCCACAAGGGCTCCATATACGGGTTAAGCTTCGATTTGATATCTCCCGGAAGGTAGCCGATGTCTTTGTTGCTTAGCGGAATTACCGGTCGTGCGAGGTAGATCTGCCGGTACATGGACCGTTGTTCCAGGGCACAGGCAAGTGCTATGAGTGTTTTGCCCGTACCGGCAACGCCCTGTATACTTACCAGCCGGATCTCCGGGTTGAGTACGGCATCCATGGCAAAAGCCTGCTCAGCATTTTTGGGCTTAACCCCGTACGCCGACCGTTTTTCAACCTTCTCTACGTTTTCCGTATACGGGTTGTAGGTACTCAACGCCGATTTACGGTTGTTTTTCAGAATGAAAAAGTGGTTGGCCAGAGGCTTCTGCTTTTTGAAGATTGCTTTGTAGGATACGGAACCCCCGTTGTAAAGCTGTTCCAGGTTTTCGTCGTCTATGCCTTCCAGCGTGGAAATACCCCGGTACAGGGAGTCGAGGTTTTTGATCTTACCGGTTTCATAATCTTCCGCTGGCAGGTTGAGGCTTTTGGCCTTCAGCCTAAGGTTAACGTCTTTGGTAACCAGAATGATCTTTCTCCCCGGTTCTTCCTCACGGACGTGCATGGCCGCATTCAGGATTTTGTGATCGGCTTTGGCGTCGCCGAAAACCTTACGGGCATCCACCTTGCTGCTTTCATCCATGATCACCCTGAATTTGCCCTTGGTGGGACCATTCAGCGGGATCCAATCCTGGAGGGTGAACTGCCCGGAAAGTTTATCCAGGAAACGGATAAACTCCCGTGCTTCGAAGTTGATGGTATCATTCCCTTTCTTGAAGTTATCCAGTTCTTCCAGAACCGTGATAGGGATGGCCACATCATGCTCCTGGAAATTGTTGATGGCATTGTGGTCGTAAAGGATAACGGAGGTGTCAAGAACGAAGATCTTCTTGTCGCTGGCTTCCTTTCGAGACTAATCATATGCCGAGAAAGAAAGCCAGCGACAAGAAGATCTTCGTTCTTGACACCTCCGTTATCCTTTACGACCACAATGCCATCAACAATTTCCAGGAGCATGATGTGGCAGATCGGAAGA
>CAXPEB010000106.1:0-9255 GCA_964215915.1 Bacteroidia bacterium
CATAGATTTCGTTTTTTAATGCTCTTCTTGACACTACTCCTTCTAAGCTACTGTCAATCCTTACAGTTTTAATATTATTTATAAGCTTTGTTAATCTGACGTTACTTAAACCTCCGGCGGTTTTAAACCTCTATGAAGAAAAATGTATTGGTTATGAAAAAATGGATTGTAATGATCACGCTTATTGCCGGATTAGGCAGCGTACTTCAGGCACAGGAAAGAAACAGAAGGGAAATCGACCCGGAAAAAGCCGCAGAAAGGATGACCGAACGAATGACCAAAGAACTGGATCTCACACCCGAACAGGCACAAGCCGTTAAACCCATCAACCTGGAATTTGTGACAAAAGCAAAGGAAATCAGGAACAGTGAAGCCGGGAAAGAAGATAAAAAAGCGCAGTTGGAAGCGCTGAGAAAAGAGAACGAAACAAAGATGGCATCGGTTCTTACCCCTGAACAAATGGAGAAGTACCGCGAGATGATCGAAAAACAGAAAGAGAAGATGCGTGAGCATCGTCGGAAACATTGAGAAACAGAGCAGATCCTTTCAGGCGCCCTTCGGGGCGCTTTTTTTTGCATCTTTGCGGCGCATGGAAAACCTGCGCCTCAGCGATTACCACTACGATTTACCTGATTCACGAATACCGGCATTTCCGCTGGAAAACCGGGACGAAGCCCGCTTGCTTGTTTACGAATCCGGGGCGATCTGCCACCGGGTTTTCCATGAACTCCCCGAAATACTCCCTTCCGGTTCCCTGTTGGTATTCAATGATACCCGGGTTATTCCGGCTCGTCTTTTTTTCCGGCGCGACAGCGGAGCACGCATAGAAGTCCTTTTGCTCTCTCCCATCGGAAGGGATCTTCAACAGGCACTTCAGTCAAAGGACGATAGTGACTGGGAGGCTATTATCGGAGGATTGAAGAAATGGAAAGAGGGAGAATGGATTTTCATACAATTGCCCGGCACCCTTTTACGGGCACGCCTGACCGACCGGAGCAAAGGGCATGTAAGGCTTAGCTGGGACAGCGATGACAGTCTGGCTGAAATCCTTGACCAGGCAGGGAAGTTACCCCTCCCTCCTTACCTGAAGCGGGAAAACCAGGAATCCGACAAAGAACGCTACCAAACGGTCTATGCACAAAATGAAGGAGCAGTTGCGGCACCTACGGCCGGGCTCCATTTTACACCCGGTGTATTAGATCGGCTTGAGGCTGCAGGTATGGACACCTGTAAGCTGACCCTTCACGTAGGAGCCGGAACCTTCAAACCCGTAAAAGTTGAAAACCCGCTGGAGCACGACATGCATAACGAACGAATGTGGGTTTCCAAAACAAGTATCCATCAGCTGATCCATAAAAAAGGACCCTGTATTGCCGTCGGAACCACCTCCATGCGTACCCTGGAATCCCTTTACTGGTGGGGAGTCAAACTGGAAACTGACCCCGAGGCTCCCTTTTTTGTAGGCAAACTGGAACCGTATTCCGTCCGGGAACTGCCGGACACCGTCACCGCATTTGAAAATATCCTCCGGTATATGGACAGTAACAACCTGGACCATATTAGTGGCTCTACCGAAATTCTCATCGTGCCGGGATACCGGTTCCATGTGTGCGAAGGCCTGATCACCAATTTCCACCTTCCGGAAACCACATTAATTTTGCTGGTTGCCGCCTTTGTCGGAGAAGACTGGCGGAGGATCTATAACTCAGCACTGGAACAGGAGTACCGTTTCCTAAGTTTCGGCGACAGCAGTTTGTTGCTTCCCTAATCCTGTAACATTGCCTCTTTCCGCATTTCTTCGGAGAGTTCCTTGCCCAGGTAGCGGTCAATCCATCCATGCGCCACATAGAGCATAGGCGTAAGAATAATGGCCATCGCCGCTTTGTAAATGTAATTGATCAGGCAAACGGAAAGAACCAACCCAAGTGGCCATTGATCTGCCGTATTCAGCTTGCCGATATAAAAGGCGATAAACAAAACCACAAAACTGTCGATCAACTGAGAGACCAGGGTAGAACCGGTTGCCCGCAGCCAGATATTGCCTTCTCCCGTTTTCCTTTTCAGGCTATGAAATATGAACACATCCACCAATTGCCCGATCAGAAATGCGGCAAGCGAACCCACAATGATCCATAAACCCTGTCCGAATATGGCATTGAAAGCAACCTCCATATTCAAGGTTCCATCACCAAGGTTTTTTTCCACCCAAAAAGAAGAAGGGGTCACCCACATGGCAAGGTATACCATGAGGAAGGCGTAGGAGATTAGTCCCGCAGTAAGAAAGGAAAAGTAGCGCACCCCTTTTCGCCCAAAGTACTCGTTGATCAGGTCGGTCATGATAAATACCACGGGCCAGAGCAATACACCTGCAGTCATATCAAAATTGTGCTCCCTGCCGAAAATCATCCACTGTACAGGATCAAAACCCAAAGTTCTTTCGGCGGAAAATATCTTGCCCCCGATAAATTCGGCGATCAGGGCATTGCACAAAAAGAAGGCTCCCATGACCAGGAAGAGTCGCTGTTTCTTTTCTCCGGCTGTATTTGTACTCATAGCTCAACTTCATCCCCAAGTTCGGGAATATGAATGGTTTTAAATCCTTTCTCCAGCAATTTCAGTTTGAAGGTTTGCTGCGTGTCAAAATCGCCATGTACCAGGAACAGATTTTTCACTTTGCTGGGATCCTGACAGGAAAGATATTGTATCATTTCCTCGTAATCTGCATGGGCGCTGAAAAAATCCATCACCTCTACCCTGGCCTTCACCGTGCGGTCTTCTCCGAAAATCCGCACTTCCTCATCCCCCCGTCTTAAGGCTCCTCCCAAACTATTTGGGGTAGCATACCCGACGATCAAAATGGTATTACGCTCGCTTTCAATGGCATTACTGATATGGTGTTTGACTCTTCCGGCTTCTGCCATCCCTGAAGCAGAAATGATGATACACGGTTCTTTCCGGGTATTGAGCGCTTTGGAATCCTTAACATCGGTGATATAATGGAGGCCTTTGAAACCGAACGCATCGCCGTCCTTTTTGATATAACTGAGGATCTTCGGGTTGAAGTACTTTTCATGATCCCGCATCACCTCTGTGGCTCTTACTGACAGCGGACTGTCTACAAACACCTCAATACGCGGAAGCCGGTCCTCCGACTCCAGCTGATCAAGCAGGTAAATCAGTTCCTGGGTCCGATCGACACTGAATGCCGGGATAATCAACTTCCCTTTTTGCAGGACACAGGTTTCTTTGACAACCCGGAGTAGGTTTTCCCGGGCATGGATTGCCGTGTCATGCAGGCGATCGCCATAAGTGGATTCACAAATCAGGTTATCTGCCTGCGGGAATTTTTCCGGGTTACGGAGGATGATATCTCCCGGACGACCGATATCGCCCGTAAAGAACAAAGTCTGCTTCTTGTTTGCTTCTTCAATATCCAGGTATACACCGGCGCTACCAATAATATGGCCCGCATCATAAAAAGTAAAGGCCAGTTCTTCATTCAGTACCTGGCGGTGGTGGTATTCCACCGGCCGGAAACGGGCCAGGCATTCCTGCACATCCTCCACGGTATAGATCGGCTCAAGAGGAACCTCTCCCCTGCGCTTACGTCTTTCGTTGACATATTTCAGGTCGTTTTCCTGAATATGTGCCGAATCCATAAGCATAATCCCACAGAGGTCGATCGTAGCAGGCGTAGCCCAAATGGCTCCCCGGAATCCTTCGGCCACCAGCCGGGGAAGAAGCCCCGAATGATCGATATGGGCATGGGAGAGAATGACATGGTCAACCTCCATCGGATCAAAGCCAAAATGGCGGTTCAGGTAATGAAAATCCTGACCGCCACCTTGGAACAGTCCGCAATCCAGTAAGACTTGCAGTCCGTTTTGAGTATGAATGAGGTGCTTACTCCCCGTTACTCCGCGGGCAGCACCGAAAAAGCTTATTCGCATTTAATATTATTATTCGAGTTTGAAGGTAGACGCGAATATCAGGCTACCGTCAATATAAATTTCCACACCGTATTCACCAACGGCCAGTTCAGTACCCTCATCTTCCCAGCTCATGCATATCTCCTGGCTGCTTCCATCGAAGTTGGCCTGATAATTTGCGGTGGCCGGCGTTTCCTGTCCGGTTTCGGAATTGACAAAACTCCCGTTACTGGTGCCTGCCAGCGCTTTTCCAGAAGGAGCTACCAAACGGAGGCTCAGCAGATGTTCGCCGCGTTTGGCTACCGCATTTTCCAGTAAGGTGAAACAAGCATCGATTTTTTCAGCCCGTTTGGCCAGCGAGGTACTCACCATCTTTCCACCGATCATCCTCTTCTTGTAAGGGGTTACGGTAACCCGATCCACCCGGAGTTGTTCCGCCACTTTAAGCCGGGCTTCCAGTTTATTCCGGGTACTGACATTATTATTCAACTCCACCGAAAGGGAGTCGTTTTCCGTTTGCAGCCTCTTGTTTTCGGTAATCAACCGATCGATCTCTTCCAGGTACTGGTCTTTCAACTTGGTCATTTCCGTAAGCAGCATGCGCAACTCGGCATTCTCCTTCTCCGAACGTTTTTTCTGTCCGAGCAGTGCACGAATGGTCTTTTCCTTCTCGCCGATCTTGTCATTGGCATCGTTCAGCAGACTATCCAGTTGCTCCGAACGGCCCCGGTACTGTTCCAGTTCAGACTTTGTCAATGCCAACACCCGCTCTACTTCCGCCTTGTCTATGGCCATATTTTCTATCGTGCTATCATATTGATCAGCTTGCTTGCCGCGATCGTACCACTGATAGAAATTGAAGATCAAAGAGATTAGCAATAGCACAATCAAGAGAATCCGCCCGGTATTGGACTTCTTCTCTTCTGCAGGAGGATTGCCCTGATTTTTGTTTTCTTCTTCCATGTTGAGTGTTTTTGGATACTCAATACTACCAAATTGCCGCCATATTTCAGTCAATTTTCAAAGAATTGACTGACAGTACTTTAAGAATGATGCTTTCGGGTTTACCGTATCGAAATGAGAGAGTATTCAATCAATATGATTTATCAAAAAGGTTTACCATGAGTGGCCCGAACCACATTTTTACGCAGGAAGGGGAACGGAGACAGCGCATACAGAAACAGATTGGTAAGCCCGGAAGAACCGAACATGGACTGAATTAGACGGCCCGCTTTCAGGCGCAACCCGAACACCGAATTCCAACTTTCTTCATACTGACGGGCTGCTTCGCTAAGCGGAATATCCCCTGCCAAAACGGGTGAATACACTTCATGGAATAACTTAGCTGCCCTCAGGGCCATGCTCATCCCATTGCCGCAAAGCGGAGTGATCAAACCCGCCGCATCTCCGGCAAATGCCGCCCCGGATTCGGTTTGGTTACGGGCACGGAACCCAAAACCTGAAATAGTCAATGGCTGGTCATACAAGAACTCAGCTTTTCGCCATATCTCCCGTAGGTGCGGATTCAAAAGAAGCTGCTCCTGCTCCAGCTTTTGGATGCTTCCGGCTCTGCGCAGGTCACTTCCCCGGGTCAGGTAACAGAGGCAGACCCGCCCGTCTTCTACGGCCGACATACCGCAATAGCCGTTTTTGAAATTATGGAGAAAGATACGGTCTGGTGGGATGTTCAGCCGGATATGGTATTTGACCGCCACATAGTCTTCTTTCTTTTGGAGAAAGCTCCGTTGCATTTGCCGGTCGGGTTTGGCCTTCTTTCCATAAGCAGCTAATAATACCCGACATCTATACACTGACTTGCTGCTAACAACCGAGAAAGCGTCATGCTGATGCGTCCATTGCACCACCTCTTCCGATTCATGAATATGCACGCCCGCTTCCCGGGCTTTTTCTGCAAGCAGTTTGTCAAGCAGGTAGCGACTGATACCCGTCCCTCCCAACTCCAGTTCCTGTTCCAGCCTGTGCCCGTTCGGGGCGCTGAGTTCCAGGTGATGGATACGGGGCAGATTCAGGGAATCCAGATCGAGGCCAATCTCTTTAAGAAAAGGCAGGGATTCGTTTGACAGGTATTCGCCGCATACCTTATGAAAGGGATAGCGGTACTTCTCCAGCAACAAAACACGGTGTCCTTCCCGGGCAAAACAGATAGCCGCTGCCAGTCCGGCCAGTCCTCCCCCGGCCACCACAAGGTCCCAATCCTGTTTCATCTCACCTGTCCGGTTATCATCCATCTAAAGGCCCATTTCCAGTAAATCTGTGCTTCCAGATTATGCGAAGCCAGCATGTTCTTCCAGTCACTTCGGACAAAACCTCTTCTGACGGATGCCGGCGCATCGTGCTTCACCAGATACGATTTTGAAAAGAGTGAGGTTAGCAGAGCAATCGATTTTTCTGCCAACCGGTGCCGGTGCAGGTCGTTGATGAAAAATTCACGGGTATTTGATTCCAGCCAGTTCAGGTATTGATAAAGCTCCTGTTCATCGAGGTGATGGCAAAACAAACTGGAGAATGCAATATCTGCTCGTTTCTCCGGACGGTATTCCCGGTAATCGCAGCAACGAAACCCGATTTCCTGAAAATCCCGGGAATGTTCCCGGGCATATTCGATACAATCCGGCTTAAGATCTATGCCGGTAAACCGGGCCTTTACTTTCCGTTTCCTGCAATAACGGGCGAGGTCCCGCAGGTTGTCGCCACCTCCACTTCCCAGTTCCACGATATGTAACCCCTGTTTCCGTCCACGTAATAATAACCCTAACGCTTTTCGGTTCAGAGCATGCCCTCCCAGCCATGAGTTGATCACTTCCAACTCATGCAGATTACGGAACAGGGCCTCCTTAGGGATTTCCCGGGCATCCAGCAACTCCTTTTCCTGCGAACGTTTCATTGCAAAAGCACTCCTTCCATGGTCAGGCCCGGACCAAAAGCCAGTGCAACGGCCGGTAAGGATCCTTTGTTTTCCAGGATTCGCTGAAGCACAAACAGAATACTCGGAGAGGACATATTGCCATATTCGTTAAGCACAGCCCAACTGGCATCCAGATCACTCGAGCTTAGGTTCAGGCTTTCTTCCACCGCTTCCAGGATACGCTTCCCTCCCGGATGAACCGCGAATGCGGTTATGGCCTCCCGGCTAGTTCCGAGCACATCCAGTTCTTCCGACAAGGACTGATAAAGGTTGAGCTTCAAACGATCGGGTACGTGCCGGCTCAGACCCATGAGGAATCCGTGCTCGTCAAGATCCCAGCTCATATCGTTCTGCCCTTCCGGATAAACCCGGGTAAAAAAACCGGTAAGTTCCGGTCCTTCTCCTTCTGCCTCCAGCATCACTGCTGCGGCTCCGTCGCCAAAGAGGCTCGAAGAAGTCAGGTTATCGAGGGTATATTCTTTTCGGAAATGCAGGGTACACAGTTCGACACAAACCACCACCACTTTTGCTCCGGGTTCGGATTTTACGATCCAGTCGGCCAATCGCAAACCATGCAGAGCGGCATAGCAACCCATGAAGTTTACGGTGGCTTTTTTCAATGATGGAGAGAGGTTTAGCTTTTTCTGAAGCATGATCTCCAAACCGGGAGCTGCCAGACCGGTGCAGGATACGGTGATCAGGTGAGTCATCTTCTCAAATCCTGCCAACTGCCTTATGGCTGACTCAGCCAGTTCGGGTGCTTGCCGGAAATAAAAATCCATCCTTTCCGAGATGCCCGGCTGATGCCCGTTAAAAAACAGGGATTGTGCTCCGTTGCGGAAATCTTCCAATACGGAATAACGCGTATGGATGTGGGTATCCCGGTAAACCTGCCTCACGGCAAACGCCTTTTCGTAGGCTTCTTCCATATAACGGGCAATGGAATCCTGATCATGTCGGTATTCGGGAACAGCGGTAGCGATCTGCCGGATTTTGGTCATAAGCAAAGCAAGTAGGCCGTAAAGCACAAATTCAGGCACAGTGAAGCCAACAGATTCATGCGCATGGCATGATCATAATCGGCATTGTGCCTGTCCTTCATCACCCTAACAAACCAATACACAAAATAGCTTGTCACCGGGATAAAAAAGAGTTGCATGACCCAAAAGGACCTGACACTGAACCAATGCTGGAAATGTATCCATGCGGCAATATTTGCCAAGGCAAAACACAGGGCACTTAACAGGAATGTTCCCCGGTAGCCACATAGCATGCTGATTGTGATAACCCCGTCGCGCTTATCCGATTCGTGCTGGTAAATCTGGCTTAAGGGGTACATGGCACCCAACAACAGCGTAGCGCAAAGCTTGGCCTCCGGCTGGAACAGGAATGCCGACTGAGCAGATCCGGGTCCGGATAAACCGGTTTGGACCAACCAATACGTAAACCCACCCTGGAAGAATATCACCCAGATAAATCCGGCTACCGGGTATTTTTTTATGCGTATGCGGCGGTTGGAGTAGAGGCGTGAAGCCAGGATATAGACAAACACCTGCAGGGCGAATAAGGGTGAAAAGAGGAACCCCGCTGCTACTGCAGTTAAGTCCATTGCATTGCATACCCAAAATAATTCCCTGCTGGGTTTCGGGGGGGATTTAAGTCCTCCTATAGCACCGCTATCCCTGTCGTGGTAGCTGTTGTACCCATTACTTGACGGGTAAACCAGCAGGTGAAGGATGACAAAAATGCCCAGACTCTTCCAGGTCTCTGTTTCCGGCGCCTGACTCCAGGCAAAGAGAAAGACGGGAAGCAAAAACAAGGAGAACGGGAACCGAAGTAGCAGAAGGGTTTCCTTCCTGATCACACGCTTTTGTTTATATCCGGACAGCAAGGAACTAAATTTTCCTGAATTCGTCCAGAGTGATCGACAAATTATGATCGGCAGGCAACCTTTTGAGAGAAGTTCGGGCAGGCTCGCTCAGGTAAAACGGCCAAAACCCAATACCCAAACCGGGAATCCCAAATTTATTGCTGTCAGGTATTGGCAATTTGCTATTGGAGGGGAGCCTGCCTGCTCCCTGTCATGTTGAGCCCGTCGAAACATGACAGTGGGCAATCGTACTTTATTTCCCGCAGAATACGCGGAGCCAGAACCCAATACCTAAAACCGAATACCTCCAAAGTGAGTCGCGCCTCGACGGAGCTCGGCGTGACAAGGCCAAGAGCTAAGAGCCAGAACCCAATACCTAATACCAAGAACCCCCTGGAATCCTCACCCTGTCACCCTTCGACAGGCTCAGGCTGACAAGGGGCCACGAGCCAAATGCTAGCCGCCAAAACCCAATACCCAACACCGAATACCTCCAAAGTGAGTCGCGCCTCGACGGAGCTCGGCGTGAC
>CAXPEB010000107.1:0-45613 GCA_964215915.1 Bacteroidia bacterium
GCCAGATCGAGAGGTCGCTGGTAATATATAACCAACCGTGAAAATCGGTCCAGGTGCCACATTGCCAGCGTGGGGGCCATTGATCTACATCGAATAGCTTATTAAAAAATTCTCCTATTTCGTACATAATTCTCTCCTAGAACAATAATACGAAAGGAAGGATTTAATTTGACCTATCGTTTTTCTTAATGGCTAATTCGCGCTTCTGCCGGGGAATATGAATAGTTTTTCGTCAACACAAAACAATTTTCCGTAGTTGTGCCAATTCTGTATTTGTCTCGGATGAAGGTTCGGTGATCGGTAGTAAATATCCGGTAATCGACCGATAGGTGTTCTGCGGGATTTTACTCTGCTGCTGCTTCTTTTTTACTCAGCTTGAATACATAGTGATGCATATTCATGGGGAAGGAACGTACACTTCCCTCAAAGTCAATTTGCAACCCCAACTGATCAAATGTATTCAGGTAATGCCGGTGCGACCGGAAATTGAGAGGAACCGGTATTCCTTTTTTCATTTTATTCAGGATCCAGTCTTCAGAGGAGATCAGCAATTTATCAAGTGCATTGATGTACATCTCTTCCACCAGGAGGATTGCTCCGTTTGGCTTGATCACCCGTTTTAATTCAGACAGGTAGTATTCCGGGTCGTCGGTATGGTGCATGGTTGCAAGCGCCAGGACGGTATCGAAATGTTCATCCGGGAAAGGCAGCTCCCGGGTTTCTGCCAGGCGGAACTCCAGCGGGTACTCGTTGAAAAGGGAGTCATCCAGGTTCTGGTCCTTGACCACGTCAATTCCGGTTACCCTTAATGTAGGGTTACGCCGAACCAGTTCCAGGGAAGTGAACATATTACCGCAACCGAAATCCATAATATGGGAATGGTCCGGAATCAGGGGATTCAGGTATTCCGCAAAGCGTGCGGAACGTTGAAAAGTCAGTTTTTTGTAAATGGGCAGACTAGCAAGAAACATGATGCAATCCAGCTTGAAGCGTACTTTGTTGCACACTTCACTATTACGCAAGTATACGCGTTAAATCCACGAAAGTGTCAAAATTTAGTCGATGAATTCCAACGGGGAGTTCCCGTGCATCTCTCTTCCGCAAAACGGAAATGCATTCTGGCAAAATGCAAAATCAGTTTGGGGAAACGGTTGAATATCTATGAAAGGAATGATTTCAAATTGCTGAAAATATGCACTTCATGAAAAAACCATTCTTCCTGAGCCTACTAGTGCTCACTGTCCTTTTTGCCTGCCGGAAAGACCGGTCAACAGGCTCGGAAACCAACCAACGCATTGCAATGGCACCGGTAATCGAAGACCTGTTTACGATCCATAACGGCGTATGCGAAATCAGCAGTATCGATGATTTCGAAACCTTTCTGGCGGACTCGCTTTATGATTCTCTTTCACAGAATGTGATCAACCTGCTTCAGCAATCTTCCTCTTACACGCCCCTTTCCGAGGTTGTTTTTACCGATGCCTATCTTTCCGACTTGTCGGAAGAGGACCTGATTGCTGCGCAAAGCGACCAAAACTCACTTGCCTACACCATTTTGAACCAGGACAAGGTGGTGAAGTTCGGCGATTATTTTGTGCTTAGTGACATTGAAAATGAGCTGATGTACCTGCGAAAGGATGACGCCGCCGGTGCCTACGATGATCTGGTAAATCATCCGGGCAATGCTCCCAATATTACTCTTGATTTCGGGGATGACCTTTCGGAAGTGATCCAGTACCTGAAAGAGCATGATGATGAATGGAATGATGAGGATTTTCAGAATGTTTTCGGCCAGCGAAGCAGTTGTCCGGCTGCTCCGGGGAAAGTGGCACAAAGCAACTGGTCTTATCTTTATGAAGTTCCCAGCGAGTCCTGCACCCGCTGCACAACCAAATTCTACATTTATATTTTAGTGAGGTACCGCAATTACGGAGTGTATGGTCATGCTTTCGCGCAAACAGCCGTAAGGAACTACCTGGTTAATCAGTATGGAAGTGTTGTTTCGTATACCGCCTGGAGCGTGCAAAAGATCATCGATACGGAACCCTGGAAAGTGAAGCCCAAGTGCAAAAGCTGGATAGGCCCATATACCACCGATTATGTGGGCAGCAACGGTTGCGGAAACAACAACTGCGAATTCAAAAAGACCTTTTATAATTCCACCAAAAAGCTGGAGAAGTATCACCTGAAGGCCCGGGCCAATATTTTCCCGGTAGCGGCCACACCCTGGACCGTCTATAAGGTGGTAGGGCACTAGTTGCAGGAATAAAAAAATACGGAGCTGTGATCGTCACGGCTCCGTATCCTTTTACCGAAGAGGTCTTTATCTATATGGAACAAAGCGCCTCCACTCACCCTTTGAAGGAGAATAGGGGACTAATCCCATTTTTTAATTTGCCCTGCCTTTACTTCCTGACCATTGAGTATTCTACGTTCATTATCGGTTGAGGTAGGCATCACATTCACAAAGGCAATGACTTTCAGGTTGGCAGTGTTGTAGCCGCTTACATCAATATTCTTATACTCTTTAACTACCAGTGAACCCGCTTTATTCAAATCGATAACATCACCGATCCCCTCACTGGCCACTTTACGTAACACGTGGTAGTGCGTGTACCCTGCAGAAGCTCCGGTTTGGTCCTTCGCTACAATACCGTCTTCCAATATGTATACGGTCAGTCGTGTTTCCTTTTCTACATCCGTATTACTGGCGGCCAACACTTTGATGTCAAGTTTGCCCCCGTTTAAGCGGGTTATCAGAGCCAAGCCTGCTTTAGCTTCTTCCTGCAACATCCGGTCAGTAGCGGCGGCCCAATTTCCCCGACTGATAACCAGGAATCCGTCCTGATTCGGGTTGGTAGTCTGGGTGGCATGAAGGCGGTTTAATGCAGCTCGCGGAAAACCGATAATTCCCCCAAGGTGCTTATCCAACACCGAAAACTGGGGGATTTCAAGCCAGTCATTCTGGTGAATTTCGGCTGCTATCGCCTTATTCGGGTATGCATCCAATACTTCTTTGAGTCTGGCTGCACCGTCAGGGCAGTTGACACACCACTCACCGGTAAATTTTTCAATTACCACTTTCTGTGTAAAACCGGATGGCACCGCTCCTACCAGCGTCAGGGGATCGCTATTATAAGGATCTGAGCCTGTAGCCGGTTCTTCTTTCTGACACCCTGCAAAAAGGAATACTGCCGATAAGGCTGCTATAAACAGGTTTTTCAATTTCATGGTCTTCTGATTGGTCATGGGATTGGGTTGTTTTGACAGCTAATGCTCCCTAAGAGTTTGGAAACCAATTCTCGGGAGCAAAACACAATCAGGAGTAAAAGTAGTGAAAGTTATATAAGCATCCCAAACTATCCCTACGTAATTCAGAGCTAGCCAAGTGGGGCAGGGTTTATAATGCTGTGGTATGTTTGAGCATACCACAGCACTAATTCCAATTTACCTATTCTTCTTTTACCCAGATACCGGTGTACCAGACATTGTTGGCATACACCCGAACCAGGTACTGACCGGGGGCAAGCGATTTGGCTGATAACTCGTTACCGGCATTTGCTTGTCGCATAACCAGGCGGCCCTGCAAATCATACAATTCCGCGAGTTCCGGTTGGGCGTCTCCCGGCAGAAGGAGACGAAGAGCGGTATTTCCGGGATTCGGGTACAGCACCAGTTTCCCGGAAGCCGGATTTTGCAGGCCTGCGCCTACCCCATCGCATTGAGGGAAACGATTTTCGTTGAACCAATTGTGTACCCGGGTTACGTCGTCACGAAGCCTTGCCCAGGAGGTAGTGCTTCCGTTGGGGTGTTGAGCATCACGGGAATATACCAGTGCTACCGTAAACTTCAACTCCTGTCCCTGTCCCAGTGACATGGACGGAATGGCGGCAACGGCGCGTTTATCGGAGCTGATCGTATCCCGGTATTGGGTGGTGTCGTAGGGATCTCCACTAAGGTCTTTCCAACTTTCCCCTTGAGGTCCGAGAAGAGGATTTCCGGCTTTGTCTTTACCCGACAGATAATAGTAATAATGCTCTTTGGTAGTGGGGTTACCCGTTATGGAAAAATCATTCCGGAAGTAGCTAACCTGTCCTAGCTCATTATCCAGAAATACCAAAGCCTGCATGGGAGGATTCGCTCCATAATCGCTGTCCGTATTCGAGCCATTGTACACATAAACCATATTCAGCCCGCTGTCGGCACCAAGCTTGTCGTCCATATAATTTCCAAGATCAAAGTCTGTCCACTGCCCCACCACAAATTCGGTGTAGTCATTCGGGCCTAAATTATGGATGCTGTATTCGAGGAAGACGGTATAATTCAATGCCGACAGGCTATCCGTATCCGGTATATTGTTGCAATTCCATGCATAAGCCAAACTGTGGATCTCCAATCCCATGGACGCACTACCTGTCTGATAATGCAGTAAGTCGTCGTGATACACGGTGAATACCGCCTGATCTCCTTTTATCAGGGGGTAGTCGCCATCTGCCGGGCGATAATAACCATCTTGGTTCCGGTCGAAGAAAGGAGCCAGCATTTCCATGCTATTCACTCCGCGGTTACCCGGCCAGGCGAGCAGGGACGGCGGAATTGGGAAGCTTTGATTTTGAACATCTCCGTTGTTCCAGGCATCGATAAAGGCTTCGATATCTCTGCGATACACTTTTGCCGGGTGATAAAGTTGCAGCTGCGCAGAGGCTGCGGAATCTGCTTTTCCCGTGGATTTATCGAGGATCCCAAAACCAAAATCCGTTTCATTGTAGGTGCTGGCACAGGCATATACTGTGTTATCGGCGGTTTTAGCTCCGAACCAGGGAGATCCGGCGTAGATCGTACCCTGACAGGTATTTTTGGGAACCTGATAGGTTCTTTCGGACTGTTTCCCGAAGAAAAATTGTCGCGGAACTGCTGAGAAAGGAGCCTTTACCTGGTTGATATCGAGGTATTCAACATGAAAATTCTCCCAATACGTCCGGTTTTCTTCCGGGTTGAAAATCAGTTTGGCCGGATAGACCCAGTAGTCTCCATTACCCAGAGAAGTGAAAGGATAATCGTAACGGGCGTGGGAAAAGAACGGATCGCTATTCTGGGAAAATACTTCCAGGCTAAAATCAGCAGGGTTGATGCGGAACATGGAATACTCCCCATAAGTAACCTGACGGGAGTTAAACCATATCTCTTCATCTTCGCCTTTGAAGAAACGGACTATCGGCCATTGGGTATGCCAGCGGTCGCAGGTATAGTAGTCAAAGGATTGGAGGTTACTGTTCCCCTGCTCAAAATAATACAGGTGCATATCGGAGTTGCCCTGAGTACCGACCCAAACCCGGTTTTTTTGTACCATCAGGGTTGCGATATTATGATCCCGGAGGGCTGAGTTTGAGCTGGTATAGTGCTCCATGCTGCTTCCGTCGACCCGGTAGATACCGTTTTCATTTCCGGCGTAAATCACTCCGTCGTCACCAATTGCCACCGAGGTGATATGGCCGATGGAATCGGTGCCATTCAAACTGATCCGGGAGTAGGTTTTGTTTTTAACGCGGACTATCCCCTGCCGGGTTCCTACCACCCAGAAATTCTCATCTCCGGCGACACAAAACACGGAATCATTATCAATAAACAGATCCAGGGACCAGGTGCTATCCTCCCGGTGGAGCAGTCCATTGCTGTGCGCTA
Organism: Bacteroidia bacterium; assembly: GCA_964215915.1. Taxonomy (GTDB): domain Bacteria; phylum Bacteroidota; class Bacteroidia; order UBA8524; family UBA8524; genus UBA8524. The sequence goes on from CAXPEB010000107.1 coordinate 5,683, forward strand.
CCAGCATGTGGTTATTGCCAAGATGATGGACATCGTAGGCATTCCCCGGCCCAATGGCGGGCAGATTCTGAGCCATGCGGAGGCTATCATTACGGATGAAGCCAATGCAGTTGGGAAAAGAAACCGGGTACTGAAAGAGCCTGTCGCCATAGCTTAGCCAAAGGTTTCCATCGGCGTCAAAGGCCGCATCGTTGCACATAGACTCCTGGTTAGGTAATAAGGCATCCATATATACCAGGGGTGGTGCGGAGCTTGTGCCATCCTGGATTTGAGCTAAACCGGCAAACACGCTCTGCACGGCAAGCAGAAATAGTATAAGTCTTTTCATGGAGTAATTTTTCCTTATAACGTGCAATATAAGGAAAGCGTTGTATGCGTGAACTGTATGACCTAGCCTGAAGGTGTATTGCCCTTTCTTAGCCATAATGACCTTCTCCCAGCAAAGTCAATAATTTTGAAAAAACACTATCCATGAAGTCCTTTAATACTTTATTTATCAAGTTCTTGAATCATTGCAGATATGAGAAACGTCTAAGTGAAAAGACCCTAAGTGCCTATACTACTGACATCACCCAATTCGATAACTTCCTTCGAAAGTGTATGTATGGAGAACCAACACCACCACAGTATAAGGCATTAATACAAGACTACTTGCGAGAGAATGCTCATTTAAAACCTAAAACTCTAAAAAGAAAAATTGCAACACTGAAGTCACTTTTCAATTTCGCCGAATATGAAGATTTGATAAGTGTGAATCCATTTAGAAAAATGAAGGTTCAAATCAAGCAGGACATTCCCTTACCTAAAACCCTAACTATTGAAGAAATCCAGAGTATTCTGAGTACAGCCTATGAGCAGATCAAAAGTCAGAAACTTCATAAGAAACACCGTATCCATGCTTACCGCGATATACTAATTTTCGAAATTCTGTTTGGGACAGGAATCCGAGTATCCGAGTTAGTGAGTTTAAAGATGAAGGATCTAGATCTAGTAACCGGAAGAATTATTATAAATGGTAAGGGTAGGAAACAACGATTAATCTCAGTTCCTAACACCGATGTTTTAGACATCTTAAGAAAATATTGTCCCCTTTTAACTAAAGCGGAATATGATCCCAATTCTCCTCTTCTCGTAAACAGATATCACAAAGCACTCTCAGACCAATCCGTAAGACACTTAGTTAAGAAATACGCGTTACTCGCTGGTATTGGTAAAGAAGTCACCCCACATATGTTCCGCCATTCCTTCGCCAGTCTGCTTCTAGAAAACAATGTTGACATCCGCTACATACAAAGTCTTTTGGGACACAGTTCCATTACAGTAACTCAAATATACACACACATCAATAGCAGGAAAGAAAGAGAGATCCTGGCTGAAAAACATCCGCGAGCTCTCATGAAGTTTTAAGCCGTACCTCAACTATTGATAACTGAATATTATCTGAAGTTGAATGAAGTTTCAGGAACCATCAGACTTAGCCATTATATTTGATAGCCTAGAGCTTCTGTGGACACAAAAGTCCATTCATCAAGAAATTAAAATATTCCAGCACAAATCTTTAGGAAAGATCTTAGTACTAAATGATGAGGTACACCACGTGGAAGCTTGGGCACCACTGTATCATGAAATGATTACTCATTTTCCAGCTAGTTTTATTCCTGAACTTCGAAACGTGCTGATTTTAGGAGGAGGATCCCTTTTCGCAGCATCTGAAGTATTGAAGTATAGAACTGTCCAAAAAGTCCTTTTAGTTGAGCATGATCAACAGGTGATTGATGCAGTCAAGCTCAATTATTCACATGCTCAATCGGTTTTAAACGATTCAAGGTTCGAACTATATATTGGCGACGCCTTTGAATACACAAAGAAACAGTCATTTAAGTTTGATTTAATCGTAAATGATTCAGTTGACCTATTGAACCATGGACGGAGTATTAATATGGATATAATATCAATGCTGCCTGAGAAATTGACAGAACATGGTGTTTGTTGTGACTTGGTATATCGACATATATTCGAGAAAAGTTCTACTCTTGAGACCATAGCAAAAATTAGAAATCAATATTTCAACCAATTTTCCTTAATCGCCATTCCAGAATATCCTGGAGTATTCCACGTACTTTGCTTGTGGTCAAAGCAAAATAAATTAAAAGTAGAACGGAAGGTTGCCAATGAAAATCAAAGAGATTGGCTTTCACGAAAGGAATCCCCATGTGTTTATTACAATCCAGGATTCCAAAGATTTTACGCGTATTTACCGACCTATCTTACAGACATGCTGGATACTTTTTCATTTCTATAACATATACTTCTTTTTGAAGCTGATTTCAGGAATTGGGCAGTTGAGATCGTCATAGTAAACTTGGGCGTGTTTCCACCCAGAAGAGACCTGAATCCTTTGAATGCAATTACCAATCTCAGTTTCATTTGTTAGATATCCATACTGAACTAAATATTGTTGCCCTTTTTGCTCCGTAACAGCCCAAGGTGACCCTAATAGTGAGATTGTCTTATTGTGAGATTTCGTATATAAATCGATGTCAGAAATCTTTAAATACCAAATGTTGTCATATGCAGTGGTATCGATCTCAATTCCCGTCCTCAAAGCAATGGTCTGTGCGACATACCCTAATTGACTTGGACATTTACTAACAGTTGCTTTTATCAGAGCTCTAACCCCAATAAAGCTTGGATCAAAAAAAGACGATATTTTCTTTCTTATTAGAGCGGTAGGAGCTACTGCAACTAGGCCTTCACCTATAAATCCATATCTAGCATACAATCCAACTAATGTCTCCCCGTTAAAACTTCCGACGCGAAGTGCTGCATCTGAACCTGCGAAGAACTCCATTGCCTGGTACTCATATTTTGAAATTTTCCCGTCAAAGGAATAAAGCTCATTCCAGCGTTGAGCGTTTTTGAATGGATCTCCGGGAAATAGTTGTGCAAATGGCGAAATAACCCCATCAAATAGGATTTTAGATCCTTCACCCAAATTACCCAGCTTTATTCCTCTATGCCATAAATCCATTGGTCCTTCATAAAGGTGTTTTTTATTAATCGAGGTAAGGAGGGATTCAAAGGCAAAAGAACCTAGGGCTCCAATCAGAGTTTGTCCGGCAGCTTCAAGAAGTGGTTTCCATAGAATAGAATCACTCATAATATTCAGTTATCACTGACTCGAATATACCACTTTAACAATTTCCATAAAAAACCATGGGCTTGAAGAAGCTAACTTTTAGAAAGCAAGCCAATTGTTAAACTGATCATCTTCACTAAAGCTAAAAACAAAAGTTCCTAGCTTCATGAAGTGTTCCTTTACTGCTGGTCCGAGACGAACATTAGCAGTCAGTATCCAGTATGGCTCTCATTAGATTCAATACTCTTTTCCCGATTAAGCCCCTACCCATTCCAGGGTGTCAATTCCACCACTATGGGAATCTCAAAAATCCCGCTATTGACCCAGACGATAAAGGTATCGCCTTGGTTGACCTCTTCGTAGAATTGACGTCCAACCGAAATTTCCAGAGGTTGATCAGAGATCTCTATCTGATCCACATAGAGGTAATAACTGGCCGGGCGTCTGACCGGCTCATACTTTTCCTTGTATAATACGGTCCGGATATACCCTTCCTTTGTTTCAGGGTTTACCGCAGTAAACGTATTGATGTGCGTCATCCCGGAAGCAAAAAGGACAAATAGCGCACATGAAAATAACAGCTTCCATTCCGGACGATCTTTTTTCCGGGGACTGACTTGGGCCAAAATCCCTCCAAAGGACAAAGCGGGATCAGGGAGAACCAGACAATATGTGGAAATGACACAAAATTAATATCCATTAATACACGGATAAGCATAATTAACGGTGGCAAAAACAGACTTAGGCTCACACCAGGGGTATACCGTGTACTCAGGCCCGATGGGCTCTCCCTCCCCCGGGATATATGGATCAACCCAATCGCCAATATGGGCGCCACTACACAAAGTCCGAAAGAAAAGAGGTAGTACTTTGGCAAAAACAAAAATACTCCACCAGCCACGGAACTGAAAAAATCCAATGTCCCCGCAGCTCTATTGTAAGCATTTACTTTTTCAACCTGCTCTTCTTCTTTACTTCCCAGTTCTTCATCACGGATGACCATTTCCAACGCCTCCTGTTCCTCTATATCCTGTTTAGAAGTTGTCGCTTGTAGATGGTTCGCTTGATTTCATCCGAAAACGTATAAAGATTGAGGTTCTTAAGGACATAGGCCTTTCCAGGCCTGGGAACAAACTGCATGTGATCCAGGAAATTCCTGCTATACTCCTCATAGTATTCCACTTCATCCCAAGACAAAAGCGGGTTCCTGACCAAGCGAAGCGTGCCTTTATCCCGGTGTCGTCCAGTTGGATCACATAGGTTTTTATTGACCGGACCGCCCAGATAAACAAAACGGCTTCAGCTACGAGCACTCCGTAATCCAGAGTATTTTCTCCGATTCATTCTCCCATTCGCTGATCCAAATGAAGAAGGGTGCCAGGAAAAACACCCCCACAAGAAGCATGGGGTAAATGAAATACCAAATATGTTTTACATGGTATGTCTTTCCATGTATTGAAAGTCTGCCCATAGGTAGCACATAGTGCTGCAAAATACGCGGAAAACGCTGTTCTGCTACAGGGGTTTCTTTGGTGTGTATTCAACGCATGGCAACCCTCCACCACATTTGCTACTAAGTACTAATGGCCCACTACAAATTTTCCGTCTTGCAATTTATACAGCCTACCCCCGATTTGTATTGTTTCGCCTTCTTTCATTTCCGCCAGGTGCACTATGTCTTCTTCACCCGTATGTATCGTGCCCTTCATACGCCTGGCCAAATCCAGATAAACCGTGTTAATGCCGCCCTCTGTCCCACATAGCAGAATATGTACATGCCTGTCTGTAATATTCAGCGATGAACCATTTACTCTGATTGTTCCATGCTCAACCCAACCGGGAGCGAGAGCGGTGTCGCCAGGGACAGAATAGTTATCTGCTATCAGCAGAATATCATTGCAATTTTTACAGTTCGCCATACCCCTGAACAATGCCTCTACATCATTGTCGGGGATATCCTTATCCGCCGAATTCCCCTTCATCATCTGCTCCACCATCTCCTTAACAGCTATAAAGTCCCGGGCATCGATATGGCTGACGCCCTTCCCATCCCCGATCTTCTTGAAAAGGCCACCACCATAATCATTAAAAAATGTAAAGGACTCAATACGCTGACTATCCTGCCTTACATCCTCTAAATGGAATGCCAGGAGTTGGGCGGCATAGGACGCCATACATTCGGTAATGTCACTCACTATATGCATCCTGTTCCATTCAGGGTGCCGATCCAGTATCTTAATAATGGTAGAATCGGAAAAATAATAGGCCTTAGGGTGAGGGAAAGTGTAGAACAAAAACGGGTCAGGGGTAATCGCATACCTTGAAAGCCCTCCGGCCAGGTAGACGGAATCCACCAAAGGGGATAAACCCTCCAGGCTAAAACGGATCGGTAAAATATACTCCCCATGCACCGGGCGATCTGAATGATGGGTTATCCCGGGCTTCCACTCCGGCATAGACTCAATGAGACGAACGGCTTCCTCAATACAGCCGCCTCCGACACCTTTCAACGGACGGACGGAAGAGACTTTTCCGGTTTTACTGACAACAAACAAAACGTAAACCGTACCCTCAATGCCCTTTTCCCTGGCTTCATCGGGATATTGGAGTGATTTAGAAAGATACTCAGACAGTGCCTTTGCCCCTCCTATAAAAGCAGGACTTATTCTGAACCCCCCGCCTGCCGGAACGATCGTATCGTAATAAGGAGCTAGAAGTTCCTTCGTTAGATAAATTTTTCCCGTATTAGGGTCAAAGTCTTCTCTCACCGATATCACAGAGTCTGCTTTCGGGGTAAGTATTAAGCGTGGGTAGGGTCTCCAGGGATTGTTGGCCGGCTCAACACTCGTTTTATTCATCGGGTTTTCGCCTGTGAGCACGGTTTCCAGGTAGGCAATTTCATATTCGTAACTGCACCTATTTCTTAGAGTAAGTATAAAGCCATGGAAAATTTTGTTTCCTCCTATTGGCATGGAAGAGGTTTGTCCTACCAGTTCCCATTGGACCAGTTCATTTTTCAGAATGGCCGAATCAAGACGATGAAGCGATTCCAGCCTTTTTCGATTCAGCGTTTTTTGATTGTCATTTTGGGTGCCACTACCGGTTGTAAATACCAGTTCCACTTTAAGAATTACTCTGCCTTTTGCTTTCTGAATTTCCGATGGGTTGACAATGGAGAATGAGCCAGGCTCTGTTTTCAGAAAGATTTTGTCGGGGGATTCTGTCGCGTCAACCCTTTCCGTTATCCGGAGACTTGTGTTCAGGATCTGCTCAATCTTGTCGGTCTGACCACTTACACCGCTTACAATGAATAAAAATACAAGTGTCAAATAGGGGTATCGAGTCATTTCCAGATTGGGTCTGTCCTGGTTTTTTCCAGTTAACAGTTCAACGAATCACATATCTAAATGGTTGTAATACAGTTAGTATTACAACCCAAAGAGAGTGTATTGCTGTGTCAAACTGTACACCAAACCGGTCTGTATCAGGAGTCGCTCCTGCTTCTTCATATTGCCTCGCTTTTGCAACGCATGACAGCAATTTCCATTCAAATCACCCAAGGTCGGCGTTTGCTATTCATTACAACCTCTCGCCGCCTTCTTATTCGGTAATCAGAATATTCTGAAGTTTAGCGGTCTATGGATTTACCCACCCCACACCTCCTTATCAAGGCTCCGGAAATGAATCGCTTCCGCCAGATGCTCCATCCGGATTACCTCGCTGTCGGCAAGGTCTGCAATGGTACGGCTCACTTTCAGGATGCGGTCATATGCCCTTGCCGATAAACCCAGCTTCTCCATAGCGGTTTTCAGCAGCTTCTCGCTGGCCGTATCAATCGTACAGATCTCCCGTACCTTGTTGTTTGGCATCATGGAATTGCAGTACACTTCCTGTTGTTCCCGGAAACGCTCCTGCTGAAGTTCTCTGGCACGGATCACCCGCTCTCTCACCGCCCGGCTGTCTTCTGATTTCCGCTCACTGGAAAGCTCGTCAAAGGAAACCGGGGTAACTTCGATATGGATATCAATACGATCCAGCAAAGGGCCGCTCACCCGGCTCAGGTATTTCTGTACCACACCCTGTCCGCAAATGCATTCCTTGTCGGGATGGTTAAAATAGCCACAGGGGCAGGGATTCATACTCGCCACCAACATGAAATTGGCTGGGTAATCTACAGTCATTTTTGCCCGGGAAATGGACACCCTTCGTTCTTCCAAAGGCTGACGCATCACTTCCAGAACGGTCCGTTTGAACTCGGGCAACTCATCCAGAAATAGCACTCCGTTATGTGCCAGGGAGATTTCTCCCGGCTGGGGATTTCCTCCCCCTCCCACCAAAGCCACATCGCTGACGGTATGGTGCGGAGAACGGAAAGGTCGCTGGGAGATCAGCCCTACATGTTCGCCCAGCTTTCCGGCTACTGAATGGATTTTGGTGGTCTCCAATGCTTCATGCAGGGTCAAAGGGGGTAAAATGGTAGGCAAACGTTTTGCTAACATGGTCTTTCCGGCACCCGGCGGACCAATAAGGATCACATTATGCCCTCCTGCCGCTGCTATCTCCAGCGCTCGCTTGATATTCTCCTGCCCGCGTACATCTGAAAAATCAATGTCACTTCTTGCCAAGGACTCATCAAACTGTGCCCGCGTATCCAATTCCACCCTTTCCAGGCCTTCTCCGTATTGAAAGAAACTGACCACGTCATTAAGGTGCCCGGCACCATACACTTCCAGGTCGCTTACGATTGCTGCCTCACGGACATTGGGTGCCGGAAGGATAAAACCTTTGAATCCCTCCTTTCTGGCTTGAATTGCGATGGGTAATGCCCCTTTGATGGGCAATAACCCGCCATCAAGGGAAAGCTCTCCCATAATCAGGTAACGCTCAACCTCTCCGGCGGGTATTTGTCCCGACGAAGCCAGAATCCCCAAGGCGATCGTGAGGTCGTAGGACGATCCTTCCTTACGCACATCAGCCGGAGCCATGTTCACCACCACTTTCTTCCTCGGAAAATCCAGACCCGTATTCTTAAACGCCGTTTCGATCCGCAGGTACGATTCCCTCACCGCATTGTCCGGTAATCCTACCAGATTATATCCCACCAGTCCGTCACCGCAGTTTACTTCCACCGTGATCGTCATGGCACTCACTCCAAATACCGCACTTCCAAACGTACGTACTAACATACCGGCAAAATAACAGGCTAGTTTGCCCCGTTCAAGTGAGCTGCCTGCTTTTTACTTTCGGCAGACCAACTCTTTACGAAAGGATGACAAAATCAGATCCAGCCCCTCCGGCGGAAAAAGAGGAGGGTGCTGAGTGAAGAAAGTAGCATCAGTACGATAGCAAACGGATAACCCCTGTCCCAATCCAGTTCGGGCATGCGGCGAAAGTTCATTCCGTAAACACTGGCTATCAAAGTGGGCGGCATAAATACCACTGACGCTACCGTAAAAATTTTGATGATCTTGTTCTGCTCGATATTGATCAGACCCAGAAAGGTGTCCTGCAGGTACTCCAGGCGCTCAAAATTAAAGGCAGTATGCTCCAGCAGGGAGTTGATGTCCTTAAGTATGATCCGCAGCTTGTCGTGCTCCGTCTTCCCGAATTTCTCACTCCGCAGCATCGCAGAAACCACGCGTTGTTTATCAAAGATGTTTTCCCTCAGGATCATACTCAGCTCCTGAAACTCGGATATCCGCAACAGCACACTCTCGCTCACCCGTTTGTTGATGCCCAGGTCCTTGCTGATATTGGCAATCTCCCGGGAAATATGCTCAATCATATCCGCATCCAGATCAATACGCGACTCAAACAGGTTCAGCATGACATGCGCTCCGTTCTGGGTCGATACCGCCAGCTGTTTGATCTTCCTTACCGTATCTGCAAAGGTGCGGAGATCGTGATCCCGGAAGGTGAACAGCGTGTTTTCCTTGAGCACAAAACTCACCGGACAATTCACGTGTTCTTTTCCATCGATCTGTAAAAAATTGGAATTCGCCGTTACCCGATCGGCGGTTTCGATATACCGCGAAGAGGTCTCAATCTCGGCCTGCTCCTGCTCACTCATGAAGCTTACCAGGAAACGGGTTTCTACCTCAGCGATCTGTGTAGGATTAGGATCCTGCAAATCTACCCAAACGATCTCCTCGGTATTTTCTAACCCGCGCAGGGTGTCTAGCTTGATAATTTGTCGCTGATTTCTGCGCAGTACACGGATCATAGCGGCAAGTTAAAGCCTTAAATCGAATTTTCGGGCCAGCTCCTGCATATCTGTGACCACCGCATCCACCAGCGGTATCCCGTTTAGTTTCCGTTCGCGCTCATACTCCGCCTCCGGCTCTCCCGGAATGATCACGGGAACGTCCGGATCTTTGCGGGCTGCCTGCTGAAAGCGATCGATCCATTGTTGCATGGCCTTGAAATACTCGTCTTTCGGGCGAAAGGCATCCACTCTCATAGCGCCAACAAAATGCCCGAGACCCTTGCCCGGAAGGTCGGGCTGAACAGGTAAGAAGCTGACAAAAGGTGGAACCCAGGGACCGAAATTCGCTCCTGACAATACGCCACTGAACAGGTCAACGATGGCACCGAGGGCATATCCCTTATGACTGCCATTCTCCACGGTACTTCCCAATCCCAGCAGAGAACCGCCTTTCTTCAGTTCTCCCGGATCAGTGCTCTGCTCTCCATGCTTGCCCTGCACCCAGGTATCCGGAATAGACTTGCCGGTACGCTCGGCAATTTCCAGCTTGCCATTGGCTGCAGCTGCAGTTGCCATATCCGCTACAAACGGAGCGTGATCCCTGGCCGGCCAGGCAAAACAAAGCGGGTTAGTCCCCAGCATCCGTTCTATGGAATGGGTGGGAGCTACAAGCGGGCTGGCATTGGTCATGGAAATGCCGATCATATCTTTTTCCAGCGCCATCATAGCATGATAGGCCCCGATACCGAAATGGTTCGAATTGCGGATAGCCACCCAGCCCGTTCCGACTTTTTCAGCCTTTTCCATCGCAATACGCATGGCATGAGGCGCAGAAACCAGACCCAGGGCCTCATCCGCGTCCAGGGTTGCCGTGGAGGGTGTTTCGTGCAGAAGTTTCATCTCCGGGCTGCTGTTAACGCGTTTCGCCTCCCAAAGCCTTACATAACCGGAGAGGCGGGCCACTCCATGAGAATCAATACCCCTTCTGTCTGCCGCCAGCAGCACATCGGCAGCCTGACGGGCATCTTCTTCGCTACAGCCTATTTTCTGAAATACGGATTCGGTAAAGTTACGGAGGTGGGATTCGGTAAAGAGGGTGTATTCGGGCATGTCAATCCATACTTAAAGCCAGCAGATCGATAATGTGGAGGGTTTTTATCGGCAGATTTCTTTTGCTGATGATTCCATCAAGATGCAGCATGCAGGAAGAGTCGGTGGTTACCAGGTATTGAACGCCTGCCTCCAGGGCGGCCTCCAGCTTTCGGGTACCCATTTCAACGGATTCAGCCTCGGAACGAACGGAAAACAGGCCACCGAAACCGCAACAGGTCTCCTGGTCGGCCAACTCTACCCATTCCAGTCCGTGAACCTGATCCAGTATTTTTCTTGGTGCTTCCTTGATCTTACATTCCCGCATAGCCTGACAGGCATCCATCCAGGCCACCTTTGCCTCCAGCTTCAGGTTAAGACGGCTCAGGTCAGCGCGGGCATTCAGAAATTCGGTGAATTCGGAAAGGTTCCGCTGAAGCTGCTTGCATTGGTTATGGACAACGGAATTATGAAAGAGGTTGCTGTATGAATTCCGGACCATTCCGGTACAGGCACCGCCAATAGCCACAGCCGGACGGTCACGGTGAAACTCGGTGATAAATTTCTCCCCTACTTCCTTGGCCTGGTCCCATAGCCCTGCATTGTAAGCAGCCATGCCGCAACAGGTCTGATCGGTATTGTAGTGCACCTTGCAATCCAGTTTTTCCAGAATTCGCACCATATTAATGGCGGTTTGCGGATAAAACTGATCGACGTAACACGGCACAAACAAATCGATCTGCATGCCTGCAAAATAAGTGAAAAGAAGCGGGGATTGCGGGGCTTGTTAGCGAATTGTAAACAATTTCCTCCTTAAGCTTCCAGGGAGGTTTCGATGAAGTCGATCAGGCTATGGATGACTTTGATATGAATCTCCTGGGCTCTATCTGCATATGGGCTGTGAGGAGCACGGATCTCCACCCGGGCAAGTCCGGCTAGCTTCCCTCCGTCTTTCCCGGTAAGGGCAATCACCTTCATGCCCTGTTTTTCTGCCGCTTCCGCCGCTTTCAATACATTGATGGAATTGCCGCTTGTAGAGATTGCCAGAAGGATGTCTCCCTCCCGCCCCACGGCCTCTACATAACGTGAAAAGACCTGATCAAATCCATAATCATTCCCTACACAACTCAGGTGTGAAGGGTCTGAGATGGAGAGTGCAGGCAGAGCCCGGCGGTCATCCCGGTACCGGCCACTGAGTTCTTCGGCAAAATGCATGGCATCGCACATGGACCCTCCATTACCGCAGGAAATGATCTTCCCTCCGTTCCGGATGGCTTCCGCCATCATCTTACCCGCATCTTCAATACGGTTCAGATTACCCTCATCCGATAAAAACTGTTGCAGAACCTCGGCGGCTTCTTCAAAATGGCGACGGATGCGGTTATGGCTCATGATTCCTTCTTTTTGGATTTCATCCGGTTTTCAAACCGCTTCTTGGCACCTTGAAGGAAGTTCCGGAACTTATCTACATCATACTGAGTACCGATAGGCTCTGCAAGCAATTCCTCATCATTATCAAGGAGCACATAATACGGTTGGGCAATGTGATTGAATTTGCAGATCTGCAGGTCTGCGTTGATCTTTCCGATAGATTTTTTGAGTTTCCCATCGTGCTGGGAAACATACCATTCTGAAGAATCGACTTCGGTCCTGTCATCCACATATAAGGCAACCACCACGAAGTCTTCCTGAAGCATTTTCAGGATTTCCGGACTAGCCCATACGCGGTCTTCCATCTTCCGGCAGTTCACACATCCGTGCCCGGTGAAGTCAATAAATAATGGTTTCTCCAGGGTTCGGGCACAGCGTATGGCCTGTTCATAATCGAAATACCCTTTGATACCATGTGGCAAATGAAGGAAGTCGCTGTATTTGGGTTCTTCGCAAAGGTTCCCTTTGTTGTTGCCATTGATCATGGCCGGCAGGTTAAAGCCATGCGAGGTGGTTGGCGGCAGGTATCCGGCCAATCCGGGCAATGCTGCTCCGAACAATCCGGGAATCAGATAAAAGACGAATGAAAACGCCCCGATCGCGAAAAAGAGCCGGGGAACACTTACATGCTTGAGTTCGCTATCGTGTGAGAAGCGGATCTTCCCGATAAGATACAGTCCACATAGCACGCTGAGTACGATCCAGAGACCGATGTATATTTCCCGATCGAGAAGCCCCCAGTGGTAAACCTGGTCGGCAACGCTAAGAAATTTCAATCCGAGGCCCAGTTCGACAAAACCCAGTACCACTTTAACCGAGTTCAGCCATCCTCCGGATTTCGGCAGGCTATTCAGCCATTGCGGAAATATGGCAAACAAGGTAAAGGGCAATGCAAACGCCAGGGAAAACCCAATCATTCCGATCACCGGACGAATGATCGCCCCCTGAGCCGACTCCACCAGGATAGTTCCCACGATAGGACCGGTACATGAAAACGAAACCAGCACGAGGGTAAAAGCCATGAAGAATACTCCTATCAGGCCTCCCCTGTCGGATTGCTTATCGATCTTATTGACAAATTTTGATGGAAGAGTAATTTCAAATGCTCCGAAAAAGGAGATGGCAAACACCACAAAAATGAGGAAGAAGGCGATGTTCACTACCGCATTGGTGGAAAACTCATTGGCCCCCGTTGCCCCGAAAACAAGGGTAAAAATAGTCCCGATCAGGGTATAGATGGCAATGATGGAAAATCCATAAAACAAGCCATGAAACAATCCCTTTCGCTTGTTCTTGGAGTTTTTCAGGAAGAAGGTAACGGTCATCGGAATCATCGGAAATACGCACGGAGTGAGCAATCCCGCCAAACCACCGATGAATGCAACCAGGGCAAATATCAGGAGGCTTTCCTTTCCTTCATCGTGTACCGCATTTCCTTCATCATCAATAAATACAAGCTGTTCACAGCCTTCTTTGTCGAAGAGGGTTTCGCTTTTTGCAATATCCGCCGGCACTTCCACGCGCTTACCTTCGTTTTCCTTCCTGGAAAACTGCTTCTGAATTACCTGAACGAGGGTATCGCAACAACCTCCGGCACTTTGAACTGCCGGGGCGGTTTCTTTTGTAGCCTGGTCGGGTTGCCCCGAATTCTGGGTTCCACCCTTGTTTCCGCTTTTATCGGGGGCAGGCTGGTCGCAGGGTTTGGATGATTTGGCCACTTTGGGGCCGGTAACCGTCTTTTCAAATTCGAATAAAATACACTGCCCGCTCACTTCAGAGCACATCTGGAATTCCACCAGCATGCTCAGTTTCGGGTTAAGTCCGGTGATTTTGACCTTCTGGCGGAACTCCAGTTTTTTGACAAAGATGGAAACATCGCCTTCCCAGACATCGTCGTATTTCGTTTTGAATCCAATGGCCCGGGGTTCCTTATCTACCAGTACCAGGTCCTTTTTTTCATTGAACTGGAAACTGGTCAGGATAGGACCAAGGTTAGGATCCATGTTGTTGGAATAGATGTACCAGGTATCCGGAATCTTGCAGGTATAGATCAGTTCAACCTCATCGCATTGTGTAACATTTTCTTTGGAGTAACTGATCGTCCACTCGGGCATACTTTGCTGAGCCATTGCCTGGCCCTGCCCTAGCAGTACGATAAACAGAAGAAATGCCAGCAATTTAGACCAAACGGGTGATCCGGCTGAACTCAGTAAGCGTCGTTTCATTCGGGACAAATTTATATTTTCTGCCGGAGAATAGACTTTTTGCTACACCCCGCGTCAAATCCTGTGTATAAGTGAAAAAGACAGGGAAACCTGACAGCCTTGGTATCAATAGCTTTGCCAAAAGCGTTATTTCATCGTGCGGCAATTTTGTCTCATACTACTATTATCTACTCTGAGTTTTTCTTTCCATGAACCGGGAGAAAAAATGACCCCTCTGCAGTACATCGGCCTCTATAAAAAACTGGCTGTACTGGAAATGCATCGTACCGGAATTCCCGCGAGTATCACCATGGCTCAGGGTCTGCTTGAATCGGGGAACGGAAATTCCCGACTGGCACGTGAAGGGAACAATCACTTCGGGATCAAATGCAAAAAAACCTGGACAGGGCGTACCATTTATGAAGACGATGACGCACCGGGGGAATGTTTCCGCGCCTATGATTCCGCGTACCTTTCCTATATCGACCATTCGGAATTTTTGATGGGGAACGCCCGCTATGCTTTTCTGTTTGACTACGAACGCACCGACTACAAAAACTGGGCGCACGGTTTGAAAAAAGCCGGTTATGCCACCAACCCGAAATACCCCGACCTGCTTATCACCATCATAGAACGCCATCAGCTGCATGAGCTGGACAAGATGAAACCGGAGGACCTGGATGTTGTTCCCCAACAACCGCAAAAACAGGAACCCGAACCGACTCCTCCTGTTGCAGAAGCCGGCAAGGTGATCTTCAATGAAATCCCGGCAACCCGCGTGCAGCCCGGAGACAATATCATCGAACTGGCTAAGCGCAATGACATGGGCGCCTGGCAGGTGCGCCGCTACAACGATCTTCCCAAAGACTATGAACTGACGCCCGGCGAGATCATCTACCTCAAACCCAAACGACGCAAGGGAACAGCTCCCGTACATGTGGTGAAAGAAGGAGAAACCATGTGGAGTATCTCCCAGATGTACGGCATCAAACTCAAACACCTGTACCGCAAAAATCACCTGGACCGCAAAGAAAGCGAGCAACCGGCCGCCGGTCAGACGCTTTACCTGCAAAAGAAAAACCCGAATACGCCCTCCAGTGCCGAAACCGATCCCAAACCAGACAATCCCGTTAAAGTAGTGTTGCCGGCCAATCCCAGTCAACCGGGAGATACGGTTGTCCATGAGGAAACGCCGCAGGAAACCGAACCCTCGGAGGAGAAGGATAACGGCAATGAAGAACCGGAACAGACGGTAAAACCGGAAACTCCCAAAGCCGAATTCAGCACCAAGCCTGCCCTGCAACCCGAAGAAGTAAAAGACACCCTCAATATCCCACGAGAAAAAATCGACCCCTCGAAAAAGGTAGATATCCATGTGGTGCTGCCCGGTGAGACTTTATTCGGGATTGCCCGTAAATACCGGATCACCGTGGAAGAGCTTAAAGAACTCAACGGGCTTAAAGATTATTCCATACAAGCCGGACAGGAACTCATCATCAATGGGAATGCAGGACCGGCGCCGGAGGAAAAGCTTCAGGAGCCTGTCTATACCCATGAAGTGAAAAAAGGGGAAACGCTGTATTCCATTTCGCGGCTTTACAACACCACTGTGGAGGAACTCAAAAAACTGAATAGCCTCACCAGCAATGAATTATCGGTAGGACAGAAGCTGAAACTCAACCAGGGTGATGGAGAAGAAAAGGGCGCTGTAAATGAAAAACCGAAGACCCATACCGTAGAAAAAGGCGATACTCTCTACAGCATTTCGCGCAAGTATGAGGTGAGCATAAGCGAATTGAAAAAGCAGAACGGGCTTACAGACGACACCCTGTCGGTGGGCCAGGTATTGAAACTCCCTTAGGCCGCGAAAAAGCTGGACCTCCGCTGCTTCTTTCGTCCCGAAATTTCTATCTTCGCAGGGCTTAACTCTTAAATACACTATGTCGAAATACGATGTAGCCGTTATCGGCTCCGGACCCGGCGGATATGTTGCTGCCATTCGATGCGCTCAACTAGGATTAAAAACCGCAATCATAGAAAAATACCCCAGCCTCGGTGGCACCTGCCTCAATGTGGGTTGTATTCCCTCCAAGGCGCTTCTTGATTCCTCCGAGCATTACCACAATGCCTCTCATACCTTTGGTACGCATGGCATTGACCTGACAAACCTCAAGGTGAACCTGCCTCAGATGATCAGCCGCAAGGATGATGTGGTAAAGCAGAATACCGATGGGGTGAATTTTCTCATGAAGAAAAATAAGATCGATGTTTTCACCGGCGTGGGAAGCTTTACGGATGCCACTCATATCCGGATCAGCGGGGAAAAAGAACAGGAGATTGAAGCGCGTTACAGCATTATCGCTACCGGCTCCAAACCAAGTTCCCTCCCGGGTATCGATATCGATAAGAAAAGAATCATCACTTCCACGGAAGCCCTCAACCTACAGGAAGTACCTAAGCATATGATCATTATTGGCGGCGGGGTGATCGGGCTGGAACTGGGTTCTGTCTATGCCCGTCTCGGTGCAAAGATCTCGGTGGTGGAATATACCGATTCGCTTATCCCTACAATGGACTGCGCTCTGGGAAAAGAGCTTCAGAAAGTACTGAAGAAAGAGGGTTTTGAGTTCTTTTTCAATCATAAAGTAACCGGAGCAAGCGTAAAGGGAAAAAATGTGACCGTTACTGCGGAGAACAAAACCGGCGAACAAGTAGAATTCAAAGGCGATTACTGCCTGGTAGCCGTAGGACGACGCCCTTATACCGAAGGTCTCGGGCTGGAAAATGCAGGCGTGAAAGTGGACGAAAGAGGAAAAGTGATTGTAGACGACCACCTGCAAACCAGCGTAGCAAACATTTATGCTATCGGAGATGTAATTCGGGGTGCCATGCTCGCCCACAAAGCGGAAGAAGAGGGAATACTGGTAGCCGAACAGCTTGCCGGACAAAAACCGCATATCAACTACCTGCTCATTCCGGGCGTGGTTTATACCTGGCCGGAAGTGGCCGGAGTAGGATACACCGAAGAGCAGCTGAAAGAATCGGGACGTAAATACAAGAGCGGACAATTTCCTTTTATGGCCTCCGGAAGAGCCCGGGCATCCATGGATACCGCAGGCTTCGTCAAAGTACTTGCCGATGCGGAAACCGACGAAATCCTCGGAGTACATATGATCGGACCGAGAGTGGCCGATATGATTGCAGAAGCGGTTGTGGCGATGGAATACCGCGCCTCTGCCGAAGACATTGCCCGCATGAGCCACGCACACCCCACCTACACGGAAGCCATGAAAGAAGCCTGCCTGGCTGCTACTGACAAACGTCCTATCCACCTTTAGAATCTTCAACACATGATCACACACCACAGCTCCCTTGAAGTCTTCTATGAACAACTGCAATACGTGCAGGACCACTACACCCATCATGGGCTGAAAGCCGAACAGTTCAGTAATGTGTTTATCGGCGGACTGGGCGGTTCAGGTATTGGAGGCACCATTGCCAAATCCTACTTCATCCATGAATTTCCACTTCCGGTGGAAGTGGTGAATGACTATTTCCTTCCGGCATATGTGGGCGAAAAAAGCCTGGTGATCCTTGGCTCCTATTCCGGAAATACGGAAGAGACGCTCTCCATGTTTGAAGAGGCGCTTGAAAGAAAAGCTACCATCCTTATCATCACTTCGGGAGGGCGTTTGATGGATCTGGCCAAAGAGCATAACCTGACTTATTATACCATTGAAGGGGGTTACCAACCCAGAATGGCACTCGGTTACTCTCTTGGATTCCAGCTGAAAGTACTGGCGGAACTGATGGGAAAAAGCATCAATGAAGAAATGCAGCTGGCAATTACCAACCTGCAGGACAACACGAGGCTGAAGGCCGCCGCAGAAGGGTTGGTGAAAAAATTCCAGGGTTCGCTCAACCAGCGTTACACCATTCTCACCGATGCCGCCCTATACGGAATAGCTGTACGCTTCGCCCAGCAGCTTAATGAGAATGCCAAACAGGAGGCTTTTGTCAATATCCTTCCTGAAGCCAACCACAATGTTATCGAATCGTATTATGGGAAGCTGCCTGCCAATTTTGTGATCCTGAACAGTAACAGCAACGAAAGAGTAAGTAACCGCTTTAATTTTGTTGCCTCCCTGCTGGAAAGGGAAAACAATAAACTGGCAATTTTCGAAACTAATTCCCCTGACCTTGCAACCCTGTTCGAGTTAAATTATATTCTCGACTGGTACACCGTGATGATCACGGAACCCCTGGAGGTAGACCCGATGCAGATAGCCAATATTATCTCGCTGAAGGAATTCCTCACCGAAGTATAATGGGAATACTCACTAAAATCGGTAATGTTCTGAATCGTGATCAGGCCCCCGGAAAGGCTGCGGCAACGCTGGAGGTGGACGTACACTCTCATCTTTTGCCCGGGATTGATGACGGAGCCAAAACCCTTGACGACAGTCTGGATATGATCGAAAGGATGTCCAATAACGGAATCCGGAAAATCATCACCACCCCCCATATCATGTACGAGTATTACAGAAATACGCCGGAGATCATCCGGCAGAAACTGGAATTTGTACAAGAAGCCGTCGCTGAAAAAGGAATACAGGTTGAGCTCCGGGCCGCTGCCGAATATTACCTGGATGATGCTTTTATAGAAATGGTGCAGTCCAAAGCTCCTCTCCTTTGTATAGGCGAGAAAAAGGTGCTGGTGGAAACCAATTATATCCAGGCCCACCCTCAACTGGAACAGGTATTTTTTGACCTGAAGATCAATGGCTACCAGCCGGTATTTGCTCACCCGGAACGGTACTCCTATATGGTTGGGCGTAACGACAAGGAAACATTGGCCCGATACCGCAAAATTTTCGATACGGGTATTCTTTTCCAGATGAACCTGCTTTCTTTTACGGGCTATTACGGCCCCCAGATCAAAAAGGTCGCCGAACTGCTTCTTAAAGAAGGCATGCTGCATTTGGTAGGTAGTGACGCTCACCGAATGGAACATGTTCGCATCATCAATCAGATGAAGCAGACAAAACTCTTCGAACGTATTACTGCAGTGGAATTGCAGAATAATTCCCTGTAAACTTTTTTCGGGATACTGCGGGTAAAACCATACCTCCAATACCCTGTTCTATGCTGTCCATATTCCCTATTTTAGCGGCATGAAACTGGTAACATTTTATTTTCAGGACAAAGCCCATCTGGGTATTTTTCACGACGACCACGTATATCCCTTGCAGCGTCTGGATCATGTACTCCCCGACGAAATGATCGCCTTTCTGGAAATGGGTGAAACCGCTATGAAGCGGGCCAAGGACCTGAATGCCAAAATCATCGGCGGAGAATACCGCGAAATGGCTGTACCGGTTTCAAACGGGAAACTCCTGGCTCCTGTTCCGCATCCGCGTTCCTGCCGCGACGGATACGCCTTCCGGCAGCATGTTGCAGCGGCACGCCGGAACCGGAAAGTGGATATGATCCCGGAATTTGACGAATACCCCATCTTTTACTTCACCAACCACAATGCTGTTCAGGGCCCGGGAGAAATTGACTGCATGCCCGACCATTTCCATAAACTCGACTTTGAACTGGAAGCGGCCATCGTGGTTGGAAAAAAGGGAAGGAATATCACCGCGGAAGAAGCGGATCAATACATAGCGGGTTATATGATCATGAACGACCTCAGCGCCCGCGCGCTTCAGATGGAAGAGATGAAACTTAACCTGGGACCAGCCAAGGGTAAGGATTTTTCCACCGTGATCGGTCCCTGGATGGTTACCCCTGACGAACTGGAAGCTTATAAAGTGCCCTCCAAACCCGGCCACACCGGCAACAATTACAAGCTGGGCATGAAGTGCTGGGTAAACGGGAAACAGGTCTCCGAAGGAAATATGGGTGATATGGACTGGACCTTTGCCGAAATCCTGGAACGTTGTGCGTATGGAGTAGATATCTATCCCGGTGATGTGATCGGATCGGGAACCGTAGGAACAGGTTGTTTCCTCGAATTGAACGGAACCGGCCTCCTCAACGATCCTAATTACCCGGTACAATGGCTGCAGGACGGCGATGTAGTAGATATGGAAATCGAAGGTCTTGGTAAATTGAGCAATACCATTCGGGCGGTCAAGACGGATTTTTCTATCTTGGCTAAGAAAAAGAAGCCCGCTCAGTTATGAAAAAAACCTTTTTGGTAGTAGTCATCCTCGCTGTTGTGGCTGTCGGGGCATGGCTCTTTCTGCGTTCTCAGGACAAAGCCCTGAAACTTAAATCCCATGTTCCTTCGGAAAGCACCCTGGTGGTTTCTGCCGACCTGATCTCCTTGTATAAAAAGGCTGACGGACAGGGCCTGAAAAATAGAGAACTCTGGAAAACACTGAAAAAAGAGCTCGAAAAAAACCCGACGATCTCCGGTGTACTTGACGGTTTACTTGAAAACCCGGAATCCAGTGGCATTGATTTTCGCATGCACCCTATGTTTTTCCTGGTCAAACAGGAATACCGCCCGGATATGGGGATGGTTCTTGGCCTGCAGGATCAGGAAGCCTTCTCCGGACTAATAAAAAAGATCCATACCCATGCACAGGTGGAAGACAGAGAGGGGATACATGTGTTGTTGATGGAAGAAAAAGCGGCGAACCTTGTCTGGAACGATAAGGTTGCCGTGCTGTATTCCGGTGATGGTAATGACGGGTCCGGACTGAACCATGCCATTGCCCTGCTTAAAAAAGAAGCCGAAAGCCTGGATGATAACGTGCTTTTTACCAAAAGTATGTTCAGCGGCAAAGACATTCAGGTATATGTCAATTATACCGACGCCCTCAATTCCCGTCAGGAACAGATTCAAAAAAAGATGGGCGTAGAAGGTCCCTTTGCCATCAGTTTCGGCCTTGAGTTCGAAAAGGGAACGATCAATATAGAAGGCAAATCGGCTTTTGAGAACAACAACATCGACAAATGGACAAAGGTCTATAAATCGAAATCAGAAGGAAATCGTCTGGGGCTCATCACCAAGGAAACCCCGATTGCTGCCATACAGATCAACCTGGACATGGAGCAGTTGTTTGACCGTCTTCTGGAAAGCGAAGAAATTCGTGAAGGAATCAATAACATATCCGAGGAAGCCGGCGTGGAAAGGAAGGAACTGAGACGTCTTTTCAGCGGAGAACTTGCCCTCTGCTTCTCCGGTGTAAAAACCAAAACCGTAAATACCGAGTTCCTCGGAATGAGCAAGACCCGTGAGGTACAACAACCCCAGCTTGGCCTTTTTATCGGGATACGCGACCGGGATGTGCTGAAGAAATTGATGGATAAGGTGGAGCCGGAGAAAAGAGACGGCGTATATACCCTATCGATTCCTTTTGTGGGTGATTTCCATTATGTGTCGCACCCGGAAGGATTGGTTTATTTCTACGACCGGGAAATGGCGGTGGAACTTGCCAGTAGCGACAAACTGAGCGAAGGAAAATTCGAACCGGCCGCAAACCTGCTGGAAAAACACGGAAGTGCTGCTTACCTGGAAATGGATACCTCCAGGATGGAAAACGGCTTCCGGCAATTTGTACGAAAAGAAATGAAGGAAGAATACCCCATGTTTGGCCTTTTCACCGAACCCTTCAGCAATATTTCCTTCTGGTCTGAAAGCACCAGCAGCCATGCTACCATTACTCTGAAACGTAACGACCGGAACTCCCTGGTTGAGTTGCTGGACATGAGCGACAAACTGCTGGTGAAGCAAAGGGAGATCGAACAGCAGATGGAGGAAGAAAAAATCGTACTTCCGGAATTTGAAGAACCGGAGGAAATCATAGAAGAAGTGGAACCCATTAACTAGGTCCATGTTTTTCCACCTGAAACAACTTATTCCCGACCCGTTAAAAGACACCCTGCCCCATCCTATATGGGGCAGTTCTTTTTCTATCGATAGCCGGAAAAAATACCTGATCCGGGCAGTATCCGGTAAGGGTAAGTCTACACTGGTGCACATCCTGCACGGCAGTCGTAAAGATTATAACGGAGAATTATGGGTGGATGATTCGAATTGCGGCCAGTGGAGCCTGAATGACTGGTGCCGCTTTCGCAGGGAAAGCTTGTCAGTGGTCTTTCAGGATCTGCGCCTGTTTCCCCAATTGAGTGTGCTGGATAACCTGATGCTGATGGCCGGTTCGTATACGGGGTTCCGAATGGAAGAAGCCCGTGAGATGCTCGGACAACTTGACCTGGAGGGTATGGAAAGCCGACCCTGTGGCAAGCTTAGTCTCGGACAACAACAGCGGGTGGCAATCGTAAGGGCACTGTGTCGGGATTTTTCTTTCCTGGTAATGGATGAACCTTTCTCTCACCTGGATGCCGGTAATACGGCCAGGGTCTGTGAACTCATCCATACACAATGTGCAAAAAAGGATGCCGGATACCTCATCACTTCCCTTGGGGATGAGGACCAGCCGGGTTATGAGGAAAGGATCCTGCTATGAAACGTAAGTTGCTCCTTCATCATCAAAAACCCATTCAACTGCTGCTGTCGTGGTTCGGTGCGTTTGTGGGGCTTTTCCTGACCCTGATCACTTTGCAGTATTTTATGGATTTCCGTGACTTGCTGAGTGTAAAGAATGACTGGCTGCATCCGGAGTACCTTGTGGTCAGCAAAAAAGTTACGGTATTCAACTCCATAGGGGGAGCCAAAGGTTTTGACGAAGCTGAGATCGATGCCTTAAAAAACATAGCGAGCGTAGAACGTGTGGAACCCTTTGAACGCAACCTATTCCGTGCTTCGGGAAGCCTTGCCAGCGGGATGGCCCCTGGCCTTGACCGTAGCATAGGCACAGAACTGTTCTTTGAATCCATACCCGATGATATGCTTGATGTACGCGGCGAGGCCTTTCACTGGGAAGAAGGCAGCCGGACTGTTCCGGCAGTGATTCCGGCTGATTACCTGCGTTTGTACAATTTCGGGTTCGCACCGGGACAGGCCTTGCCCCAGGTATCCCCTGCCACCCTGGAAAGCGTGGCGTTTACGCTCGGGTTAGACTCCATGGGGCATGAGGTTTCCTATACGGCCAAAATCGTGGGCTTTTCAGACCGGATCCAATCCGTTTTGGTACCCCGGGATTTTCTGCACTGGGCCAACCGGGCCTTTACCGGATCATCCGAAGGAGAAAAACCTGCCCGGCTTATTCTGCAGGTAAAGGACCCGACAGATTCCGAGCTGCTTTACCTGCTTGAACAAAAAGGGTACGACACCAATTCGGAATTATTGCGTAATGCACGGCTTTCCAACGTTCTTCGGTTCATTGCGGGCCTTGTGATTGCTGTGGCGGTGCTGATCATCCTGTTATCGTTGATGGGATTCCTGCAATACACGCAACTATCGGTGCAACGCAGTGCCTATGAGATCCGTACATTACTGGACCTGGGTTATCCTCCCGGCCAGCTTTTCCGGTACCTGGGGAAATACATGACACTGCTGATCGGGAGTATTTCGGTATTGGCTTTTGTTCTTGTCTATGGATTGAAAATGCTCGATTCCAAATTACTTTCTCCATACCGTATTGAACTGGAAGAAGGCCTGCGCAGCGAAGTGTTTCTTACCGGGCTCCTTATCTTTGTGTTCTTCCTGGCCATTCAGCTGGCGGGTATCCGCAAAAGCATTTACCGGTTGGGAGCCTGATTAGCATGAAAGAACTTGTTATCCGACTTATCGAATTCAAATCGCCCGACTACGAGGCTGCAGTAGACCTGAGACAGCGTATCCTTCGTGACCCGCTTGGGCTGAAATTTTCTCAGGATGAACTTGATGCCGAAGGGAACCAGTTCCATGTGGCTGCCTTTATCGATGGTCGGATGGCAGGGTGCCTGGCTTTGGTGCCTGAGGGTACAAAAACGCTGAAAATGCGTCAGGTGGCTATAGATAAGGACTTCCAGCGACAAGGTATCGGGACACGCCTGGTATCCTACTGCGAAGAGTTTGCTATTAAAAAGGGATTCTGTTGCATCCGGCTGCATGCCCGCAAAGAATCCATGCAATTCTATACCGACCTTGCCTACAGCACTGTGGGAGACGAATTTGTGGAGGTAGGCATCCCGCATTATAAGATGGAAAAGAACTGGTGCGCATAGCCCTTACTGAATACCTTTTGCTGTATGAAACCTAAGAATACAGACGCTTATATAGAAGCTGCCGAGGAGTTTGCCCAACCTATCCTGATTCACCTGCGTCAGGTGGTTCACAGCATATCTCCGGATATTGAAGAAGCGATCAAATGGCAGTTCCCCTGCTTCCTGTACCGGGGGAAAATTCTCTGTGATATGGCCGCTTTCAAAAAGCACGTGACCTTCGGCTTCTGGCTGGGCAGCCTGCTGAGCGATCCATACAAAATTTTGGAAAAAAGGGGTGAAAACAGTGCCATGGGACAGCTAGGAAGAATCACTTCTCTGAATGATCTGCCCTCACCCGAAATTTTGAAAGAATACCTGATTGAGGCCATGAGTCTGATTGAGGCAGGTAAAACGCTTCCTAAAAAAGCCCCTTCCGCAAAGAAACCAGCAGAAATACCCGATGCCTTCCGCGAGGCATTGGACAAAAACCCACCGGCCCGGCTTCATTTTGAATCGATGTCCGCTTCTCATCAGCGGGAGTATCTGGAATATATTCTGGAGGCAAAGCGGGAAGAAACACGACAGCGCCGCATCCAAAAATCCATTGCGATGCTTGCGGATGGAAAAGATCTCAACTTCGCCTACCGGAAATAATCCCGGGTTTTTATCTTGCAGGCAAATCAGAACGGGTCTGGTCAGGGGAGGGCTTACCCATACATGCTGTTATGAATTCCACACGTCTCAGAAAGGAGGTGATCCGTTCCCTTGTTGCCCTCCTGTTGTTTTTCCTCTTCTACCAGCTCGTTTTATTCGTGGTCATCCTCATCAGCTTATTGGCTATCGGACTTGCTGCATTTATCCTGTTCACGAAGGCGTCCGCGTTAACCATTATTCTTAGCGCGGCGCTGGTGATATTCAGTCTGCTGATACTGGTTTTCATGTTCAAATTTGTTACTGTGATTTTCCGGTTGAACAAGGAAAAACTTCCAGAACTATATCGGACCCAGGCCCCTGAATTTTTTGCAATGGTAGAGGAGCTTGCCCGGGAAGCAGGTGTGAAGCCTCCCAAAAAAATCACCTTCAATTCAGAGGTCAATGCGGCAGTGTACTATTCCAATCTGACTTCCAGCTTGTTCTTTCCAACGGGAAAAAATCTGTTAATCGGGTTTGGGCTGGTAGAAATCACAAGTAAGGGAGAGCTCAAGGCTATTATTGCCCATGAATTTGGTCATTTCGCGCAAAAAAGCATGCGAGTCGGTTCGTATATGAACCAGGTGAACCGTATCATCCATAACATGCTTTATGAGAACAATTCATTCAATGCCTTTGCTATAAAGGTCGCCAACAGTTTTGGCTTTGCCGCATTGGCGGTACGTCTGGCCGTAGGTGTGATTGAGGTTATACAGAATCTGATGCGAAGCATGTATGTGTGGCTGAATGCCCGGTATATGGCACTATCACGTGAAATGGAATTCGAAGCCGACTTATGTGCTGCCCGCCTTGCCAAAGCAGAAGACCTGATACGCCCCCTATACCGTACTTCTGTTGCCGATCAGGCCATTGAAGCCCTTAAGTTCTTTTATTTTCAGCCGCAAAACGGGAAAACTCGCTCCAGCCAAAACATTTTTTCAGACTTCCATCACGTGCTCCGGGAGATCAGTGCAAAAAACGGCTTGTCCATGAAAGGGAATATCCCTCTAGTAGACAGACATGCCCATAACCGTTTTTTTCCGCAACGACTGTATATACGGGAACAATGGGCTTCTCACCCTGAGATCGGGGAAAGGGCTTTCAACCTTGGCTTGAAACAGGATATTGATCCGGATCCACAGGGCGAGTCTGCCTGGAACTATTTCAAAGAAGCTGAAGCGATAAAGGAGCATCTCAGCTCCACCTGGTTTGAGCAGTCGGGAGAAAGCATCCGGATTGAACAAGATGCCTTTCCGGAGGCTTATGCGCATCATATTGAAGGGAACAGCTTCCCAAAATCTTATCAAGGGCTTTACGATCGCCTGATAATCCCAGAATTTGACTTGGAAAACCCTGAACCCGCAGAAGACCTTCAGGAGTTCCCTCTGGGAGAAGACTTTGCCGATCAATACCGGGAATGGGGGTTCCTGGCTCAGGATACAGAGTTATTGCAGTTACTGGAGAGTAAAGAAATTCGTTGTGCTTCCTTTGAATATATGGGGAAAAAATTCTCGGTTACGGAAGCGGAACGACTGAAGGATGAGCTAAAGAAAAAACATTCGGAACTGGATAGCTACCTTCTGTCTTTGTATCCGAAGCTCTATGCAACAGCCTGGTACCGGTCCAGTATATCAGAAAAACAGGAGCTGAAAGAGTCTTTTGCCCGCTACTTTCACCTGAATTCTTTACTTGAAGAGGCCAATAAGAGCTTTCATGAATCCATAGAAAAATCAGCCTTCTTATATGCGGGGTTCACGGTGGAAGAAGTTAGGGAGGATGCCTCTCGTTTCAAATCCAGCCTGAACCATTTCAAGATCAAGCTGAAAAAAATCCTGGACGACCCGGATCTGCAACCTTTCATTTCCGGGTATGACCGCAATGGACTTCTTCGGTTTTTGGACAGTGAAGAACCAATCCTGGGGCCTACCCGTGTTAGTCCGGCTTTCGTTCGTCTTTTAGAAGAAGCCATCGGTTCGTACATGGAGTTCTGCAATTCTACCCTTTACAGCACGCTCAATTCTGCCCTTAAGCTTCAGGAAACCCTAATCAGGAAACAGGGAAAAGCCGCCTGAAACCGGTGAAGCGGTAAGTCAGCTTTATATTTGCACCGTGACAGAGGACTATCCCCTTCTTTCAGGTATCAATAACCCCGCTGAACTGCGGAAACTAAGCCCTGAGCAGCTTCCGGGATTGGCGGATGAACTGCGGAATTTCCTGATCGATTCTATCTCAAGAAACGGAGGGCATTTCAGTGCCAACCTGGGCGTGGTGGAACTCACCCTAGCTCTGCACTATGTTTTCAATACCCCCGACGACAAGCTAATTTGGGATGTGGGACATCAAGCCTATGCGCACAAAATGCTGACAGGCAGGAGGCAGCTTTTTTCCGGCAACCGTAAACTGGGAGGGATAAGCGGCTTCCCTAAACGCAGTGAGTCTGAATATGATGCATTTGGCACGGGGCACTCTTCCACTTCTATCTCAGCCGTTCTGGGAATGGCAGTATCGGCCATGCTCAGGGGGAACAGAAAACGGCAGCATATTGCAGTGATCGGCGACGGGGCACTTACCGGCGGAATGGCGTTCGAAGGGTTGAACCATGCAGGATCACTCGACACCAATGTGATTGTGGTACTGAATGACAATTCCATTTCCATAGACCCCAATGTAGGCGCATTGAAAAGCTACCTGAATAGCCTTGCCGCGAGAAGTGAGAATAAGGCTTTCCGGGAAGGGGTTACCGATGTAATCCGCAATGCCCGTGACCTCGGGGTAGCGGAGGGCATCCTGAAAAAAATGGAATCGACGGCTTACCAGCTCATGGGCAAGGAAGGAAACTTTTTCGAATCCCTGAACTTTCGCTACTTCGGTCCGGTAGATGGTCATGATGTCGTGGCGCTATGCGAAAAACTGGAAAGCCTGAAATCTATTCCCGGTCCTAAGTTACTTCATATGCTAACCCTGAAAGGAAAGGGATATGAGCCTGCCGAAAAAGAGCAGACCCTTTGGCACGCCCCGGGGCTTTTCGATAAGCTAAGCGGGGAGATACACATTCAACCGGATGAACCCAAACCACCTAAGTTCCAGGATGTTTTTGGTCATACCTTGTTGGAGCTAGCAACTCAAAATCCGGATATAGTGGGCATCACTCCGGCCATGCCCAGCGGCTGTTCCATGAATATTATGATGGAAGCGCTTCCTGAGAGAGTATTTGATGTGGGGATCGCCGAACAACATGCGGTAACCTTTGCTGCCGGGCTGGCGGCAGAGGGAATGATTCCTTTCTGTAACCTCTACTCAACCTTTGCGCAAAGGGCTTATGATCAAATCATACACGATGTTTGCGTCCAAAAACTGCCCGTGAGGTTTTGCCTGGATCGTGCGGGTATCGCCGGTGCAGATGGCCCCACCCACCATGGCGCCTTTGACCTTGCCTTTTTACGCTGCCTCCCTGATATGGTTGTAGGGGCTCCGCTAAACGAACAGGAACTACGGGATATGATGTTTACGGCCAGTCAGTACTCTGACGGTCCGATCAGTCTGCGCTACCCCAGAGGAAGAGGAGTGATGATTGACTGGCGCCGTCCCATGAAAAAACTGGAGATCGGGAAAGGGAGGATATTACAGAAGGGTTCAGGCATGGCTCTGCTGAGCTTGGGAGCCATAGGAAATGAGGCCATTGCCGCTCTGGAAGAGCTCCGGAATTCGGGGATTACCATCACTCATACCGATATGCGCTGGGTAAAACCGCTTGACAGGGAGCTTGTGCTGGACCTGGCGGACACACATGGTACGCTAATCACCCTGGAAGATGGCTGCCTGGACGGCGGGTTTGGTTCGGCAGTATTGGAACTTTTGAGTGCTGAAGGAAGAAGCAATAGGGTGATCCGCGTGGGGATCCCGGACCAATTCATCGAACAGGGTTCTCAACAGGAGTTGTATAAGTTGTGTGGCATGGATGCCGCAAGTCTGGTATCATTGATCCGTAAATGCCATCAGTCACCCGGGAACAATTAGAAGAAGGCCTGAGTCGATACCTTCCGACGGATACGATCGAGCCCATGGCAGCTGTCATTGTGGAGTGGAAGGTACACCTGAGGATCAGTCGTGAGCGCAGCAGCAAGTTCGGCGACTACCGGCCTCCTTCCGAAGGCAAGGGGCACCGGATCTCGGTAAACCACAACCTCAACACCTATGCTTTTTTCATCACCCTTGTGCACGAACTGGCCCATCTTCTGAACTGGAATGAACACCGCAACCGTGTGGATCCACACGGCAAGGAATGGAAGTCCTTTTTCAGAAAGATCATGCTTCCCTTTCAAAACCGGGGAATCTTTCCCGAAGATATTGAGCTGGCCCTGCTCCGGTATATGAACAATCCGGCAGCTTCCAGTTGTAGTGATCCACACTTATTCAAAGTGTTGAGTCGGTATGATGATGTTCCTGTGATTCACCTTGACGATTTGCCCGAAGGAGCGGTGTTCCGTCTTCCCAATTCCATGACTTTTGTCAAGGGGCCAAGGCTCCGAACACGGTATCGGTGCAAAGAAAGGAAAAGCGGAAGGACCTATCTGGTAAACGGAATAGCCACTGTAGAACTTGTAGAACTGCCTTCATAATACTTGCGGATTCCATCCGACACCTTTTGCAACTGGCGGCCCCGGGTTAAACCGGGGACTATCAGGATTCCCCGGATTAAAACCTGGGGCTAATAAAATCCCAAATCAATCTATAATCCACCTCACCCAAACATGATAATTCCCCCCAGGATTTATACCGGGGAACAATCTCCCACTACCAAGATTCCCCGGGTTGAAACCCGGGGCTAATAAACTCTCAAATCAATCATAATCCAACTGATACAAACCGACTATTCCCCCGGGATTTATCCCGGGGATAAGCTCCCAATATTAGGATTCCCCAGGTTGAAACCCGGGGATCATTTAACTATAGTAACTCCTTTTATCAATGCTGAAGCAGGGCCGGATCAATTTCAACTTCCAGGCCTTGGGCGATGGCCATTCCGAGCTTCACGTCGCAGCGGAAGAAGTGACAAAGCTGCCGGTTGATAATATCCATTCTTTTGGGACCTTCGATCCCTTTCATGGAAGAAACAATATTGGAAACCGTATTCTGCCTGTCGCCTTCGGTCATCACTTTATTGAACAAGGCGGCCGGCTGAGAATAATGGTCATCTTCTCCCGGCGCATTCCGGTCGTACCAGTCGGCATGAAGTGAATCCAGTTCCATTCCCGGCTCCTTATAAGACTCGTCGGCGACGATCTCATCCATGCTGTTGGGCCAATAGTTGGGGGCAGAACCACCATTTCCATCAACACGCATCATCCCGTCGCGCTGGTAATTGTTCACGGCAAAGGGACAGCGGTTGACGGGTATCTGTTCGTAATTGGCTCCCAGACGGTAGCGATGTGCGTCCGGGTAGGAAAGCAATCTTCCCTGAAGCATCTTGTCCGGTGAATACCCGATCCCGTCCACGATATGTGCCGGAGCAAAAGCGGCTTGTTCCACTTCCGCAAAGTAGTTGGATGGATTCTCATTCAGTTCCAGCGTACCTACATCGATAAGCGGGAAATCTGCATGAGGCCATACCTTGGTAAGGTCAAATGGATTAAAGGCCCAGTTTTTTGCCTGGTCTTCGGCCATCACCTGGATCTTCAGATTCCATTTCGGGAACTGTCCTTTATCGATCGCTTCTACCAAATCACGCTGAGCATGATCGGGATCTGCTCCACGCATTTCCGTTGCCTTGGCTGCATCAAAGTTGCGGATTCCCTGTGCTGTTTTAAAGTGGAACTTGACATAAACCCGTTCGTTCCGGGCGTTGACCATGCTGAAGGTATGGCTACCGTATCCATTCATAAAGCGGTAAGACTCCGGGGTTCCCCGGTCACTGAAAAGAATCATGACCTGATGCAGGCTTTCGGGGTTGAGACTCCAGAAATCCCACATCATGGTTGGACTTTTCAGGTTGGTTCTCGGATCTCTTTTCTGCGTATGGATAAAATCTCCGAACTTTTTAGGGTCTTTGATAAAGAATACCGGGGTATTATTCCCCGTCAGGTCCCAGTTGCCATCTTCCGTATAAAACTTCACGGCAAAACCACGTGGGTCGCGTTCTGCATCGGCACTACCTTTCTCTCCTCCAACCGTTGAGAAGCGAAGAAATACGCGGGTTTGTTTTCCGATCTCTGAAAACAACTTTGCCTTAGTAAACCGGGTAATATCATGCGTAACGGTAAAGGTTCCGAAAGCACCCGTTCCTTTGGCATGCACCACCCTTTCCGGTATCCGCTCCCTATTGAAATGGGCCATTTTCTCATGAAGGATATAATCCTGTAACAGGAGTGGGCCCCGTGCTCCTGCCGAAAGTGTATTTTCATTTTCATAATACGGCCTGCCCGAAGCCGTCGTCAGTTTCTTCTTGTTTTCCATTGTTTTGCGATTGATCCATACAAAGATCAGACACCCCTATTCATTTATCAAACTGATAGTTTCTATCTTTGCATAGATATCATCTATGAATATTCAGCAGTTGGAATACATCCTTGCGGTAGAAGAACACAGGCATTTCGGAAGGGCTGCCGAGGCTTGCTATGTTACCCAGCCTACCCTTAGCGCCATGATCCTGAAGTTGGAAGAGGAGTTGGGGATATCATTGTTTGACCGGAGTAAACAGCCCGTACACGTAACAGAGGATGGCAAAAAAATCCTGGACCAGGCACGAAAGATCATTCATGACGTTTACCTGCTCAAAAGTTTTGCTGCCGAAGCACAGGACGAACTCAGCGGAACCCTCAGAATCGGGATCATTCCCACTCTGGCCCCTTATCTTCTTCCCTTATTCCTGCGAACATTCTCTCTCGGAAACCCTCGCCTCCATCTCAAAATACAGGAGCTCACGACAGACCAGATCCTTAACCTGCTGGAACACGACCAGCTTGATGCCGGATTGTTGGCTACACCCGTAGGGAGGGAAGGATACCGCGAGTTACCACTGTTCTACGAGCGTTTTCTCGTTTATGCAGGGAATACGGCAGTTATCCCCGATAAGGAGTTCCTTCTAGCCGAAGACCTCGACCTGGAAAACCTGTGGTTGCTGGAAGAAGGACATTGCCTGCGCGACCAGGTGGTGAAACTATGCGAACTGAAAAAAAAGAAGACACCGGAAAGTAGTCTGGAATATGCTTCAGGGAGTATTGAGTCATTGGTACGTATGGTTGATGCTTATTCCGGAATAACCGTTCTGCCCGAACTGGCGGTTGGTAACTGGTCAGGAGAGAAAAAGAAGCGCCTTCGCCGCTTTGCCGAACCGGTGCCCGAGCGGGAGATCAGCCTGGTTACCTGGCGACATGAAAACAAGAAAAGGGCTTTGACGGCATTAAAAACCTCTATACTCCACCAACTTCCGGAAACGGTCTCAAGACAGAAAAGTGGTCGGGTCCTGCCTATCTGACTTATAATCCCACCTGGTACTGCTTTTGCGCTTATATGGATGGATGGAAAGACGGTCAATGTGCCGTACCTTTGCATTCTGCTTTTTGCAAAAACCTTCATGGGACTGACTGGTATCGACGGGATGCTGAATGAAGGTGTAAGCATGCAGAGCTATGACGACTATGCTCTGAAATCTGCGTCGTTAAACCATAACTGGCGATAATAACTTCGCTTTGGCAGCCTAATCTGGATAGATTACGCTAACGCCAACCGTCTCGGATAGGTCTATCTGACAGCTTATCCAACCAGAGGCGGTCGACAATGTCGGGTATTCAACGGGAGTGGCTCCGGCCTGTTGTCTTAAAAGGGGCATAAGGAAAAGCTCAGGCGGTGGCAGTCCGTACTTTTCCCGACAACAAGTGCCACTAAGCATGTAGAAAGCGCCATTTGTTCCTTCTCCGGACCCGGGTTCGACTCCCGGCAGTTCCACCAAACTAAAAGCTTCCTTTCGGAAGCTTTTTTCGTTAGGGTTCCGTGCATAGAAAGCGAACATAGTCTTGTCCTTCAACATTTTGGAAGCCCCTTCTCCCAGTTCCATATTTACGTTTATCCCACATCCATCCATACTCCATAAGGGCAAGCTCTCCTCAGTTTCTCTCATCAAACAGGAACCGTCAAGGTCACACGTGTTCCACAGGGCCGGATGTCTTCATCAAACAAGTCTTCGACCACCAAAGCATCCTGTCTCGGTTTCCGGCGGTAAAATCTTGCAATAGCAAGCAGCCGGTTACGAGTCAACAAAGTGCCGGAAGACGCTCTTCGCTGAAGCACCTGCTTGTTCGGGTCGGGTTCTTTCTTCCTCCCGACCCCGTTATCTTCCACACAGATTAGAATACAATCCTTTCCCGGGTCAATCCTGATACTGATATAGCCATCTTCTTTTTTTGGCATGATTCCATGCCAGATTGCATTCTCCACCATTGGCTGTATCAACATGGGTGGAACCCGGACTGCAAACACATTGATTCGCGGATCTACCCAAAGGAAAAAACTGAATTTTCCAGGCATCCGCATTTGTTCGAGCTCGACATAGGTTTTTACCGCTTCAAGATCCCTTTCCAACGGTACCACCGTACGTATGGAATTTTCCAATGTCAATCGCATAAGAGAAGAAAACCGCGCCAGGAATTGGCTTGAAGCAGAGGCGTCATTTTTAAGCAAGTAGTTCTGAACGGAACTCAGAGAGTTAAAGATAAAATGCGGATTCATCTGGGCACAGAGCGCCTCAAGTTTGGAACGGTGTAATTCCTCCATAAACCGCGACTGGCGTTTCAGTTGTTTGATCCTCAGTCCCACACTTGTAACGACAATACCTCCGAAAAAGAGAATACCGGCTCCCTGAAACCACCACCTTTCCCAGAAAGGAGGAAGAATGACAAAGCGGAACTCGGCTGCCTTTGTGCTTCGAATACCGTGGCTGTTTCGGGCAAATACACGAAATACGTACTCTCCCGGAGCCAGATTGGTTAATCGAACTGCCCGGTCGCGGGTAACCTGGAATCCGGTATCAAGGCCCTCCACCCGGTATTCATAAGTCACCTGAACCGGATTACGGAATGCCAGGGCCTGGTAGTGGATATTGATGTCGTTTTGCGAGTATGCAAGTGTCACCGGAACATCCGGAGAATACTCTTTGGAATTGATGCGTAGCTGATTGATCTCGATAAGCGGAGGAGCTGCATGGATGAACTCTTCCCGGTGATTGAAATAACATACCCCGCTTCCGGTTGCCATCCATACCTGATCTTTATACATGGCAAGGTCCTTAATGTCATTGGAACTCAGCCCGTCACCTTCATCAAGATTGAGTATCCGGTAACGTCTTCTTTCTCCGGGCACAAAGGTGATTCTTGCCAGACCGCCGTTGGTAGCCACCCAGATTCGACTGGCAAAATCAATCATCAATTTATTGCATTGATTGCTGATCAATCCTTCCGCTCTTCCGATAGCGTATACGGAGTCCTTTTCCATAATCAGCACCCCTC
Organism: Bacteroidia bacterium; assembly: GCA_964215915.1. Taxonomy (GTDB): domain Bacteria; phylum Bacteroidota; class Bacteroidia; order UBA8524; family UBA8524; genus UBA8524. Next base: position 40,048 of record CAXPEB010000107.1, read on the forward strand.
TTTCTATAGTTGCCAACACCACCCTTCCCTTAGAATCAATGGCAATATCATTGATCCTGGAAGCCAGTAGGGGGGTTTTATCGCCTAAGAACCGGACCTTTCTTGACCTCAGATCAAGCTGCCATAATCCATCGAATGCCCCGATAAGCAGCGTATTTTCATTCAGGAACCGGATAACCTCTACCCTTCCACTGAAACCAAGATCCCCAAGAAAGAAGTTCTCGATAGTATCCTTCTTTGTAATACGTATCCGGCTACTCCCGGAAAATGCAACACCAATGTTCTTGTTGACCTCCACCTGATAAACATGCAAATCAAAAAATCGGATCCTGGGAATTACAGGTCGGGTGTTGATCAGCCTTAAATCTGCAAACCTGCAGGAAACAAACAGGCTATCCGGGGAAGGAAACATAAGAGAATTCACTTCCGTATTGATTCCCGGTATGGATTTCACCGCAAAGCAACCATCGTCTTCTTGTGCAATATGAAGTACTTGCATGTCGTAGGTGCCGGCATAAACACCCACGTTGTCGTGTGCTGCAATGGCATTTACGCGGCCCTGAACCGACTTCACCGACTTCACATTGATATTACTCAGGTAGAAAACGCCATTGTTCAATGTAGAGAACCATAATGCAGATTCATGGTCGCTGCATATGGAAGAAACACTGTGTCCCGCTAAATATAATGATGGATCGGACTTCAGGTCACCATCCCTGAACCGGTAAACTCCATGCCGAAAAAGGCCCACCCAAAGGTTACCCTGGTCATCGATATGCAAGGCACCGGTAGGACGGAGGCCCGAAGGGAAGCGATAGGTCTGGATTACCGTATCCCGGATTGCAACTAACTCCTGCTCAAACGGTATGTAAACGGTTCTGTTGCCATTTCGCTCACGACTGATTCCCCATGTTAGCGTTCTATTTCTCCTGACTTGAGAATTGTTTTGGATCTGGTATTCCTTTTTAATTGCACTACCCAGATCAAGGACCAGTTTGAATCGTTCCACCTTGTAATTACCCGCTTGCCAGACAAACAGACGTTCCGGACCCACCCTTTTCAGATTGAGTACCGCCGTATCACCGGGTTGATTACGTCCCAGGAGTTCTATTAGCCCGTCAGGACGAATACGAATACAACCTGGATCGCTTTTACTTATCCATATCTGATCCAGTTCATCCACATACATATCCAATGGCACCCTGGTTTCCAGGACCTTCTTCAGGTCTGGGTTGTAGGATGGAATATGGAACTCATTGTCCTTATAGTAACAGATCCCCCCCATGTAAGTGAAGAACCATATCCTGCCATGGTGATCTTCATGCATCCCAAGGACAGTATTGCTAGGCAGACCATCTTCAGTAGTATAGGTATGGAACTCATAGCCGTTATAACGACATACTCCCCTGTCGGTCATCATCCATATATACCCCTTTGAATCCTGCCTGACCACATACACCTCGGTACTAGGCAGGCCATCTTTCGGTACAAAATGCCTGAATACAGGTTCCTGGGCCAAGCCAACGGTAGTGGTCAGCAGAAACAGAAGAACCCAATAAATCCGGTGTTTGACAATGCCTTTTTCAAGAGGTATCATGAGCCGAAATAAAAAATGTGAAATATCAAGCAATGACATTAAACTCCGGTAGTTCCATTTTGTATGCGGTGTTTATTTTTAGTAGAGTTTTTCCAAAAAAATGCGTCCCTCTTTGGAGAGGGGAATGGAAGAATTGTCGCTTAATATCAGTGACCCACCCTCAGACTTGTTCCATTTCTTTATACAGGTGGAGTTCACCAGGTATGAACGGTGAGGGCGAAAGAAAGCATAGCCTTTTAGTTTTTCCTCAAGGTATTTCAGATTCCGGGAAATGACCCGGCAGCTTCCGTCTGTGAGGTAAATATGGCAATAACTGCGATCTGCCATAGCATAGAGTATTTCTTCAGGCATGAGATACTCTACTTCCGATCCGTTGCTGATACTAATCCGGCCTTCCAATATGCGGTGCGGTTCCCGTATTTCCTGCGACCCCTCTCCGTTTCTTTGTTGCCGGATCAAACGAACGGCCCTGTCAGCAGCAGTTTTAAGCTCAATGATATCTATCGGTTTGAGAATATAGGAAATAGCATGATGGCGGAAGGCTTCCAGGGCAAACCGATCGAATGCAGTGACAAAGATTACTTCGAACGGGGCGGGAAATTTGCGTTGCAGCAGATCGAATGCAGTATCTCCCTTCAAGCGGATGTCCAGGAATACCAGTTCGGGTTCGTGCTCCCATATCACGGCAAACGCTTCTTCCTGGCTCCTGGCTTTGCCAACAACCTGAAGATCCGGGATATGATCATTGATCAACCTTTCCAGTACTTCCAGGGGATCTGTCTCATCGTCAACCAGCACTACGGAAATGGTGGAAGTATCTGCAAAGGGTTTCATACTTAACGGGAAGCGATTCAGTTCGGTTTAGCTGCTCGGCTTCGAACTAATTTAAGTTTTTCCTTCCAAATGCTTTCCCATAAGAACAAACACGAAAAGAAGTTATACACTGGTGCTAAAAACTGATTGTTTACACCTACTATTCAGGCGGTGATCGCTATTCCGTATCTTCGCCGCATGCTTAAACTGGCCCTGATACGGGAAGAAAAAACACCTCATGACCTGAGGGTAGCGCTGAGTCCTTCTCAATGCAAACAAGTACTGGAAATCTATCCCGGATCCGAAATTCGGGTACAGCCCTCTTTTCACCGATGTTTTCCCAACGAAGAGTATGAGGCAGCCGGATGTATCCTGACAGAGGACCTTCAAGCCAGTGAAATTCTTCTGGGCATCAAGGAAGTACCAAAAAAGCAGCTGATAGAAGGAAAGACCTACTTGTTCTTTTCGCATACCATTAAAAAACAGGAATACAATCGGGGGATGTTGCAGGAGATCCTAAGAAAGAAGATTCGTCTGATTGATTATGAGTGTCTTACCTGGCCGGGAGGAAACAGGATTATCGGGTTCGGTCGTTTTGCCGGAATCGTAGGAACACATAATGGCCTGCTTGCCTGGGGTAGAAAAACCGGGAAATACAGCCTGAAAGCGGCCCATGATTGTCGGGATTACCAGGAAATGCTCAGTCAGTACCAGCAAGTTGAACTACCTCCGATTAAAATTGCCTTATGTGGTGACGGCCGGGTAGCGCATGGGGCGCTCGAATTATTGAATAAAGTAAAGATACGAGAAGTCACGAGCCGTGCTTTTCTTTACGATACATTTGACGAACCCGTCTATGTTCACCTGAGAGTCGATCAGCTTTATGAGCATCGGAATAAGTCTCCGTTCGACAAAGCCTATTTTTACAGGAACCCCAAAGAGTATTTTTCCATTTTCCATTTGTATTATCCGGTTACGGATTTAATGCTGAATGCTATTTACTGGAACGAATCCATACCCCGCCATTTTTCACTTGAAGAGATGCAAAGGCCGGATTTCAGAGTAGGTGTGATTGCTGATATTACCTGTGATATCAAAGGTTCGATACCCGCCACAGTACGACCTGCCACTATTGAAGAGCCTGTTTATGGATGGGATTGTTTTCAGATGAAAGAAACCGAACCCTACCTTAAAAAAACCGTTGACATCATGGCGGTAAGTAACTTACCTACTGAACTCCCTCGTGATGCCAGCGAGGAGTTTGGAGCACTTTTCATTCAATACATCCTTCCCAGTATTGTCGGTGAGGATGAGGAGAACATACTGCAACGGGCTACTATTGCGCGGGATGGGCATCTAACGGAAAACTATTCCTATCTGAGCGACTACGTATCAGGGCTTTGAGTCAAGCCCGGGTTATGCGGATGACAGAAGCTGCCTGAATCGCCAGTACCGGAATACGATCAAGAGGAACGGCATAGAAATACCAACCCCCTCTTTTCTCAGAATGAACACATTCCAGTTGCCCATATGCCAACGACCTGGCGTAGATTAACTCACCCCTTGAGTTCAAAAATTCAATAAGTACATTGCCTCCGAAGATTCCTGTTCTTTCCGGTTTCTTCAAAGAATGCGGTGAAGCAAACTCCAGGTACCAGCATGAGTCTTTGCTGGTATCCACATCCACTATATCCCCATTGTAACCAATCTTTAAAGGTTGTCGATGGGTGATATATACCGGATTCTCATTGAGTGTGTCCTCTTCATTCAAACAGACAATTTCCAACCTGACCATTCCGGGAAACAAAGGTTCCGTTGTCTGAGCAAATGCACTCAGGCTCGCGCAGACCAGTGCAACTACCTGAATACAAGCAATCCATAACTGTTTCATAATTATCAACCTATGAAGAGTGTGTTTAGCTAAAAAAGTGCCAGCCGTTTTAAAACGTTTACTTCCGGAAGTATATGAATAAAGCTGGTTACAAAAAGTCCGGCAGCTGAAATTTGTCCCAATCAATTGTTTTTCAACTATGAACCAAGTACGTAATTCAGTTAGGCTGATCGGACATCTGGGCCAGGACCCGGAGCTGAAGGAAACCGCAAAAAGTAAACTTGTAAAGCTATCTCTGGCCACCAGTGATAGTTACAAGAATGAAAAAGGAGAGAAGGTGGAGGAGACCCAGTGGCACAATCTGGTTGCCTGGGGCAAACAGGCAGAGGTGGCTGAGAAGTATCTGAAAAAGGGATCCGAGATCGCTATTGAAGGGAAGCTTACCAGCAGGAGTTACGAAGACAAAGAAGGTAATAAGCGATTCATTACTGAAATTGTAGTTCGCGACTTCAGTTTCCTGGGTAAAAAAGCCGAATAGCCATTCTGAATTCCATTTCCAACCTAATCCCGGTATTGCTCTGATACCGGGATTTTTTTTGTCTCTTCCCAGATGTTCCGCACCCTATTACACCGGATTCAATGGAATAATAGAACCAGGGAAGGAGCCTTATCCCGAAAAGTTGCAAATATCGCAACTACACATCGTGCTTTTACCTAGTCATGTTGCAAATATTGCAACTTTCCCAAATTCAAGGCTTCCGAGTTGCAATATTTGCAAATCTTTTTTCGCACAGTTGCGAATATCCGTAAGGAATTCAGCAGCATTCCGATGCAAATTTGCCGCTGAATCTATGAACCAATAACACTACTATGAAAGCATTATTTCAAATTCTTATGGCCCTGGGAGTTGTGGGAATCGGTATGGACCTCTTACCATCAGGTAAGGAAACCGCTCACTCTCAAATAGAAGGGCAATTGATGGATGTGATCAGCAGAACGCCTGTAACAGGAGTTCAGATCAAGATCACTGATTCTGAAGGAATAGTAAGAACAGCCAAAGCTGATGAGCAAGGACGATTCTTCCTTCAGGTTCCGGTTACTGAGAACCACAATTACACTATAAAGATCCAAGACTCGAGGTACAAAATCGTGAATCCCAGTAAACGAATTCAACGATACCCCGATCAACAAACCTGGTATCTCCTGCCAGTAGGCAACGAGTAATACCTCTAGTTCTTTTCACTCCCCTTTTATCCTGGCAGTTTGCATATGCAAACTGCCTTTTCCATTTTATGGACCGATTATATTCCAAATCATTCCGTCAA
>CAXPEB010000108.1:0-12549 GCA_964215915.1 Bacteroidia bacterium
AAGGTCGCAGAAGGAAAAAACAAAATGCTTGTCCTAAATGCCGTTAGAAACAAAATCATTCACCGAATCTTTGCCGTAATACAGAAACAAAAACCGTATCAAAACTTGCAAGTGTCATAGAAATCGAAATGACAGGCTCGAAATGACAAGGCAATAGCAAAGAGCCAAACCTATACCCAAAAAGCTACAGCGCCAGCCGTATCCCGCTAAATTGCCATTGCAGATGGGGATGGAAGAAATTCCGGTAACTCGGTCGCCAATGTCCTTCAGGGGTTGCCAGGGAACCGCCACGGAGCACCATCTGGTTGACCATAAACTTTCCGTTGTATTCTCCCAGCGCCCCTTCATCCGAACGGTATCCCGGGTAAGGAAGGTAGGCGGAATTGGTCCACTCCCAGACCGGACTGTACATCCAGTCGGGATTGACCTGGAATGCCGCTTCCCATTCGAATTCGGAAGGCAGCCTGGCACCCTTCCAACGGGCGAAGGCATCGGCTTCGTAGAAGTTCACGTGCATCAGAGGCCCCATAGGTTCAATGGGTGTTGGTCCGCCCAGACTGTAACGTTTCCAGGTATTACCTTCCTGAAACCAATACATGGGGCTGTCCACCCCGGTCTTTTGCAACCAGTCCCAGGCATCCGAAAGCCACCAACGAAAATCGGAATAGCCCCCGGCTTCGATAAATTCCAGGTATTCGCTGTTAACAATAGCCCTGTCGGCTATCTCGAAGGCAGGCAGAAAAACCTCGTGTACGCCTTTCTCGTTGTCGAAACAAAAATCCCGACCCTCGTGACCGATGGTGTACATCCCCTCCGGAATCTTGTTCCATTCCAGATCCTTTTCTGCCTTCCAGCCCGTATCCGGGGCTTCTTCTTCCAGGTAAGCAGGCCGAAGGTATTGATGACCCAGGATGTATTTAATGTCCGTCATCAGTAATTCCTGATGCTGCTGTTCGTGCTGAATACCCAGCTCCAGGCGTTTCATGACCTCCGCCGATTGCTTGTGTTCCCGGAGCTCTTTCCAGAATATCCCCATGGCCTCAGTAACATGCTGGCGGTATTTTAGGATCTCCGCAACGGTTGGGCGGGAAAGAAAGCCGCGTTCGTTTCTTTGGCTGCGTTCCCCAACGTGGTTGTAATAGCTGTTGAACAAGTAGTTATAGTCCGGGTGGAACTCCCGGTATTCTTTTGCAAATGGTTTAAGTATGAAGGTTTCAAAAAACCAGGTACTGTGAGCCAGGTGCCATTTCGGCGGACTCACATCCTGAATGGGTTGTACCACAAAATCTTCGGTTTCCAGAGGTTCCGTAAGTTTCTCTGTCCATACCCTTACTTTGAAAAATTCATCCAATAATTGCATACTCACACTTCTCCCAGGTATTTGTGCACCAGGCTGATCGACATTGACCCCTCTCCCACAGCCGCGGCTACACGGTTCATAGCCCCTGACCGCACATCGCCCGCAGCAAATATGCCGGGAATACTGGTCTCCAGGGTATAGGGATCTCTTTCGAGCTTCCAGTTGCGTTTGAATTCGGTGTATTGTTGCAGGTTTCTTCCTGTTTCGATAAACCCTTTCGGGTCTTTGACCAGGGTTTCGGCCAACCACTCGGTATACGGCCTTGCCCCGATAAAAATAAAGACGGCATCTGCCGGCTCGTCTCGCACTTCTCCACTCACGAGGTCACGGAGTTCCAGTTTTTCCAGTCGCTCTCCTCCGGATGCCCGGCTTATCTCCGTACAAGGGTGTACCCGGATATTCGGAATTCCGGAGATTTGGTCGATCAGGTAGCTGGACATGGTCTCTTCCAAGCCCGGTCTGCGGATCAGGATATTTACCTGCCTGGCATAATTGCTCAGGTATACCGCAGCCTGGCCGGCCGAGTTTCCCCCTCCCACTACAAATACCTCTTTGTCTTTGCAGGTGGTGGCCTCGGTAGTAGCGGCCCCGTAATAGACGCCTGCACCGGTATAGGTTTCCAGTCCTTCTGTTTCCAGCCGGCGATAATCCACACCGGTGGTAATGACCAGGGCTTTGGCATGGATCGTATTCCCATCGGCCAGGATCAGTTTTTTGTACCCACCTTCCTTGATCTCAATTTCCCTGACTTCCTGGGGCGAAAGAAACTCAGCCCCGAAACGGGTAGCTTGTGTCACCGCTCTTCGTGTGAGATCGGCACCGCTTAATCCGCTGGGAAACCCCAGGTAATTTTCGATACGCGAACTGGTCCCTGCTTGTCCGCCCGGAGCCTTCCTTTCGATCAACAGGGTCTTCAACCCTTCGGAGGCTCCGTATACTGCAGCCGCCAAGCCGGCAGGACCGGCACCAATAATGGCTACATCGTAGAGCTCTGCGCTGGCCATGGGATTTAGTCCTACCCTTCCGGCCAGATCCCGGATACCTGGGTTTTCCATAAAGGTCCCGTCCTCAAAAAAAACCACGGGCAGAGATCCCGAATCGATCCCATTCAGCTCCATCAGATTGGTTGCTTCCTCGCTGGTTTGGGCATCCATCCATAAATAAGGCTTCAGATTTCCTGAAAGGAAGTCCTTTATCGCGTGTGACTTAGGAGAATACCCGTACCCAATTACCTTGATCCCACTGAAAACCGGCTTGAAGTGGAAGGTCCACTCGTCGAGCAGATCGTCCAACACCGGATAAAAACGCTCCTCGGGCGGGTCCCAGGGCTTCATAAGGTAATAATCCAGCTGAACGGAATTGATGGCCCGGATAGCGGCATCCGTGTCGGAATAGGCTGTGAGCAATACACGTTTCGCTTTCGGGAAGAATTCCCTGGCTTTTTCAAGAAACTCCACACCTTCCATCTCCGGCATTTTCTGGTCGGAAAGCAACAGTGCGATTTCTTCTCCCTGATTTTTCAGTTCAAGCAGGGAAGCCAGAGCTTCGTCTGCCGAAGTCGTGGAAAAGATCCGGTAATCCCTCCGGTATTTACTGCGCAAGTCCCGCTGCACGGCACGCGCTACCTGCGGATCATCATCCACGCTGAAAATTATGGGCGTTTTCATCTTTAGTCTTCCAGGTTCTCTTCCAGGTATTCGGTGATCTTGCGCATGAGGTGAACCCGGTCCTTGCCCCGCACATTATGCGGGTGTTCCGGGTAGACGAAATAATCAATCAATACCTCTTTTTTCACACATTCCCGAAGATACAGCAAAGTATGCTGCCAGAGCACCACATCATCGGAAGTACCGTGAATCAGCAGTAATTTTCCATTCAGGTTGGGAATATGCTCCAGCAGGTTCGCTTTCTTATACCCTTCCGGATTCTCTTCCGGACGATCCATATACCGTTCGGTATACATAACCTCATACATCGCCCAGTCGATTACCGGGCCACCTGCCACACCCACCCTAAAGGTTCCCGGGGTACGTGTCATCAGGGAAGTGGTCATAAAACCGCCGAAACTCCACCCATGCACGGCCATACGGTTTTGATCAACATACCCTTGTTGCTTCAGCCACTCCACACCTTTCAGCTGGTCGGCGATCTCCGCCGTACCCAATTGACGGAACACGGCATTTTCAAACTCAAGTCCCCTATTGGCTGAACCACGGTTATCCAGGCTGAAGACAATATACCCGTGCTGCGCCATGTACTGCATCCAGAGGTTGGATCCGTAGAGGTACGTGTTCGTGATCAACTGGAGGTGCGGACCTCCGTAGACATATACGACAACCGGATATTTCTTGGTGGAATCGAAGTGAGTAGGCAGGATCATCCGGCATTGAAGCGGGGTCTTTCCGTCTTCCGAAGTCAGGGTGAATTGACGAATCTCTCCCAGCTCATATTCTTTCAGCGGGTCTTCGGTTTTTTTGAGCAGGATGGATTTTCCGGTGCGGGAATCAAGCACTTCAGCCATTCCGGGTACATTAAAAGCGGAATACAGGTCAATCCAGTAACGCTTGCTGTCATTCCCCTCGCAACGGTGATACCCGGCATTTTTTGTCAATACGGTCATTTCCCCGCTTTTGATGTTTACGCGGCACAAGCTGCGGTCTAGCGCACTGTTTACTGTGCTCATGAAATAAACCTCTTTTCCCTTGGGGTCTGCTCCGAGAAATTCGGTAACCACCCAATTGCCCTTGCTGAGCTGTCCTTTCAAGATTCCATGCTTGTCATAGAGATAAAGGTGGTTGTACCCGTCACGTTCGCTTTCCCAGATAAACTCGTTTTTGGAAATCCAGTGCATGGGAGACTCCGGCTCCACATACTTATCGTGCTTTTCCTCGAACATGGTCTGCACGAATTCCCCGTTTTCCGTTTTGTACTTGTTCAGCCAAAGGTGGTTCTGGTCGCGGTTGACAATGGCGATATACACAAAATCCCCTTTGGGGCCGAAAGCTATATTGGTCAGGTATTGTTCCGCCGGACCTTCGGTTTGTATCTCTACTTTCTTATCGTGTTTCAGGTCGTATACCCACAGTTTCACCTGGTGGGAGGTTGCCCCGGCAAAGGGGTAGCGGATGAAATCCGCTTTGGCAGGCATCCCGTCGATATCATAGATCGGATAACGGGTGACCATCGATTCATCCATACGGTACCAAGCCAGTTTCTCTCCGTCTTCCGACCAGAACAGGCCCTTGTGAATCCCGAATTCATTCCGGTGCACGGCAGTGCCGTTCAGAATTCCGTCGACACTGTCAAAGCTGATCTGTACGGGCGCTTTTCCATAGGGTTTGATGAATACGTTCTGTCCCTGCGTATAGGCAATATGACCGCTTTGTGCATGAAACTCCAGGTTATCCTCTTCTCCGCTCAACCCGTGCTCGGGCATAAGCGCATTTTTGGTGTAATCGTAGAGGAAGACAATCTTCTTATGACGGATGCGCATTTCCCGGTCATCCTGCCAGTTGAGTATCCCGGGCATGGATTTGAAAGAATCGATGGGAGGTGCGGTAGGCCTGTGCATTCCGTTGTAGCGCACGAGAGCATCATTCAGCTCATCGAGGAACAAGGTATCGATATGGCCACGGTCGGCATCACGGAAAACCATACAATCCTCTCCGCTATTGTCTTTCGCACGGTAATAGAAAGTGGAGGATCCGGGGACCCATCCTGTACCCGACAAAGTGGTGGGATACAATTTGCCGTTTCCCCAGGTTACGGCTTCTTCCATACTAAAAACCTTCTGCGCTTTGGTAGGCAGCGCCAGAGCCATCAAGGCCATGAGCGGGGCTATCCATACGATCTTTTTTTTCATCCGAATTTGTATCTGATTCCGTTTAATATGCTGTATGTGTCTTTGGTTACTCCCGGAGGAGGCACTGCGTCGTAAAATAACGACAGTTCGAATTTAAACTGCACCTGGGAGCTTATGTTAAAAAGCACCGAATTTTCTGTACTTATCCTGAAATCGCCGGCCAGTCCCAGCTTTGGCTGATAATAGGTGGTGGAGTTCCATTCCAGGCGGTCCAGGAATTTTAGGCGCAAAGCCATATAGTAATTCATGCGCAGATCGAAATTTACCTGTTCCCGGTTCTGAACCACTTCGTACTCATTCATCAAAGCCGCCCCCAGAAACATTTTGTTGGTATTGTTCCGGGACAAAACTTCCAGCCTCCCTCCTGCAGCCAGCAATTGCCGGTATTGCACTTTGAGGAGTTTATTGAACTGCATCTGAAAAAAACTCTCAAACATCAGCATGCGTTCTGCCGGATTTTGATAACGCAGGTGCAAAAAACCGCTATTGGCAAACGAGGAGCCGGGAGATTTGATGAACAGCAGGTTTTCTATCAGGAAAACCTGGTGCCGGTCGCGACGGTACACCACCTGGGCATTCTGTGAAAAACTCCAGAGAGGCTGCGTTACCTTAACGGCCCGCAACGACAGGTCGGCATCACCGAACAGGCCATTGGTATCGGCATTGAGGCGTTGCCGTTCGATATTGACAATCTGAGCCGAAGCATTTAATGACAGGAAGAAAACCAGGAAAAAACTACTCCAGTTCCACCACATCGTACAGATCGCTTCTTCGGTTTCTCCAATTCTGTACGGTCCCGGATTTCCGGGTCCGTTCCAGCGAGGCGAGATCAAGGTCAGCAATTACCACGGTTTCCAGGTTCGGGCTGCATTCTCCCGCTATCGCTTCGGGGGGGAAGGCAAAATCGGCGGGGGTATAAATTCCCGACTGGGCATAGTTGATGTCCATATTCTCAACCGACGGGATATTCCCGATCGTTCCGGCAGTAGCCACATAGATCTGGTTCTCGATAGCCCGGGCCTGGGAACAGAGTTTCACGCGAAGGTAGCCGTGGCGTTCATCCGTACAGAATGGCACAAAAATGATCTGTGCTCCTTTGGTACTTTGCAAGCGGGCCACTTCCGGAAATTCGCTGTCGTAGCAAATATTGATAGCCACTTTACCGCAATCGGTGTTAAAAACCTTGATTTCATTCCCGGCCTTTACTCCCCACCATTTCGATTCATTCGGAGTAACATGGATCTTATACTGCTTATCAAATGTACCGTCGCGTTTGAACAGAAACGCCACGTTGTACAAGTTCCCTCCCTCCACCAGCAGGTGGGTGCCGGCTACGATATTGATGTTATACTCTACCGAAAGACGGGAGAACAGGTTGATGTAATCATCGGTGAAGTTATCCAGTTCCCGGATGCTGTCTTCCACGCTTTTGTTTGTGGCATCCATAAAGGAAAGGAGCTGGGTGGTAAACAATTCGGGGAACAAGGCAAAATCCGATTTGTAGTTCGAGGCTACGTCGGTAAAAAACTCCACCTGGGTAGCAAAATCGCCAAAGCTTGAAATCTTCCTCATCTCATACTGGATGCAGCAAATTCTTACTTTTTTGGTGATGATTTGTTTCCCCGGTGTTTCCGGCACATAATCCAGATTGGGCCATTCCATCAATACCCCATACCCCTCCGACTCCCAGTCGTTGGGCAGGTAGTCTTTGATAATCTTCCGGATCAGGAAACCCTGTGAGATCTGGAAAGTCAATACCGGATCTTTAATCTTTTTATCCAGCACTCGCTTCACGTAAGCACGTATCCCGTGTTCTTCGGAGTGAAGGTGGTAATTGGGAAGCCTGCCTCCGATCAGGATCTGTTTCAGATTCAGGCGTTCGCAAAGCTCCCGGCGCATTTCATACAGCCTGCGCCCGATTTTCAGTCCCTGGTAATCCGGATGCACCATCACCTCAATCCCATATAGGGTATCCCCTTCCGGATCGTGGTTGGTGATATACCCGCTGTCCGAAACTTCTGCCCAGGTATGGTTGTCGTCATACTCTTCCCAATCGACAATAAGGCTGGTAGCCGATCCTACGATCTCCCCTTCGTATTCGATAATCTGCATGCCTTCGGGAAACAGCGTAAACTGGCTTTCCAGCATTTCCACCTTCCAGGGTTCCTGGTCCGGAAAACACTTTCTGGATAAGCGGATGATCTCTGCAAAATCATCGGGATTAGCCGTTCTCTGAATGATAGTTGGTTTTCTGCTTCTTCTTCTTGCAGCCATAAAAATTGCCTCGCTCGTTGGAAAGTCACAAATTTGCCCAAATTTTCGGGCCAATGCAAAGACTACAAAACCTCATAGAAGCTGCCTGGGAAAATCGCGACCTGCTTAAAGACGCGGAAACCCTTGCTGCTATAGAAGAAGTGATCGAACTCCTGGACAAGGGCAAACTGCGTACGGCAGAACCCCTGGCTGAAGGCTGGCAGGTAAACGAATGGGTAAAGAAGGCGGTCATCCTTTATTTCCCCACGCGTAAAATGGAAACCCTTCATGCCGGTCCGCTGGAGTTTCATGACAAGATGAAGCTGAAGACCAACTACGCAGAACTGGGTATTCGTGTGGTTCCCCATGCCGTTGCCCGCTACGGGGCGTATATCGCTCCGGGTGTGGTAATGATGCCGGGATATGTGAATATCGGCGCCTATGTTGAAAGCGGCACCATGGTAGATACCTGGGCCACAGTGGGTTCTTGTGCGCAGATCGGCAAAAACGTGCACCTCAGCGGAGGGGTAGGTATTGGCGGCGTGCTGGAACCGGTACAGGCGGCTCCGGTAATTATCGAGGACGGATGTTTTATCGGTTCCCGGTGTATCGTGGTTGAAGGCGTACGGGTCGGAAAAGAAGCCGTACTGGGTGCAGGTGTTACCCTCACCAAAAGCACGAAAATCATTGACATCACCGGACCAGAACCCGTGGAATACAAAGGTTATGTGCCGGAAAGATCGGTGGTTATCCCGGGATCAATACCTAAGACATTCCCTTCCGGAGAATATCAGGTACCTTGTGCATTGATAATCGGACAACGGAAGGCCAGCACCGACCTGAAAACCTCGCTGAACGATGCCCTTCGGGAACATAGTGTGGCGGTTTAGGCACCCATACCGATAGAACTGATCCGATAAGCTAAGCAGATCCGTGTATGTCTCAGATCCTTGTCATACAGACCGCCTTCCTGGGAGATACCATCCTGGCTACCGCCCTGTTGGAGGAACTGAAGGTACAGCACCCGCATGCTCAGATCGATTACCTGGTGCGAAAGGGGCATGAATCCCTGTTTATCGGGCACCCCTTCATCCGGCACCTGCTTGTCTGGAACAAGAAGACCCGGAAGTACGCCAATCTTGTTCGTCTGCTCCGGTTAATCCGCGCGACGGGCTATGACAAGGTGGTCAATACCCAACGCTTTGCCGCTACCGGATTACTCACCGGCTTATCGGGCGCAGCGGAACGTATCGGTTTCGATAAGAACCCTTTTTCCTTTTTGTTCACCCGCCGGGTCAGGCATGAATACAAGCTCCATGAGGTACACCGCAACCTGAACCTGGTAAGGGAGGCGGGAGCTACCGGAGACGCCCGCCCCAGGTTATACCCTCAGCAGGAACATTTTGACCGCGTCAGGGCCTGGCAGGGAGAACCCTACCTGTGTATTGCACCTGCGTCGGTTTGGTTCACCAAACAATTCCCCAAAGAAAAATGGGTGGAGTTCCTGGACCGTATCACCGAGCCGATGCTGGTGAACCTTATCGGCGGCCCCGGCGACAAAGAACTGGCCGAATGGATCGCTACACATACCCGGAATGATTTTCTGCGCTTCAACAATCTCTGTGGTGAGTTGGCGCTCCTGGAAACGGCGGCATTGATGAAGGGTGCCATGATGAACTACACCAATGACAGCGGGCCTCTGCATATTGCCTCTGCCATGAATGCCCCCGTAAGAGCGGTCTTTTGTTCCACTGTGGAAGAATTCGGGTTTGGTCCGCTCAGCGATGACAGTGCAGTCATACAAACCAGCCTGGAACTGCGGTGCAGACCCTGCGGACTTCACGGTCATAAAGCTTGCCCGGAAGGCCATTTCAAATGTGCCTGGAGCATTGAGTTGCTCCCCGACTGGGACGACTGAAACAATTGCCCACACCAAATCAGGCACAAAAAAACCCGGTCTGGGAAGTACCAAACCGGGTTAATTCTTTATGTAAGGATCCGTCTAGTGTTGTATCTGCAGCTTAGCACTGTACTGACGATCATTCACTGTCACCAGGATCATATAATTTCCGTCGGCCAGTGTACTCAGGTCGAGTTGTTCCTGAGCGGCAGTACTGGCTTTCTCCAGAACCGTTTTACCCTGAGCGTCCATAACACGTATCTGAGCCGGACCATTCAGGTCGGAAAGGTCCAGGTTAACTGTGGTTGATGCCGGGTTAGGATATACCTTCAGCGCGTTGCGGTCGGGACCGTTGATACCATCGGGGAATACCGAAATAATCTGCGTGGTTTCACTAACGCATCCCTTATCGGAAGTCACCACCAGTTTCACTTCAAAATTGCCACTGTATTCGAACTTATGGCTAAAGTCCTTCACGGTGTATTTGTTTCCGTCGCCCATAAACCATAGGTAGTCGTTTCCGGAACCAGCATTAGCCGTGAAGGTTATGGTTCCGTCGCCTTTCTCGGCAGAAGAGAACAGGAAGGACCCGTCGGGATTCGGGTTTACATTCAGCATCTTGGTAGCGGTATCCAGGCAGCCGTTGGGTGTGCTTACCAACAGAATCACATCATACGATCCGGGGCCCGCATACACAAATGCCGTATCGGTAGATGCCGAGTTTACTCCGTTTCCGAAATCCCAGGCATAGGTGGCACCCATTGGAATATTGATGGTGTTATTCTTGAAATCCACGGTTTCCCCGTCGCAAACATCTTCAGCTGCAAATATTGCGATGGGTTTGGTGTCGATCTTCACATTTCTCACCAGGGTATCGGAACAGCCGTTGGTGTTAGCTGCAATGAGGGTAACCGTGTATTCACCCGGAGCCAGGTACTGTGTACTCGGGCCAGGTTGCTGGCTGGTCATTCCGTTTCCGAGATCCCACATATAATCGTTGCTACCCCCTGCCGGCGTATTGGTCAGGTTCGTGAAATTAACCTCTTCTTCAGAGCATACACTGCTTTGAGAGAAATCTGCTCTCGGAGATTCGGTAAGGCTAACCGATTGCGTAACCGAGTCAGAGCAACCGAGGTTGGTGGTTACGATCAGTGTTACGTCAAAGGTTCCATACCCTGCATATTTATGTTTGGGGCTTTTGGTAGTGATGGAATTGCCATCGCCGAACTTCCAGGTAGACCCGAACGTTCCCTGAGCAATCATGGTGGTGTTGTCAAATACCGCGT
Source organism: Bacteroidia bacterium (assembly GCA_964215915.1). Lineage (GTDB taxonomy): Bacteria > Bacteroidota > Bacteroidia > UBA8524 > UBA8524 > UBA8524. Next base: position 10,662 of record CAXPEB010000108.1, read on the forward strand.
TGGTATTGTTACAGGTAGTGGTGCTGGTAAAGGAAGGAACGGCCCTGTGCGCCTGGGTTCCGTACTTGATCCGGGTATCGGAACAACCGTTGACAGTTACGGTGAACTCAATCGTATACAATCCGGGGTTCGTATACAGGTGGCTGGGATTCTGGGTGGTATTTACAGCACTTCCGTCGCCGAAATCCCATTCATAGTCCGGTGTACCGCTAGGCAGGAACGACTGATCGGTAAAATCAAGTGGCGTTCCTTCACAGGCATTTCTCACTTCAAAATCAGCGGTAGGAAGCTGGTTTACCGTTACCGTTTGTACCAGAGAATCTACATAGCCGTAATCGGAAGTAGCATACAGTTTTACGGTATACGTGCCGTACGTTGCATAGGTGTGGGTGGGGTTTTCCAAGTTGGAAGTAGAACCGTCGCCGAAATCCCAGAGAAAGTCCATGTAACCACTTTGGATGGTTGAGGTATTGTTCAATACCATGGCATCCTGATCACAAACGGCATTGCTTGCCCACTGGGCTACCGGACGGGGAACCACCCGGATATTCCTGCACAACACGGAATCGCAACCATTGGTCAGGCTATTGATATTAAAACAGAACAGTACGTTACTATCTATCAGCGAATTGTCAGGCGTGAAACTGATCTTTCCGTTATTGGAGCCGGAAGGAGCAGTGAAGTTAAACAGGGAGCCGGAAATAGCGGTCCCTCCTTGCGTATAAAAGCTAACATTGGTAATATCCCAGGTTGAGTTATAGCCGGAATTGGCATACCCTACCGGCGGAATCACATCCCAGGTCAGGGTTTCCGATGCCGTGACAATATCCTTGTCATTACTGGCTCCGGAGGTATTTGGCCGTGTTGACATCCAGGGGGTACCTTGAGTGGTATAAGCCTGGCTGGGTGATGGAAGCACGGTAACCGTAGTCTTGGAAGTATCGTTGTTCGGTTCAATATCACCGGAAAGGTTAATCGCCTTGACGGAAACATTGCTACCGGCCACTGTCGAATTGAAGAAGCCAGGCAAATTTATCGTAGTACTTGACCCACCTGCCAGGTTCAGGTTTACGGTTTGGGTAATGCGGTTAGGCCCGACATCAATACCCAATTCAAAAGAAGGTGCAGTAAATGAACTGTTGTTTTTAACATTGAGCGATACGTCGGCGGGATGATGGGTACATACCGAAGCAGGGTTCACACTGAGGCTGCTGAGTTCCAGCTCGGCATTACAGGCATTGTTCACACAGTAGGAAACGTCATCGACCCACCACTCGGAACTGGAGGAAGCCTCGAACAAATCCAGGTAAGAAACCCCATTGGTATTGTTGATGGTTCCTTTGGAGACTCCATCGATAAAAAATTCCCAAACGCCGGCGTCCAGATCGCAATCCACTACCAGTTCGAACCATTGTCCTACCGGGTAATTGGAATTCAGTCCGTATCCGGAAACACTCCAGGAGCCCCCACTGTACCAGTAGATCTCTGCAGACCAAATACTGCCCCAGCTGGATCCTCCCTGAAAATTGAAATAAGCGTTTTTTCCGGATGGAATTTTCATCCACATGGTGTACTTAAACCGGCCACTGGTATGAAGGCCACCGAAATCAAGAATTACGTCATGAGGCCCACCGCCTCCTGATGATTCGAAGTAGAGGGATTTTGAACCACTGTGGGCGTCGGTATTGTCTACAAGCACATCATCGGACCCTCCGTCAACCCCACTCCAAGTCGTCCAGGTGGGAGATTGCGGACCGAGGTAGCTGTTCACCGTGTAGCTCTCAAAATCATCTTCAAAATACTGGGCATTCACCACGGAACATGTGGCAATGCCTGCAAGCATAAGTGCTGCAAGTTTTCTCATAGTCTGTCTGGTCTTTGGTTAACT
>CAXPEB010000109.1:0-7951 GCA_964215915.1 Bacteroidia bacterium
GACGTGTGCTCTTCCGATCTCGGTTTTCACCGGGGTTTAATATAATTTCTATGAGTAACCAATCAGGTTAAAACAATGATGGTATTTTTCAAAACTTCCACGATACCACCGCTGACCTCGATGAAATGGGTCCCTTCCTGATCCTTCACCCGGATTTTTCCCGGATCCAGACTGGATATGATGGCGGCGTGGTTTTCCAGGACCTCGAAAGATCCTTTGGAACCCGGTAACTGAACAGCGCTTACTTCTCCGCTGTAGAGCACCTTATCGGGTGTGATAATATCAAGATACATCGTTGATTACTCCTTCCGTTTAACGGTTTTCAGCAAGCATTTTTTCTCCTGCTTCTACAACTTCTTCAATGGTTCCTTTCAGGTTGAACGCTGCTTCCGGATATTGATCCAGCTCGCCGTCCATAATCATATTGAACCCTTTGATAGTGTCTTCGATGGAAACCAGTTTTCCTTCCAAGCCGGTAAACTGAGAAGCCACAAAGAAAGGCTGGGACAGGAAACGCTGAACACGACGGGCACGGTGTACGACCAGCTTATCGTCTTCCGACAATTCATCCATACCCAGGATGGCAATAATATCCTGAAGTTCTTTGTAACGCTGCAGCAGCATTTTCACGCGCTGAGCCGTATTGTAATGCGCATCTCCGAGAATTTCAGGAGTAAGGATCCGGGAAGTGGAATCCAGAGGATCCACGGCAGGATAAATACCCAGCTCTGAAATTTTACGGGAAAGTACCGTGGTGGCATCCAAGTGAGCAAAGGTGGTTGCAGGAGCCGGGTCAGTCAAGTCATCAGCCGGAACGTATACAGCCTGAACCGAAGTAATGGAACCGTTCTTAGTAGAGGTAATCCTTTCCTGCATCGCTCCCATTTCGGTAGCCAGGGTAGGCTGGTAACCCACCGCAGAAGGCATACGTCCCAGAAGGGCCGATACCTCGGAACCTGCCTGGGTGAAACGGAAGATGTTATCGATAAAGAAGAGGATGTCTTTTCCTTTGCCTTGTCCTTCTCCGTCACGGAAATATTCCGCAATGGAAAGACCGGTCAAAGCCACACGGGCACGGGCTCCGGGAGGCTCATTCATCTGGCCGAACACGAAGGTGGCCTGTGAATTCAGCATCTCGTCGCGGTTTACTTTGGAAAGGTCCCATCCTCCTTCTTCTTCGAGAGTATGAACGAAGTCCTTACCATATTTTACGATACCCGCTTCGATCATCTCACGAAGCAAGTCGTTTCCTTCACGCGTACGCTCACCCACACCGGCAAATACCGACATTCCTTCGTAAGCTTTCGCGATATTGTTGATCAATTCCTGGATCAGTACGGTCTTACCCACACCGGCTCCTCCGAAAAGTCCGATCTTACCACCCTTGGCATAAGGCTCAAGCAGATCGATTACCTTGATACCGGTAAACAAAGGCTCGGTACTGGTAGACAGATCCTCGTATGCAGGTGCAGAACGGTGAATAGGACGACCGTTTGTGTTATCAAGGCTGCCCAAACCGTCGATGGCCTCACCAACCACATTCAGAAGGCGGCCTTTGATTACCTCACCGGTAGGTACTTTGATAGGGGCGCCGGAATCGGTTACCGGCATGCCACGAAGAAGTCCTTCGGTAGAATCCATGGCTACCGTACGGGCCATATTCTCACCGAGGTGTTGCTGGATTTCCAGCACCACGCGTGAACCGTCTTCTTTCTCGACATAAAGTGCGTCGTAAATATTGGGAAGTTTTGCTCCTTCAGCATCGAAGCTGACATCGACTACGGGGCCAATGATTTGTGCGATCTTGCCTTGATTTGACATGTTAAAATCAGGTGGTTTTAATGCGCTGCAAAAGTAGGATATTCTGTTTGAAAAAAAACCGCGTGGATATATTTTTGGGAAATTACCGCTTTGACTACTAAACTGGACAAATCCTTTTACCTGCAGGAAGATGTGGTTCGGCTGGCACGCCTCCTGATCGGGAAACGCCTGGTAAGCCGGGTTGACGGCCACTATTGCAGCGGACTGATTAGCGAAACCGAAGCCTACGCCGGGGCAGAAGACCGCGCTTCCCATGCCTTCGGAAACCGCCGTACGGCACGCACCGAGATAATGTTCCGGGAAGGCGGACATGCTTATATATACCTCTGCTACGGGATACACCACCTGTTCAATGTGGTGAGTAATAGCGAAGGAATTCCGCATGCCATACTTATCCGCGGAATGATCCAGGAACAAGGAATTCCCGTCATGCAGGAAAGAAGGAAATTTCCAAAGGACCCTGCCCGACTCTGTGCCGGACCCGGAACGTTAAGTCAGGCCATGGGGTTCCGCAACACGCAAAGCGGGATCAGCCTTCTGGGAGAAACGGTATGGATAGAAGAAAGCGGTATCCGCCCCGGGAAAGATTCCCTGTCGGTTGGCCCGCGTATCGGTGTTGACTACGCAGGAGAGGACGCCCTGCTCCCCTACCGTTTTTTGTGGAATGGTGAAAGAGACTGAACGGTTTAATCAGACTACATCCAGGAGCACATCCATAAAGAACATGTTGCCATCAAAATACAGGTCGCTAAACGCAAAACCTGCTTCTTGCGCCAGTTCCTTGAATTCTTCGCGGGAATACTTCTTGGAAACCTCGGTCTGAACATTCTCCCAGGCCTTAAAATGGAAGCTGCGATTCAGTTTTTCAATAAGTACCTCTTGATCCTTCTGCGAGATCAGGAAGCTTCTCACCTCCCCGCTTTCCGGTTCGTAGCTGGCATAATGCCGGAATTGCCCCACCTTAAAATGACCACCCAGTTCACGATTAATCCTTTCCAGGAGATTCAGGTTAAAACGGGCTGTAATTCCTGCCTTATCGGAATAAGCCGGCAGGATCAGGGAAGGTGATTTTTTCAAATCGATACCCACCAGCACCTGATCTCCCGGGCGCAAGGATTTGCGTAACTGTTTCATAAAAGCCAGAGCCCTCTGGTAGTTGAAGTTTCCGATATTGGACCCCAGGAACAGCACAAGCTTCGGGTGCTCATCGCCTTCTTCCTGAAGCTGGGCAAGCCGCTCGAAATATTCTCCGTGCATGCTTTCCACTTTCAAGCCGGGCAGCTTTTTCTTAAGCAGTCCTTCCAGTTCACGCAGCGCTTCCTCAGAAATATCCAATGGCTGGTAAATCACATCTGCGTGACGGGCATTCCAGGCTTTTAAAAGATGATACGTTTTGCTGGCATCTCCGGCTCCCAGTTCAATGATCCGCAACCCCGGGCGGTAACTGTTTTCCGTTATTTCAGAGGCGTGACTGCTCAATATTTCATTTTCGGCCCGGGTGAGGTAATATTCCGGCATTTCCATGATCTCCTGGAAAATCCGGCTCCCCTTTTCATCATAAAAGTACCTGCTCGGCAGCTTTTTAGGGGATGAACTCAAGCCATGTAAAATATCTTCTCCAAACGAATCCTGCATCAGTTTCCTATAATTCCAAGCTCAAACTTGCACACTTCTTTCAGTGCCATCTCACTGTTAATCATCCCCGTCTGCGTTTTTATGTGGCCTGTTCTCATATCGTAAACCCAGCCGTGCAGGTAAGGCGAATTGCCTTTTTTCCAGGCATTCTGGATGACATTGGTTTTCCCGAGGTTATATACCTGTTCGATTACATTCAGTTCCACCAGTCGGTTTTCCCGTTCCTCCCCTTTTAATGTCTCCAGCTGTTTCCAATAATAGTTCTGGGTATCCTTAATGGTACGGAGCCAGTTATCGATCAACCCGTGATCTTCCCTTGACATGGCCGCACGTACTCCTCCGCAACCGTAGTGTCCGCAAACGATAATATGCCTAACCTTCAGAATGTCCACGGCATACTGCAATACGGAAAGGATGTTCATATCGGTTTGTACCACCAGGTTGGCAATATTCCGATGAACGAAGATATCACCGGGATGGGTACCGGTTATTTCATTCGGGGGTACCCGGCTGTCTGAACAGCCTATCCATAAAAAATTGGGGGCCTGAAACTCGTATTCACGGCTAAAGAACTGAGGATCACTTGCCGTCATTTCTTCAACCCAGCGCTCGTTGTTGCTGAGTAAGCGTTTGATCGCTTCTACCATGGCACCAATGTAGGCTTTTCGTATGAGAATCCGGTTAAGGCCGGTGAGCGGTTGTCAAATCTGCCCCGCTTTCCGTTCTTTGCACGAAATGGCACCCAAGCTGAGTATTATCACCGTGACCTACAATGCCGAACAATTCATTGAGGCCACCATTCGTTCCATTGCGCAACAATCGTTTGCCGACAAGGAGTATATTGTAGTCGACGGTAAGTCGAACGACCGCACCCTGGAAATCCTGGAGCAAAACCGGGATACGGTAAGCAAGCTGGTGAGCGAAAAAGACTCGGGTTTGTATGATGCCATGAACAAGGCCATTGCCATGGCCGAAGGCGAATACCTCATGTTTCTGAATGCCGGCGATCTCTTTTACGAGGAAGAATCCCTGAGCGAATTGTTCGAAGCCGCAGAAAATCAGGATGTACTTTATGCCGATACCGCCATCATTGATACGGAATTCGAACTGGTGGGTATGCGCCACATGCGCCCGCCTGCCCGCCTCAGCTGGAAAAGTTTTCGAAACGGTATGGTCGTTTGCCATCAGGCCATTGTGGCCAAACGAAGCATCGCTCCTTTCTATGACCTGAGTTACCAGGTTGCGGCTGATATCGACTGGGCCATACGACTTTGTAAAGCGGCCGAGAGCTTCTATTTTTTTGATGCTCCGCTTATCCGGTTTATGCAGGGCGGCATCTCCACCCAGCAGCGCAGCAAGGGACTGAAGGAGCGTTACCAGGTTATGACCCGTTACTACGGCGCTATTCCAACGCTTTTCAATAACCTGAAGCTCGGACTCCGGTACCTGCTCAGCCTGCGCTTCATCCAAAACGTGCGCAAATGAACCGCCGGATCAAACTATGGGACCGGTATTTCGAGTTGTTTATCGATACCGAAACCCTGCAGCAAGGCATAGAGAAGGTGGCCGCAGAACTGAACCGCGACTACCTGGGTAAACGTCCGGTTTTTGTAGCCGTACTCGATGGGGCTGTCCATTTTTCCTCAGACCTTACCCGCCACTTTCATGATAAGTGCGAGATCAGTTTCGTGAAGTACACGTCGTACCAAGGAGTGAAAAGCACCGGAAAACTGCAAAAAGTACTGGGACTGCAACAAAGCATCTTCGGAAGGCATGTGATCCTGCTGGAAGATATTGTAGATAGCGGACTCACCATAGCCGGAATATTTGAGGAGTTAGCCGCGCTCAACCCCTTAAGCCTTCGGGTGGTAACGCTGTTATACAAACCCGCTTCCCTCAAACACCTGATCAAGCCCGATTATATCGGCTTTGAAACCGGGAGCGAATTCGTAGTGGGTTATGGTATGGATTACAATGGTCTGGGAAGAAACCTGCCGGAATTGTATAAGGCCGTGAACCCCTGATTAGGCTTCATTAGCCAGATACTGCCTGAAAACCTATATTTGCCCCCTTTCAACCAAAACCCGAATACATCATGTTAAACCTGGTTCTTTTCGGACCTCCCGGAGCAGGAAAAGGCACGCAGTCTGCCAAACTGATTGAAAAGTACGGACTGGTACACCTGTCTACCGGTGATATTTTCCGCGCCAATATCAAAGGCGAAACGGAGCTTGGCCAGTTGGCCAAAAGTTATATGGATAAAGGCAACCTGGTTCCCGACGAGGTGACGATCCGCATGCTGGAAGCCGAAGTAGACAAACATCCCGGAGCCAAAGGATTTATCTTCGACGGCTTTCCGCGCACCACACCGCAAGCCGAAGCCCTGGACAAATTCCTGGAATCAAGGGGTACGGAAATCCATCTTATGCTAGCCTTGCAGGTACCGGAAGAAGAGCTGGTTAAACGCCTTTTGCTCCGTGGACAGGAAAGCAATCGTGCGGATGACAAGGATAAAACCGTAATCCGGAACCGCATCGGGGTATACAATGAACAAACTGCCGTGGTCGCCGACTTCTACGACCGGAAAAACAAATACCGGGCGGTGGAAGGTGTCGGTGAGATCAAAACGATATTCGAACGGCTCTGTGCGGAAGTTGACCGCCTGAATGCTTAATTTAAGGGCATAAATACCTTGCTGCTCCTTTCAGAGTGATAAACAGGAGCAGGAATTTTCTGAAATAATATGGCGGAATCCAACTTTGTCGATTATGTAAAGATCTGTTGCCGTTCCGGTAACGGAGGAAGCGGTTCTGCGCATCTGCACCGTGATAAATTCAACGCCAAAGGTGGTCCCGACGGTGGAGACGGAGGCCGTGGCGGACATATCATCCTGAAAGGCAATACCCAGTTATGGACACTGCTCCACCTCAAATACCGGAAGCATGTAATTGCCGAAAACGGAAAGAGCGGGGATGCCGGACTCCGTACAGGAGCCAATGGAAAGGATGAAATCCTGGAGGTACCCCTGGGCACCGTTGCCAAGGACGCCGAAAGCGGCGAAATTCTCTTTGAGATTACCGAAGATGGCGAAGAACAGGTTCTTTTGTCGGGAGGACGAGGAGGCTTGGGCAACAACCATTTCAAAAGCTCCGTAAGGCAAACGCCGCGCTATGCCCAGCCGGGAGAAAGCGGACAGGAGCATTGGATGATCCTGGAGCTGAAGGTGCTTGCCGACGTGGGCCTTGTAGGATTTCCGAATGCCGGGAAAAGTACCCTGCTGTCGGTAGTGACAGCCGCGAAACCTGAAATTGCCGATTACCCCTTTACCACCATGGTTCCTAACCTGGGTATCGTCCCCTACCGGGATTACCAGAGTTTTGTTATTGCCGATATTCCGGGAATTATCGAAGGGGCCAGCGAGGGAAAAGGACTGGGAATTCGCTTTTTGCGGCATATCGAACGTAACAGCCTCCTGCTATTTATGGTTCCTGCCGATTCCGGAGACATTGCCAGGGAGTATGGCATATTGCTGAACGAACTGGAAAAATTCAATCCGGAGATGTTGCACAAACAACGGATACTGGCAATCAGCAAATCGGATATGCTGGACGAGGAACTGATGGAGGAAATGCGCAGCACACTGCCCCCGGATGTACCGGCACTGTTTATTTCTTCGGTCAGCGGGTACCACATCCAGCAACTCAAGGACCTGATCTGGAAAATGCTCAACAACCCGGAATTCGGCGGTTGATCATTTAATGAGGTAGCGTCCTTTTTTGTCGATATAATAATGAATCGGGCGATGTTCCTTATTCCAGAAATCATAGCCCTTTTTCAGGTCTTCCCATAAAGGCTTCCATTCCGGCGACTTACTGATCTCGGCAGTCGTTCGCGTATCTGTCATTTCAAACGGAAACAGATAAACGGGTATCAGGTCCTGCCCTCCGTTTCGGGCGTACACCGCATAAAGGTATATCTCCTTGATAGCCGGATCAGTCATGGCTAGGCACCCAATCGAAGCACAATTACCATGTATGAATATATCGCCACCCGGGTCCGCATTTCCTGAACGGATGCGGTCGGCTGTATTGGGATAATCGAGGCCAAGCGACAGGTAAAAGCTGCTTACCGGATTAAAGCGATCGATGGTATAAAAGCCCTCCGGTACCTGCCCGTCGCCCTGCCTGGCTTTGGGCCCGGTAACACCGGATGCCGCACATACCGAATACCGTTTTATCAGTTTATAAGGCTTGTTCTGACCAGGCGCTCCATACAGGCGGAGTTCCTTTTCTTCCTTGAATGCCACAAAAAGCAGACGGAAAGAGTCGGGGTGCAACTCCAGGCTTTGGAGGTTTGCTTTTACCACGGAGTCTTTCTCTTTAATTGCAGTCCGAACCCGCGAATATTTTTTCTGCTCGCTTAGAAACCCATCACCCGCTCCAAGTAGATACGTAAATACAATTAAGCTAATATATATTTTCGACGAAAATACAAA
>CAXPEB010000110.1:0-52014 GCA_964215915.1 Bacteroidia bacterium
TTCGATAAAATGACTATATTAACTAATTATTTATACTTATTTCCGTATGGAAAAGAATGCTCAGGAACTCCCCTGCTCCAAGGGATTTGAGAGAAAAAACCGACTCCCGTTAAATTTCTATAAACAAAAAAGGGAAAGCCCGAAGACTTTCCCTTTTCAATCTGATAGCTAACTGCAGGTCAGCGTAATACTTCCAATTTGGCCGTATAACTCAGTTCTCCGCTAAATACCTGCACCAGGTATACCCCGGGAGCAATATTCCCAAGATCAATATTTGCAGTGGCGCCACTTATACGTGTCGTATAAAGGGCTTTCCCATTCATATCGGTAATGGTGAGGTTGGCGTCACTCACCTCCTGCTCAAGGGATATGGTGAAACTGCCTTTCGACGGATTGGGATACAGGGTGACCCTGTTATCCGGATCCTCCACACCGGTAGGAAAAACCGCCACCCATTGCGTGCTCATATCGGTACAGCCTTCGTTGGTAGTCACCACCAGTTTTGCCTCAAAATTCCCGGAAAGCTGATACCGATGTGTGACGTCTTTGGTGTTGTATTTCTCACCGTCACCCATAAACCAGAGGTACGAATACCCGGCTCCACCCGGTCCCTGGAAGAAAATGGTTCCATCACCCAGTTGGGCCGTACTTGCCGTAAAGCCAGCATTCGGCATTTCAAATACCGACACCGTAGTTCCTGCGGTATCCAGGCATCCATTCGGTGAGCTTACGTACAGGGTCACATCATAGGCTCCAGGCATCGCATAAATGAAAGCGGTATCCCTTGCCGTGGACTGCACACCATTGTCAAAATCCCAGATCCAGGTGCTTCCCGTCTGAATATTAACCGTACTGTTCACAAATTTGGTGACTTCTCCTTCGCAAACGTTGTTTGCACTTAAACCGGCAATGGGCTTTGTATCGATGGTTACTACCCTCACCAGGGAATCTCCGCAACCATTCCCTGCATCGGCACGCAGCTTGATGGTATATACACCGGGCCCCGTATAGACCGTAGACGGATCATCATTAAAACTGGTCATTCCGTTTCCAAAATCCCAAATGTATCCGTTGCTTCCTCCGCCTCCCGGAGTATTGGTAAGATTGGTAAACTTCACCTCTTCCCCGGAACATACCGAAGACATGGAAAAGTCTGCCTTTGGAGATTCAATGAGGCTGACCTGCTTGATGATGGAATCCACGCACCCGAGATCGGTGGTGATCAAAAGCCGAACATCAAAAGAACCGAAACCGTTGTATAGGTGCATCGGGTTTTGTCCGGTTCCGCTGGTTCCGTCGCCGTACTTCCAGGATGACCCGAAATTTCCGAACTGAAGTGTGGTTGAATTGGTAAATACGGCCTGCTTGTTATTGCAGGAAGTCTGGCTACTGAAGTCTGGAACTGCCCTGGGAGCCAGTGTTACATAGCGCGTACGCTCATCCGTACACCCGTTTACATTCACCAGCAGCAGTACTTTGTAAATTCCAGGATTGGTATAGGTATGGGTCGGGTTTTGTGCATTTGACAGGGCTGATCCATCGCCGAAATCCCAGCTGAATACCGGTGACCCGATCGGTGGTATATAAGAAGCATCGGTAAAGGAATGGCTGGCTCCGTCGCATACATTAGGTACGGTAAAGTTGGCTCCCGGAATCTCATAAACCTGAACCGTAGAATCATACACCGACCGGAACCCGAAGTTAGAGATGGCAACCAGTTGCACATTGTAGGTTCCCGACATCGCATAGGTATGGGTCGGGTTAGCGATGTCCGAAGAATCTCCGTCGCCGAAATACCACATGAAGTCCATTGATCCGGAAGCAATATTGGAGGTATTGTTAAATGTGGCCGCATCTCCTTCACAAATGGCGGAAACGGAGAAACCGGCCTTGGGATCTGCACCCACCATCAGGTAACGCGTTACGGTTGTGTCGCAATTCTTGGCGATGTCCAAAACCGTGACAGTGATCTTGTAAACGGTATCGACAGCCGTACTTGGAATAAAGCGGAAGGTTCCGGGAGCCGCACCCGGTACGGTGGTCATCGTATCCGAAGGTACTGGTCCATTGCCCGTCAGGGTTTCAAAGCTGAAATCGGTAACGTACCATTTGGTACCGAATTCGGCATTCGTATAGCTGTTGGGAGGCGTCAGTTCATACATGAAGGTATCATTCATGCGTGCCACATCCGGGTTAGCCGGAGTACCTCCGCGATAAGCGCCATTGTTTACAGCGCCTTCAATCAGCCCTACTCCTGCGGGACGGGGAATAATGACCACATCAATTCCTTTACGCTGGCTTTTGCAGACCTTTTGGTAATGGATTTTGATATCGCCACTGTATCCGGTAACAAAGCTGGACCAGGCCACGTTGGATACCCCATCTCCATAAACAGAGATATCTTCATTGGCTATGTTGTTGGTTACTCCCTGCTTAAAGGCAAACTCCGGTAACGGGCTACTGGACCCGGGAGCTGCCGAGGCTTCCAGCACGAATCCGTATGTTTCTCCGGCGCCGATCCGCAGGCCTGTATTTTTGAGGTCAATGTAGGCAGGTTGACCCAGAACGGTGGTAGTGACCGTATCCGTGGCCAAAAGGGTAAATGCCGATTGGGTGGTCCCGAAACCGTAATAGGTTCCCGTTTTATAGAATACTTTTATGATGTACGTACCCTGGTAAGCAAAGTTAGAAGCGAAACTGTCCAGCACCACCTCATTTGCGGCTGTCAGATCGAAGAAGATTGCCTTATTGTTGGTGGTATTCCAGCGATAAACTCCCGAGAGATACGTGGAATGTTCGCTTGGCAGGTTCCGGGTATTCTCCGCATAGAACCTGCGGTTGGCATAAACGGTAAACGGAGTGGTATAGGGGTTCCCGGCACCGAGGGCAGTATTGGTCAGGGAATCATTGTACCAAACGGTAAATTCCCCGCTCTGTGCACTGGCCTGCAAATTCACCGGGCCTACCCCGCATCTTACCACCGGAGGACCGGATGGATCAGTTGGCGTCGGGGCAGTAACCACCGAGGTAATCAGGGTATCGTTGGTAGTGGTCTGATCCGAAGCATAGGCGGTGTAAGCATTAAAATTCACTGTTCCTCCACTGGTGGTATTGATGGTACTTGATGTGAACACCGTAGTACTGGCACCTGCAGCAAGACTTCCGATTGACGTGGAGAAATTCCCGCTTGCAGCACCGCTCACCGACATGTTCACACTGATATTGGAAGCGGAGGAAGTTCCGAAATTGGTAATCTTCAGACCAAGGGGTTGTGCCGCATCCGGGCAGGAGTTGTTTTTGGGATCTACCAGGGTTTCCACTCCCACGTCATTGACGTACCGGGTGTAAAGGCGGATATTGTCAATCATCCAGTAACCGTGTGTGGTAGGTGAAGTCACCCCTTTGTTCCAGACAAAGCGCACCTGGAAAGTAGCGTTACCCGTATAGGCATTCAGGTTAATATCCCGGGTTCTTGAGAAAAACCCTCCGGTGGTAACCGTATTTACATTGGTCCAGGTAGAGCCGTTATTGGTGGAAACGTCTATTTCAATCACAGCAGAGCCGAGCTGCATAAACAACTCGTCAAAGGTCAAGGTAAGGTTACTCATGCCCACGGTGCTTACCACCGGGGAAATCAGTTCCAGTTCGTGCAGGTTGGAATTGTTGGTAAGGGTATTGGTATAGCCGCCGTTATAAGCATCTGCTACCGCTACCTTCCCTTCCAGGGGAACAGGCACATCATACCCGATATAATTGTTAAAGAACCAGCGGTCAACGGAAGAATCTCCCTGTATGGTTTTGGTAGTCCATCCACCGGAATTCTGGCCTCCGGGTATGTGATTCGGAAAATTGTCAAAGGTTTCGTAGAACAGGTAACCTTGAGCATCGCTAAAATGAAAAGTACTGTACATAGCCAGAATGCCTCCGGCTACAAGGGTTCGTAGGAGTTCTCGTTTCATTTGGTTTGGTCGTTTGGTCTCTTAAAAGAGTGGTTTACCGAAGCAAACTCCGGTATCCCGAATTTAATAAAAAACTATTGGCTATACATCACATTTTCTGAATTATAGCAAGCGAAAAAAGGCCTCCCGAAGGAGGCCTTTTCCATAATCACTGTCTTAAAATTTACCGGTTTATTGAATGGTAATTCGCTTAACTGTGGATTGGTCTCCGTCACTTATACGAACGAAATAAACACCACTGGCAACGCCACTCAGGTTAACGGATACTGTTCCGTTTTCAAATGCGGAAGCATCCAGTACCCGGATGGTTTTACCCATAGCATCCACGATATTCACACGGAACCGGTCACTCATCATACCCGCAACCTCCAGCGTGAATACGCCATTGTTGGGGTTCGGATAAACCTGAACACGGTTATCAAGCACTTCCTCAACACTGGTTTGGGTTCCCTTTTCCGAGACCTGAACCATTCGGATGGTTTCCTTGGAACGGTTTCCGCTTTCATCGATCGCGATATAGCTCACCTCATAAATGCCCGGGTAATTCACATCGACATTGTTGCGCAGGATCAGGATCTGGCATCCGTTATCTCCATTGGCAAACTGAAGCGGCGTATTGTAGTTATCCTTCACGGAAACTCCCTGCATGAAATCATACGTTTCCCAGCGGGGCAGGTTCAGCGGATCGGTTACCACAATGGGTTTAATCCGGTCAACCACTATAAGAGTACGCTCAAACGTAGCTTCATTCCCTCCGTTATCGGTGGCTTTGTAGGTAATCACATAGGTTCCGATTTTATTGATGGAGAAGCCGGCAGGATAAATGACCTCGAGGTCTGCAAATGCGTAATAGTTATCGGTAACGGTCACGCCCATTCCCGGGTTATTCATCCATTCGTTGTCAAACACATCTACCTGCACCACTTCCGTTCCGGGAACGAAATGGATGGTCGGTGGGATATAGTCGGCAACTTCAAACGTAACGGTAGTGGTCACAGCCTGGTTTCCGGAAAAATCGGTAGCCGTATAGGTTTGTGTATAGGTTCCCACAACATTCGGGTTTATGGAACCGCTTAACCGAACAGGCATCACATTCATATCGAAATTATCCGTAGCCATCACCGGATCCATGAAGGGTTGCTCAACCTGCACGTGCACCACGGGGTCACTCACAATTTTCGGAGCGGTAGTATCCCGTACCTGCACGATACGTATTTCTGAGGTCATGTTGCCATAACTATCGTAAACGGTATACGTGATCGGATAGTCTCCGATAGTGGTTTCATCCACCGTACCACTCAGGCTGATGTAAGAAGAAATATCCTGTGCTCCCGGATCATCCAACGCGGTTGCGCCCGGATCCGTATAAGGTACCAGCACGGACCAAATCAGCGGGGTGCCGCCGTTCAGGGTCAATACGGGCTTAGTCAGGTCATTCACTACGGTAACGGTACGGGTTACCATAGCAGCCGCATTACCGGACTTGTCGGTTACCGAGTAAGTTACCAGGTAAACACCGGCCTGGCTCATATCCACACCATTGTCTACCACGATCTCAGAAGTAATATTTCCTTCGATATTGTCAAAGGCAGTAGCTCCTGCATCGTTGTATACGGTATTCACCTCAACGGTCACATCCGTTCCAGTCATGGTAATCACCGGAGCCTGGTTATCGCGAATCAGTACGATTCCATAATCTTCATACTCACCCACCTGAACTGGGCCACAGGCATTGAATGTGCCTCCTGCGAGGCTGCTGCCTATCCGCATTTTGGTCTCCCCGAGAACCACATCATCCAAACCGGGAACAACAAAGGTTCCGTCAAAGGTTTGAGAAGTAGAGTTGCTTTCGGAAGCCACAAGCTCTCCGGCATCATTGAAATCACCGTCGCGGTTGTAGTCAATCCAGATCTTGCGATCCACGGCATTGACCGTAGTATTGCGGCCGATATTGAAATGATAGGTTTGTCCCAGAATCATTTCCATAAAATGCGTCTCAGAATAATCGGTATATCCTGACAACTGACCGGAAGCGCTGGAATTGTTGATCGTTCCGACAATCACATCATTGATCCCTGCATCTGCAACGGTCGGATAGAACACCCCGGGCACACAGTACTCGATAACATCCACATAATTGGTTTTCTCAAGGAAGCTGCTTCCGTTATCATTGTCTACGATGAGTTTGATATTGTAGCTTCCCGGTTGTGTAAATTTCACCTGAATCCGGGAATCGTTCACACTCCCCCCGTTTTCGATGGTGTAGGTAGCCGGGTTGATTACCCATTCATACTCGCATCCGGCAACGGCCATTTCTTCCAAAGTGATGATCTGATTAACCTTGGTAATGGTTTCGGATGCGGAGAAATCGACTACAGGGTTACCTGCAGTGGTCGTCAGG
Source organism: Bacteroidia bacterium (assembly GCA_964215915.1). Classification (GTDB taxonomy): domain Bacteria; phylum Bacteroidota; class Bacteroidia; order UBA8524; family UBA8524; genus UBA8524. Next base: position 6,361 of record CAXPEB010000110.1, read on the forward strand.
ATCAGGGGTTTGACAATCGTATCATTTCCTTCACAGGATTTCAACACCATTCTAACCAGGTAAGTACCGGTTCCTATGTACTGGTATTCGGGGTTCGTTTCGTCCTTTATATCAGCATACCCTGCCGGGTAATTTACATTGGGATCGTAGTCAAAGAGCCAGTCGTAAGAAGCTTGGCCTTCCACGATTCCGGTAGAAGCGTTGCGGAAACGAACCTCATTGCCTATAGCACACTGGTATACGGTATCCGGGAGTATAAAATCGGCTGTCGGGTTACCGTTATTCGGAGAACTGGATCCCCAGGTAGCCTTAAAGCCCGGACCATTTCCGGAATTATCCGTCACCATCACCAGGTACAATGCTCCACCACTGCTTACAACAGTATTGGGCAGATTTGTTCCGGTGAAACTTCCTATCTCATCTGCAGAGGAACTGTTTCCATCATAAACATACAAAACATCGTTTGCCCCGAAATTGAATTCGAGGAAGGTCAGACGTACTTCATTGGCTCCACAGGGTGCGATAAGGAATTCGTAATATTCGTTCTCTTTGTATGGATCGACGGGACCACCTGAGTCATAGATCAAACCGGAATCACGATCCGAACCAGTCTGTTGGCCCAGTATATTGGAAAAAGAGGAGCCTGCTCCCGGGTTTGCTATTTCCAGGTAAGCCGCCTTACACAAAGTATCCGTGCCGGCCGAATTCGATACCACCAGGCATACGTCGTATGTTTCCACATCATAGAAGAAACCCTGGGGATTCTGGTCAAACTCACTTCCGCTCGACCAGAAGTACGGGGCTCCGTTCAGCCAATCGGGATTCATGATCCAGTACCAGCTGGTCGGACCTCCGGTAGTCAGGTCATAGAAGTCAACCAGGATAGGATTGACCCCGTCAAATATCACCTGGTTCTCGCTGAGAACAAACTCGGGACGCGGTGAAGAAGTGGGATCAATCACCGTGATATTTTTGGTTTTGATCGCCGTGCCTTTGCAATTTGTGCTTGCCAGGCGTACCTGATAGTTACCGGCAGACGGGAAAGTCCATTTAAGATTGGTAGAAGTAGCATCTACGCTTCCTCCCTGGTTCAGCACATCCCATTCATGACCGATATAACCTACCTGGTTTGCATTGATGAAGCGTGCCGGAGAATTGGTATAGATGGAGTCAGGGATGGAAAAATCGGAGGACACATTCTGGGTGGCAGAAATGGTGACGATATAGTCCATGGTTTCTCCATAGTTATTGGTCACGTTTCCACAACCCATGCTTGCTGTCACGGCAACATTGTAGTCGCAACGGTAGCGCAGGATCGTCTGCCCTGCTTTGGCATTACAGGGTACCGTAAACGTATTTCTGAAGGTGGGCGCCGTGGTACCCGTTGTTCCGCTACCGATATACTCGCTGGACTGGAATGTTCCGTCCTGGTTGTAATCGATCCATGCTCCCGCACCGGTCGTATAGGTAGTGGAGGCGGTTTGCATGATGACCTCGTATTCTCCTCCCTGGGCCAGGTTGAAAACGCTTCCCATGCTGTTCCAATAGCGGTAAACCGTATTGGTATTGCAATTCACACTATGTTCCCAGTCATTGAGCCCGACTTTGAGGAAATTGAATCCATAGTTGTTGACACACCCATTGTTGGACATGTTCAGGTGCTGAGTGGTACAATAGCCGCTGGGAGGCGACGTTGCCTGCCCCACAGCCTCTCCGTGAGGCAGTAAGGCCAATACGGCAGCCAGAGTACCAACGCGGTAAGCCAGGTTGCGCGCTAGCCTGCCTACCCTGCCTATGGCATGGTTGGTAATGCTTGATTTCATATTATTTGTTTTGGTTGGTTTGGTTATTTGGTAAGAAAGGGCGTGCCCAAAAGGACACGCCCTATATTTTACTTATTGAATGGTAATGCGTTTGGTCACTACGCCAAGCGAAGTGGAAACGCGTACCAGATAGGTTCCAGCAGACACACCCTTCAGGTTGATCTCGAGGGAACCGTCATTCAGTTCCGTTGCCGGAATACTGCGTACAAGCACACCGCGTATATCCCGAATTTCGATGATATCACCGGTTTCCGGCTGTACCCCTACCTCAAGGATAAATTGTCCATTATTCGGGTTCGGATAAACCTTAACCGCATTTTCCAGATCAATACCGTTAACACCGGTATTCTCTCCTTCTTCGGAAATTTGAACGAGGCGTGTGGTTTCATCGGAAAGGTTTCCGGAACCGTCGGTTGCCTGGTACACCACCTGGTAGATTCCCGGGAAGTTGAAATCCACATTGGAACGGATAATCTCCACGGAACAACCGTTCTGGTTATCACGGAATTCTGCAGGTGTATAGTAGTTGTCTACCACCACTACACCCTGATTGAGATCATAGGTGCTCCAGCGCGGCAGGTTCAGCGGACTGGCCACTACAACCGGCTTTTCATCATCCACCACATGAATGGTCCGAACAAACTGCGATTGGTTACCGGCCTGATCCTCGGCGGTATACGTAATCGTATATGTTCCGATCTTGTTGATGCTGAAACCGGTTGAATACTGACGGGTCAGGTTGGCATTGGGGTAATAGTTATCCGAAGCCGTAACCGCATTGCCGGGTTTACTTTCCCAGTTATTGTCAAATACTTTAACAATCACTACATCAGTTCCCGGGGTGAAATGGATAGTCGGAGCAATAAGGTCCTTCACGACAAACAGGATTGTACGGTTCATAGCAGCGTTTCCGCTTGCATCCATGGCACTGTATTCTACGCGATACTCGCCTACTACCATGGAGTTCACCGTACCGTTCACTACATTGAGTCCGACGCTCTGGTCAAAGTTGTCGCTGGCAACCACCGGATCCATGAAGGGCTGTCCAACCTGGATGTACATCGTATCGTCTGCCACAATCATCGGGGCAGTAGTATCACGAACCTGCACAGTCCGGGTAACGGTGCTCGTATTGCCGTAGGAGTCGCTGACTTCATAGGTGATCACATAATCTCCGATCACGTTTTCATCAACGCTGCCTGAAGCCTGGATCAGGTGAGAGATGTTATTACCAAGAGGTTGATCAATAGCGATGGCACCCGGGTCATTGAAAGGCACCAGTACGGACCAGATCAATGGATCGGTACCGTTGAGGCTCAGGGTTGGGTTAGTGAGGTCTTCCACTACGGTCACCTTGCGGATCACGCGGGTAGCCTTGTTACCGGAAAGATCTTCCACATCATACGTAATGAAGTAAACACCGGCTTGTGTAGAATCAATACCGTTGTCCACCACAATGCGGTTTGAGATGTTTCCTTCAAGGTTATCGATAGCGACAGCACCCGGATCCACATAATGCGTATGGATCTCGATCACAGTATCTCCTCCGTTGATTGTGATCACAGGGGGAGCATCATCCGGTACGAGGAAAACCGTATAGTCTTCATACTCTCCCACCTGGCTTGGGCCACAGGGAGGTAGATTGGTGTTTGCCAATCCGACGGCAACGCGCATCCGCGCTTCACCGGTCACCACTTCGGCAATTCCGGGTATAGTAATGGTGCCGCTGAAGGAGTAAGCAGAGCTGTTTGACTCGGAAGCCACCAGTTCGTTATAGTCATCAAAATCACCGTCGCGGTTATAATCAATCCAGATCTTACGGTTTACATTGTTCACATTGGTCTGACGGTCAAGGGTGAATGCATACGTTTTACCCAGGATTAACGTAGTCCCCATCTGAGTGAAGTTAGAGTATCCGGGGGCTGACCCCGAACCGGATTGGTTGCTGATATCTTCAAGTTCCACATTGGTAATTCCCACATCAGCGATGGTAGGATAGGCTACAGCGGGAGTACAGTAGTCGATTACATCAACATGGTTTGTTTTTTCTTCGAAGGAACTTCCATTGTCATTGGTACCGATCAGTTTAACGGTATACGATCCGGAGGCCGTAAATTTCACGGTAACCTGACGGTCGTTGGCTGTTCCGCCATTTTGTATTTCGTAAGTTGTCGGGAAGATGTCCCAGGTATAGCCACAGGCTGCAATTCCGTCGGCCGTAAACGTGGAAGTTTCGTTCACCTTGATCCGGCGATTGCTGGTGGTAAAATCTACGATCGGGGTGTTGGTGGTTGCTGCCATCACGAAGGACTTCACAGCAGTATCATACCCTTCACACGATTTCAGGATCATTCTTACCGAATAGTTGCCGGGAATGGAATAGGTCCATTCCGGACTTTCTTCATCCTTAGTATCTGCATAAGAAGAAGGATAGGAAACGTTCGGGTCATAGTCAAAGATCCAGTCGTAGCTGGCTTGTCCTTTAACCACACCGGTAGACATATTGGTAAATACCACATCGTTTCCGCCGGAACATTCGTACACGGTATCCGGTACACTAAAGTCGGCCATCGGAGCACCGTTCTGCGGAATTTCCGAAGTCCAGTGTGCTTTGAATCCCGGAGCGTTACCGCTCGCATTGGAGGTAAACAAAAGGAATAAGGCCCCGTTGGTTCCTACAATATCGGATGGCAATGTAGTTCCCGTAAAGCTTCCCAATTGGGGGGCGGAACTGCTGTTACCGTTATATACCACAAGGTTATCGCCGGATGCCAGATTGAGTTCGTCAAAAGACAAGGTAATGGTTTCCGCGCCACAGGCAGCGATCAGAAACTCTCTGTATTCGTTGTTACTGTATGGATTGTTCGGTCCACCAGAATCATAGATATACCCGCTGTCGCGATCAGAACCGATATCCTGACCCATTACATTGATGAATTTACTTCCTGCCTGAGGCGGAGTAATTTCAATGAAAGCACTTCGGCAAAGCGTATCCACACCTGCTGAATTGGCTACCACAAGACAAATGTCATAGGTTTCCACATCGTAGAAAAACGCACTCGGGTTTTGATCAAAGTTGTTGGTGATCCAAATAAACGGAGCACCGTTTAACCAATCGGGTGTCATGATCCATTCCCATGTAGTAGGTCCGTAAAGTGACAGGTCGTAGTAATCGATGTAGATCGGATTGGAGCCATCGTAAACCGCACTGTTCTTGCTCACCACAAAATTGGCAGCGGGTGAAGAGGTAGGGTTTACCACATTAAAATTCTTGGTAATGGCTGCGCTTCCCTGGCAATTGGCACTGGTAAGGCGGACCTGGTAGCTACCTGGTGTAGCAAAAGAATTGGTGTAATTGACAGAAGTGGCGTCGGGGCTGCTTCCGTAATTCAACACATCCCATTCGTGGGAGATGTAACCCACCTGATTGGAATTTACGAAACGTGCCGGTGAGTTGGTATACACCGTATCCGGAATTGAAAAATTCGCCGATGGTGAACCGGAGGCCGAAATGGTTACGATGTAGTCCATCGTTTCACCGTAATTGTTCAATACCGTTCCGCATCCGTAACCCGAACCCACTGCAGAATTATATCCGCAACGAAAACGCAGGATGGTTTGGCCCGGTTTGGCATTACAGGGCACTGTGAAGGTATTGTAAAATGTAGGGGCACTGGAACCGGTGGTATTGGTGCCAATGTATTCCGATGACTGGAAGGTTCCGTCCTGATTGTAATCAATCCAAGCCCCGGCAGCTGTGGTATAAGTGGTAGATGCCGTTTGCATCATCACGGTATACTCACCGCCCTGACTAAGGTTGAATACATTGCCCAGGTTGTTCCAGTAGCGGTAGACTGTAGAGGTATTACACTGAACATTATGCGTCCAGTTATCCATGCCTACCTTAAGAAAGTGAAAGCCGTAGTTATTGACACAACCGTTATTACTCATATTGGTATGAGAGGTTGTACAATAACCGCTGGGGGGGGTAGTCGCTTGTCCGAAAACCGCTACAGACGACAAAAACACAAGGGCTATTGCCATTGTGCCAAGCGAACGCAGCGTTTTTGGTTGTTTCAAAAACGTAATTGTTCTTTTCATAGATTACTCCATTTGGTTTGGTATTGGTTGGTTTGGTGGTTTGGTTGGTTGGTATAGAATAAAAGGGTGCCGTATCCCAGCACGGCACCCTTTTCAATAGTCAGATTACTGGTTGATGTTAATGCGCTTGGTGACTACACCTTGCTCAGTGCTTAACTGAACCATGTAAACACCATTGCTCACACCAGTCAGGTCGATAGCTGCTTCTCCGTTTACGAAGATTTCACTACCGGCTTTCATCACTACATTGCCCAGCATGTCAACCACCTGAACAGTAGCGTTATCAGTTATTACTCCGGCATCCAGCTTCACGGTGAAGCGACCGGTGCTCGGGTTCGGATAAACCTGAACCATGGCACTCAGATCCACGCTTTCTGCGGATGTCGGGGTCCATACATTCACAATACGGGTTGTCAGAGCGGAAACGTTTCCGGAACCGTCAGTTGCGCGGTATACGATATTGTAAACACCAGGGTAGTTAACGTCTACATTATCCAGTACCACTTCAATTGCCTGGTTGGATTCGAACCAGCTGGGAGACCAGTAGTTGTCGATTGCAGACACACCTTCCATCGGATCGTAGTTTCCGGACCACCTTTCGATATTGAGCGGAGGTGCGATAACAGATGGTTTTTCGGTATCCACAACATGAACGATACGGGTGTAAGTGCTGGAGTTACCTGCACCGTCCGTAGCGGTATAGATGATCGGGTAAACGCCGATCTCATAGATTTTCACCTGAGAAGCGTCACGTACCAGAGATACATTCGGGAAGTAATTGTCTTTGGCGCTAACCGGAGGCTCGAAGAAATTCGGTTTATTTACTTCCACTACGATTACCTCAGAACCCGAAAGGGTACTGATCACCGGAGAAACACTGTCTCCTACTTCAAATTCTACGCTAACCGGCCCAGCTACATTTCCGGAGAAATCCTCCGCGGTGAAGTTCACGGTATAGGTACCGAATACATTCACATTGATATTACCGGATTGTGTCACATTCACATTCGGATCGAAGTTATCGGTAACGCTAACCGGATTCACGAACGGAGTGCCCACTTGCCAGAATACTTTCGACGGGGTATTGATCATCGGAGCATCGATATCACGCACCTGAACGATACGGATGGCTTCAGCCGAATTACCGTTAATGTCAGATACTTTGTAACGCAGGGTGTAGTCCCCGATTACATTTACGTCTACGCTACCGGTAACGATCACGTCATTGGTTACATTCTTATTACCCGGGTCATCGGTAGCTGAGTATCCCGGCTCGGTGAAGGGCACGAGTACACTGTGTACCACAGGGCTTCCACCGGTCAGGGTGATCACAGGATCAGTAAGGTCATTACTTACAATCACGGTTCTGGTTGCACGTACGGCACTCAGTCCGGACTGATCCATCACATCATAATGTACGAAGTAGATACCGGCCTGGCTCAGGTCAATCTGGTTGGTGATAGCAAGACGGGAAGAGATATCCCCTTCAATGTTATCGATGGCAACGGCAGAATCTTCCGTATAAGTACCATTCACTTCCACATAAACCGTATCCATTCCGTTCAGAGTGATTACCGGCGGCTGATCATCGAGGCGTAGCATTACACCATAATCCTCAATCTCACCTACCTGAAGAGGTCCGCAAGGGTTATTGGCACTATTGCCCATGGCTGCACTGATACGCAGGCGGCTTTCGCCCGGAACAAGAGTCATGTAATCAGGTACGGTAAACGTAGCCACAGTGCTTTGGGTATTGGCAGCAGGTTCGAACAACACACGCTCTCCCGGCTCATTGAAGATACCGTCACGGTTGAAGTCGATCCAGGCTTTGCGGTTAACAGCATTAACGGTAGTGTTTCTTCCGACTTTCAGCTGGTAAGTCTGACCGGCAGTAAGAGTAATAGAATGAGTTGCCACGTAATTGGTATATCCAGGAGCCTGTCCGCTATTGGTCGTATTATCAATATTCTCAATAATCACGGAGTTGATACCCACATCGCTGATGGTACTGATACCCACTGCAGGAGTACAGTAATCGATAACGTCGATGTAGTTGGTTTTGGATTCCGTAGTAGTACCGTTATCGTTGGTTACTTTCAGGTCAACGTGGTACGATCCGGCAGCAGTGAATTTCACTTCGATATTCTTATCGGTCATTTGATAACCGGCTTCCAGGGACCAGCCTGTCGGCGGGTTGATTACCCACTCGTAAGAGCAACCGGCCTCGCTCATCTCACGCAACTCAACAATACTGTTGGTAGAGACACGACGGTTAGAAGCTTCAAAGTCTACTGTCGGGTTTTGGGTAGTCGGAGACACGCGAAGCGTCTTAACGGTGGTATCGTTTCCTTCGCAGGAGATCGCAACCAGACGAATCAGGTATTCCTGATAAGACATAGTAGCAGGTACGGTCAGTTCCGCATTTTCTTCATCGGAATCGTAGTAGTTGGGCGGGTAGGATACGTTCGGATCGTAATCGAAGATCCATTCGTAAGTTGCTTGCCCGGGCACTACTCCCGAAGTGGCATTCCAAAGTGTGATATCGGTTCCACCGGAACATTCCCAAAGGGTATCCGGCACGATGAAGTCAGCGTCGATCATCCCGTTAGCCGGAATAGTCGCAGTCCATTTTGCAGCAAAACCGGAAGCTACGGATCCGTTATCGGAAACAAAGAGCAGGGTCATTTTACCACTGGAAGCAGTGATAGATCCTGGCAGATTGGTACCGGAGAAGGAACCGATCTGCGGAGCAGAGGGGCTACCTCCATTATAGACAACAAGCTGCTCGCCTGATTGCAGGTTGAATTCGGTGAAATCCAGCGTTATGGATGAAGCACCGCAGGGTTGTATTACAAATTCGTTGTATTCGTTCGGGCTATAGTTACCGTTAGGACCACCCGAATCATAGATATAACCGGAATCGAGGGAACTGTTGATATCCGTTCCCATAATATTCACAAAGTTCTGTCCGTTCGGCGGAGCGATAATAATATAAGCAGAGCGACAGAGCGGAGCTGAGGTACCCAGGCTATTGGTTACCGTCAGACACACCTCGTAAACACCCACATCATAGAAGAAGGCACTCGGGTTCTGCGAATATTGATTGCCTTGTGACCAGAACCAGGAGGCTCCGTTCACCTGATCCGGAGAAATGGTCCATTCCCAGCTGGTTGGGCCAAAAAGCGACAGGTCGAAGAAATCGATCTCTATCGGGTTACCGGTAAAGGCATATTGGTTTAAGCTCACTACGAAATTAGGCTCCGGCAGCGAAGTCGGATCTACTACCGTAAAGGTTTTGCTCTTAATGGCAGTACCCTGACAGTTGGAAGATTCCAGTCGCAGTGAATAGGTACCCGGAGTGGTGTACGTGTAAGAATAATTAACCCCGGTAGAATTTACGGTCTGCAGGGTTGGGTCCAGATCGGAGTTATACCATTTGTGGGTATATCCTCCCTGGTTTACGTTAATGAAATTAGCCACCCAATTGGTATATACCGTATCCGGAATGGCAAAATCAGCCGTAGGTGCAGAGCCAGGAATGATGTTTACATCATAATCCTCGGTTTCCCCGTAAGCAAATGTACCGCAGGAAGAAATGTTTGCAGGAGAATTCTCCTGACAAACTATCCGCAAACGGGTTTTTCCGGCCACGCCGATACAAGGAACCTGGAAATTCACCGAGCTGGAAAAAGTTCCGCTCGTGTAGTTACCGGCACCCAGTAATTCGCCCTGGTCATCGAAGTCACCGTCATGGTTAAAATCGATCCAGGCTCTCCAGGATTTGGTAAAGATGTCGGAACCACAACCCGAATGAACTCCGAGTTCAACAGTCAATTGGTACGATGAACCTACATAAAGGTCTGTGCTCATCGTGTTAAAGTAGGTGTACGTCGCACAACCGGTACTTCCCGTTGAGTTGTTGATGTTCCCTAATTCTACTTTGGTGATGTCTGAGTCGGCGGTCTGAGTCGCCCCCGACGTACAATAGGACTGGGCTTTCACTCCCGATGAGAGCCCAATCAGCACTCCACATGAAAGGAGTAGTTTGGTAAAGCTTAACTTCATAAATACGCTTTGGTTTTCGTTATCACTGCCTTGCCAAAAAGAGACAATAACACAACAGGCTGTAAAACAACCGGCTGTATTAAAGGCAATGTTGGCTTGGCTTACATGAACAAAGTTTCCTTTGTCCGCCTTCGCAATTTAGGTAAATCTTCGAGGAATAAAAGCCCTTTCCCTAGGAAAATCGGCAAATACACCACGTCGGTTTTCTTGCATTGCTACCCATTCGACAAAGGCTTATTACGAAGGTTGCCTGCATCCGAAAAAAAAATTTTAATTCCCATCATGGGAAATATTCCACCCACTTCCTCACCTGCTGTAACCATGCTGCCGCGAACATGCCTTATCCCCCATACCTTCGCTAGCTGCCGTCGATACTGCCCTGCAAGGGATTCCGTGATTTTCTTCTAATTTTGAGACCCTGACATGGCACGTCCTGTGCCCACAATATTCGCCTATGAAACGGGTTCATAACCTATATATACTTTATACAGTACTGTTAATGGGCACTCTGCTTCCGGGCCGGGCAAGCGGACAGGCCGATAGCAATTCGACCGGCTCGGTTTATCTCGATACTTTTGCGTTCGAAGATATCTTCAGCCTGAACTTCGAAGAAGATGTTACCGCACAGCTGCTACCATTGGACACTCTCATCGAAATCGCTTACAGCAATTCGCCTACCCTCCGTTTCCATGAAGGCGAGGTAGGCGCGGCACGCGCACAGGTAAAACTTGCACAACGATCCTGGCACCCGTATATCTCTGCTTATGCTTCAGGTAGCTATGGAACACAGAACGTGCTTTTCAATACGTATAACCCCACTACCGGCGGAACCAGTCAGGCTAATTCCGGGTATACCGTCGGCGGATCGGTTGCCCTCCCCCTCTCCATCTTTACCAATACACCGGTTAAAGTGGACATGATGCGACAGGAACTCAAAAAATTTGAAGCCCGGGTGGATGAGGCCAAACTGCGCCTTAAAAGAGAAGTAATCGCCGAATACTTCCGCCTTGTTGCCGCTCAGCGTATGCTCAAGATCATCAGCGAAGACGTTCAAACGGCCACACTCACGGTCAATATCGCCGAAATTCAGTTCCAAAACGGAAACCTGCCCCCCTCTGAGTTCAGCCGGCTAAAAAACCTGCAGACCATTGCCCGGACCAATTACGAAATGAAGTTCCAGGAATTTGCCACCGCCTATTTCCAGTTTGAGGCTCTGGTAGGATTGGAAATGTTTCATCTTAAACGTTCAAACAATCCATGACACTGATCTCCTACCTCCGCGTAGTATACAGAAACCTTCCCTGGATCATCCTGTTCCCTGTTATTACCGCTGCCCTGGTAATATTGCTCACCCGCAATATCAAACGGGAATACGCTACCAGCAGCACCCTATATACCGGCGTTGCATCCGGATATAACCTGGCCTCCCCTATGGAAGCCCGTATGGATTACTTCTCGGTGAACAATGCTTTCGATAACATGATCGCCATCATCAAATCAAGGGAAGCAGTTCAGGAAGTGAACCTGAGACTCATGGCGCAGCACCTGATCATGAGAGCCCCTGACCCGAGCATCCTTGGAAAACTGGCCTTCGAAAACCGGAAAGAGGTCTTTCCGGATTCTCTTATCAAAACCTGCCAAATTATCGGTGACAAGGAAAAGGTGTATGATTACCTGCTTCCCATGATCATGAAGGACAGCAACAACGTAGTCAAAGACATTATCAGCGGAGATCACCCCTATTACAGCGTAATGGGATTCAATCATCAACTGACCGTTGGCCGGAAGGGAAACAGTGACATGATCGAGATGATCTTCAAAAGCGAAGACCCCGCTGTGTCTAAAATGGCTCTCGATATTCTAACCAGTGTATTTATCTATCAATACAGAAACATCAAAGGCGATGAAACCAGCTCCGTTGCCCAGTATTTTGAAGAACAACTGAAAGAAGCCAAATCCAAACTGGACGAAGCGGAAAACAAGTTGAAAGACTTCATGGTGGAAAACCGCATCATCAACTACTACGAACAATCCAAGTACGTTGCGGAAACCAAGGAAAACATCGACATCGAGATCAACCAGGAAAACATGAAGCTCCAGGCGGCGAAATCAGCACTGGCTACCCTGGAAGGCCGGATGGGACAAAAGGCCGATATCCTCAAAAACAACAAACAACTGCTGCACCTCCGCGACGAGATCTCCAGACTGCGTGTAAAACTCACCCGAACCGAGATCTATGGAACCGAAATGGACGTAGCCGACTCCCTGCGCAACCAGATCCATAGGCTCGAGTCCGAATACAAAGACCTGGCACTCAAATTTTACAACAACAGCTACACGCTGGAATCCACTCCGCAAACCGACCTGCTAAGAAGCTGGCTGGACAAAGTCCTGGAAGTTTCAGAGGTGGAAGGACGACTGAAGATTTACCAGGAAAGGAAACTTGACTTCAATAAACAGTACGACCAGTTCGCTCCCTGGGGATCTACCCTGGCCCGGCTCGAACGGGAGGTAGCGGTATCCGAAGAACAGTACCTGAGCGTGTTGCACGGGCTCAACCAGGCCAAACTGCAAAAGCAGAACCTGAAATATGCCAATAACCTTACGGTAGTAGACCACGCCTACATGCCCCTGCAGCCGGAAAAATCCAAACGCATGGTGCTGGTGTTGCTAGCCTTTGCCGGAACTCTGTTTATCATCCTGGGCTATCTGGCGGCAAAAGAATTCTTCGATAACAGCATCAAAACCCCGAAAAGGGCCATTCAACAGTCGGGAATGCCACTTCTGGGCGCTCTTCCCTATTTCCCACCAAAACCGGGAGCGGTTGATGTACAAAGCGTATTGCACAGCATGATCGAACAGTGTCTCTCCAACCTGATCCTGGAAACCGGATCGGAAGAAGGGGCCAAACTGGTATTGATCTCCAGTGCCCTGGAAAGAGAAGGGAAAACCTGGTTCGCCGGAAAACTGCAGGAAAGGCTCAACTCTATCAACCGAAAGACCCTGATCCTGATCCCGGAAACAGAAAAAGAACCGGATAAAAGTGTGGTGAAAGGCGACTACTACCGGTATCCGGTGAGTGCCACCTTTATCGATACGCAGAACCTGGACGAACTGGGCATTGATCCCGAGACCCTGAAGAGGTATGATTTTATCTTTATGGAGCTGCCGGAACAGGCTTCCTATCCCAACCCGATTAAACTCATCAGCAGTGCCGACCTCTGCCTGCGTGTGGTGAACAGTGGCAGGGTTTGGTCAGCCTCAGACGCCAACCAGGTAACGATCTTCAATAAGGCAAACCCGCAAAAGCATTTCCTGGTATTGAATGCCGTACCGGTAGATGCCCTGGAAGAACTGGTGGGAACTATTCCGAGGAAACGTTCGCGACTGCGTATGTTTGTCCATAACTACCTGTCTCAGAACTTGTCTCCCTCGAAGCTAAAATCTTTTTAACGTATGGAAATCCGGCAACATAACCCGGGTTTCTTTGCGCGTCACCCCAACGCAGTGCCTGTCCTTATTCTGGGCATTGTTTTCTCTTTACTGGCAGCCTGGGGAGTTTCCAGGGCCGGTATGTCCTTCGCCCTGATCTATGCAAGCCTGGCGCCTGCCCTGATCTACTTTTTCGTCACCCTTCTCGAACCCCGGATGGGGCTCCTGGGCTACCTTTTTGCCAGTTATTTTGCCATCGGGCTGAACCGGTATATCGAAGGGCCCTTGGGTTTGAGTATCGATATTCTGCTTGGACTGACCTGGGTAGCCCTGTTTTTCAGCACATCGAAAGAAGACCGGAAGCGGGCCAATAACCTGCTGACCTGGATCATGGTATTTTGGCTGGGTTATACGGTTCTTGAGCTGTTCAACCCGGAAGCCAGAAGCCGTGAAGCCTGGTTCTTTGCCGTACGCGGACTCTCGGTTTATTTCGCCTTGTCTGTTCCCCTCGCCTTTATCCTGATCCGAAAACGAAAGGAATTATTCTGGTTCATGAAGCTCTACCTCGGACTGACCCTGATGGTAGCTTTATGGGGATTTAAGCAGAAATTTCTGGGTCTGGATTCTTTCGAAGAAGCCTGGCTTGAAGCCGGTGCCTCCAGTACCCATATCCTTTTCGGGAGGCTGCGGATTTTCAGCTTCCTGTCGGATGCCGGACAATTCGGCGCCCTTATGGCGCATGGAGTGATCATCGCCACCGTGATCGGACTCGGTGCCCGGAAAATCGGAATGAAGGTGGTTTACCTGCTGCTTGCCGGTATTTTCTTCCTGGGCCTGGCCTATTCCGGTTCCCGCGGACCTCTGATTATTGTGTTTGCGGGCCTGGGCATGTACCTCCTGCTGATACGGAATTTCCGGCTGTTGTTTTTCGGGCTCGTACTGGGTGCCGGACTTTTTGTCTTTCTCAAATTCACCAGCATTGGAAGCGGCATCTATGAGATCCAACGCCTGCGGACAGCCCTGAACCCGAATGATGCCTCCTTTATGGTCAGGCTCGAAAATCAGCGAAAACTAAGAGCCTACCTGGCCAGTCGGCCTTTCGGTGGTGGGGTGGGTTCCGGAGGAAACTGGGGCCAGCGTTTCGCGCCGGGCTCTTTCCTGTCGGAGGTTCCTTACGATAGCTGGTATGTAAAAGTCTGGGTAGAGACGGGAATCATCGGGCTATTGATCTATATCGGTTTGTTGCTGCTTACCCTGATGTATTGCTATTCCAAACTTAGAAAGGTTACGGACAAAGAGGTAAGGCTCCGGTTGGTGGCCTTTTATGCGGGTTATTTCGGGTTAGTTGTGGGATCTTACGGCAACCAGATATACGGACAAACCCCGATTAGTACTATAATCGTGTTTACGCTGGTGTTTATTTGCATCGGACCGGACCTTACGACAGAACATGAACCCTCAGCCGAGAATAGCGATCATAACGGTGAATTACCGAACGGACCGGGACACCCGGGAACTCCTGCTTTGCCTTCGTAAGTGCCACTATCCCAACCTGGAAGTTTGGGTGGTAGACAACGGAAGCCCGGAGCCTCCCCATTACCTGGAAAATGAATTTCCCGAATTTCGCTTCATTTTCAGCCCGGAGAACCTGGGCTTTGCCGGAGGAAACAACCTGGCCATCAAAGCCTGCAACGCGGATCTGATCTACCTGCTGAACAACGACACTTTGGTAGAGCCGGACTTCCTGGACCCCATCCCCGAATTGTTTCTTCGCGACGAAAAAATCGGGATCGTTTCTTCACGCCTGATGTACGCATACGAAAATAACCTGGTGCAGTTTGCCGGGAGTAAAGGCATGAATCCCTACACCGGCAGAAGCTTCTCCATAGGCTGGAAAGAACCCGACAGGGAAGAGTTTCACCGAAGCTACCCCACTGCCACCGCACACGGAGCTGCCATGTGTATCCGGCGCGATCTTCTGGAAAAAACAGGACTACTCTGGGAGGGCTATTTTCTCTATTACGAAGAGCTGGACTACTGCGAACGCTGTAAACACGCAGGATACAGCATCTGGTACTGCGGAAGTTCCGAAGTACGGCATAAAGAATCCAAAAGCACCGGAAAAGACAGCCCCCTGAAAACCTATTACCTGAACCGCAACCGACTGATTTTCATACGGCGAAATTTCAGAGGCTTCCAAAAGTGGATGGCCCTGCTCTTTTATGTGTTCATCGCCTTCCCGAAAAATGTTTTTACCTTGCTGCTGAAAGGCGAATGGGCCAGGGTTTCCCGCATCGTATCCGCATTGATCTGGAACCTGAGCCACCCCAAACTGAAAGGAAATACCGCCCTGTGAAGCAACTGATCCAAATCCTGCTGATTCCCCTGCTGGTCTACCTCTGGTTTAACGCCATCTACCTGTTTGTTTTTGCCCTGATTGCCTTTTTCACCCGGAACAAAAAGCCGGAAAGCAATCCGGTCAGGAACCGGTTTCTATTGCTTTACCCTGCCTATAAAGGCGATAGCGTAATCCTGAACAGTGTAAGAGAATGCGGGAAACTGACTTACGACCGTGAGAAGTTTACGGTCTGTGTCATTGCCGACCGGCTAAAGCAAGAAACCGTTGCAGAGATCCGCTCTATGGGCCATGCCGTGGTGGAAGTGCATTTTGAAAACAGCACCAAGTCCAAGTCGCTGAATGCTGCACTAGATACGATAGATATAAGTGCTTATGATTATGCCCTGATCCTGGATATCGATAATGTGATGGAACCCGCGTACCTGAACAAGCTCAATGACGGACTCGCCGCTTCTCCGCTTATCGTACAGACCCACAGGGTTGCCAAAAACCTGGATACGGATATGGCGGTACTGGATGCCGTCAGCGAAGAGATCAATAACAGCATTTTCCGCAAAGGCCATGTGAGCCTGGGCCTCTCCTCTGCCCTGATCGGGTCGGGGATTGCCATGAAAATAACGGAGTTCAAAGCATTGATGAAAGAAATTCAGGCCGTGGGCGGGTTCGATAAGGAAATGGAGGTACGCCTGCTGCGCGATGCCCGGCATATCGGCTACCTGGAAGATGCCCTGGTCTACGATGAAAAGGTACAGGACAGCACTATCTTCGAGAACCAGCGTAAGCGCTGGCTTTCCGCACAATTCCACTACCTGAGACTCTATTTTTTCGATAGCCTGAAACACCTGGTGTTAAAAGCCAATTTCGATTACTTCGATAAACTCCTGCAGTTCTTGCTTCTTCCCCGGGTAATGATCCTTGGGCTCAGCCTGGTTGTTGGGGTACTGGCCCTGTTTTTCCCCAGCTGGTTTCCGGGAGGAAAAAATGCCGTTTGTATCCCCCTGCTCATCCTGATCAGCCTTTACCTCGCTACCCCGAAATGGTTGCGTAACAAACGAACCCTTATTGCCCTGAGGCGTATCCCCTTGACCTTTCTGATCCTTTTCCGTACCCTGTTCCGGCTTAAGGGAGCCAACAAAAAATTCATCCATACCCCCCACTCATGAAAATCGGAATTGAAGCACAACGGATACAACGCAGGAAAAAACACGGGATGGATATCGTGGCCTGGGAAACCATTCGTCACCTGCAACAAATCGATAAAGAAAATGAATACGTCATCTTCGTCAAAGCCGATGAAGACAAGGAAGTGCTGAAGGAAACGGACAATTTCCGGATCGTGGAAGTTCCCGGAAAGACCTATGCCGACTGGGAGCAGATCTCCCTTCCCAAAGCTTGCCGGGAACACGGTGTGGATCTGCTTCATTGTACCTCCAATACGGCTCCGGTAAAAGCGGGAGTTCCATTGATCGTAACGGTCCATGACATCATTTACCTCGAACAGCTGCAATTTTCTCAGGGTTCCTGGTACCAAAGGATGGGAAACCTGTACCGGCGTTGGAACGTGCCCCGCATCATCCATAAAGCAGACCGCATCCTGACGGTTTCCGATTTCGAACGCCGGAATATTCTGCAACGGTTCCCGGCCCTCGACAACAAAGTCCATACGGTATACAATGCCGCAGGCGATCATTTTTGTCGTATCGAAGACCGTCAACTGCTGGAATCGGCAAGGGTCCGCTGCGGTTTGCCGGAACGGTTCATCTTCTTCCTCGGCAATACCGACCCGAAGAAAAACGTACCCAACGTACTGAAAGCCTATTCCCATTTCCGCCATTCCGCAACCCACCCCATTCCGCTGGTCATGCCCGACCTGGGCACCGCTTACCTGGATGCCGTGCTGGAAGCCAGCGGCGATCCTGACCTGCGAAAACATATCCTGCTGACGGGGTATATCCCGAATACGGAATTGCCCCTCATCTATAACCTCTGCACCTTTTTCCTGTACCCGTCAAGAAGGGAGAGCTTCGGAATTCCGATCCTGGAAGCCATGCAGTGCGGGAAGGCCGTAATCACCTCCTCCACTTCCTCCATGCCCGAAATTGCCGGTGTAGCCGCTATCCTCGTCAACCCGGATGAACCCATCCATATTGCCGAAGCCATGCTTACCGTAAACCGGGAAGAAGACACCCGGCATAAAATGGAAAAGGATGGACTGGAAAGGGCAAAGGCCTTCTCCTGGAAGCAAAGTGCGGAGGCCGTATTGGGACATTATAAAAGCATGATGCATGATTGAGACTGTGCTCCTTCTGTTGATCGCCCTGGTGGCTTATGCCTATATCGGCTATGGAGTGCTTGCTGCCCTGATTATCCGTATTCGGGGTCGCTACCCGGAAAAACAGGGAGAAGAAACGGAACTCCCGAGTCTCAGTCTTATCGTTCCCTGTTTCAATGAGGAAGCGTATATCCTGGAAAAAGTAGCCAATTCCCGGGCGCTGGAATACCCGAAAGACAAACTTCAGCTGATCTTCATCTCCGACGGCAGTAATGACCGGACAGCAGAACTGCTCAACACTCAGGAAGGCATCCTTCACCTCCATGATGAACGCCGTGCCGGCAAGGCTGCTGCCATGAACCGTGCTGTTCGGGAGGCAAGTGGAGAGATCGTTGTTTTCTGCGACGCCAATACCGACCTTAACCCGGAAGCCCTCATCCTGCTGGCCCGGCATTATGCGGATCCGAAAGTGGGTGGCGTTACCGGAGAAAAAAGTATCCGTCTCAGCGCCGGTTCCGGAGCCAGTGAAGAAGGAGAAGGCCTGTACTGGAAATACGAAAGTTTTCTGAAGCAGTGCGACTCCGACCTATATACCGTAGTAGGTGCGGCAGGCGAACTAATGAGCTACCGCAAGTCGCTGTACGAAGAACTGGAACCCGATACGCTGCTGGACGATTTCATGCAGTCCATGCGCATTGTATTGAAAGGCTACCGCGTGGTGTATGAGAAAAGAGCGGTGGCCACCGAAACGGCATCTGCCGATGTTAAGGAGGAGCTAAAAAGAAAAGTACGTATCTGTGCGGGAGGCTGGCAAAGCATGAACCGGCTGAAACCGGCATTCAATATTTTCCGTCGACCTCTCGTGGCCTTTTCGTTCATCTCTCACCGGGCCTTGCGCTGGAGCCTGGCAGCATTTGCGCTACCTCTTATTTTTATCCTGAACGCTTTCTTACTGGATTCTATGGTATACCGCTACCTGTTTATCGCTCAATGCCTGTTCTACCTGGCGGCCTTATTGGGGTGGTGGATGGAAAAGCGTGGAAAAAGGATCAAAGGTCTGTATGTACCGCATTATTTCTTCATTATGAACCTGGCGGTATTCCTGGGATTGAAACGGTATTTGAAAGGGGAACAATCCGCACTCTGGGAAAGAGCCCGGAGGGCCTGACTCAGGCCCGGTATCGGTCCAGCTCGGTTTTCAGGGATTCTATGGATTTCTCCAGGCCGGGAACGATCTCATCCAGCCACCCGGGAAGTTTGTCCGCATCTTTGCCGAAACGCCCGGCCTGCTCGGCATTCCGAATCAAAACATGCAACTCCTGCATGCCGAATAATTCAACCGTTGGCTTAATTTTATGGAGGATCTCCCCGATTTCCTCCCAATTGGAATTGGCCCGCTTTTTCCGTATCTCAGCAAGATACGGAGGTGTGGTTTGGATAAAGAGTTCAATAAAGTCATGCATGAACTTCGGATCCCCCCCGCACATGGTTTCAAGCGCTGTTAAGTCGTAGGCCATATAGCGGCAAAATAGCATTTTTTTTCCTTCCGGATTCTCAAATGATTTCCCATTTTGAAAACTATTTTTATTTTTGGGATACTCAAACTTGAACCATGTCCAAAAAAGAAAATCTTAAGATCTTCGTCGTCGAAGACGACGAATGGTACAGTGAATTTCTTATTTATCACCTCACACTCAATCCGGATTATGAGGTAAAGAAATTCCGGACAGCAAAAGAATTTCTGTCCGCCCTTCCCGAAAACCCCAGCATTGTCACCTTGGATTACACGCTGCCGGATATGACCGGCTCCGATGTACTGAAGCGGGTTAAGGAATACAACAACGATATCCAGGTGCTGATCATTTCCGGCCAGGAAGATGTAAACACTGCGGTAGAACTGCTTAAGCAGGGAGCCTATGATTACATCGTAAAAAACGAGGATGCCCGGAACCGTATCCTCAGTGTAATCAATAACATCCGGCAAAACCTGGAGCTCCGGGAAGAGATCTCCCAACTCAAGGAAGAGATCGGGAAGAAATACGATTACAACAAAACCATTATCGGGAACAGCACGGCTATCACCAGGTCTTTTGCCCTGATCGACAAGGCCTGCAGAAGCAAGATCACCGTATCCATAACCGGAGAAACCGGAACCGGCAAAGAGCTTGTCGCCAAGGCCATTCACTACAATTCCGACCGGAAGAACAAGCCTTTTGTGGCCGTGAATATCACCGCTATTCCGAAAGAGTTGATGGAGACGGAACTCTTCGGGCATGAAAAAGGTGCCTTTACCGGAGCCCAGGGAAGGCGGATCGGAAAGTTCGAGGAAGCCAACAAAGGCACGCTCTTCCTGGATGAGATCGGTGAGATGGATATTTCCCTTCAGGCGAAACTGCTGCGAGCCCTGCAGGAACGTGAAATTACCCGTATCGGTTCTAACCAGGTGATTCCTATCGACGTAAGGGTGATCGTAGCGACTCACAAAAACCTCCAGGAGGAAGTACAGAAGGGCAATTTCCGGGAAGACCTTTACTACCGCCTGCTCGGTTTGCCCATCGAACTGCCGCCCCTGAGGGAACGCGAAGGAGACATCATCGTGATCTCCAAACATTTTATCGAAGAGTATTCCCGGGAAAATAAAGTCAGGAAGCTGAGCCTCTCGGCCTCCGCACAGAAAAAGCTGCTGAACTACACTTTTCCCGGTAACATTCGTGAACTCAAAGCCGTGATCGAACTAGCCTGTGTAATGGCCGACGGTGATACCATCACCGAAGAAAATATCATCTTCAACAATGCCCGTAACATGACCGACCTGCTGAGCAAGGAAATGTCATTGAGGGAATACGTGAACAATATCGTGCAGAATTACCTGGACAAGTACGACTCAAACGTACTCCTGGTAGCGAAAAAACTGGATATTGGCAAGTCGACCATTTACCGGATGATTCAAAACAACGAGGTCACTTTGAAATGAGTTACAAGCATTTCGACATGGAGGAATTCCTCCGTCAAACCTCGGGCAGTGAAGCGATTGCCCGGGAAGTGGCCATCTTGTTTTGCCGGGACTATCCCGTAGAAATAGCGGAGATGGAAAGCGCCCTGGAAGCAGGGGATTTTGAGACAGTACGCAGGCTTTCGCATAAGTCCAAGTCGGGTTTTCTGATCATCGGAGCTCAGGAGTTGTATGACGTGGCGATGTATATTGAAAAGAACATCAAAGCGGGCAACCTGGATGTTGCCGATAAGCTCCGACAATACCGCGTGCTGGGGGATGCCTTACTGGCCGAACTCAAGGAAGCATTCGGGATTTGAATCCATAAAAAAAGGAGTGCCTATGCACTCCCTTTCTTTATTTTCTTTATGGATTATCGTCGTTTACACGAACCGGAATTCTTTGCCCGGGAAGTGGGCCATTTCACCCAGTTCTTCCTCGATGCGAATCAGTTGGTTGTATTTCGCGATCCGGTCGGTACGTGATGCGGATCCGGTTTTGATCTGTCCGGAATTCATGGCCACAGCCAGGTCGGCAATGGTAGTATCCTCGGTTTCTCCGGAACGGTGACTCATCACATTGGTATAGGAGTTACGGGTAGCCAGGTTAATGGTATCGATGGTTTCGGTAAGTGACCCGATCTGGTTCACCTTCACCAGGATGGAGTTACCTATTCCCTGTTCAATGCCCCGCTGAAGGCGTTTCACATTGGTTACAAACAGGTCATCGCCTACCAGCTGAACCTTATCGCCAATAGCTTCCGTCAGTTGTTTCCATCCTTCCCAGTCGTCTTCAGCCAAACCGTCTTCAATGGATACGATCGGGTATTTGGAGGTCCATTCCTTCCAATAGGAAACCAGCTCGGAAGCGTTCATTTCCCGGTTATCGGATTTATGGAAGCGGTACAGCTTTTTCTCGGCATCATAAAACTCGGAAGAAGCGGCATCCATCGCTATCCAAATATCTTCACCCGGACGGTACCCGGCCGATTCAATCGATTTAAGAACCGTTTCAATGGCTTCTTCATTGGATTTGATGTTCGGGGCAAATCCGCCCTCATCTCCCACATTGGTGGAGTATCCTTTGTCTTTCAGAACCTTTTTGAGATGATGGAAGACCTCCACCCCCATGCGCAGCGAATCGCTGAAGCTGGGAGCATTTACCGGCATGATCATAAACTCCTGGAAGTCGATGCTGTTATCTGCATGCGATCCGCCATTGAGGATATTCATCATCGGGATGGGAAGGGTGTTGGCATTTACTCCGCCCACATAGCGGTAAAGGGATACGCCTGCCTCTTCGGCTGCGGCTTTGGCACAAGCCAGGGAAACCGCAAGGATAGCGTTGGCGCCCAGTTTGGATTTATTCTCAGTTCCGTCAAGTTCGTTCATCACCCTGTCGATCAGGTTCTGATCAAAGATGTAAAACCCTTCGAGTTCTGGACCAATGATATTATTGACATTGGAAATGGCTTTCTGTACGCCTTTTCCCATGTAGCAGGATTTGTCGCCGTCACGCAGTTCCACGGCTTCGTGAATTCCGGTTGAAGCACCGCTGGGAACGGCAGCACGGCCCATGTAACCGTTTTCGGTTAATACTTCCACTTCTACAGTGGGGTTGCCGCGGGAGTCAAGGATCTGGCGGGCAACAATTTCTGCAATAGTACTCATGTTGATTTGGTATCGGGTTTAGTCCAGTGATTTTACAAAATCGTCAAACAAGTAGCGGGAATCGTGTGGCCCCGGGTTGCTTTCCGGGTGGTACTGGACCGAGAACGCCTTTTTCCCTTTCACGCGTATACCGGCTACGGTATTATCGTTAAGATGGATATGGGTTACCTCTACCCCTGCTTCTTCCAGGCCTTCATTCTTCAGGGCGAAACCGTGGTTTTGTGAAGTAATCTCACAACGTCCGGTGAGCAGATTTTTCACCGGGTGATTCAGCCCACGGTGGCCGTTGAACATTTTGAAAGTATCGAGTCCGCAGGCCCTACCGATGATCTGGTGGCCCATACAAATTCCGAAGGTCGGGTGATTGTTGTCGAGAATGGATTTGACTGTTTCCACGGCATAAGGCATCGCAGCAGGATCGCCGGGGCCATTGGTGATCATAAAGCCATCCGGATTCCAGGCAGCCATATCCGCGTAAGAGGCCTTAGCCGGAAACACTTTCAGTTTCAGTCCGCGGTCGCTGAGACAACGGAGAATGTTCTTCTTCAATCCCAGATCCAGTACAGCTACTTTTTTTCCGGGATTATCCATGGCCAACTCATACGGCTCCTCCGTCGTAACGGTGGATGACAGTTCCAGGCCTGCCATGCTGGGGATTTCTGACACCTTTTTCTTCAGTTCCTCCACATCGAGGACCTCTGAAGAGATGATGGCATTCATAGCACCTTTCTGCCGGATATGGCGAACCAGTTCGCGGGTATCCACATCGGCAATACCTACCAGGTTCTGTTCGGTGAAGTATTCATGGATGCTGTATTTTGCTTTGGTACGTGAGAAGTGTTGGGCAAAATTCTTACAAACCAGTCCGGCAATCTTGATGGAATCGGACTCCACGTCCTCTTCACTGATCCCGTAATTGCCAATATGATCTACCGTTGCTACCAGGATTTGTCCGAAGTACGAAGGATCCGTAAACACCTCCTGGTAACCGGTCATTCCGGTATTAAAACAAATCTCGCCGGTAGTGGTACCGATTTTACCAATGGATGTACCGTGAAAAACTGTCCCGTCTTCCAGGACGAGTATTGAAGGGAGTTTGGAAATCTGTGCCAAGGGAAATTTTGGCTGCGAATTTACTGATCTCTCCCTACATAAATCAAATGGAGTGGAAAAGTTGCTAGTAGATAACGACAACCGTACCGGTGTAAGTCCGGAAGTCGCCGGTGTAATCAAAAGCCACGATTCGATACAGGTAAACCCCTGCCGGTACTACAGGTTCATCGCGTAACGGATACCAGAGTTCGCTGTCTGAAGTATGGAAAATTCGCTCCCCCCACCGATCGTAAATATCCATACGAAACGCTTTCAATCCTTCGCAAACCGGACCAAAGGCATCGTTCAGAAAATCGTAGTTGGGAGTAAAGGCATTGGGAACCTCACAGGAAAGCGGAGGAAAGACAAAAAGCGTATCGTAGGTACTGTCTGCACAACCGGCAGCATTTGCCACCCACAACTTCACCGTCCATAAGCCGGTATCCGCATAAAGGTGGGTGGGGCTGATCATGGAGGAAAGGGTTCCATCCCCGAAATCCCATGCAAATATGCTGGCTCTCTCAGAACGCCCCGTAAACCGAAATACCTGCTCACCGACAATTCCCAGACGAGGATCCACGCCAAAGGCCGCCTTCGGGTAGGCATACACTTCCACCGAATCCGAATATATATCGGGATATACGCAACCACTGTCCGTTTCCAGGCTAAGGGTATAGGGAATATAACCGGCAATACCGGGGTTAAACACCGCATCCGTCCCGGTTTGCGAAGGCAAACCGTTCAGGTTCCAGGTTCGAATGGAAATACCATCCGAACCGACAAGTATGCTTCGGTCGCTCAGCCGGATATCCTGCCCTTCGCAGGCCGGGAACTCTTCCACCGCCGGTACCGGAACTTCCAGGATGGTAATATCCTGCCGGCTGCTGTCCATACAGTTTTTATCGCTTTGTATCCGGAGTTCCAGAGAGTAGGTCCCCCCCTGCCCCGGAAGAAACGCATAAAACGAATCGGCAGATACCGTTGTTCCGTTCAGGTTCCAGCGATACGCTGCTATGGGGTCTTTCCAGGGAGGATTTCCCGGATACCACATTTCCAGGCTTTCGTTGGGGCATTTGCCCATGACTTCAAAGCTCACCTCCGGAAGCGGATGGTAGCGAACGGTCTGTACCTGTGTATCCTTACAACCACTGTCGGTTTCTATTTCCAGCAAAACCTGACTACTGGGATAATCCTTCGGATCCAGCCACCAGGCGCTGTCATTTCGGGAGCCGAGTTCCGTTGTCCAGGTTCGCAGGAACGTAGAACTTCCCTTGTAATCGCTTTCGTCGCGGATAAGTGCCGGCACATTTTCACATTCCGGATAGAAGCGCGGCTCCGCATCCGGCTTGGGATTCACATAAAACACCGCACTGCTGCTGTCCTTACAGTTGTGTACGGAGCTTACGCGAAGGCGGGCATTGAACCAACCCGATACGACCATATTCCTGCTTTGAACTGCTCCGTTCAGCGGTTGTGTATCGATCAACCAGTTAAAGTTCCCGGCATACTGGCCCGTATCAAACCCGGGAGCAAAGAGGAAATCATCTTCCTGGCAAGTCCCCTGTACGGTAAAATGTGCCGGAGGAAGGGCAAAAACTTCCACATCACGGAAAGCAGAATCCGCACAGCCTTGCAGGCTCCATACTCTGAGGCTCAGCGTATGAACTCCCGAATCCAAAAATGTGTAGGCTTGGGCGGCTCCGGAATAGCCCGTTTCCCCGTAATCCCAATCAAAATAATCTGCCAGAAGCGACGTATCAACCGGGACAAAGGATTGCCCGAAACAATGATCGTTCACCGTAAAACCGGCGACCGGTTTTTCATAAATCCGGAAAGAATCCGACCGGTACGCATAACATCCGGAATCACTTCTCAATTCAAGCATCACATCGTGGTAGCCCGGTATCAGCGAAGTAAAGAAGACGGTGTCTCCGGATTGAGATACCGTAGAATCAAATAACCAATCCCGGTTCATCAGGCTACCGGAAGCAAGGGTTGCGGTATTGATAAAGCGGGCCGGGGAGCCCGGACAGGTGTCGTTATGGGTCCAGGAAACCTCCGGGTGCGGATTGACATAGTGAAGGCCTTGTATGCTGTCGGGACACAGATTATTGTTCCATACCTTCAGCATGGTAGGAAAAGTGCCGGTGCGGCTGAAGTATTTTACCGGCGACTGAAGTACAGAAACCGTACTGTCGCCAAAGGTCCATTCCCATTTGCTCACATGGCTGAACGACGAATTCGAGCGACTGCTGTCGATAAACGCAAAAGTATCCAGGAGGCAGTGTGCGTTAATGGAAAACGCGGCAGAGGGATGATCATGAACCTTGATGCGGTACACCGTAGAATCGGTGGAACCACAATCCACCAGTCCGTCTTTGCGGGTCACCAGGGAAATGGCATATTCCCCGGAAGTGGTATACACGTGAACGGGTTTGTAATTGAGGGTATCCGTGGTTCCGTCTCCGAAATACCATTTCAGCGAGGTGGGCAGGTAATTGACATTAGCCGTGAGCCGCAGAGTATCGCCCAGACACATGGAATCCCGCGACACACTAATGCTTTGAACGAGGTTCTTAATATTCGTGCCGCCGGCATATCCATATGCTTCCACATTACCGAATCCATACGCCACCACCTGGAAATTCGAGTCTGAGATCATCCGGTGGTTGCCACTGCTCACTGTCATTTGGGAATACGCATACAGCGCATTGTTAGCCAGCATTTGAAACGGAACCTTATTGTTGTCGAGAAAGAACTTCCCCGTATCGCTGAGTTTGGTAATGATGTTCAGGTATTGACCGGTGATATTCTGGTAAGGGCTGGAGTACATGGTGACCTTATTCACCATTTGTTCGATAGGGGGAATCACAATAAGCGTAGGGTCACCCGTTACACCGTCGCAGCCCTGCGTTCTCGGGTACTGGGCGAGAGTTACCGGTTTGTCGCTTTTGATATAATTGGCTTCTGCCGTTTGAAAGGAATGGTACTCCCCTTCATGGATCATCACGGGACTTGCTCCGTTAATGGTCACCCGGGTGCTGTCATATTTGGCCAGTACACGAAATTGATCGGTATTGCGGGTTTTGAGTGGAGCGGTCAGGAACTCCATTCCCCAGGAAGTGGTAGGAAACAGCTGTTGATACAGGTTATCGCCGGTGGTAGCGTTACTGCACCCGATACGGGTAAAACTGCTTCCGCTGAAAGCCGCCACCTTTTTACAGGCAATCCCGTCGGCAGAACGGGCAACAATGCGGGTTCCGGTCACGTCGGTATTGGACTGGGCATGGTAAACCTCTCCCTCGTTGAGCATCACGGTATATCGGGTATTCGCCGATTTGGAAGGAAGGATATCCACGGTAGGATAAATGTCTACGAAGGTGCTGTCTTCCACCCCGATGAGCATAAACTCCGACCGTTGGGTGTTACTCACCGGACTTTGGGTAAATGCCAGCGCATAATATTCTTTGCCAAGTGTTTCCACCGGTATGAGCAGCGTGGCATCCGAACGGGCGTTGGAATAGATGTGGGCATAGACCACTATGGGATGATTGAGCGATTCCACCTTTACCCCCTTATTGAGAATACAGTCGCTGCAGTTGAGGTAAGTTTGGCTAGAGGGTAAAGTATGGACGGCTACCTGGTTGGGTGCCACAAATACCACCTGGTTGTAAGACGTTCCGGGAATGGTTACACGCACCGCTGCAGTGGTGGAAGCCGCGGTGGTAATGTATAAGGCGAAATTGGAACCGGTACCGTCAATATGCCCCATATGACCTACCCAGAAAACTTTTCCTTCATTGGACACATTCTGGGCACTCAGCCTCCCAAGGAGAGATAGCACCATACAAGCAAGCAGCAGAACCTTTTTCACCTTAATCGTTAGGGCACCCCAAAAATAGCGTTTGCCTCGCTCATTTTTGACAGCGCCGTGACGAAAGCCTTCCCTAGTTTTGTTTTATGGATAGTGTGAGGTGTTTGGAATGCTCGGCAAAGGTACTGGGGCGCTCGGACAAGAAGTTCTGCTGCGACTCCTGCCGGAGCCAGTATCACAACCGCCTGAACGGGGACCACAATCGGCTGATGCGGCAGGTGAATCATGCTCTGAGGAAAAACCGGCGTATTCTTTCCGAACTTATGGAAGAAGGACGGCGAACCATTCGGCACCGGATACTGCTGAGCAGAGGTTTCGATTTTGAGGTCATCACGTTTGTCAAGTTGCGGAGATCGGGGGAGCCATGCTTTTTTTGTTACGATGTGGGGTATATCCCGATGGGTGATGAAAAATACCGGCTGGTTTCCCTCGGTAGCCGCACTTACCTTTGAGCTATGATCAGTTGGAGTGATTTTGAAAAAGTCCGGATTATGGCGGGAACCGTTCTGCATGCCGAAGATTTTCCGGAGGCCCGCAAACCGGCCATCCGTTTAAGGATCGACTTCGGGGAACGGGGTGTGCTGAAGAGTTCGGCCCAGATAACCGGCCGGTATTCTCCCGAAGAGCTGATCGGCAGGCAGGTACTTGCCGTGGTAAATTTCCCTCCCAAACAGATCGGCCCATTCATGAGCGAATGCCTGGTTTTGGGTTGTGAAGACGAAAACGGGGATGTGGTGTTGCTCCAACCGGAATTTACCGTTCCGAACGGCACGATGGTCAGATAAAACCCTACGTTTTTTGTACCTTTTGGGCATGGAAACATACGCCACTTTATCGGAAGCCATCGAAGCGCTGAAAAGCCAGGGATATACGGAAGACTTCAATCTGCTTGAAGATTGTCTGGAATGTAAAGCCAATTCATCCAAGTACTTTTCCCAGCATTTTAACGTAGATAAGTTTTTCCGCTTTGAGGGCATGACAGATCCGGAGGATAGTTCCATTCTGTATGCCATCACTACCGATGACGGAAGCAAGGGGTTACTGGTAGATGCTTATGGTGCTTATGCCCAAAGCATTAGTGCCGAGCTGCTGCAGAAACTTCGTGTTCACTGATCTACCTGAGATTTCGGCTATGTAAGGGCAAGGGCTAAAGAATAAGTGCTATTTTTGCGGCCTTTAAGCAAGCATGTCGAATTTATTTCATTCCATACCAGTCAAAGAAATCATTCGGGAAACCCCCGATGCCTCAACGGTTGTATTCGATATTCCCGAAGCGCTGAAAAGCGAATTCCATTACCAGCCCGGACAGTATATCACCGTTCGGATGGAAATAAATGGGAACGAAGAGCGAAGAGCGTATTCTTTCTGTTCTTCCCCTTATACCGATGCCAACCCTGCCATCACCGTTAAAAAAGTTGCTGACGGCCGGGTTTCCCCGAGGATGAACGACGTGGTAAAAGCGGGTGATTTCCTGCAAATCATGCCGCCCATGGGGAAATTTACCGTGGAACCGGACCCGGCACGCAAGCGGCATTATGTCTTGTTTGCAGGAGGTTCCGGAATCACTCCGGTGATGAGCATCCTGAAGTCGGTACTGCATAAGGAGCCGGAATCCGTGGTCAGCCTCATCTATGCCAACCGCGATACACAAAGCATCATCTTCGCCAAAAGCCTGGAAACCCTGCAGCAGGAATATGAGGGGCGAATTCGGGTAATACATTGCCTGGAAGAAGCTCCTGCCGGATTTGACGGATTTATCGGCCGGCCGGCTGTGCCTGACTACCAGAAAATCACCCGGGACGTGCAACTTGCCGGATATCCTTCCGAATACTACATCTGTGGTCCGGGAGGAATGATGGAAGCCGTGAAAAATGCCCTGACCGGACTTGGAGTTTCCGGGGAACATATCCATACCGAATATTTCAATGCCCCGATACACGATGCCCCCAAGACCGATGGGCAAACGCCGGAAGCCGAATTCACCGGGGAAGCTACCGCCACTATTCTGTTTCACGGGAATGAATTTGAAATCAATGTAGCGGAAGGCCAAACGGTTCTGGAAGCCGCTCAGGAACAGGATGTAGACCCTCCCTATGCCTGCCAGATGGGTGTTTGTACCACCTGCCGCGCCAGGATGATGGAAGGGGCCGTGCGCATGGATGAACGTGAAGGACTTTCCGATGCCGAGATCGAAGCCGGATATGTGCTCACCTGCCAAAGCCACCCGATCACCGCGCACATCAAACTGATCTACGAATAAGCCGACTGATACCCGATTAACGGCATTCTGTCGGGATTTTATGGAAGCCCGGTGGGCGAATTGTATTTTGCGCCCATGTTGTCCGTTAATCATGTCAGCAAACAATATGCAGGCAAAAAGGCCCTAGACGATGTCAGCCTGCAGGCCGAAGCCGGAAGCGTTCTGGGATTGCTCGGCCCAAACGGGGCCGGAAAGACCTCTCTGATCCGAATCATCACCATGATCACCGCACCCGATGAAGGCGAGGTGCTCTTCAACGGACAAAAAATGCATAGCGGCCTGCTTTCTTCCATCGGGTACTTGCCGGAAGAAAGAGGGCTTTACCGCAAAATGTCCATCCAGGATCAGGCCCTCTTTTTCGGACGCCTCAAAGGATTAGACACCAAGACCTGCCAACGGGAACTTGATGCCTGGAGCGAACGGCTGGACATGACCGGCTGGAAGAAAAAACGGCTGGATGAACTCTCCAAAGGCATGCAGCAAAAGGTTCAATTCGTGCTGACCGTATTGCACAAACCCCGTTTGCTGATCCTGGACGAACCCTTTACCGGTTTTGATCCGGTAAATGCCGAAATCATCAAACAAGAGATACTCCGTCTCCGCGACGAAGGTGCTGCCATCCTGCTTTCCACCCACCGCATGGAGTCGGTGGAGGAACTGTGCGACCGCATCTCCCTCATCAATAACTCCAGGATGATCCTGGAAGGACCGGTCAATGAAGTACGGGAACGTTACCGTATCCATGAATTTGCACTGGAATACAGCGGGGAATTACCCAGGCAGGGAAATACCTGGACCCTGATAAGTCAGGAACATAAACTCGACGGCAAACACAGAGCTGTTATCTCCTGTGAGGAAGATCAGCGGGAGAACAAGCTGCTGAAAGAACTCAGCGACCTCGTGCACATCCATAGCTTCACTGAAAAGCTTCCGTCCATCAAAGAGATATTCATTCAAACCGTAGCCGAAAAGTCATGAAAAACATCTTATACGTCACCCAACGCGAATACCTCACCCGGGTCAGAAAGAAGTCGTTCATTATCATGACCCTGCTCGGACCGGTTCTCCTGGCAGGCTTTTATGGCTTGATCTTTTGGCTGGCCATTTCGGATATGGGTGGCAAAGAAGTCCGCCTGGTGCAGGTGGTGGATCGCAGCGGTGTGTTTGCCGAAGGCATAGAAAACTCCGGAACCATGCACTATATCGTGGAGTCTCCCGCGCCCGCACCGGCAAAAGACACCCTTCCTCCGGAAGAGGGCTATTACGGGAAGCTGATCATCCCTGAAGATTTCAGCATTGATGCGCCCAGTGGGGCTCGCTTCATTTCGGAAAAGTCGCTCAGCATTATGGACCAGGAAAGTATGGAAAACCAGCTTGAGTCGACTATCAAGCGGATGAAACTCACCCGGGCCGGATTGCGCAGCGAAACCCTCGACAGCCTGAAAACTCACGTAAAAGTGGCTTCTTCCAAGATCAGCCAGGACGGCGAATTGAAAAGCAACGATACCATGGTTAATGCCGGTGCCGGTTTTATCGGAGCCTTCCTGATCTACCTGTTTATCTTCCTCTATGGAGTTCAGGTGATGAAAGGTGTTGCTGAAGAAAAGAGCAACCGCATCGTTGAGGTGATCATCTCCAGCCTGAAACCTTTTGAGCTGATGATGGGTAAGATCCTTGGAGTTGCCGCGGTGGGATTGACCCAGGTATTGATCTGGGTATGTCTTTCCGGGGTTCTGATGTTTGCAATCACGGGTGTAATCGGCTCACAGGCCGTGGATCCGCAAATGGCTCAGCAAGCCATGGAGCAGTCGGGAAGGTCTGTGCCCCCGGGTATCGAACAATCGGGATTTCTGAGCGCTTTGTTTCAGCTTGACTTTACCCTGCTGCTGGGTGGATTCCTGTTCTATTTTGTAACCGGTTACCTGCTCTACAGCGCCATGTTTGCGGCTATTGCCTCGGCGGTAGACAGCGAAACGGATACCCAGCAATTTATGTTTCCCGTAACTATTCCATTAATTTTTTCCATTGTGGTGGCACAGACGGTGGTGATCAAAGACCCCACGGGCACACTGGCTACCTGGTTCTCCATGATTCCCCTTACGTCTCCCATTGTTATGATGGTTCGTTTGCCCTTCGGGGTTCCGGGATGGCAATTGCTTTTGTCTATGATTTTTATGATCTTCGGCTTCATTGCAATTACTTGGCTGGCAGCGAGAATTTACCGGGTAGGAATCCTGATGTACGGTAAAAAAGCCACCTGGCGCGAACTGTTCAAGTGGATGCTTTACAGGGGTTAAATTATGAAACAAAGGATATTGCTTATTGCAGGCCTGTTGCTGACCTTGCCTGTATTTTCACAAAGGGAGATCACCGATACGGTAATGGGGGTGCATGACAATTCCAATGACATTACCATCGCCAAGTATTCACTGGGAGGCCGGAGGCTCATAACCGGCAGCCTCGATCGTACCGTCCACTTCTATGAAAGTACCAACTGGATAGAGCTGATCAGTTATTCGCATTACGACGAGATCACGGCTGTTGCGGTTTCACGTGATGATGCCATCATTGCCAGTGCTTCGAAAGACAATATCCTGAAGGTCTATTTCCTGGATTCCGCTAAGTTTCTGGAATTCAAACAGGATGCCCCTATAACGGATATCACCATCGACTTCGGCATGCGTTTCCTCTATACCGCCAGCAGCGATGGGAACATACGTCCCTACGACCTGCGCAAGGGAGAATTCACCAAACGGACTTTCCCGGTAGGAATGCCCATCAATTCCCTGTGTATCTCCCATACCAATATGCTTTATGCCGGGCTGGACAACGGCCAGATCAAGGTGCTCAACTACCTGGGGAAAGAAGCCAAGGTGCTGGATGCCCATACCGGTTCCGTAACACACTTACATTTCATCTTCTGGAAAAACCAGATGCGGGTTGCTTCTGCCGGTGCCGACAACCTCATCAAAGTATGGGATGCCAAAACCTACAAAGAAGTTATTACCCTCAGTGGCCATAGCTGGACCATCAACTCCGTAGAACTCAGCCGCGACCTGAAATATGTAGCCAGTTCGAGTAACGACGGAACCTCCAGGATATGGGATCTGGCAACCGGAAAAACCCTGATTATCATTCCCAGCAAGGGTGAGGCGTCCACCTCTTGTTCGCTCAATGAGAACAACGAATATGTGGCAACCACCTCCATAGTCAGGGAACCGCGCGAATTTATCGTTTATATCCACGACACCGGCCTGGTACCCAAGCCCAAAGAAGAACAACCTGATCCGGAAAAGCCCGGCGACCCTGAAACGCCGGAACCGAAAAAACAGGAGTAAAAGGATCACGGCCGCGATACACGGCAAATCTCAACGATGTACTAGCGATGTATTAACTTCGCCGGCATGAATCCGTCCAATGAATTCAATTCTGCCAAAGCCCCAGAACCGGTAGGCTTGTACCCCCACGCCCGCAGAGTAGGCAACCTTCTTTTTCTGAGTGGTGTGGGACCGCGTTCCCGCGGAACGAAAAAAATTCCGGGAGTAGAGCTGGATGAGCAGGGGAATATCGTCAGCTATGATATTGCCGAACAATGCCGGTCGGTATTTCAGAATGTACGCTGGATTCTGGAAGAGTCCGGTTCTTCCTGGGAGAATATTGTGGACGTAACCGTCTTTCTGACCAATATGAAAGACGACTTTAAAACCTACAACACTTTATGGGCTGAGTATTTCAAAGACAATATGCCCTGTCGAACCACATTGGAGATCAATTGCCTGCCCACACCTATTGCCATTGAGCTGAAGGTGATTGCCACGATCGACTAGTTTCCGTAACAGGCTAGTTCCTGCCCCAGTTCGCCAATTCTTCTTCCGACCAAAGCGTAGGGTAAAAAATCCTTCGCTGAATGGGCGGTGAAAGGTATTTCTGCCAGTTAGTGCCTCCTGTGGCTTTAATGTCTTCGGGGTCTTTGCGCAGGTAACGGGCCGCTGATTTCATATGGACCATCGGCCAGCGAACATTCACATTAAGGTCGAATTCCTTCAGTGCTTCCCGAAGTGCGGCATCTTGCGTATTCAGTGAAAGGTAGCGTTGCCACAGATTGGTATGGCGGTATTCCTCTCCCAGGCCGATAAACGTAGCCGAATACTTTTGCTCGAACTGGATAAGGGTATGTGTCTTTTTTCCCGTTGCCAGCTCGGTTGCGCCGGCTTTCCAATAGATTTTCGCATACATCTCAGGTATGGATGATTCCGTGGCTGAAAATGCAGAACGGTGGTCTTTGGCTACGAGGTTGATAAAATCGGTCGAAAGGATCTCGATCATGCGGTACTGTGCCGACTGAAACCCGGAAGCGGGAAGCAAAGCCATACGGAATTTCAGGAACTGCTCCACTTCCATCCCATCGATCATAATGGCAAAAGACTGTGTCAGCGTTTCAAAATACCGGTTCATGCGGGTTACACGGGCTGTCATCCATTCCGCAGTGAGCGTTTCATGGGTGGCGATCTGCTTCATCTCATGCATCACCAGCTTGAAATAAAGCTCTGTGATCTGGTGGTACATGATGAATATCTCTTCATCGGGAATCGGGGTCCTGGGTTTCTGCAGCGACAGCAGGGTATCCGTCTGGATATAATCCCAATAAGTCACATAATCGGTATACAGCAGGCCTTCCAGGTAGGATTGAATATCCTGGCCTGTGGCCGCGTATTTATCCTGCAATTTTTCCAGGAGCGAAAGGATTTCCGGTTTGATTTCCATAGTACAAGCTTAAACCGTGGGTGTATAAGGTAAAATGATCCAGATCAGGGAAAAGGACTTTTTAACCCCGACAACGGCGGATGCAAATGGTCTTTTTCCGAAAGGATGGGGTTTTTCACTATCCAGTCTATCTCGAGTTCCGGATCATTCCATAACAAACCTCCTTCACTCTCTTTGTGGTACAGGTTGGTGCATTTGTATTGAAAGACGGTATGATCCTCCAGGGTGCTGAAGCCATGAGCAAAACCCTCCGGTATCCAGAGCATGATAAAATTTTCTTCACTCAGCACGATCGTAAAACTTTGCCCGTAGGTGGGCGAAGAGCGTCTGATATCTACGATCACGTCCAGCACAGAACCACGAACCACCCTCACCAGTTTACCCTGAGCAAAAGGAGGTGCCTGAAAATGAAGCCCTCTTACCGCATTTTTATGCGACATACTCTGGTTGTCCTGGACAAATCCGGTGGGTAATCCGGCTTCGATAAAACGGTCGCGGTTATAGCTTTCGAAAAAATGCCCTCTGTCATCAAAAAAGACCCTTGGTTTAATCACCAGGGGGCCTTCCATATGGATTTCGCTGATTTCCACTTTTTACTTGAATCGGGACAAAGTTAATGGCTATGGCTTCCCGTGCAACTTTCCAAACGCATATAAATAGCTATTTTTGCAAAAATTCAGCTATGGAAACTGCGAAGTCCAAAGACAGAAGCAAAGTGTATCTCATTGCCATTATCGTGGTGCTTCTGGCAATGAATGCTTTCTTTATCTATCATTACGTCACTACCGATAAGGAGTTGGCTGTCACCACCGAGGAACTCGTTGACGTGCAGGAAGCACGCAGTGAACTCGATGCTATCCTCAAATCCACCCAGGAAGAACTGGAACTCAACAAAGGCAAAAATGCCGAACTGGACTCCCTGCTGGTAGAACGGAACCGGGAAATACAGGAAAAAGCCGCCCAGATTCAGCGACTGATGCGGACCAACGGCAATTACAAAGAAGAACTCGAGAAACTCCGCTATTACGTTAAAAAGTACCAACAGGAAATTGCCGACCTGACGGAGAAGAACGAAAAACTCCAGAAGGAGAACAAACAGATCCAGCAAAACCTAAGTGAGCAACGCGACAAAAATGAGGAGCTCACCATGAAGAACATCAACCTGGAAAACAAGGTCAACCTGGGTAAAAAAATGAGCTTCACGGCCTTTACGGTAGAAGGGGTCAACCGCAGGAGCAGCGGAAGAGAAACAGAAACCAACCGGGCACGTCGTGTGGACCTGCTTAAAATTGAGTTTACGCTTGACCTCAATTACCTCACTGACCTGGGCATGAAAAAATTCTATCTCCGGATCATCACCCCGGAAGGAACAACCCTGTCCAGTGAAAACCTGGGTGGCGGTACCTTCTCCATCGCCGGTGAAGAATACCTGTATACCATGATCCACGAAACGGAGTTCGATAACTCCGGTCAATCCATAACTTTTTACTACGACAAAGGCTCCGAATGGGAAAAAGGTCTGTACAAGGCTGAAGTATACGCGGAAGGATTCCTGATCGGGACAAAAGAGATCAAACTACGCTAAGTCCAGAATATCCATGCTTAAATTCCCCCAAACCCTCAGCTTTATTGCCCTGTTCATTTGTTTCCTGTCTCAGTCTCAGGGCCAGGTGATCCGCGACGAAGCCGGAGAACTTGGAAAGAATTCCAAACTCCAGGATGCCGATACCTTAGATGGTTGGAAATTCAACGGATTCACGGCACTCAACTTTTCCCAGATTGCCCTGAACAACTGGGCAGCAGGCGGAACCGGATCTTATTCCGCACTGGCTACCGTGCAACTCGGAAGCCGGTACCGTAAAGGGGACCTGCTTTGGCAAAACAACCTGAACCTGAACTACGGACTGGTAAAAGCCGATGGTTCGGAATTGCAGAAAAGCGATGACCGTATTGAGTTCATCAGCAGACTGGGCTACAAGGCCTTCGGGAACTGGTACTATGCCGGGTTTGCCTCTTTCCGGACCCAGCATAATGCCACGTTCCAGGATGGGCAACTGGTATCCAATTTTATGTCGCCTGCCTGGTTGCAATTTGCTTTGGGACTGAGCTATTCCAAAAACGAACATTTCAGTTTCATGATCGCTCCGGTTGCCGGGAAATACACGTTTGTGAATGATCAACGCCTTGCCGATAGCGGAGCCTACGGAGTGGATGGAGCCGTGATTGACCCGGTTACCTTTGCCGTGATCACTCCGGGCAAAAATTTCCGCCCGGAACTGGGTGCCTATATGTTTGCCACTGCGAGCATCGACCTCATGAAAAACATCACCCTTTCCACACGGCTCGACTTGTTTAACAACTATTCGGACCCGAATAAGCCTAACCGGAAAAACATTGATGTTAACTGGGAAACCAGCATCAACATGAAGGTGAATGAGTTCATCTCCGCCAGCATCTTTACCCACCTGATCTACGACAACGATATCCTGATTACGCTCCCCGGCGGGGAGAATAAAAAGGGCCCCAGAACCCAGTTCAAAGAGGTGCTTGGAGTAGGCTTGTCATATAAATTTGGTTCCTGAAATAGAAAAACAATCGTCAAATCGTAGTTTTGGCGAAGCCCCCAATGTTATGGACAAGACTTTACTTGCGGTTGACGATGAAAAATCCATACTGATGATTATCGATTTTGTATTCGGAAAAAAATACAAAGTCGTTCAGAAGAACAACGGGCTTGAAGCTATGGAATGGCTGCAGGAAGGGAATATGCCCGACGTGATCGTGGCCGACATGAACATGCCGGAGATGAATGGGTTTGAGTTCATTCTGCAGATACGTTCCAGCGGAATCTACCGCGACCTACCCCTGATCATGCTTAGCGGAAATGAAAATACCGCAGACCGGATCAAATGCCTCAATGCCGGCGCCGATGATTACCTGGTAAAACCCTTCAACCCGGAAGAATTGGAAGCCCGGATCAATAATATTTTCCGCAGGATGAGTCGCTGAATGTATGGAAAACTACCTTATAGCTCTGATACACGAAGACAAATCGCCTTTTTCCTTTGACTGGGAAGAGCTTGCCGGCGATTATGAGGTAAGGTATTATGACGATACGGTTTCTTTCATCTATGAAGTTCAGGACCAAACCGGAAAAAAACCACATGCCGTAGTTTTTTGTGCCAGCGAAAAGCCACCCACCCAGATCATCCATAAGATCAGTTCCCTGGGCATTTATCCGTTCATCTGGAAGACCGGCAGAATCACAAGCTTTAACCGCGAAGCAGCTATGCGTTCGGGTATCAACGAGCTTTTTGACGAACACAGCAGCACTGAGGATGTGCACCGTAGACTGAAATACCTGATCTCCCACCCCATTCGGGTACGTACCAAAAAGCATCCTGAGGAGATCCGCTACCGCATGCCATGGATCAAAAGGTTGTTTGACATAACCGTGTCCAGCCTTGCCCTGCTCCTGTTAAGCCCGGTATTCGCCCTGGTGGCATTGGCCATTCGTATTGAATCGAAGGGCCCGGTATTCTATTATTCGTGGCGGATCGGCACGGGTTTCCAGGCCTTCAAATTCTATAAATTCCGGTCTATGTACGTAGGAGCCGATTCCCGGCTCAAGGACCTCAAGCACCTTAACCAGTACGGAGACGGCAACAATGAGGAAGGGCCGGAAGAAGTTGATTCCCCCGTTATTCCGGTTGACCCGGAAGAGCATAATATGCTGTATATGGATGGAAAATCGGTTACCGAAGAGGAATACCGCATCCTGAAAAAAGAAAAAGAAGGTGCCACCTTTATCAAGATCAAGGATGACCCGCGGGTGACCAAGGTCGGGCGGTTTATTCGCAACACCAGTATCGATGAACTGCCCCAGCTCTGGAATGTGCTGAAAGGCGATATGTCGATTGTAGGAAACCGCCCCCTCCCCCTTTATGAGGCGGAACGTATCACCACCGACCGGTTTGCACGTCGTTTCCTCGCTCCGGCAGGTATCACCGGACTCTGGCAGGTTACCAAACGCGGACGGGGTGAAATGAGTGAAGAGGAACGTATGGAACTGGACAACGACTACGCCCGCGATTACTCCTTCCGGCGGGATATACAGCTGATCCTGAAAACCATCCCCGCACTGCTACAGAAAGAAAATGTCTGAAAAAACTGCAGCCGGATAAGTTCACCAGCCACAAAAAAGTCTTCAGTCTTTTTCAAACAACTTCATCCACCTTTTCCGGTAGCTGATAATGGCCTCATGTGTACGGAGAATATCGCCTCCCAGTATCATATCAAAAGGCTCCAGACCAAGGCTGCGGTATGTTTCCTGTATCGGAGCAAGATCGATCAGGCCCACATAATGGTCTTCGATAGTCATCCGCCCGATACGCAGTTTCGGGATACGGGCAATGGAAGTATCCAGCATACCTTCTCCCAGTCCCTTTGCCTGGGTAAGTTCAACATCCACCAGGTTGATCTTTTTTATCCCGGCGGCCAGGCTACGATCTAATACGGTTTTCGAGGCGCCGGTATCAATCAGGGCTTTCAGTTTCTTCTTCCCGACCCGAACCTCTATATAAATATGATACCCATCGCCTTCGAGGTTTTCGATGACGATGGGTATACGGGTTGATTTCGCCACAAAGGGAAATTAAGAGGTTAAAAATCGATATTATCCAGCACGGACATCACTTCTTTCACGGCTGTGGCGGAAGTATTAAGCAGTGCCTTTTCTTCGTCGTTCAGTTTGAGTTCGATGATCTCTTCGATACCATTCTTACCCAGTTTCACAGGTACGCCAAGGTAGATATCTTTCAATCCGTATTCACCCTGGAGCCAAGCACAGCAAGGGAAGATCCGTTTCTGGTCACGTACGATGGCTTCCACCATTTGGGCAGCGGCAGCACCCGGAGCGTACCAGGCAGAAGTGCCCAGCAGGTTGACGATCTCGCCGCCACCCACTTTAGCACGCTGGATGATCGCGTCAAGTTTGTCTTTCGCAATAAGTTCGGTAACCGGGATACCCCCAACCGTTGTATAACGCGGCAGCGGCACCATGGTATCGCCATGACCTCCCATCAATACCGCCTGGATATCCTTTGGAGAACAATTCAGTTCGGTTGCCAGGAAAGCCCGGTAACGGGCAGTATCCAGGATACCGGCCATACCGAAAACACGGGAGGAATCCACTTTGGCCGTGAGGTAAGCACAGTAAGTCATCACATCCAGAGGATTGGATACGACAATGATCTTAGCATCCGGAGAGTATTTGATAACCTGCTCGGTAACGGATTTTACGATCTTGGCATTGGTCGCGATCAAATCATCGCGGCTCATTCCGGGTTTACGCGGAAGTCCGGAAGTAATCACTACCACCTCGGAACCTGCGGTTTTGGAGTAATCGTTGGTGGAACCGGTAATACGGCTGTCGTACATGTTTACCGGCGCAGTTTGCCACATATCAAGGGCTTTGCCTTCGGCAAAATTCTCTTTAATGTCGAGCAGAACTACTTCGTTAGCCAATTCTTTGTGTGCGATGACATCGGCGCAGGTAGCGCCCACGTTACCGGCACCTATCACGGATACTTTCATGGATTGATTAGGATGAGTTAAAGGGTTAAAAATGTGCTGCGAATTTGCGAAAAATTAAAGCAAGATTCAAACCTGAGCGGTGTGTCTCTTCAAAGGGCAGACAGGTTTAAGGCCTCAACACCCTTAACCCTGATCGAATACCGGCACCCCCGGTGCATCTATATACCGGCAACACCCATCTAACCTATTATAAACCAACCAATACGATCCGGAATGAACACTACCAAATCTTTCCTGCAATTCTCTATTTTCTTTTTGCTGACCACCACCGCCTTATACGGACAGATCACAGGAGGTGATATTGACTACCGATGCCTGGGACAGGGCAGGTATGAAATTTTTGCCAATCTGGAAGAAGTCTGTGGAAACCCGCACGGGGCCCCTATCATACGAATAGAAGCCGGTCAGAATAAGCTCACGGCCGATAGCATCAGCCTTACAGGCATCACACCGCTTTTTGAACAGTATCCCAATTGCAGTTACCCCAATACCTGTAATTACGACTCGATCACTCCGGTAATTCTCCGCAAAACCTACCGTGGAGTAGTGGATCTGAGCAACATCACCGCTTGTGACGTTCGTTTTTATGTTCAGGAAGGCAGCGTGGGGCTGGGCAATACATACGGCAACCGTGATTCCTTTTATATCCATACCCGGTTCAATCGATGCTTGCTTCCCTGTGACAGCTCTGCCCGGTTGAAAACTCCCCTGAAGAGTATCCTTCTGCATGGGCAGGATTATTCCGATTACGCCTCCTATGAATCTGCAGACCCGGATGAGCGACTTACCTTCCGTATCGACACCTTACGAAACGGTCTGAACCAAAATGTGAGCTATTCCGGCACCTTCTCCCCGGGACGTTTCGTGACTTTCTTCGGGTTCCCCAATCAGCACCTGCAATGGCCGGCCGGATTACACCTGGACGATTCCACCGGCTGGATTGCCTTCCGGCCTACACAATCCGGACAAATAAGCGGCATGGCTTTGCATGTAACCCGATGGAGAAAGATTAGCGGACAGTATACGGAGGTAGGCAGTCAGCTGCTGGAACACACCTACTTCGTTCGTCCGGCCGGGACCAACAAGGCACCTGTGATCCTCCCTCCTTCCAGTGCGGAATTCTGCAGCGGAAGAAACAGTTGTATCCGTATCCGTACGGACGACAGTGATGCACAGGATTCAGTGAAACTGGAGATCCAGCACAATATCCCCGGACTCACCGTTCAGTATTTTCCGGGATTGCATGAGGAAGCGGAAATTTGCTGGAATCCGGACACCCAGTACGTTTCAAACCTGCCCTGGACATTGACTGCGCGAGCCACCGACAATGCTTGTCCGGCACGAGGAACAGGAGTCCGGGTGTATTCGTTATTTGTTCGCAGAACTCCGGAAGCATCACCAAGCATATCACCTTCCGGTAATTGCGGGCAGGTGATACTGGAAGCTCAACCCAGCTCTGCCATCAGTACCATGAGTGCACTTTGGATCCTGAAGGATTCGCTGGATAAAACCATTGAGCAACGATACGGACTTCAGCATTCTTTACACCTGTCATCCGGCAAGTATAAAACCGAGCTGATTCTGAAGAACTTTGGTTGTGAGACACGGTATATGGATAGCTTCACCATACAGGGATCCGATTACCCTCTCCTGACCCTCAGCGACAGTATCCTGGAAGGGTGTTATGGCGATACCGCCACCATCGGAGTGTATGGCAGTAACGGGAATTACAGCATAAGTTGGGCGGATGGTTACACGGACTCCTTACGTTTCATACGGTTTAGTCCTGATACTCCTCTGTACCGCCTTATCACGGTCAATGGGCAATGTACCCGCACAGACTCTTTCCTGATCTTTGCCGACTCCGGACTTGACATGAGTTTTTACCTGGTATGGCAAAGTGCCAATTCCGTGAGGTTTTCGCTAAATAACCCGGTTCCCAACCGAAATTATTACTGGTATCTGGATAACCAAACCAGTCCGGTTCAGGGAAGCTCGGTGACCCTGCAATTGGACGGCTCGGTGCCGCACAAGATCCGGGTAGAGGCCAACAATGGCTGGTGTAAATCCATTGCCGACAGCACGGTTTCTCCATTTACCGGGATTGGAATAAGCGCGGACGGTAAGGTCTCGGTTTATCCCAATCCTTTCGGAACCCGGCTTCACATCCGCGCGAACAATCTCTCTGAGGCGCAACTATTCGACGCTACCGGCAGAATGATTCCTGTGACCCTTACCGAAAATGACGATGAAACCCTGCTGGATACAGAAACCGAACTAAGCCCGGGATTATACTGGCTGGTAGTCAACCAAGACGATAAGCGGAGCGTGTTGAAGCTGAGGAAGGAATAGGGAGACCAGAGACCATGGACGATGGCTGATGGACCATAGTGTTGAATCCGATTTGTCAGGAAACCCTGCCATCGACTATCGTCTATCGACCATGGACCATGGCTGATGGACCATGGACGACGGCTATGAACTCTGCCTATTCGTGAACCCTGCTATGGACTATCGTCTATCGACCATGGACGATGGCTGATGGACCATGGACGATGGCTATGAACTTTGCTTATTCGTGAACTCTGCTATGGACTATCGTCTATCGACCATGGACCATAGCTGATGGACCATAGTGTTGAACCCGATTTATCAGAGAACCCTGCTATGGACTATCGTCTATCGACCAGGGACCATGGCTGATGAACCATGGGGTTGAACCCGATTTATCAGAGAACTCTGCTATGGACTATCGTCTATCGACCATGGTCTACTCAACCCTCCATCTCCTTCACATCCGGAGAAATAACCAATCGGCCGGCGGTGGCATTTTTGATCTCGTCAATACTTACACCGGGGGCATGTTCGATGCAGAGGAATCCATCCGGGGTGATCTCAAACACCCCAAGGTTGGTCACCACTTTGCGCACACAGGCCAACCCTGTTATAGGCAGGGTGCATTCACCGAGCAATTTGGAGTTTCCGTACTTGTCGGTATGCTGCATGGCTACGATGATATTCTCGGCTGCAGCCACGAGATCCATGGCTCCACCCATTCCTTTCACCATTTTACCCGGAATTTTCCAGTTGGCGATATCGCCGTTGTCCGCCACTTCCATGGCTCCCAGAACGGTGAGATCCACTTTCCCGGCGCGGATCATGCCGAAGCTCATGGCCGAATCGAAGAAGCTTGAGCCGGCTGTGGTGGTTACGGTTTGTTTTCCGGCGTTGATGAGGTCGGCATCCACCTGTTCTTCGGTAGGAAAAGGACCAATTCCCAGCAGGCCGTTTTCCGACTGCAGGATTACCTCTACCCCATTGGGTACATAATTGGCCACCAGGGTGGGAATGCCGATACCAAGGTTCACGTAATACCCATCTTCCAGTTCCTGTGCGATACGTTTCGCGATTCCGTATTTATCCAACATAGCTTTAGCTTCTTACCGTTCTTTGTTCAATGCGTTTTTCATAATTCACTCCCTGGAAAATGCGGTGCACATAGATTCCCGGAGTATGGATCTGGTTCGGATCAAGCTGCCCAGCGGGCACCAGTTCCTCCACTTCAGCTATGGTGACTTTTCCCGCCATAGCCATCAGCGGATTAAAATTGCGGGCTGTTTCCTTGAAGATGAGGTTACCGTGGGTATCGCCCTTCCATGCTTTAACAAGGGCAAAATCAGCGTCAAAAGCATATTCCAGAAGGTAGTCTTTGCCATTGAAGCTACGGACTTCCTTGCCTTCGGCTACTTCCGTACCAACCCCTGCCGGAGTATATATGGCGGGCATCCCGTAGCCGGCTGCCAGGCATCGGGTGGCAAGGGTTCCCTGGGGAATCAGCTCAACCTCTAGTTCTCCGCTGAGGAGCTGACGTTCGAATTCAGCATTTTCTCCTACATACGAAGAGACCATTTTTTTCACCTGCCTGCTTCGGAGCATAAGCCCGATACCGAAATCGTCTACCCCGGCATTGTTAGAAATGCAGGTAAGGTCATTGATCCCTTTTCTCACTATTGCCGCGATACAATTTTCCGGGATACCGCATAACCCGAATCCTCCCAGCATCAGTACCTGCCCCGACTGTATATCGTGAATTGCCTCATCGGCATTGGCCACTACTTTATTCATGAAATTGCTTTTTGGCGAAGGTAGAAAAAAAGAGCGG
Source organism: Bacteroidia bacterium (assembly GCA_964215915.1). Lineage (GTDB taxonomy): Bacteria > Bacteroidota > Bacteroidia > UBA8524 > UBA8524 > UBA8524. Next base: position 50,822 of record CAXPEB010000110.1, read on the forward strand.
GAGACGGAGGTTGCCCGTGAAAACCCGGGCCCTACTTCCGAGGTATTCTTATCTTGCGTTATGCGCCTGCCCTACCTGCTGTCCGTTTTCATCCTCCTCCTGAGTTATTCGGGGAAAGCAGTCGGCGATTCCCTGTATGGACCTTCGGTTTTTTTGCAAAACGGAATATTTCGTATTGTCGGGCCGGGGGTGATAGACGCCAACCCAGAGCTGGAGCTTGGGTTCCGCTACCGATCGGGAATACGGCTGGGACGCACCTGGGCACTTGGCTCCCGTTTGGGTTGGGGCATTTATGTAGGGCAGCAATTCACGGAAACTGACTACACGCTTAAAGGTTTCGCCAGGAACCAACCGCTTCCTGGTTATGCACCATCCGTATTCCGGGTAAGTACTTCGGGAAGCATTACGGATCTTGGATTTTTACTTGAGTATCGAAAACCGGTCTGGAAACAATTCGACCTGGAATCACGGCTATATGCCGGTATGTATAGCGGGCAATCCATACGTAACTCCCAACAAATAGAATATGCCTCCTATTCTCATTATGGACAGTCGGATGCGCGGATCTACCTGCCGCCGGCTTCCGGGGCTCCGGTAGTATTCGGCCCGACCTTTTCGCTGGATGTCGGTATCTCCTACCGTTTCCTGCTCCGGCATGCTATCGGGGTTTCCTGTTCCTATCAGCGGTTTGGGATCAGCCGGTCTTTTCTTCCGGCTCAGCTAAATGACCAGGAGGCAGAAATGTACTTCGACGGACAGGTATATCCGGTGAGGATGAAATTCCCTCAGGCCGATGCTTTCAGGCTGGAGTTGCGGTATTGCTACAGATTGGAAAGGTAAACTTGTTGTCACCCCTCGACAGGCTTAGGCTAACCAGGGGCCATGAGCCAAATGCTAACTACCAAGAGCTGAAGGCAAACGGCCAAAACCAAATACCTAATACCCAAAACCACCTGGAATCATCTCCCTGTCACCCTTCGACAGGCTCAGGCTAACCAAGGGCCAGGGGCCAAATGCTAACTACCAAGAGCTAAAGGCAAACGACCAAAACCCAATACCCAATACCTAGAACCTTACCTAACCGCCACACTGAATTTCGGGCAGTTGCAGCCTTTGCCGCTTTTGCAGGAACTGAGCCCGGCGGAAAGAGAGATTCCGAGCAAAAGTATCCATATCCAGTTCCGCTTTTTCAT
>CAXPEB010000111.1:0-3676 GCA_964215915.1 Bacteroidia bacterium
ACACCTTGTGTTACACTCTTTCCCTACACGACGCTCTTCCGATCTCATGGACGATGACTTCCCCCGGGTTTCAACCCGTGGACCCCTCGTTGTATTTCAAAGATTGGGGTTTGAGCTTATTGGCTCACCAGATTTCATGGACGATGGCTTCCCCCGGGTTTCAACCCGGGGACCCCTCATTGTATTTCAAAGATTGGGGTATGCGTTTGTTGACTCACAAGATTAATGGATGATGACTTCCCCCGGGCTTCAACCCGGGGACTTCTCCGTATTTCAAAGATTGGGGTTTGTGTTTGTTGGCTCACAAGATTCGGGGATGATAAACTCCCCGGGTTGAAACCCGGGGGAAACAAAAACTCGAATTCATTAGTCCCAATAGGTTAGGTAGATTCTTCCCATCCACCAGATATAAAGCAGCCAGAGAATGGAAGCGCTGAGGTTACCGAACAAAGCGGGCCGGTCGCTACGCAGCAGCGACTGCAAAATCCATAACAGCAACAAAACCCCTCCCAACACAATATAACTCAGGTAACCGATAAAGATAACCGGCCTGTAAGGTTCCGTGAATTTGGGTGTGAGCCCCTCCATATACGTGTCTTTAAGCATGAACGTGATGATCCAGAACAGGAAGAAAACGCTCAGGTAGGCGCTGAAGAATCCGCGTATCAGGGAGGCGAAAGCTTTCATTTTAATAGCACTTCCATAAGCCTTTCCATACCGGGTTCCGGCTCACGGCCCCGTTCATGGTAAAAGGCCTGGGTAAGTTTCAGGTGGTTGACTTCTTTCCGGTTCAGGATCAACTCCAGGGTAAGGTTCCCGAATCGCCGGTCGACAGGCTCCCCGTTTTTCATCGCTTCAAAAATGTCGGGTTTCAGGTAATGCCTTTCCGTAAATTTTCTGTTGCCCCCATCCATCACTTCGCCGCGCAGGTCGGACATATAGGCCACATACCCGTTTCCTAACATCCGTTCCCGCCACCAATCGAGCAGGAAACGATGCTCATCTGCCGTCCAGATATCCTGCCGGTGAAGCACAAACATGGAGTAAGTTGGGGTATGTATGATGTCACAGGAACCGTCGTTCCGGCCGAGTATGGCCAATTCGTAAATTTCTCTCAGGCGGCGTAGCACCTTCTGTTTGCCGTATCCGTTTTTCCAGAGGGTATATTCTTCGAGGAAGCTATTCTCCCGCTTCAGGGGACCGGGTCTTTCCATGGCTATTGAGTTTCAAAGGTCGTGACAGAAGCAGAATAAAAAAATTTCGGGAAGGGCGTTTACCTCGCCTTTCCCTTCCGTATTCACAGCCAACTGTTACTGATAAACGATTCCTGAAATGAAAAATGTACTCTACTTCTTTCTCTTTACCAGCAGCCTGATAGGATTGGGCGTATTGCTGGGGCCGGATAATCCTACCCGTATTTCCGGCTCGATCAGTTCAAACGACACGGCCGTGTGGGTGGCCCGTGTCGAACTGATCGATGAAAGCGGCCAGGTCATACAAAGCACCCTGAGCGATAAAAACGGGCAATACCGGTTTGATTCCCTGCAGGCCGGCAATTTCCATATCCGCGTTACACAATCGGCTTACACCAGTTATCAATCTCTCAATTTCAACCTGGCCGAAGGCGAACAGTTCCGGCTTAATATTGAACTAAACAAGCAGGAGGCGAAAGCCGAATCTCCCGAGAAGGAAGTTTATGAGTTGATGGAAACGGCAACCGAAAAGCCGGTTGACAGGGGAGAAAGAGCGGTGCTTGGTGCCAAAACAGAGTTTAAGTCGACTGCACCTACCCGAAGCCGGGGCGAGGAAGGGATGGATTTCGGGATGCCCGAGGGGGCACCGGTCCCGGAAAGCAAAATTCCCAATACACCCGGCACGCTAACTGCCGGAGAGATCAACGACTTCAGCAAGTGGGAACTCTGGGATGATCTGAACCAGACCACTTTCGATACTTACCAGAAACAATGGGGACTTTATCTCAAGAACCGCTACTCTGTGCAGGTTACTTATGAAAACGGGCTGCCTGTGGTTGATGCCGAAGTACGCCTGGTGAGCAACCGCAACGAAGTGGTTTTCCTGGCCCGTACCGACAATACCGGCAAAGCCGAGCTTTGGGCCGATATGGTGCCGGAAGTGAAAGACCGTATGGCCCGGCACTATAAAGCGCTGGTACGGGTCAACGGGAAAGATATTCCGTTTACGCATCTCAATGCTTCACCCAATGGCTTCAATACCCTCAAAGTACCCGGAACCTGCAACGTATCGGATATCATGGATATCGCTTTTGTAGTGGATGCCACCGGCTCCATGGGCGATGAGATCAATTACCTGAAAACCGAAATGCTTGACGTGATCAAGCGGGTGAAAGAAGCCAACCCCGAGCTGCAACTGCGTACCTCTTCGGTTTTCTACCGGGATCATGGCGATCAATACCTGACAAGACATACGGATTTCAACAGCGATATACGGAACACCCTTGATTTTATCAGTAAACAGTACGCGGCCGGAGGAGGAGACTTTCCGGAGGCTGTTGATGAGGGCCTTGAAACTGCCCTGAACCGCTTATCATGGAGTCCCGAGGCAAGGGGCAGACTGCTCTTCCTTATTCTGGATGCTCCTCCTCACCAGGCCGATTCGGTCAACCGCCGCGTACAACAACTCATCTACAAAGCTGCAGCCATGGGAGTGCGAATCATTCCGGTTACCGGCTCAGGTATCAATAAAGATGTTGAGTTCCTCATGCGTTCCATGGCCCTGGCCACGAACGGCACCTATGTGTTCCTTACCGATCATAGCGGAGTAGGTAACCCGCATCTGGAACCTTCTACCGACGAATACCAGGTGGAAAAACTCAATGACCTGATGGTACGTCTGATTGGGCGCTATGCACAAACCACGGGTTGTGAGATCAGTCCCTCCGATTCGCCTTCAGACAGCACCACGACGCTTCCCGACAGCCTGGACCATGAAGAGCCCCTTAGCCTGAAATGTTTCCCGGTGCCCACGAACGGCCCCATCGATATTGAAGTCAACAAAGCAGGGGGTACGATCTATATCGCCGATGCCAATGGAAAGCTGGTTATGCGGCTGAGCATGACAGAAAGATCCAGGATAAAGGCCCAGTTGGGTCAACTGGCTGCTGGCATCTACCATATCCGGTATGAATGGAAGGACCGCCGGATCAGTAAGCAGATTATCGTTTATCATTAACATTAATAAAAATACAGGAACCAACCTGTGGCCCTGCATTCATACGGATGCGGGGCCTTTGCCTTAACGCTGGGCAAGTTCCGGTGAAATTGTACTTTTGCAGGCTATTCCAAATGGCATGAAGATCAGGTTTTGTGGAGCGGCACGACAAGTAACAGGCAGTATGCACCTGCTGGAATTGGGATCGGGATACAGGGTATTGATTGACTGTGGGTTGGATTATGATCAACAGCGTGAATTCCATCATAACCCCGATGTGGACTTTCCCTTCAACCCTTCCGGTATTCAGGCTGTGATCCTTACGCATGCCCACGTTGATCATTCCGGGAACCTGCCTACCTTGGTAAAAAAGGGGTTTAAGGGTAAAATACTTTGTACTCCGCCAACCGCCGAATTGACGAGCCACCTTCTGCTTGATTAGATCGGAAGAGCACACGTCTGAACTCCAGTCACCGATTGAAATCTC
>CAXPEB010000112.1:0-23094 GCA_964215915.1 Bacteroidia bacterium
CACGACGCTCTTCCGATCTCCGGAAGCTGCTGAATCAAACACAGCACGAGAAAAAGAAATCCCTTAGCCAGTTGCGCCTGCTGAACAAGCAGATCCGCATCCGGGAAGAGCTTATCCATACCGTCAACTCGGAGATTGATGAGCTTGATGATGAAATCCTGATCCGGAAAACAGAGATTGAAGAGCTGGAAAAAAGCCTGGAGAAAAGGAAACAAGAATACGCCGATATGGTTTACCTGGCCTACAAAAGCAAACGGGTTTTCGACCCGGTGATCTTTGTTCTTTCGGCCCCCTCCTTTCATCAGGCATCGCGCAGGATGGAGTTCATGCGCAGCCTGAGCGAATCACGCACCGAACAATTACGACTGATTACGGAAGCCCGGGAAAAGATCAATGCCGAGCTGGCTTCGCTGGAAATGGTGCGCGATGAAAAGACAGCACTGCTGGGCAAACAGCAAAACGAACGCACCGAACTTGAAAAAGACAAGAACGAGGAAGGAGACCTGGTAAAATCCCTGCAGCAAAAGGAAAAACAGCTGCGTAAGGATCTGGCAGAAAAGCAGAAAGCAGCCCGGAAGCTGGATGCAGAGATCAAACGGATTATTGCGGAAGAACTGGAAAGAGCCCGAAAAGAAGAAGAGGCCAGGAGAAAAAAGACCGGCGAGAAAAAAAGTACGGATATGGCTCTGACCCCGGAAGCGGCTGCCTTATCGGCCAATTTCGCCTCAAACAAAGGCAAACTACCCTGGCCGGTGGAAAAAGGGTTTATCATCCGTAGTTTCGGAGAACACCGGCACCCCACACTACCGAATGTCAAAACCGTAAACAACGGGGTTGATATCGTCACTACCGACGGCGCGCGGGCAAGAGCCGTATTCGAGGGAGAGGTAAGGGCTATCTTCAATGTGCCGGGCATGCAGAATGCTGTCATGATCAACCACGGCGAATTCTATACGGTTTATACGCATCTGGAAACGGTTACCGTGAAAAAGGGAGATAAAGTCACCACCAAACAGGCGCTGGGTACGATCTACAAAAACCCCGACGATGCCAAGACCATTCTTCATTTTGAACTCTGGAGAGGCAATGCCAAGCAAGATCCGGAAAGCTGGATTTACGCGAAATAACAGGCATGCGAAAGGCGGTAATCGATCTTGGGACCAATACGTTTCATCTGCTGGTAGCGGACATAGCGGATTCCCGCTTCCATGTGGTTTTCCGTCGGCAGATACCGGTAAAACTGGGAGAAGGCGGGATTCATGAGGGTTATATTACGGATGAAGCTTTCGCACGTGGCCTTGCAGCTTTGCAGGAATTCCGTAAGGATCTGGATCGTTTGTCCTGTTTGGATTATCGCTGTGTGGCCACTTCAGCCATACGGGGTGCCACCAACGGACTTTCCTTTATAGAGGCTGCCGGGGAAACGGCACAACTACATATTGAAGCGATAGACGGAAAGGAAGAAGCCCGCTACATTGCCAATGGAGTGCGCCATTCGCTACCCGATTCCTGGGATAACCCTTACCTGATCATGGATATTGGGGGTGGCAGTGTGGAATTTATTGTGATGAGTCCGGACCGCATTCTGCACCTGGAAAGTTATGATATCGGAGCTGCCCGTCTCGTAACTCGCTTTCACCGGGAAGACCCTATAGGGAAGGCAGAACTTTCGCTGCTACGCCAGCACCTTTCCGAGTCACTCAGCGGGCTCATGCACCGCTGCCGCCACCTGGGGATACGCCACCTGGTAGGTTCCGCCGGTTCATTCGAAAGTATTTTACAACTGGTGCATAACCGCTATGAGGAGCCGGATGATCCCTGCCTCTTCGAAGAGATTCCCCTGGAAGACTTTCACCGCATTCATGATAAACTGGTCAAAAGCCGGTATTCGGAAAGAGAATCCATGCCTGGCCTGGCAGATTTTCGTGTGGAAATGATGGTGGTAGCTTCCGTATTGATCGATACGGTGATCCGCATGGCTGGGATCGAACACCTGTTCTGCTCAGCCTATTCCCTAAAAGAGGGCTTACTCTTCGCGGAGGAAAATCTGTAATTCCTGGATGAAACGAGACATCGGGAAGCCTACCACGTTGAAGAAGCATCCTTCAATTCGTTCCACGCCAACCAACCCGATCCATTCCTGTATGCCATAGGCCCCGGCTTTGTCGAAGGGTTGGTACTCCCGGATGTAATAATCAATCTCGGCGCGGGTCAACTTACGGAAAGAAACCCGTGTACTTTCCGTAAAAGCATGTTTCCTGTTTCCTTTTCTAAGGCATACACCGGTATGAACCCAATGATCGCTATTGGAGAGTGCTTCCAGCATGGCCCTCGCTTCGAGTGCATCGGAGGCCTTGTTCAGGATAAGGTCACCCAGAGAAACGACTGTATCAGCGGTGATGAGTATTTCTTCATCCCCGGCAGGGATGGCATCGGATTTTATCCCGGCAAGAAAAGTGGGCACCTCTTCTCCGGGCATCTCTTCGGGAAAGGATTCGTCGACATCGGCCGTCCGCATTTCCACCGGTATTCCGGCCATACGGAAAAGCTCCTGTCTCCTGGGAGATTTGCTTCCCAGAACGAGGTTTATGCCGGCTTGCTCAAACGAGTACATCAGTCCTGGTTATCCCGCCATTCATAGACCCATGAGCTTTGGATCATCTCAAGGTGTCCTTCGTTACACTCTTCCCGCTTTCCCTTGAAATTGGGTATTTCCAGCACCCATTCGATCAGCTCGGTAAAGCGGATGCGGTAGATTTTACCCTCGTCAAATTCATCTCCGAAACGCTCATAAAGCGCCATGGCAATGTCTTCGTAATCGTTCCAGTGTATTGGCAGTTCAAAACCCATATTCGGTTAATTACTTAATGTCCGATAATTTGTGATTGATCCGGTATTTCGACTTCAACCGTACCGTCTTCTTCCATCACGCACTGGCAGCCCAGGCGCGAATTCAGTTTGGGGTTACGAGCCCGGTCAATAAAATCTTCTTCCTTGTCGCTGATCTCCTGCAGGAGATCCATACCCTGCTTCACATAGACATGGCAGGTACTGCAGGCGCAGACACCTCCGCAATTGTGATTGAGGTTAACGTCGTTATCAAGGGCTATATCCAGAACGGAATCCCCTTCTTCCATTTCGTATTCCTGAGGGGGTATGTCACCGTTCTCAAAACGAAAAATGATCTTTCCCATAAGCGCTGCAAAGGTAGCAAAAGCACGCGGTGTTCCGTGCCCTCCCGACCGATTTACCGAGGCAGCCGGAATAGCCGCCGATCTCAGTAGCCCCGGCGTGTGATGCGCCTCACATAGGAGGCCAATACGATCAATATGCTGAGGAAGGCCGAGATCCGACCGATATAATCCCCACTCCGGGCATAAAAGGTGCTGGTACTTCTGACCGGTATTCGCATACGCAGGGCATCCTGGGTCCACCAGTCCGACCTTTGCAGCACCTTTCCATAATCATCAATAAAGCCTGAGATACCGGTATTGGCGCTTCGTGCAACAAAAACCCTATTCTCAATTGCACGAAGCCGTGCATATTCAAAATGCTGCTGATAACCCGGGGTATTCTTCCACCAACCGTCGTTGGTGATTACCGCCAGCAGATTGGCCCCCTTACCGATGTACTCCGTCACGTATTCCCCGAATACCGACTCGTAGCAGATGATGGGGGCTACCCGTAAGCTACTGTCTCCAAATACGACTGCGGAATCGCTTCTGCCCAGGCTTCCGCTCGTCCCACCGAGATCAATCGCCAGGTTTTCCAGGAAGCCGAAAAGAGCAGGGTAAGGCATCTTTTCCACGCCCGGGACCAACTTGGATTTGTGGTATACGCCAATGGGTTGTCCGGCACGAAATGCCAAAGCGGTGTTGTAAGCGTCATAATACTGCTCCGGATTATAAGGAAGTGGCCTGGCCGTTCTGCTCAGAGCTTCATCCTTTCCGTAAAAATGATAGGTAGAGGCCCCGGTTATAAGCATGAGGTTCGGGTGTTTGTCGACCCAGACCTGTATTTCGGGAATTGGTGTCTGTTGAGTCATCTGCTCTTCCACGATTTGTTCGGTGAGGGCCGTTTCGGGCCAGAGCAGCAACCGGGTTTCGGGTGTCACTACCGAATCGCTGAGCCGGAAGAGCCGTTTCAGTTGATCTTCCGGGCTCATTCCGGAAAATTTATCGGTGTATGGATCGATATTGGGTTGAATAACTGCTACTTCTACCCCACCTTTTATCCATAGCCGAAAAAATAACGCCGATACTCCCACTGGAACCAGCAATAGAAGGAGGTAGCTGATCCGCGCCCCCCATCCCTTCTTATCCATCCATAAAAGAAACAGCAGGCAGTTGAGCGCGTAAACCCACAGGCTTCCTCCGAGTGCACCGGTATATTCATACCATTGCACCATCCAGGGCACCGAAGCGAAGACATTTCCCTGTACCAACCAGGGCCAGGCAATGTCCCAGTTAAAATGCAGGTATTCAGCACTTATAAGCATGCCCACCAATGCCGGATAAGCCAGTTTATTCCCAAAAACTTTCCGGATACGGTGAAAGAAGAGCCAGGGCAGGGTTTGAATCTGGGCATTCAGGAATATGGCGGCTATTGCCCCTCCCGGGGAGGCGTACCAAATCCACCAGGTGGTACCGATATTCCAGAGGGTAAGTCCGGTGGCTATCTGCAGGTAATACGCCAGGGGCTTGTCGGCATGACGGTAATGCCGCTCTTCAATCCATAGGAAAGGAATCCAGGCCACAAAAGCCAGGTAAGGCAAAGTGGAAGGGGGCCAGGAAAGAATTAACAAAGCTGCTCCAAGAAGAGAAGCAAGCCAGGGGTTGATTGCTCGCGACATGCCCTCCAAAATTATTACATTTGGACAGCTTAGTGCCATGACCGATACGAAAAAAGAACAAACCGCTTCCCTGATCCGCTCTACCGCACTGGAGTTATTCAGCCTGGAAGGCTACCATCCGGCTACCATTCGCCAGATTGCCAAAAAGGCCGGGATCGCGCTCGGGCTCATGTACAGTTATTATGCAGGGAAAGAGGCGCTTCTCCGGGAACTTGTTCAGGAAGGGCTTGGCTCGGTGAGGAATGACTTTTCCCGTTCGGCAAAGGGGCAGGCTATACCGGAACAAATCGACGTCGCTTACCGGGTATTGCTCCGACATAGGGAACATTGGCGACTCTTGCACAGCGTTCGTATGCAAAAATCGCTGGCCGATTATCTTGCCCAGGAGATTGAGGACATCAACCTGTTCTTTATCGAACATTTCCGGGGGGAGCTGAAAAAAAACAAGGTCAAGGGAGCTCGCACGGAATCCAGGTTGCTCTGGACCTGTATCGATGGAATATTTGCGCAGAAACAGATCCGTGAGGATTTTGATGACGACAAAACGCTGAAGGCATTGGCCCTGCGCTACGCCTAACCCGTATTTCCGGCTATTACCAGAACCAGTTCGCCTTTGGGAGGGTCACTCTCCACGGATTCCCTTAATTCCCTCAGGCTTCCCCTCCTTTTCTCTTCAAATTTCTTGCTGATCTCCCGGATAAGGGCCGCCTGCCTCTCTTCTCCGAAATACTCAATGAGCTGATCCAGGCACTTGGCAATACGGTGTGGCGATTCATAAAGCACAATGGTCCTTTCTTCGGTGGCAAGTTCACGGATGCGGGTTTGCCTTCCCTTTTTAAGCGGCAGAAAGCCTTCATAGACGTAACGGTCGCAGGGCAAACCGCTACTGACCAGGGCAGGAACGAATGCGGTTGGACCGGGCAAACACACCACTTCGATGCCCTCACGGATGGCTTCACGGATAAGCAGGTACCCGGGATCAGAGATACCCGGAGTTCCGGCATCGCTTATCAAAGCCAGGTTATTCCCTTCCCTGAGCTGTCTGCACAGGCTTTCCAGGACCTTATGTTCGTTATGCAGGTGATAGGGCTGCAGTTTGTTGCTTATCCCGAAATGTTTCAGCAATACCCCGGAAGTTCTTGTATCCTCGGCCAGCAGGACATCTGCCTCCTTCAATACCCGGATTGCTCGCAGCGTAATGTCTTCCAGGTTCCCGATCGGGGTGGGCACGATATAGAGGGTTCCAAAGTCCATTGTCGCGTTTATTTACTTGAATATCGAACACTTAAGTGATTTGCCAGACGACAAACCTCTCCAAACTGTACAAAATTAACGTCGAAAAGCAGCTTTTCCACGGGAAGAAAGGTGCACAGATTCCCTGCAATAATAAGGGCTTAACTCCGGCATAAAAATGAGGTTACACTTTGAGCGGACTTTTGTAACGAATATGGCAAAGAAAAGACTCGATATTGCCGTGATCTCAGATGTTCATCTGGGCACATACGGATGTCACGCCAAAGAACTCAATAAATACCTCAAATCCATCGACCCCAAAATCCTGATTCTAAACGGGGATATTATTGATATCTGGCAATTCAGCAAGCGGTATTGGCCGGACTCGCACATGAAGATCATTCAGCGTATCACCAAAATGATAGGCAGGGGAACCACCGTATATTACCTCACGGGAAACCACGATGAGATGCTGCGGCGTTTTTCCGATTTCACCCTGAACAATTTTCATATTCTGGACAAACTGGTTCTGGAAAAAGACGGGAAAAAGATGTGGTTCTTTCACGGGGATGTATTCGACATCACCATGAAACACAGTAAGTGGTTAGCTAAACTTGGAAGTTGGGGATACGACCTGCTCATCCTGTTGAACCGCTTCGTCAACTTTATTTCCCAGCGTATCCTGGGAAGGGGCAAGATCTCGCTCTCCAAGCGCATCAAGAACGGCGTAAAATCTGCCATCAAGTTCATTGACGATTTTGAAAAAACGGCCATGGACCTTGCCATAGATAACGGATACGATTATGTAGTTTGCGGGCATATCCATCAGCCCTGTAAAAAGGAATACCGGAATGAAGAGGGTTCTGTGATTTACCTGAATTCCGGTGACTGGATCGAAAACCTGACCGCATTGGAATATGTGCGGGGAGAATGGAGTATTTATCGATACCAGGAGCAGACTGACGAAATCGCAGAAGAAGAAGATTTTAAAGCATTACCACAGATCAAGCATCTCTATGAGGATATTATTCGCCATACAGGGAACGGGGAATGGGCATATCAGCCGGGCACGTGAGATAATCCCATTCCTGCGTCAATACGGTGAACTGGATTTGCTGGTAAGTGGCACCCAGGCAGATGTGAACCTGCCCTGGCCAGTGAAATACAAATTACACGGCCTGAGTTTTACATTTGGGAAACGTGGTGGCGTGGACATCTGGGACAGTTTCCGTACCTTACGTACCCGCCAGATCATCCGGGATATAAGAAAGCTTCCGGTTCATGAGTACGACCTGGTGATCAATGATTTTGAACCCATCAGCGCCTGGGCCTGCAGGCTCCGGAAAAAGCCCTGCATTGCACTTAGTCATCAGGCCGCTTTTCTGAGTGCGCAAACACCGAGGCCGTCCAAAGGCAACTTCTTTGCAGAACTGGTATTGAAGCATTATGCGCCCAGCACTTCGGCAATCGGATTTCATTTCGAACCCTATGATCACTTCATCCATACCCCGGTAATCCGCAGGGAGATCCGCGAGTTGCATCCTGAGGATCTTGGTCATATCACCGTTTACCTGCCCGCCTACGACGACACTTTTCTGGTAAATTATTTCGAGAAGGTGAAAAACGTCCGCTGGGAAGTCTTCACCAAACACAGCAAGCAGACTTACGAAAAAGACCATATCCGGGTAATGCCTATACAGAATGACGCATATACCAAAAGCCTGGCAACCTGTCACGGACTGATCACCGGAGGTGGGTTCGAAGCCCCGACGGAAGCCATTTACCTGGGCAAAAAGGTGATGGTCATCCCTATGATCAATCAATACGAACAACACTGTAATGCGCTGGGAGCCAAGAAAGCGGGTTGTACCGTAATTGGCGAGATCAACGGCAATTTTCTGAACCAGCTACAGAGTTGGATCGACTATGGGAAGGCGGTTCATATCGATTATCCGGACGAAACTGCACAGATCATTGAGCAGCTTATGCGTAATCATGCGGGAACTTCTCTTACCGATTCGGTTCAGGCAGAGACACGGTAATTCAGTTTCCAGGACTGGATAGCATCCCGGAACAACTGCCAGGCCCATTTGGCAATCACAAAGGCTACGATCAGGCTCAGTATGGGATCAATGATCATCCAGCCAGTGAAACGAATGATGAGCAATCCGACCAATATGGCCACAGAAGAAAAGGTATCTGCCAGCATATGCAGATAGGCACTTCGGCTATTCAGGTCTTCCACCCCGCTTTTGGAAAGGATAAGGGCGGTAAGTAAGTTGATGAATAACCCGAAACAAGCAACTACGGCTGTCTGAAAAAGTTCTATGCTTTCCGGGGCAGCCATGCGGGCGATACTTTCCCGAACAATAAATACGGTAAACGCTACCAGCCCGACTCCATTGATCAATGCGGCCAGCAACTCAGGTATGGATTCTCCGCCGGAGTCTGACTTCCACCTTCTGCTCAGTACGAGTGCCAGCAAACTGACGGCAAGTGAGCCTGCATGGGACAGCATATGGAAACCGTCGCTAACAAGCATCAGGCTGCCATAGCGGTAACCCACCACAAATTCAAAAACCATCATGATAAGGGTTATCAGAATACACAGGGAAAGGGCCATTTTTTTTGGGAAACGGGCCGGATCCGGACGGAACAATTTCATGCGAGAACCAGTTATGGATTTTTTCCGTAAAAAAAGGGATACGCCTTTTAGCCCTGTTAACGGTAGTGTTAAGTATGCGTGAAATTCTGTGAAGATTGCTTAAAATTCGTCAATCCCGGAATTGATGCGTTTAATACGCTTTGGTCAGATATATTTGTAATAAAGCCGATTTTATTTACAATGTCATACAGTACGGTAATCATTGAAGACTCCGCAATGTATCTAAGGGTGCTGGAAGAGATGGTAAAGGAGTTGCCCGATATTGAGTTAATCGCCAGTACCTCCGACTACGACGAAGCGCGGACTATCCTGGAAACTATGGTGCCTGACCTGATCCTGCTGGATATAGAGATCGGTGAGGTAACCTCATTTGAACTGCTGCCTTTTATCAATCCACAGACCCGTATCATCTTTATTACTTCCCATACGGAGTATGCGGTAAAGGCTTTTGAAGTGAATGCGGTGGATTACCTGGTCAAGCCGGTCACGAAGTCCCGACTGCAACAGGCCATTTATCGGTTCCGCTCGGTTCAGGATCAAAAAGACGAATTTGATACGGAGCCGGAAGATGTCTTCACCATTGACCAGCGTATCATGGTTGCCGCGGATGACAAATATGTTTTGGTAGAGGTATCGAAAATCATGTATATAGAGGCACTGGGCAATTATGTGCAACTCTACACAGGTCCGGAAAAAAGACTTGTCACTTACGGATCCATAAAAAACTGGGTATCCAGACTTCCTCAAAAACACTTCTTCCAAATCCACCGCTCCACCATTATTAACCTGGAATTCCTGGAACGCGTAGAGAAGTACACCAACGATACGGGTAGGGCTTATCTCAGAGGTCTCCCCGAACCCTTGGAAATCAGCCGGAACTACTTTAGCCTCATGAAGAAGACTTTCCGCGTATAGGCATTTCCGCAACTCGAATAATCTTCCCCCCACTCACATAATTCACACCTACTTTTCCATACTGACGCAAATAAATTCGCGTCACCTAGAAAATGGGGAAGATGAAAAAGTACATTACCAAAACAGGTTTGGTCCTATTGGGACTTTTACTTTTTGCCGGGAGCGGGGCTTTCGGACAAAGCCTACGACTCGATATCCGAAACCAGGAATATTCCGGAGATACGTTGTTTTTCGACATTTATCTCAGCAGGGATGGCGGTTCTTCGGATTATTACCTCGGTAACGCCGACTTCGTGCTTACCTACAACAACAGCAATTTCAGCTCACCGGGAATTGATTTCGTTGCCAATAGCTCTACCCTGAAAAACCATACAGGCAGTGCAACTACCGCATACAACACCAATATTGTAGCGGAAATCGGCAGCAGTAACCCGAATACCAACAAGATCCTTATCAACGTGGCCCAGCCAAGTTTTTCGAACCAAACGCAGTTCGAGGCCAATATCGCCAGGATTGATACGGACACCAATACACACCGTCTCGGAACCTTCTTTATTACCGGGATGCAGGACCCCACGCAAAGTACCAGTCTGACCTGGTATATGTCAGGATCCGGTATTAAGACCCAGGTATATACGCTGAACACTTCCACTCCCTGGAAATCCAGCAAAATCAATAGCTACACCGACAACAATCCCGAACCGCTTGCCGAACCAACTACCCAGGCTACTTCACTTACCGTTTCCGCGGTGGATGACGCAAGTATGGACCTTAGCTGGACCCGTGGTAACGGAGATTATGTGATCATCCTTGCCAAAGAAGCCAGCGCCGTAGGTAGCAACTTCCCGACCGACGGGTTGTATTATGAAGTAAGCGACAGTTTCAGCAACGGAAGCCAGATCGGTGCTACCGGAGTTTATGTGGTATACCGCGGTACCGGTACTTCAACTACCGTTAACAAACTCGACCCGGCAACGGTTTACCATTTCACCGCGCTGGAACTTAACGGAAGCGGAGGTTATGCGGAAAACTATTACACTACCTCAGCACCCACAGCAACTGACACTACATGGGAATCCGAACCAACCGTTGCCGCATCCGGCCTGACGGTAAGCGGATACACCACTTCTACCCTTGACCTTAGCTGGACCAGTGGTAATGGTGCACGCCGTATTGTGGTTGCCAAAGCAGCCGGAGCCGTAGACGGAACACCTTCGGATGGTTCCGATTATACGGACGGTGCCTTCACGGCTGGCGATGACCTCGGATCAGGTAATATCGTGGTCTATGATGGAACAGGAAACAGCGCCACTGTTACCGGACTTGATCCGAATGTGGTGTACCACTTCGCTGTTTATGAATACAACGGTACTTTCGGAAGCACTAACTACAAAACCGACAGCGCTCCGACCAGCGACCGTACCACGCTTCAAAGCGAGCCTAGCGCTGCATCTACAGGTGGTTCCGGTTCAGGTATCACTACCACTTCCATCACCTTTAGCTGGAATGCCGGAGACGGTGCCGAGCATATTGTACTCGTAAAAGAATCGTCGGCAGTGGATTCCTTCCCTGTTGACGGAATGACTTATACTTCCAACGCCGCTTTCGGAAGCGGAGACCAACTGCTCACCGGAAACTACTTCGTATACCGTGGAAGCGACACTTTTGTGACCGTAACCGGACTGTCGCCGAACACCACTTACCACTACGAGGTATTTGAAGTAAGCGGAAGCGGAGATGCCAGCAACTACCTGGTTTCTTCCACCCTTACCGGTAGCAACAGCACCCTGCAGGATGCTCCTGCCACTTCTGCCACTAACCTTACCTTCACTGCCTGGTCAACCACTACACTGGACCTCAGCTGGACTAGCGGCGACGGAGCAAACCGTATCGTGGTAGCCCGCGAAGGAGCTGCTGTCAGCGACACTCCGGATGATACCATTACCTACTCGGCCAATGCGGCTTTCGGAAGCGGAGATACCCTCACTGCCAATGAATTCGTAGTGTACAACGGAAGCGGAAGCTCCGTGCAGGTTACTGGGCTGGATCCGAACACCGAATATTACTTCGCTGTATTCGAATACAACGGTTCCGGAAACGCAACCAACTATAAAACCGATTCGTCAGCCACCAACAACCGCTACACGCTGCAAACCGAGCCGACAACGGCTTCTACCGGAGGAGCTTCTTCCGGCGTGACCACCACTTCCATTACCTTCAGCTGGAATGCCGGAAACGGGGGTGAGCAAATCGTACTTGTAAAAGCAGCCTCTGCCGTGGATTCCCTCCCGGCTGACGGTATCAGCTATACCTCCAACGCCGCCTTCGGAAGCGGAGACGAACTGCAAACAGGCAACTACTTTGTGTACCAGGGTACGGACACTTTTGTAACCGTAACCGGCCTGTCGCCGAATACTACTTACTACTACGAAGTGTTTGAGGTAAACGGCTCAGGGGAGTCCAGCAACTACCTGACTTCTTCCACCCTTACCGGAAGCCAGATCACGCTGCAGGATGTACCGACCGTAGCTGCAAGCAACCTGGTGATCTCCGATGTAAGCACTTCGGAAATGAGCCTGAGCTGGACCAGTGGTGACGGAGCAGGACGTATCGTCGTAGCTCGTGCCGTGGACGCAGTGAGCGCCACACCGGTGAGCGGAACCACCTACTCGGCAAGCGCCACCTTTGCTTCCGGAGATGCCGTGAGCAGCGGACAATATGTGGTGTACAACGGTACCGGCTCTTCCGTAACCGTAACCGGACTATCTCAGGATACGACTTACCAATTTGCGGTATACGAATACAACGGTGCTTCCGGCTCGGAGAACTTCCTGACCAGCAGCCCGGCCACAGGAGCAGAAAACACCTTCATCAACATCACGGTTAAAGCCTTCCTGGAAGGTCCGTTCAACGGAACCGACATGGATACCACCCTTAATGAGATGGACTCCATTACCACCGATCAGCCTTACAATACCGCTCCCTGGAATTACAGTGGTACAGAAAGCGTAAGTGCTGTTCCGGATGACGTAGTCGATTGGGTACTGGTTGAACTCCGTCGCTCCACTTCGGCCAATGGTGCCAGCAGCGACAGTATTGTTGACCGCAAAGCAGGATTCCTGCTGAGCAACGGACAGATCGTAGATACTTCCAAAAACACGCTGACACTCACTCCGAGCGGATCGGGATACGGACGCTTCTATGTGGTGATCTACCACCGGAACCACGTAGGGGTAATGTCTTCCGCAGCGCTGACTTATGACAGCGACAGCAGTGCATTCGTATACGACTTCACCACTGCTTCCGGCCAGGCTCATGGCACAAACGCCCTGATCCAGTCAGGTAGTGTTTATGTCCTCTACGGAGGTGCCGTGGATCAGTCGACTACCGCTATCGATGCAGACGACCGCGATGCTGCCTGGGATGACCGCAATGCTTACGGCTACCGCGGCTCGGATGCGAATATGGACGGTAATGTGGATGCAGCCGACCGAAGCCTGATTTACAACAATGCGGGTCAGGACGAGCAGATTCCATAACCGAATAACATAATTGTTTTCACTTATGAAAGGAGGCGTACTAATACGCCTCCTTTTTTTCTTTTAACTGTTTCTACATCCATCCTATACAAGCCCCTGAATTTGGGGCCATCATGCTATTTCCTCCATTCACATAACCGGGATACCACTCAAATAATATGTGTTCAATAGCGCAAATATTCTCATCACTTTTGAACTTAATGAAAAAGGGAATTTTCTTAGTGCTTGCCCTGATGAGCCTGGTCTTCCAACAAGCTTCGGCTGTTGACGCGGATGTATTGGTTCGCAACCAGCGTTTCAGCGGGGACACCTTTTTCTTCGACATTTACCTCCAGGCAACCGGAGCAGAAAACCTGTTTCTATCCAATTCCGATTTCGTGCTGGAGTTTACGGAAGCGAACTTCAGTTCCCCGGAACTGTACCTGGAGTCCGGAAGTGTTCAGCTTTATAACGCCTACGGTTCGCCCACTAGCTACTACGATACCAATATCGGTACCCGCATCGAACACGACGGGCTGAATGCCTACAAGCTGATGATCATCGTACAGATGCCCCTGTACACCAACAACAGCAACTTCAATCAACGCATTGCGCGTATTGATCAGCAGGAGCTTACTCACCGGCTTGGCTCTTTCTACATTACCGGAGCTTCTGCTCTTAACACCAACCCAGAGATTAGCTGGCTGACTGCAGGCAGCGGACTGAAATTAAAGATCAACCACCGCGATAGTGCCACTTTTGTAAAATCTGCGGTTAATGTCAACGCGGTAAACCCTGCCCTGGAAACACAGCCGGTTGCACAAGCCTACGGACTTGTTGCCTACAACATCGGCTCGAATAGCCTTAGCCTTAGCTGGAATCGCGGAAACGGAGACGGAAGCATCCTGTTCATCCGCGAAGGTGCAGCAGTTAATGCCACTCCTACAGATGGTTTGAAATACCTGGCCGATGCTGCTTATGGCAACGGTGATGAGATTGGCAACAGCGGTGTCTACACCATTTACAGCGGAAGCGACACCTTCGTTACCGTTACTGGCCTTGACAACAGCACTACCTACCATTTTGCCCTCATGGAATATAGCGGAGGCAACGGCTGGAGCGAAAACTACCTGAGCAGCAACCCGGATACTTTAAGCGAGTCTACGGGCGGGCCCTTTATCACGGCCAACCTCACTCTGTTCCTTTACGGACCCTACAATACCGGTAGTTCGGAAATGAATACCTCTCTGAATTCTTCCGGTTATATTTCCTTGTCACAACCCTATTCAGAAAACAAAACCGGATGGAATTATGACGGACAGGAATCTGTTACCTCTATTCCAAACAGCGATATTGTCGATTGGGTATTGGTTGAATTACGGACAGGTACAGCTGCAAGTGACACGCTCAGCAGCAATTCAAGACGTGCCGGCTTCCTGCTCAAAGATGGCTCCATTGTAGACACAAATGGAGTTGACCCGATCCGGTTTTACAATGTAAACGCAGGGGATTATTACGTGGTGGTAAGGCACCGTAACCACCTTGCGGTAATGTCAGTAGTGAAATTGTCACTTAGCGCCAGTTCTGCTAATTATGATTTCTCCACTTCATCAAACACCGCTTACGGCAGTAATGCATTGAAATCCAACAACGGTGTCTACTGCATGATTCCCTGTGACCATGACGCCAATGGCGGAGTGAATGCACTGGATAATAATTTATGGAAAACACAAAACGGTAATACCGGATATTACCCTTCCGATTCCGATATGAACGGAGGTGTAAATGCCCTTGATAATAACCTATGGAAGGCCAATAACGGTAGTTCAACCAATGTACCTAATTAGACCATCATGATCAAAAAGCTTACATATACCCTATCCTTTTTACTACTCGGCGCTTCTTTGTCGAGTGGAACGGACCTGAACGTGAGACTTACCAAAATCCGTGATGACGGCACCACGTACCTGGCCAGACTGGAAATAAATGCCTCTGCCACAGCAAAGCTTGGGACCTCCAATTTTGTGATTAGCTTTAACCCAAGTGCTTTGTCGTTTCCGTCGCCACTGGATACCGCCTATTACGACGTATACAATTATTTTAACCCGCCATTTTACGACAACAGCAACCCGATCAACGTATCCAATGCCGGTTCGGGGATTCTGACCATCAACATCGTACTTGGCTTCAACGGTTTTTCAACATCCATAGGCACCGGATCCACCTGGACTCCGGTAATGGACCTGGAGTTTGATTACGTAAGTACCAATGTCCTTCCGGAATTGGGTTTCGATACCACCCATGTAAACTGGGTGCTCCAGGAAGATAATGGCTCCGCCAATGTTGCCATGAGCAATGGAACGATCACCGGGATTTCTGACGCACTGAATGCTACCTGGGTAGGAACCACTTCTGCCTGGTCTACCGCAAGTAACTGGACGCCTTCTACCAATATTCCGGGCACCAATTCGAATGTTATCATCCCCACCTCCCCTGCTGGCGGCAACTTCCCTACTCTGGGATCTGACATCAATGTGGGAGATATTACTCTGAATTCCAGCTCTACCCTGACTCTTAGCGGAAACCAACTGACTGTTTCCGGTACTCTGAGCGGCAGTGGCGTGATTGTGGGTGATGCTTCGGCCAAACTGGTTTTTGACGGAAGTTCATCCGGTTCGGATCAGCTGAACCTGGATCAAAGCACCCCTGGCACGACCAACCTGCTCAGCGACCTTACCCTTAACAGAAGCAATGGCCTTACTCTGGGAGACTCCACCGAAATTATTGGCATCCTCACCCTGACTTCCGGGCAACTCACCACAGGAGGCAAGTTGAAACTGGCTGCCACCGGAACCACAACCTACGGACAGATTTCAGGTGTGGGAAGCGGCACCATGAGTGGTAACGTGATCATGGAAAAATTCCTCAGCAACACCAATGCTGGCTGGAGACAGATCGCCTTGCCGTTTACCGGCACCGTAGGAAACCTAACCCAACTTGACCTGCTGTTCAGCAGCCATACGCCTGCCAACCAGAGGAATATTTACTACTGGGATGCCACTGACCGTGGTGATGGCTCTGCCAACGGATGGACAGCAGCAAGCTCTTCCGATGACCAAAGCAAGGTGTATACAGTCTTCTCCGACAATTCCAACGGAATTCACACCATCAATCAAACACTCCATCATACCGGCACCTATACAGCTGCCAACCATTCCTTTGCAATCAAAGCAACGCTTGATCCGGATACCACGGGCGGTTCGGAAGCTACCGGCTGGACCCTGATCGGGAATCCATACCCAAGCAACCTGGACATCAGCAGCTTGTTCTCCACCTCCTTCGGAAGTGTGAGCTACAAAGCCATCCATGTATGGGATGCCGTGAACGGTCAGTATGTGGCCATTTGTTCCACCGGTGTTTCCATAACCAATTACCACACAAGCGGATCCGCCAATAGTGCTACGGTAATCGCCCCCTTCCAGGGATTCTGGGTAAAAGCCAACAGCGATGTAACTTTCGAGGTACAGAATGCTAACAGGACCACAAGCAACACCGGACTGGGTACTTTCCTGAAAAAGAACTACGACCTGGTGCGCCTGAACGCGGTGGACAAAGACGGAAAAAGTGACCAAACCGTGGTTTATTTCACGGATCAGGCAAGCAGCGGATTTGATCCGGAAGCCGAGGCCTATAAACTGATTTCTCTTAACCAGGATGTACCCAGCGTGTACGCCGTATCTCCGGAAGGAAAAATAGCTATCACCGCGCTTAACGGAAACGAGTTTGTTCATACCATTCCGCTCGGGTTCAGAAGCAGCAAAGTCGGCAAAGAAGTAACACTGAGCCTGGACCTTTCCGAATTCGACAGCAAATGGCATGTGTACCTGGAAGACAAAGTCCTGGGAATATTCTACGACATCAAAGCAAAGCCTTATACATTCACTCACCAAGCCAACAGCGACAGCCGCTTCGTACTGCATATTCAGTCCTATGCACTGAGCGCGGAAAAGCTGGTGGATGATGTTCAAAGGATACGGGTAACCGGTAACGGAACAGAAGTATATGTTTTTGTTCCTGCTTACTACAACAGCCAGTCTTTTGGCATCGAGGTGATTGATATGATGGGCCGCACGGTGCATACAGGTCGCAGCGAACTGCTTGCAGGGATGAATACCCTGAGATTACCCGGTCTTCCGCCCGGATATTACTCGGTTCGCATACAAGGCCGCGAGGGAACAGAAAGCGGAAAAGTTCAGTTGAGATAAGAAAATGCGCCTCCACAGAATTCTAATCGCACTGCTTTTCAGCGTTGCTGTGTTGACTCTGCATGCCCAAAAACAATGGGTGGGATCAATAAGCAGCGACTGGAATACAGCCGGAAACTGGAGTCCTTCCGGAGTGCCCGGATCCGGATCCAACGTGGTTATCGGTCCTATTAGCGGAGGGAATTATTCGCCGACCGTAACCAACCTGGAAATGGGCCAATGGAACAAACCGTCAAGCCTGATAATCAAAGGAAACGCGGTACTGACCGTGACCGGAAACCTCACCATAGTATCCAGCGCCAACATACGTTTGCAGAGCGGTGGTACTTTGAACCATACCGGCACAAGTGCCACCAGTTTTCCGGGTTATGGCTCCGGATATCTGGCCATAGAAAACGGGCACTTCATCACTAACGGAGACTTTACCATCAATACCACGCTCAATATCGATAGCGGGAGCATGACCTTTAACGGCAACCTTTATGTACATGGAGGAAGCTCCTTCACCAATAAATTGGGTAAGATCGTCATCAATGGGAACCTCACTCTTCATAACCAGAACTCCTCTTTCCATGCCGGAAATGACTCACTGATTGTTAATGGTGTGTTGAGCACTCTGGGAAATCCATTCTATGGAGATACTGCCAAAATTGTGGTAAACGGTAACGGAACCAACCAGATTGAAGGGAATTTTTATACCAATGCCGCGACCATTTACTGGAATCCCACCAGCCTGACCGAAATCAAAAGCGGAGGACGGTATTATGTTAATACGGGAACCGTCTATTTCAACGATTCCTGTCGGGTGGGCAACAACGGAAAACTGTATACCAATTCCGGAACGGTAGTCTTTTCGAAAAGCATGCTGGTTTCCGCCAACGGCGAACTCGATGCAGGAACGGGTAACATGTCCTTCCAGGGCAACGCTACGTTCTCAAACAGCGGAACCATGAATGCCGGTTCGGCAAACGTGAGTTTCGGCGGTGACGTAACCATCAATAACAGCGGCGGCACCATCAATGCCGACAGCTCGAACATCACCATTTCCGGGAATATTTCAAACTCCGGAAATTTCAATTCCGGCAGCTCCACAGTTACCCTTAACGGAGATTCTGACCAGGTGATCTCAGATGATATTGTCTTCTATAACCTGAATATAGAAACCCAGGGAACCCTTTCCGCCGGCGGAAACGTTACCGTACTCAACGACGGAAACATCGGTTCCAATTCCGAGATATCCATACCCGACGATAACGACCAATTCGAAGTGAACGGTGACCTTATAGATAGCTCCGGAACCCTTGCCGTTAACACCAATAAACCATTTGTTACCGGCGTCAACGTAATAGACAGTGTTACGATCAGGGTGTTATTCAATGAACGGGTAACCCAGTCCTCTGCGGAAAATGCCGGTAACTCCTCCTGGAGCGGGCACACCATCAGCAGCCGCACCCTGGTGGATACCAATATTCTTCAGCTGGTATTCACGCCCTATATCATTCGCGATGTGGAATATACCCTGGTGTTCCAGAACATAGAAAATTTACGGGTTCCTGTGGGGACAATGAATGCCGGACATGAAAAACGCTTTACCTGGGCTTCCCCCACTGCACCTACGGTAAGTCCGTCCAACCTGACCTTTTCTTCCGTAAGCTCAAGTTCCATGACCCTGAACTGGACCAATGGGAATGGGGCAAGACGTATTGTTGTTGCCCGGGAAGCATCCGCTGTAAATTATACACCCTCCAACGGGACTTCCTATTCGGGAAACGCCAGTTTTGGCAGTGGGACTCCTTACAATACCGACAATTATGTGGTTTATGAAGGTACAGGGAATTCGGTAGCCGTTACCGGGCTTAGCAGCGGAACTACCTACCATTTTTCGGTTTACGAATACAATGGAACGGGCAGCTATATTGTTTACCGCCTGAGCAGCCCTCTGAGCGGGAATCAGGCAACAGGGGTTAACGCTCCCTCCAACCAGGTTACCGGCCTGCATGTATCCGGCTCAAGCGATACCAGCATTACTTTAAGCTGGACACGGGGTAACGGAAGCGGTTGTATCCTGATAGCTCGCGAGAATGCCCCTATAATAGGGCTCCCGGTAAATGGAGTTGACTACACGGCAGATGCCATATTCGGTGACGGTGATGTGCTGATCCCGGGCTCCTATGTTGTGTATAACGGTACAGGAACTTCAGTAACGATTAGCGGACTGGAAACCAATCGTTCCTATTACTTCGCTGCATTCGAACGGAACGGATCCGGGTTGCTTTCCAATTATCTTTTGAGTACCCCCGCCATCCTCAACACCAATACCCACGTACTCTTAGACCTTACATTATTCCTGGAAGGACCTTTTGACGGTAACCACATGAATCCGGCACTGAATCAATACCTCCCGGATACCCAGGTATACAAAGGAGCTCCCTGGAATTACAACGGAGGAGAAGCTGTTGATTCTATCCCCAATGACAGTATTGTAGATTGGGTACTGGTGGAACTGCGCCAGGCACCCTTACCTAACCAGGCTACCGATACCTCAATTGTCGGTCGCAGAGCAGGGTTCCTCCTGGCAAACGGGAAGATCGTCGACCTGGACGGGGTTTCTCCTTTGCGTATCCCTACCAACCGGGCAGGAAGAATGTTTGTGGTGGTTTATCATAGAACCCATATTCCCATTCAGTCTTCCGATTCGCTGATCCGTTCCGGCAATCGATTTATCTATAATTTCAGCACCTCCGGCTCTATGGCCTTCGGTAATTCCCCCCTCAAGGATATAGGCGGAGGCAAGTATGGAATGTATTGCGGCAGAGTGGCCACCAACACCGGGCAAACCATCGGGACCTCGGATGCCGTAGCGGCCTGGGACGACCGAAACAGGGTGGGGTACTATGCGGCTGATGTTAACCTCGACGGGTTGGTTGATGCAGCAGATCGCTCCCAGATCTGGAACAACCAGGGCACTTCTTCGGAACTGGCGGAATAAGCCCTGATCAGGATTAAAACCTGCGGGTAGAGAGACACTTCAATCCGGTTGAATGCTTTTCGATCCTTGTGTTCTTTCTTGGATGACCATTTTTCAGACAAGTAAGAAATGGCCTAACGGCAGAGAAAGATATACGCTCGATATTCCCGAATACCCATTTTTTATGGCGATGGGCATTCTTTTGATTTGTTGGATAGGTTTCTCCTCCTCTGAATAACCAAATATCCTCACAACTTTTTGACTGATCCAAAGGGCGTATATGCCCCACTGGGTAAGCTCACACGGTAAGAAGGGCAGAAGGTTTTCTGCCCTTACAAAGCTTACGTATTCGGGTTACTTGAGCTTCCGTTTTACTTCAACTTCCTCAAAGCCTTCGATGATATCACCTTCTTTGAGATCGTTGTAGTTCTTGAGAGTCAATCCGCACTCGTATCCCGCACTTACTTCTTTCACATCATCCTTGAAGCGTTTGAGTGAATCCAGCTGACCGGTATGCACTACTACGCCATCACGAACCAACCGGATCTTGGTATTCCGCGTGATTTTTCCATCGAGCACGTAACAACCGGCAACGGCGCCCACTTTGGAGATCTTGAAGACTTCGCGGATTTCCACGCTGCAGACTTCCTTCTCTTCGATATCGGGCTCCAGCAGTCCTTCCATGGCATCTTTGATCTCTTCGATGGCCTTGTAGATAACCGAGTAGTATTTGATCTCTATACCCTCATTCTCTGCCAATTTTTTGGCCTGTCCGGAAGGTCTAACCTGGAATCCTACAATGATGGCGTCAGAAGCCGAAGCCAGCAAGACATCGCTTTCCGAGATCTGACCCACTGATTTGTGGATTACGTTTACCTGAATCTCTTCGGTAGACAGCTTCAGCAGGGAATCTGCGAGGGCCTCTACGGAACCGTCCACATCACCTTTGACAATGATATTGAGTTCTTTGAAGTTCCCGATAGCCAATCGACGTCCGATCTCGTCCAGGGTGATATGTTTCTGCGTACGCAGGCCTTGCTCCCGTTGCAGTTGCTGCCTTTTATTGGAAATTTCCTTGGCTTCCTGCTCACTGGCAGTCACCACAAAGCGGTCGCCGGCCTGCGGTGCTCCGCTGAAGCCAAGAATGGTAACCGGTGTTGAAGGACCTGCCTGATCGATCTTTTTGTTCCTTTCATTGAACATGGCTTTCACCCTTCCGGCATGGACACCTGCAATGATAGGATCGCCCATATGGAGGGTACCTGCCTGAACCATCAGGGTGGTCACGATTCCACGGCCCTTATCGAGCTGGGCTTCCACCACGGTTCCCACCGCACGTTTGTCGGGGTTGGCTTTAAGGTCGAGCAGTTCGGCCTCAAGCAATACTTTTTCCAGCAACTCGTCGATATTCAGTCCCTTTTTG
Source organism: Bacteroidia bacterium (assembly GCA_964215915.1). Taxonomy (GTDB): domain Bacteria; phylum Bacteroidota; class Bacteroidia; order UBA8524; family UBA8524; genus UBA8524. The sequence continues at coordinate 21,840 of CAXPEB010000112.1, forward strand.
GCTGATATCTCCTGGCACTGGTATTTTCCTCCCCACTCTTCCACAAGGATATTCATGGAAGCCAGTTGTTCACGTACTTTATCCGGATTGGCTTCCGGCTTATCAATCTTGTTAAGGGCAAAAACCATGGGCACATTGGCTGCCTGAGCGTGCGCAATGGCTTCCTTGGTCTGGGGCATGACATCGTCATCGGCAGCGATTACGATGATCGCCACGTCGGTTAGTTTCGCACCCCGTGCACGCATAGCAGTAAAGGCTTCGTGACCCGGTGTATCGAGGAAGGTAATGCTCTTTCCGTTCTCCAGGGTTACTTCGTAGGCCCCGATATGCTGGGTGATACCACCGGCCTCTCCGGCGATTACGTTAGCCTTACGAACATAGTCGAGCAGGGATGTTTTACCGTGATCTACGTGACCCATAACCGTAACGATAGGCGGACGGGATTTGAGATCTTCGGGAGCATCCTCTTCTTCGGCGATGGTCTCCTGCATATCCGCTCCGACGAATTCCACTTCAAAACCGAATTCTTCGGCGATGATGGAGATCATTTCCGCATCAAGACGCTGGTTGATGGAAACCATCATACCCAGGCTGAAACAAGCGGTGATTACCTCGTTAACCCCAACATCCATCATTTGTGCGAGCTCATTGGCAGAGATGAATTCGGTAACCTTCAGTACCTTTTGTTCCATCTCCTCCATACGCATCCGGTCTTCGCGGTGCTGCGCATGCTGATCGCGTTTCTGACGGCGCATTTTCTGGCGGTTGTGGCCACCACCCTTGCCACCACCCGGTTGCAGGCGGGCCAGGGTTTGTTTGAGTTTTTCCTGTATGGCTTTTTCGGTGATCTCCTCCTTAGGTGCATCCCGGCGGTCCCGGGGACCACCGCGGCGATCCCGATTCTGGTTGCCTCCTCCGGCACCGTCACGCCGACGGTTTTCGGGAGTGGCTACGGTCTTACGTTTCCGTTTTTTCTTGCCTTCGTGGCTGCCGTCGCTGGAAGCCACCGGTTTCTTTTTCGGCTCCGTGGGCAGATCAATCTTACCCAGAACCTTGAGGCCCTGGAGTTTTTCGTAGTTCGGCTTGATCACCTCACCCACTTCTCCTTCGGCTGCAGGAGGTGTTTTTTCTTTCTCTTTCTCCTTGGCCGGGGGCTCTTCTTTTTTCTTGTCGGCCGGTTTTTCAGCAGGCTTCTCTTCCTTCTCGGCTACTTTCTCTTTAACAGGCGTTTCCTTCTTCTCTTCCTTCACCTCTT
>CAXPEB010000113.1:0-10787 GCA_964215915.1 Bacteroidia bacterium
TGTTACACTCTTTCCCTACACGACGCTCTTCCGATCTATAATTGCAGTATTAATTCAGCAATCGATCATTAATAATTCAATGGTGCCCTAAACATTTTCAACTGACAACTTCCTGTAGGGATTGATACGGATTTTGGCCGATAATTTACAGATTTGGGATACCCAACTGCCTGCAGTCAAAAACAGGGTGCGAGCAGGAGCTTCATTTTACTTTGAAAGTAAAGCTGGGCAAAAATTAAATTCGTCCTTTTGCCATATGCCAAACAAAAGGCAAATCTCATCCCGCAATTATGCATAAGCAAAGAGTGCCCATAAAGCGCAGCAAAAGTAATTCTAAAATCGTCTTACAGAGTATTATGAGGAAACTACTACCCCTGCTCGTCGTTCTCTTATTGGGCTCCGATCTCTTTGCCCAATTGCACCATTTCCCCCAATACCATGAGGGGATTTTCACTTTCAACTCCGGACCCAAACTGGAGCTTGTTCGTTTGTATTATGATTCAACGCCCTCAAGTCCGAGCAGCACAATGCCGTTAGGAACAACAAAATTGTGGCACGCCCATTTCAAGCGTTGTAAGACCTTTCCTGAATCGATGATAGCGCCCTTTTCCGAGTTAAACCTCTATTATGATTTCTGGATGGATAGTGCTTTCCTTAAAGTCTTTCTTTTTGGTATCGGAAAGGAGCGGCGTTTTCCGTTGGATATGCAGCCGGGAGAATGGGCAGAGCAAGCGGACGGTAGCTTTCTGATCTATGAAAAGGATGATTGGTATGACGATGGGATGATCGCTGATTCGGCAGCATGGTTCTATCCCTATGTGAACGGCCACGCCGACTTAAGTCAGGAACCTTATATACTGGGCAAGAATGTAGGTTGGATTCGAATGGGGGCCGATCCTTTCCGCCAGCTTTGTACTACTCAAAATGGGTTACCTCCCGAATTCACTCTGAGTTGGCAAGATTTTTATCCTGCCAGGGCCGGTGATGTTCTGGTATATTCCATTTGGCAGTATAGGGGTCCTGATCAACCCGCCGATAAAGAGGTGCGGGTTGACTCTATTCTTCAAGCTGAGTTTTATGCTGACTCGGTTGTTTATACCCTAAGAAGCCGAAGCAGAACCGAGGACTTTGTATGGAGCGATGCCACTTTAGTAAGTCGGGTTGATAAACCCTTACCCGGATTGGTGCATAGCGCTTCGTCCGCACAATTTGGAAATCGCTGGGTGATGACTGACAGTACAAATGGCGATATCATGTATGATGCCGCGTTATACGAATACGAGCCCGCTACCGGAACAGTTAGTTTAAGTATGGATTTGATCGGGTACCGGGGTACTCTGCTATCCTGCCATATTAGTAGTCCTACCGATATTATGCGCAACGAATATTGGAACACTCGCTATGGATATCTGGACGAATCCGGAAATGGATCTCGGAAAGAAACACTTGTAGCAGCAAATGTTCAGGGCAATAAATTCGGTACAATCAACCTGGTGGGACTAAAATCTCCCGGGCAAGCTGAGCTTCGGGTTTTTCCTAACCCATCACGATCAACCCTCCATATCTACGGAGCTCCGGACGGAAGCGTATTCCAGGTATATAACTTACAAGGACAAGCACTCCTCGCAGGAGTAATTGAGTCCGAATCTCAAATAGCCATTCAGGAGCTGGAACCCGGGATATATACCCTCGTACTTAGTACAGGAAACGGCCCCTACAACACTCGCTTTCAGGTTATTCGTTAATCACATCCCTGAACATTTTTTCCTATCGTGGTTGCTTTGGCGCATTAATACATAAATACGCCATACGCATTTCGTTGCTGCAGTCATGCTCCGTTAAACCATCCGGAAGCTTGTTGCTCCTACCCAAAAAAACCATGATAAGTACAAAAAAGATCAACGTCCTAATTCTGGCAGCAGCCATACTGGCATTCTCCGCCTGCCAGAAAACAGAAAATCCGGCTGACGGACAGGAAACCGAAACCGACGAAAGCTTCTATTCTCAGGTCGACGCACTTTTCGAACAGGATATCCTGGGAGGAACGGAGAGCGAAGATCTTTACCTGGTGAATGAGGGTATTCCCGAAATTCTTGAGGAAGAACCCTTTGACCCCGCTCTACCGGATATTTCCGGGCAACAGGGTTGCGGAGCAGTTGTAAGGCCTGATTCGGTTCAGCAGCACAAGCTGCATCATGCCTGGAAAAACTACCTGGATTGCCGCAGGGGACATTCGGACAGCATCCGCAAGTATTACCGTTTTGTAAGGCTTCATGCGGCAGCAAAAAGACAGGAACTGGTATTGGATCTTCGTGCCGGCAACATCAACCCGACCCAGTTCAGAGATGCCATGCAGGATCTCAGACAATCCTTCCGAAGCCAGCTTCATAAGCTCTGTGCCATACATCATCGCGCAACCCTGCATTGTTACAAAAACTATCTGGCTCAGGTAAAATCCATACTCAACCCGGCTCAATGGCAGAAATTCGTTCAGCACCATTCACCACGCCTGCCCCTTCCGCCGCACAAACGCTGAATTAGCTTCATCAAAGAAAATTCAATTACACATATACCCCGCCCGGAACAAAAGATCTGTCCGGGGCGGGGTATTCTTTGTTTCTGCCAGGGCTATATTTGCGCCTCCAATTAAAATGTACAAGGAGTTTCTCAGGGCGGATTTTTTCTCGCAACTCAGCCAGCTGGCCGGCGAGAGCGGAACGGAAATGTATGTGATCGGCGGATATGTGCGCGATGCCTTCCTCAGTCGCCCTTCCAAAGACGTAGACATTGTGGTACTGGGCAGCGGTATTGAAACAGCCAAAGCCTTTTCCAATAAACTTCCCGGAAAACCCAAAGTCAATTTTTACAGCAATTTCGGAACGGCTAACCTGAAAACGGAAGACGGCTGGGATATAGAGTTCGTGGGTGCCCGGCGCGAATCGTATCAACGGCATTCCCGAAAACCTATCGTAGAAGACGGAAGCCTGGAAGACGACCAGAATCGCCGGGATTTCACCATCAATGCCCTTGCTCTTTGCCTGAACCCAGACCGTTTCGGTGAGCTCACCGATCCATTTGGCGGTGTGGAGGATCTGAAAAAAGGAATTATCCGAACACCCCTTGACCCTGATATTACTTTCAGTGACGACCCTTTGCGGATGATGCGGGCAGTACGTTTTGCTACCCAGCTCGGATTCCATATCCATGAAAACACCCTGGAAGCGATACGCACAAATGCTGAAAGGATAGATATTGTAAGTATGGAAAGGATCAGCGACGAGCTGAATAAGATCATCCTTTCTCCCATCCCTTCCGTGGGATTCCTGCTCATGCATCAAACCGGACTTCTCCACCGCATTTTCCCGGAACTTTGTTTGCTGGAAGGTGTGGAAACCCGGAACGGGCTTGCTCATAAAGACAATTTCTTCCATACCCTTCAGGTGTTGGACAATCTTTCCCACGAAAGCAATGACCTCTGGTTACGCTGGGCAGCGCTGTTGCATGATATTGCCAAACCACAGACCAAGCGGTTTGAAGAAGGCCATGGCTGGACCTTTCACGGTCATGAAGACCGGGGTTCCAGGATGGTGAAATCCATATTCAGAAGATTGCGGCTGCCCCTCAATGAAAAGATGAAATACGTGGAAAAACTGGTGCTCCTGCACCTGCGGCCCATTGTATTGTCAAAGGAGGAAGTGACCGATTCGGCAGTACGCAGACTGATCGTCGATGCAGGAGAAGACGTCTCCGACCTGTTGCTACTATGCAAGGCAGACATCACCTCAAAAAACGAGAAACGTGTCAAACGTTACCTGAGCAACCTGGAACTGGTACGGCAAAAAATTGTGGACGTCACCGAACGAGACAGACTGAGAAACTGGCAGCCTCCCATTACCGGCAACCATATCCAGGAGGCATTTGTGATCGAAGAAGGGAAACAGATCGGACAGGTGAAACTGGCGATACGAGAGGCCATACTCGACGGAATCATACCCAATGAGTTTGACGCCGCTTACCGCTATATGCTGGAAAAAGGAGAAGAACTCGGACTGACAAGAAAATTGTAGCGAATTCCCTTATTTTTGCAGCCTTAAGCACTATGGCAGTTTACCGTTTCAGATTGTGTTTTGAAGAAGACGAAGAGGTGGTGCGCATCATGGATGTACGCTCCTCGCAGACCCTGGAGGATTTTCATTTTGCCATCCTCAAGGCTATCGAGTTCGATCAAAAACACAACGCACTCTTCTACATCAGCGACGATACCTGGAAAAAACACGACAAATATGTGTTCCTCCCCGAAGCCGGTATGGAAGAAACTCCTTTGTTTTCTACCACCCGACTGAGCGCGCTGATCAATGACCCACACCAGAAACTGCTGTATGTGTACGACCTCAACGAACAGTGGACGCTGATGGTGGAGCTGATCACAATCAGCATGAAAGAGGATACCAAAAGCACCTATCCGCTGGTGGTCCGTTCAGAAAACAAAGCCCCGAAACAATACAAAATACAGCGAAAAGTGGGTGGCGACCTGGAAGAAGACGAATTCGACTACCTGACCAAAAACCTCCTTGGTGGTGAAATCGCCAAAGAAATGATGGGCGAACATCTGGACGACGGCGAAACGGACGGTATGGATGAAGAAGGGGATGAAAGCAGCGATGACAATGGAGACAATGGGGATGAGGATTCCGGGGACAACCTTTTCGGCGGCGACAGCTATGACGACGACGATTATTCTTGAAAGATAAACTTCTTCTGGTATTAGGTGGCCCGACTGCTTCCGGCAAAACCCAATTAGCCATCCGGCTTGCCCAATGGCTGGGCACAGGTATTATCAATGCCGACTCCAGACAGCTCTACCGGGAAATGGTAATCGGAACCGCAGTTCCAAGCCGTGAGGAACTGGATCAGGCACCGCATTACCTGGTTCGGGCAATTTCCATCCAGGATGAAATGAGTGTGGTTCAATATGAGACCCAAGCGCTTGCAGAGGCGGAACGTGTATTCGAAAGAAACAATGTCTGCATTGTCACAGGTGGCTCCGGGCTCTATCTCAAAGCCCTGTATGAAGGATTCGATCCATTGCCCCCACCCGATCCCAAATTGCGCAAGAAGCTGAATGAAGAGTTGGAAACCCAAGGGCTTGCTGCATTAGCCCGGAAATTGCAATCGCTGGATGCCCAAAAGGCCAGGGAAACCGACCTGAATAATCCACGCCGGGTGATCCGGGCACTGGAGATTTGTTTGACACCGCAGTCGCAACCCGGAGCCAAACCGGAGCGTCCTTTCCGTAGTCTGAAACTTTTTCTCAACCCGGAACGCAGCGTCTTATATTCCCGAATCAATCGGCGGGTCGATACTATGATGGAGGCAGGCCTTGAGGCGGAAGCCCGCGAGCTGTACCCGTTCCGGCATCTTAAAGCACTTCAAACCGTAGGGTATCGGGAATTATTTGACTATTTCGATGGAAAATACAACCTGGATACAGCGGTGGAACTGATCAAACAGCATACCCGCAACTACGCCAAAAGACAGCTTACCTGGTTTCGTAACCAGGATGATTTTGTTCCTGTTAGCAATTTTGAAGAGGCCAAACGCCTCACGGAAGAAGCACTCAGTCAAACGGAAGGCTGACCGTAAATACAGTATTGCCCGGTTCGCTCCTAAGGTCCAGCTTTCCTCCATGGTGGTCCACCACCCTCCTGCTTACTTCCAGTCCAAGGCCTGTGCCTTTGCCCACAGCCTTGGTGGTAAAAAAGGGGTCATAGATTTTATTGAGGATGGTATCGGGAATCCCGGTACCGGTATCGCCCACTTCCACTTTGATACGATCATGGTCGCGGAAGCTGCGAATGGTAAGCACCTTCGCCTCCGAATTTTCCATCGCGTCAAGTGCATTATCAATCAGGTTGGTCCACAACTGGTTTAGTTCGCTCACAAAGATGTTCGGGTGCGGCAGCGACTCATCCAGTTCCAGTTGCAACTTTATTCCGTGTTTTTTTACCCGGTGATTCAACAAAGTCAGGGTGCTTTTAATGCCTTCATGGATATCGCCCCGCTCTCGTTCCTGGGCCCTGTCCATATGCGAATAGGTCTTCACGGAGCTAACCAACTCAGAGATTCGCCGCGACGCTTCTTCGATCTCCCCTACCAGTTTCTCCGTCACCAGATTATTATCGATCCACATCAGCACCACGGATACGGCTTCTTCACCCACAATATTCAGGATATTCTCCAGATCATCCGTACAAAAGCCAAAGTCCACGTAGTTGGGAGCCAGTTCGAAGGCATCTTCCACCCCATGGTCTTCCATCCAGTCGCCCAGTTCATCTTCAAGAGCCGCTTTCCGAACAAGGGTCATTTTGGGCATTTCCCGGTTCAGTATCCCGAATAATACCTCATTTACCTCATCGACCATTTCCGGGGTCACTTTAAGTAACACCACCTTTTTGAAACGGTCGGGAGCAAGTTTCATATTTCTTTTCAGCTCACGCGCACTCCGAACTACAGCCGCGGCGGGGTTATTCAGTTCATGAGCCAGGCCGGCTGAGAGCTTGCCAAGCGCCATCATCTTTTCATTCTGCTCCCTCAGGGTGGTGAATTCTCTTACCCTTGAAGTCATCAGGTGCACAAGTGCCTGGGTCAGCGCATGGCGGGTTTTTATCATTTCATTGAACCGCTCTTTCGGCAGGAGCAGCACCTCCGAATCTTCCCGGGCCTGACCGAATACGGTGGCCTCAACCATCCTGGAATAAGGCAGCACCCCGGTAATGTCCCCCGGGTGCAATTCCGTTATTTCCTTTTGCCCCTTTTCCTGTTCCCGGTACACACGGAAAGAGCCCGATAACACCAGTTCCATAAAATCGGCAGGTTCTCCCCGCCGGAAAAGAAAATCACCGGCCGGGTAAAACCGGATCTGCGACTGATCCACCAGCCATACCAGCTGTTCTTCCGGCACCTGACCGAGGCCATCGGCATTGCGGACTATAGCCAGCGCTTCTTGCTTGTTCATTTGTTCAAATATCCATGCCTGAAACCAATAAAAAAAGCCGGAATAACCGGCTTCTACTAAGGTGATAGTATTGCTTCTCCCCTATTTCTGAAGGTCTTTTTTCTTACCGGCCGGAATATTGAAACCGAGGGTAAAAAGAAAGAATGCTTTTTCATTATCGAGGGAAATTCCCTTCTTGGTCTGATAGCCCGGGCGGGAACCGAATTCCATTTTATAGGTGAATCCCACTTTGTTCGGGTGCCGGTAGGTCCAGCCCAAACGCCAGCCCATACGCTTGAGGTGGTCACTGGCCGCTTTCACTTCATAGATCTCTCCATTCGGGTCTTTGACATCACTGAAATGAAGTACGGGAGCAAAAAGAAAATCGATATAGAAGTCTGTCATCCCCCCTACCTTACGCATGCCATAGTCCGTATCGGCAATAACATCGATAATTTTTTTCCAGTGAAGTCCTCCATACAGAACAGAGGCATTGAACATGGTAAAGATGTCATCCCCGGACACGGCCGTATCTCCATTTCCTTTGGCAATATCAAAATTGACCTGTTTGTCTTTTTCAATATTCAGAGCCACCCGGTTGTTGTACAATCCACCGCCAACACCGAACATTTTCCGGGCAGTGGCCGGGATCATGATGTACTTGGTATACGTATAATTTCCGGAAGTCCTGGAGGACAGCACCAGCTTGGTCTGGGTTTTTGTGAGCTTATCAAAGAAAAACAGCGAGAAACCGGCCTCAAAGGCCGATGCCTGCTTCACTCCGTTTTTAGGCAGCCAGGGGTTGTTCTCCGCTTCTTTCTGATTCATATCGAAGTAGGCCCGGCGGAAATCTGCCCGCAGTTCGAGGCGTTTTAGCAGCAGGAGTTCAGCACGTATGCTGTATCCCAGGTGGAAATCGCTGGCATAAAGATCCAGGTAGGCCGGTTCCAGTGCCAGCGAAAAAGACTTGACATTACGTGGGTCGTCACTGAGTATTTTGTAGTTTACTTTTTGTGCCGTAGCAGCCAGTGTCAGGAGACAGGTCAGGAAAAGCAGAAAGTTCTTCATGGTTAGGAATCAATAATTGAAACAAAGATGGCTGCACCCGGCTTCGCTGAAATCGGTAGCAATGCCCATTTTATATCCGTATCGTTAGGGATCGGGAGAATTTTCCCGGCTACCTGTGTAAATTGCGGGCATGAATGCGGCCCAGATACACCTTGCTCTTACGCACCTCCCGGTTTTCGGCTTTCTCCTTTTCACACCTGTATTTTTATATGGATGGATGAAAAAGAATGGCCTGCTGATACGGTTGAGTTCTTTGTTCTTCGTTCTGCTGGCTATTTCGGCAGTAGTTGTTTTCAATACGGGAGAAGGAGCCGAGGAAATTGTCGAGGAAATCGGGGGTATTTCTCACCGCATCATCCACGAACATGAAGAAGCTGCGGAGATCAGTTTGTGGCTTTTTGCAATAAGCGGAACACTGGCTGCTTTGGTACTGGCTTTGCGGCTAGAACCACCAAAAAGGAGTTCCCGCATCCTGCTCCCGGTTTTGGGTATTCTACTGATCGCCACCTGTATTTCAGCCGTCTACACGGCGAAAGAAGGAGGAAAGATCAGGCACCCGGAAACAGAAAATCCTACCGCAATGCCTGCACAGGAAAGGGAATCCGAACAGCACTGATATGGCTTTTGAACTCAGGAATCCTTATACCGGAGAAACCGGTATCCGCATCCCGTTCGATACAGACGGGGAAATTCAATCCAAAATCACCCGGGCGGCAGAGCAGTTCCCGCACTGGAAACAAGAGGGCTTCTCCAGGCGAGCCGCCTTGATGGAAAACCTCGGGAATATTCTTGAGAAGCGAAAGGAAGAGCTGGCCCGGAATATCAGCCTTGAAATGGGTAAACCTATCCGTGAGTGTCGGGCAGAAATTGAAAAATGCGCTCTCACCGCCCGGTATTATGCGCTTCATGCAGAAAAACTACTGGAAATGGTTCCATTGGAAGCCAAAGGAAAAGCCGAAGTCCATTTCCGTCCGCTGGGAGTCATATTCGGTATTTTTCCCTGGAACTACCCGGTATGGCAGGTTCTTCGATTTGCCATTCCTACCCTGATGGCTGGAAATACTGCCCTTTTCAAATGTGCGGAAAACACTCCCCTTTCCGCGGAAGGTATCGTTTCCTGTTTCCTGGAAGCGGGTTTTGAAGAAGGCTGCATCCAAACCGTATACGCGTCCATCCCTCAAATCGAATCCATTGTAGAACACCCTTCCATAATGGCCGTGACTTTAACGGGCAGTGGCCGGGCAGGCAGTTCGGTAGCAGCCCTGGCAGGGAAACACCTCAAAAAAGTGGTGTTGGAACTGGGCGGAAGCGACCCCTTTGTAGTATTACCGGGTGCCGACCTGAAACAAGCTGCCCGTACCGGAGCTCAGGCCCGTTTTCAGAATACCGGACAAAGCTGCATAGCCGCAAAACGATTTATCATCCATGAATCTGTGTTTGATACGTTCACCGAATATTTCCAGGATGCCATGGACAGTTTCAAGCCCGGCGACCCGCTGGATGAGAACACCCTGCTGGGTGTAATTGCCCGGAAAGACCTCTGCGACCAACTGGAAAAACAAGTGGAAACGAGCATTCAACTGGGAGCAACCCGACTCTCCGGTGCCACACGAAACGGGGAAACGGGTTTTCTGCCCGGGATTCTGCTGGAAGCTCCCGAGGGAAGTCCGGCCTATACGGAAGAACTTTTCGGCCCCGTAGCCAGCTTTTTCCGCATCACGGATGAGGAAGAGGCTGTGCGGCTTGCCAATGCCACTCATTTTGGTTTAGGGGCCTCCGTATGGACTGAAGACCCTGACAAATTCAGGATGCTGGCAGCACAAATAGAAAGTGGGATGGTTTATTGGAACGATATGGTCAAATCCACGCCCGAGCTGCCTTTCGGAGGTATAAAAAATTCGGGGATAGGGAGAGAACTCAGTGTCTTTGGCATCCGCGAATTCACCAACACACAATTGCTTTATCCGTTTTCATGATTAGTTTAGGAAAGTACTTTCCGGAACTTTTTACCGATCCGGGACAAAAAGCGCAGCTGGAAGCGCTGAAAGAGTTGTACGAAAACTGGAATGCACAGATCAACGTGATCAGCCGCAAGGATCTGGACAATTTTTATGAAAGGCATGTATTGCATTCCCTGTCCATCCTGAACCAGGTGAGGTTCAAGCCCGGTGCACGGGTTCTGGACATAGGCACCGGTGGCGGCTTCCCGGGTATACCACTGGCTATTGCCTTCCCGGATACCGAATTTGTATTGGTAGACTCTATCGGAAAAAAGATAAAGGTAGTGGAAGCCGTAAGCAGGGAGCTTGAATTGAAAAACGTGCAAGCTGTACACGCCAGAGTGGAATCGCTGAAAGGAAAATTTGATTTTATCGTCAGCCGAGCCGTTGCCCAGCTGGATGTTCTCATCGACTGGACAGCACCCCTGCTGTCGGCACACAGTAAGCATGAGATTTCCAATAGTTGGTTTTTACTAAAAGGAGGAGATCTGGAGGACGAAATACAACGCTTTGTCGAAAAGCATCCACGTTATCAATACGAGCTCAGTTCACTGTCCAACTGGTTTGAGGAAGAATTTTTTGAAACGAAAAAATTACTACGTGTCTGGACTCGCTAGCTTGACATGTCTTAATTTTTAACTTATTTTGTAAAAGTGATTGGCTGAAAGGCCTTTCCTTTTCATACGCTAACAGGCTCCACTCGTTGGAGCCTTTTTTTGTGCCGT
>CAXPEB010000114.1:0-21499 GCA_964215915.1 Bacteroidia bacterium
CCTTTTTCTTCCGCTCCTGCTCAAGCTGTTTTTGCTTTTTCTTATTATCCGAAGGCTTCTGTTGTGTCCAGGCGTCATTTCCTACCCAAAACACCAATACGGCAATGAGGCCGAGGGTCTTAATCCACCGGGCGGCGGAATGGGAAACTACCGATTGGGTCGAGCGATATGGAGGTGTATTGAAGGTCAAGTCGGGCTTTGCTTTCCTGGCGCTGCACGAATATATTAACTTTCAAAGGCAATTCTTTAGTGCCTTCCAGGCTGAAATCCGAATAGTGCACATCCGCATGACCGGACTCCCGTTTGGATTGCAGGTAGTTACGCGCAATACGGGCCTTTCCCGGGGCAAAGAATTCCCTTAGCAGGAAGTCGCGTATTTGTTTTTCCACCACCAGCGAATCGCCTTGCATTGCAGCCATCGCGGAATTGTCATAGGGGAGAAGCGGGTTGCCAACCAGCAGGTCCTGCAGCTGGGTTACGCTCAGGGGAACAGAAAGCACGGATGAAAAAGAATCCAGGCTATATTCCCGGTAGTCTCTTGAAGGCAAGTTCTGAATGATATATACGCTGTCGCGGGTTACCAGGGCGCGGGCCACTTCGATACCCAACAGAGCCTGTGCCGATATCCATACCTTCTCATGCCTTTTCATGCGGATATTCAGGCTAATGTTCTGCTGCATACCCAACCCTTCAAAACGACCACCCGCTTTGATGCTCAGGTACTCGAACTCGAAGGCCGCCGTATTGACCTGTTCGCCTAGTTTACGGATATCCGTACTAAGCTCGGTCATTTCCGGGTTACGCGTAGCCGCTTTCCGGCTTTTGCACGAAGGAATAAGGACAAGGATCAACAGGCCTGCTAACAGCTTCTTCATGGATCAGAGATTGATTTTCCCTTCGGTTTTGTCTTTGAGTGTCCTTGATTCGGGGTTGATCTGAAGTGCCTTGCGCCAATAGTTCTTGGCTTCTTCCACCTGATCCAGCTTGTACAACACATCCCCCATATGCTCCAGCACTTCCGCACTGTTGTTGTTCAGGTTCAGGGAGCGTTGTATGAAGTTTTTGGCTTCCTCGTACTGGCCGAGGTTATAAAGCACCCAGCCGTATGTGTCGAGATAGGAGGAGTTGTTGGGTTCCGCTTCCAGAGTTTTGGCCGACATCTGCTTGGCCTTTTCCAGGTTTTCCTTACGCAGCGAGAGGTAATAGGCGTAATTGTTCAGTACATAGAGATTATTCGGGTTCAGTTCCAGCGCTTTTTCCAGCGCTTCATCCGATTTGTCATGCTTTTCCAGATTATGATAAGCATCACCCAGCACCGTATAAAGCTGTGCGTTGTAACTGTCGTCCGTAGAGTAAAGAGCCAAACCACCCTCTCCGGCTTCCACACACACATCGTAATGCTTGTTCTGATAGGCTGCCAGAGCTTTGTAATAATAGAGTTCTATCTGGTTCGGGAAAGAGATGAGTCCTTCTTCCGCCGCTTTTTCCAGTTCCTCAAAGTCGGCCTTTTCCAACAGCAGGCTGCAGTACTGGTTCCATACCTGAAAACTGGAAGGGTCTCTTTTCAAAGCCTCCCGATAGGCGTTGATCGCTTCGGTTTTACGGTTATCGGCAAGGTACAAATCCCCCAAAACACCATAGCCTGCCGCTTCTTCCGGGTGAGCATCCCGGATGGTTTCGGCCATGTCAAAAAGCGGTTTTTTGAGTGAGGGATCCCGCTCCAATAGCGGAAGCAGGTTAAACAGGATATTGATCTTGTTCTCGATATTGATGCGCGAGTCACGGAAGGCCAGGTTAAGTTCGGAGAACATCTCCTCCTTTTTGTTTTGGCTGCGGTAGTATTCCGCCATCCCGAAATGCGCGAAACCGTTTTCCGGTTCGGTTTTCAGAATCTCCTGGTAGATGGCAACAGCCTCCTTCATTTTGCCCGAACTCATGTAAATCTCAGCCAGGATTCCCTGGTAGCGTGAGTCGGTTGGGGCCAGCTTGATCAGCTTTTTGACTTCGGCAATGGCCTTGTCGGGTTTGCCCAATTGCAGGTAGATCTTTTCCTTTTGCAGGATTACTTCTTCGCCGACACCGAAACGCTCTTCCATCCGGTCATAGATATCCAAAGCATCGTTGTATTTTTTGGCGTAGATGTATTCGTTGGCAGCATCGAAATAGGCGTCCGGGTTGCCGGGTTGAAGCCGGATCACCTCTTTAAGTGCTTCCGCTGCTTCGGTATGCTTTTTCAGGGCATGGCAGATCTGGGCCTTCAGGTCATAGAAGTAGAGGTTTTCCTGTTCCAGTTTGATCGCTTCCTGTATGGATTGATAGGCTTGGTTCAGGCGTTCCTGCGAGAAGTAAATATCGGCCATCTCGTAATGAGCGGAAGCACTTTGAGGATAGATCTCCAGCGCTTCTTTCAGGGCCTCGATAGCTTCATCATAATTGCCCAGTACCTTTTGTCTTTCTGCATTGAAAAATGCCTGGTCGAACTGCAGTCTGACCCGCTCGTTTTCAATCGATTTGGCTGGTTTTTCCTGCACGACGGCTTTCCTGGATTTACAGGCTGCCAGTGAGAGGAAAGCAAGCAGAACAAAAGGTATGGGGGTTAATTTCATGTATGGATAGTTGAATAGTCGCTGATGCTCAGTTCATCGGCTTTGCCTTCCACCTGGGCGTAGTTGCCGATCATGCTGTTGGCAATCTGTGCCTGTTTGACGGAAGCGTGATCCTGAACGATGCTGTTTGAGATCAAAGAGCGTTCCACGCGTGTCCCGTTTCCGAGAGAAACGTGCGGCCCGATCACCGAATCGATCACCTTCACGCCATTCCCGATAAACACCGGATGGATAAGGGTACTGTTCTCAATCCGGGCATCCGGGTGAACGCTTGCACTCTCTTCCTTAATCTCCAAAACCCGGCGGTTCGTATAAACAGTGGCGTTTTTATTTCCACAATCCAGCCATTCGTCCACTTTCCCGGGCTCAAACTTCAGCCCTTTGTTTTTCATGTTTTCGAGAGCATTGGTCAGCTGATATTCGCCTTTGTCGCGTATATCATTGTCCAGCAGGTACTCGATCTCCGAGCACAGGTTTTCCCCGTCCTTGAAATAGTAGATTCCGATGATTGCAAGGTCGGAAACAAACGTGGAGGGCTTCTCGATAAATTCTTTGATATGGTTTTGTTCGTCAACCTTAACAACGCCAAACTGTTCGGGATTGTCTACCCGGTTCACCCAGATCACCCCGTCTTTGCTGGCATCCAGCTTGAAGTCGGCACGGAAAATCGTATCGGCAAAAGCGACAATGAGATTGCCTTTCAGGCATTCTTTGGCACAGTGAACGGCATGGGCGGTTCCCAGCGCTTCATCCTGATAGAATATTTTCCCCTTTGCTCCGATTTGTTCGGCAATGGACAGGAGCTTTTCCTCTGTAGCAGTTCCGAAACGGCCAATGACAAATGCAACTTCATCAATGGGCTCATCGCACATGGCGGCAATATCTTCCACCAGGTGCTGCACAATGGGTTTTCCGGCAACGGGAATGAGGGGTTTCGGTACGGTCAGGGTATGCGGGCGCATCCGCTTTCCCATTCCTGCCATTGGTACGATAATGTTCATGTTATGGGTTAATACTTGTTAAGCGTTAGTGTTTTCCTGTGCTGCCAAATCCTCCGGCACTTCTTTCCGACTCTTCCAGGTTTTCAACGGGGACCCATGCTATCTGCTCGCAGGCAGCCACTACCATTTGAGCGATACGTTCTCCGTTACGGATCACAAAATCTTCCTGGCCCAGGTTAATAAGCAATACCCCTACGTCTCCACGGTAATCGGCATCAATGGTACCCGGGCTGTTCAATACGGTGATTCCGTGTTTGTAGGCCAAACCGCTACGCGGACGAATTTGAGCTTCATAACCTCGTGGAAGTTCCATCCTGATACCGGTAGGGATGAGCTTTCTTTCCATGGGTTTGAGAACCACTTCTTCATCCAGGAATGCATGCAGGTCCATGCCTGCGGAATCGGGAGTCTGGTATTGTGGTAAAGAGGTTCCGGAAGAATGAATGACTTTAACCGTAATCAAGATCTGGTCTTTTGCTGCGAAGTTAAAATTTTATTCGGCTTTTCGACCAGCCAAACGACCAGTCCGAATCCAATCAGGATCAATGATTTCAGTGTATATGCCAGTCCGGGCCCAAGGTTTCTTCCTATGGCTTCTCCTAGGAGGTAAAGAAAGAGGGTAAGGCAGAGGTAGAGGAAGAATGCACGCACCCGATAGGGGATCGGAAAGCGGCGTTGTCCGGTAAGGTATACGGCAACGGCCATGGAGGCATATACTACGAGGGTGGTCCAGGCTGCCCCGGTATACCCCAGCGAGGGGATACTAAGGAACAACAATAGAATAGTAAGCAGGGCACCCCCTACGGAAATATAGGCTCCGATACGGTTGTTATCACTCAGCTTGTACCAGATGCTGAGGTTGTAATACAGGCCGAGGAACAGGTTGGCCAGCAGCAGAACAGGCACCACATGCAGGCCGCTATAGTATTCTTCATCCCTTATCAGGAGCTTAAAAACGTCCAGGTACAAGGTCACCATCAGAAAAATTCCGAAACAGAAAATGGAGAAGTAGTGGGTAGAAAGCGCATAGATACTCCGGTCTGCTTTGTCTGCCTGGCTGAAAAAGAAGGGTTCGGCGGCAAAACGGAAGGCCTGGATGAATAAGGACATCAGGATGCTAAGCTTGTAGCAAGCCCCGTAAACTCCCAGGTCAAAGTCGGCTTGATCCGCCGGTAACAGGAATTTGAGGATGACGCGGTCGAAAGTTTCATTTACCATTCCTGCCAGACCTACAAAGACCAAAGGAAAAGCGTAAACCAGCATTTTTTTCCAGGTTGTGTAATCAAACCCGGATTCCAGCCCCCGTAATTCGGGTAACAGCAGCAGTAGCGTAATTCCGCTGGCCAGCACATTGGAGATAAAGATGTATTTCACTTCCGGTTGTTCGCTGAATAACCCGAACGGATTAAAGCCCTCTGAGGCCCAATCCGGGCCATAGTAAATGAATAGCAGGTTGAAACCGACGTTGAAAAGAATATTCAGGGAACGCAGCAGAGCAAAGCGTTTGGCCTTTCCCTGTTTCCGGAGGTAAGCAAAGGGCAGGGCTGCCGCCGCATCGAATACCAGGATCAGCAGGCAATAACGTACCAGGTCTTCGTTGCCGTTCTGGCGGATGATTTCCGCAATACTGCCACTCTGAAACCAGGTAAGGAAAATAAATAAGAGTGAGCTTATCAGTACCGAGTTGAGCGCTGTGGAATAGGTGCGTCGGCTTGCTCCCGGTAGAGACGAAAACCGGAAATAGGTCGTTTCCATTCCATAGGTAAGCAGGATATTGAAGAAGGCCAGTCCGGCATAAAAGTAAGTCACTACTCCGTAAGCGGCAGGATCAAACAGCAAGGTATAGAGTGGTACCAGAAGGTAGTTGATGAGTCGCGCCAGGATGGTGGATACCCCGTAGATGGCTGTTTCGGATGCCAGTTTCTTCAAGCCGCTCATGTGTTGCAAATGTAACAGCGTGTGAGACAAAAAGTGTATCACTTTAAATACTGCTGAGCCCGATATAGAACAAAAAACAAACCTTGTGCAGTCAATTTGTACACCTTTTGCGGAAGAAAGTCTTTCGGTAATTACCTTTGAACGTATGCGGAGAATCGCCCTATTGTTGCTTTTTATCCCGGCTCTTCTCTTTGCCCAGAACAAGGACGAAGAGCTTGCCGCCCAGTATTACCTGAACGGGGAATTCGGGAAAGCCGCGCTGCTGTATGAATCCCTGCTGAAAAAAACACCGTCATCCACGTACCTGTATACCAATTACCTTAACTGCCTGGTTGCGCTTAAGGATTTTGAGAAAGCCGATAGAATGATCCGCGACCAGTCACGGCAGTTCCCCTCCGAGCCCGCTTACAAAGTCGACCGGGCCTGGCTGCAAGTCAAGGCAGGCAATCCGGACAAAGCAAAAAAGATGGCGGAGGAGACGGTTGATGATATCCGTAATGAAGAACAGGCCCTCGCTGTGGCGCTTGCCCTGATACGCCGTGATTTTCTACCTGCTGCGGAAAGCGCCTTTCTCAAAGGACGAAAACTGGCGGATGACTCCTTCCTGTTTTCCGGTGACCTTTCCGCCCTGTATGCCCGCATGGGTAAAAAAGAGGCGATGATCAACGAAGGCATTCGGTATGCACAAAGTAACCCGGCTAACCTGGAAGAGGTAGAAAGGATTTTCCAGGATAATATTTCTGAAGAACAAGACTGGGAGTTACTCATTAAAACACTCAGACAAGGAATACAACGAAATCCCGATGACGGTGCTTCCAATGAATTGCTAATGTGGACGCTCGTTCAGAAGAAAGACTTTTATGCGGCATTTGTCCAGTTCCGCGCCTTGGATAAACGCAGGAACGAGATGGGTAAGCGTGTGATGGATCTTGCTATCATCTGCCTGAAAAACGGGGATTTTGACAATGCTGTACGTTGTTACGAATATGTGGTGAGCCTGGGTGAGAATAAGCCCTTTTATTTCCAGGCAGAATATGGCCTGCTGGACGTCAGCTACAAACGTATTGCCGTTTACAACCGCTACAAACAGCAGGATGTGCTGGATGCCGTACAAGCCTATCAGCGTTTTATCGATCGCTACAAACAGTTCTCCGAAACCGAATTTGCCGAAAAACAGCTGGCTCAGCTTTATCTCTTTTACCTGGACCGTCCGGATACGGCCATCCGTATTTTGGAAAACATCGTACAGAACCCTAGGGTGAAAAAAGCTTTCAAGGGAGAAGCAAAGCTGGATCTTGGAGATGCTTACCTGATGATTGGCGAGGTATGGGATGCCGAATTGTATTACTCCCAGGTTGATAAGGAATTCAAGGAAGAGCCGATGGGCCAGGAAGCAAAATTCCGGATGGCCCGTCTCTTTTATTACAAAGGGGAGTTTGAAAGGGCTGCGGCTTATCTCGATGTGCTGAAAACCGCCACTACCCAGCTTATTAGCAACAATGCCATTCAACTTAGCCTGCTTATCCAGGACAATACCGGACTCGATACCACCGAAGAGCCGATGAAGCTATACGCGGCCTCTGAGCTGCTGATCTTTCGGAACAAGACTCAGGAAGGACTTGAAAAACTGGATGAAATTGAACGACTGTTTCCAAATCATGCATTGCAGGATGAGATCCTCATGGCAAAAGCCAAAGCCATGTTGAGGCAGAACCTACCGGATTCGGCATTGCATTACCTGGAACGCATTGTTTCATCGCATGGAGCAGATATTCTTGCAGACAATGCGCTCTTTATGATGGCTCAGATTTGCGAATACCGGCTCAATCAGCCGGAAAGGGCTATGGAGCTGTATGAGCGGGTCTTACTGGAATACCCCTCCAGCCTGTTTGCCGTGGAGGCCAGAAAACGGTTCAGGTTCCTGCGGGGAGATAAGCCGGATACCAATGAGAACAAACAAATTATGTTTGACCGGTTCATGAATTAGAACAGAATGATCATCTATAACGTTACCATCAATATTGAAGAAAATGTCCATGATGCCTGGCTGAAATGGATGAAAGAGGAGCACCTGCCTATGGTGATGGACTCTGGTAAATTCCGGAAATATTACATGTTCCGTATCCTGAGCCGTCAGGCGGACGAGACAGGAGTTACCTATGCCATCCAGTACTTTGCCCGGAATATGGAGGAATACGAAGAATACCGAACGCAACATGCCCCTGCTCTGCAGGAGGAAACAAAAAAGAAGTTTGACGGAAAATTCGTAGCTTTTCGTACCTTAATGGAGCTTGAACACCATCATGAAGAAGCTTAAACTGATCCTGCTGCTCATGCTTCCCGCCCTGCCTCTGGTGCTGGATTCGTGTAAGAAAAACCCCGACGACAATACGATCAACATTTTTACGATCTCGGACGATAAAACCCTGGGACTGCAGGTGAAGAACGAGATCTTCTCCAACCCGTCGGAATACCCCATTCTTGATTCGGTGCAGTATGCTGCTGCCTATACCTACTTGAGAGGCATAGTGGACAAAATACTGGAGGGTGGCAAGGTTTACTACAAAGACGATTTTGCCTGGGAAACCTATATCATCGAAGACGATGAAGTACTCAATGCCTTCTGCACGCCGGGCGGGTATATGTTTGTGTATACCGGCCTGATCAAATACCTGGATGCGGAAAATGAACTGGCCGGGGTTATGGGGCATGAAATCGCCCATGCCGACCGCCGGCACAGCACAGATGCCATGACCCGGGAGTATGGGCTTTCGGTTCTTATCTCTGTGGCTCTCGGAAATAATCCAAGCCAGCTGGCCAATATCGCAGCCAACCTTGCCCAGTTGAAGTTTTCAAGAAATGCAGAATCGGAAGCTGACGAATACTCCGTGATCTACTTGTGTCCCACCGACTACAAAGCAAACGGGGCATCTGCCTTTTTCCAGAAGTTGATTGACAATGGACAGGGGGGAGGAGATTTCGATTGGTTCAGTACACATCCCAGCCCGGACAACCGGGTGGAGAGCATCAATATCAAATGGCAGGATTTAGGTTGTTCCGGGTCAAGTACTTACGATGCGGACTATGCCAATTTCAAAAACAACCTGATTCCCTAATATTTCCTACTTCTTATCGACGAAATCCCGCTTAAACACTAGGATTTCAGGGCTTTCTGGCTGTATCTTCGTTATACCTTGCCAGAACTGACTCTCCTCCATAGGATCTGCCGATACCTGTGGTGCCTTCTCCTGTGGGCACCATGGCTGACTTACGGTCAATCCGTGGATTTTTCAGCTAATGCCACGACAGGGTGTGCTCCTTTTACCGTAAATTTTATTGATCAGAGCACCCCTACCCCGATTAGCTGGGACTGGGACTTCGGTGACGGCAACTCCTCCACTAGCAAGGACCCGAGTAATGTTTATTACAACCCCGGGGTCTATACGGTAACCCTGGAAGTGACCTTTCCTGGCAATACCCAGCAAACGCTTACCAAGACCGCTTACATAACCATCCATTCGAAGCCTGCGGCAGATTTTTCCGCTACCAATGTCAGCGGATGCAAAGCCCTTCCGGTAACCTTTACCAACAATACCGTAGCCGGTAGCGCCCCAATCACCTCCTATACCTGGGATTTTGGGAATACCTTCTCTGACACGAGCAAAAATACCAGCCACACCTACCGTACTGCCGGTGTATTTGATGTAAAGCTGATCGTTACGGATGCCAATGGGTGCACCGATATCAAAGAGAAGAAGTCGCTGGTGGACGTTTGGCAAACACCCGTAGCCAGTTTCTCATCATCCAATAACAAGGGATGTACCGCACCGCATTCCGTATCCTTTGTCAATACCTCAGTCGACAATGCCACCGGAGCGTCCACGTATGCCTGGAATTTCGGGAATGGAAATACCTCTTCTATCAAAACGCCGGGTAATAGTTATGCTAACCCGGGTTCGTATGATGTAAGGCTGATCGTGGTGAATTCCAAAGGGTGCAGGGATACTTTGATCAAGCCGGCCTTTGTGGAGATACAGGATGTAAAGGCGGATTTTACCTTTACTCCTTCCTCTGGGTGCTCTCCCTTAAAGGTGAACTTCCTGAATAGTACCACGCCGAAATTGTCTTCCAACCAATACAACTGGAGTTTCGGTACCGGGGCAAAGGGAACAGCGCAAGACACAATCTATACTTACTACGCCCAGGGGAACTATACGGTCAAGTTGAAAGTGACCACCGCTTTAGGTTGTGTGGATTCGATAGAAAAGAGCAATGCCGTGCAAGTGCAGCCGGGTCCGCGGGCCACATTTACCGCCAGCGATTCTTCCTCGTGTACGGCACCATTAGCGGTTAAATTTACGGCTACCGGACCGGGAGTCAGCTGGTTCTGGCAATTCGGAGACGGAACCACGTCCAATCAGAAGAACCCTACCAAAACCTATCTGGATACGGGGAAATACAAGGTTAAGCTTACCGTAAGTTCTGCAAATGGCTGTATCGATTCGAATGTGGTGGATGACCTGATCCGTATCGGAGCACCCAAAGCGGATTTTATCCCTTCCGTGCTGGAAGGCTGTGCTCCGCTGAAAGTAGGTTTTTCCAACGTCACCCAAACCTATGCCCCGCTGGCTCAGATCACCTATAAATTCGGAGACGGAACCACTTCCAACCAGGGCTTCCCAAATAAAACCTATACGGATACGGGCTTCTTTATTCCCAAGCTTATCATACTTACCGATGACGGCTGTATCGATTCAGCTACCTACGATACGATTTTCGTGGGGATGAAACCGGCAGCCAATTTTACCGTATCGAATACCGTAGGCTGTATCGGACTTCTCAACACCACCTTCAAAAGCCTCACGAATATGGGCAATGTGAAGGCAGATAAGTTCCTCTGGTACCCCGGTAACGGACAAAGGGTGGAAGGAGAAGAGGTAGAATACGTCTATTCCAGCTCTTCCCGGCTTTATGATGTGATGCTGATCGCTTCGCACAAAGGATGTCCGGACACTTTGGTCAAAAAGAACCTGGTGGAAGTGCTGAGCCCCACATCCAAGTTCTTTGCAATTTCTGCCGGATGTAATGACGATTCCATCCATTTCCAGAATAACTCCCTGGGGGGCACCAAATTCTGGTGGGACTTTGATGATGGCGATACCCTGTATTCCGATACCCTGGGAGATGCAGACCATGTTTACCTGCCCGGCCTGTATGAGCCTACTCTGATCGTCTATGATTCTACCACCGGATGCTACGATACCAACTCAAACTACGTGGAGGTGGTGAGCAGCGACGTGCTGAAATTCCGTTCGGATACGGTTGGATGCACCCGGCAAACCTTGTGGTTCTTTGACCAAACCCCGAATTCTTCCGACTGGATATGGAGGGTGGGCGAAGCGGAGATCTGTACCACGCGCAATTGTCAGATCGTTTTTACGGAACCCGGATGGAAGGATGTCTTCTTCTCTGCGATTGTTTCGGGTTGCCGGTATACAACAATTAAAAAAGCCTATGTCCATGTCTATGGCCCGGGCTTCGAATACCTTACCGGTTCTGACCCGATCTGTGTGCCTGAACAAAAAGACATTGTTACCCGCGTTTTTTCGGAAAGGCCGATACAGAGCCGTACCGTGTCGGTTTTTGAAAATTTTACGCTGATCGATCAAAAGACCAACTTCGGAGACACCCTGAGTTATTACTTCGATAGACCACCTCCTAACCAAAATACCGAACTGCGTTTCCAGTATTACGTGATCGATAGCGGAGGATGTTCCAATTATGGCAGAGATACCTTCCGTATTCTTCGTCCATCCGTGGATTTTGTAAACCAGCGTGAAGCCACCTGCGAAGGAGATCTTCAGCTATTTACGGCAACGCTGCTGGATACCACTTCACCGGAACCCATGCGCTATGTTTGGGATTTCGGAGATGGACAAAGCGAGACCATCGATACCCTGTCCCTGTATCATACCTATACCCAAGATGGTATTTATTCCGTCAACCTGATTGCCTTTGACGGGGAAGGGTGCTCCGATACCGTGCCGATGACGCTACCTATCGACGTGAAAAACATCAAAGCCGACTTTGTAGCCTCCGATACGTTCAAGAGTTGCCCGCCCATGGTGGTCGATTTTACGGATAAATCCGAAGACACGTATAACGGGATTGTCCGTTGGGATTGGCGACTGGGTGAGGGTACGGCAGGGAATGCCACCAACCCGAAAAAGATCTACAACGAGCCCGGCGTCTTCGATATTTTTCTGAAAGTAACCGATAGCCTGGGGTGTACAGACTCCATCTTCAAGCCCGCGCATATTGTTCTGGAAGGCGCCAAAGTGAACTTCAGCCTCGACCTGGACTACGGATGCGAACCCCTTACCATTCATGTGGCGGCTCAGGCTCCGCCAAATGTGGATGTACGCTGGAACATGCGCGACGGTACGCCGATTTATGACACCTCAGAGGTGATCCATACCTACCAGAAAGCCGGACTGTACGCTCCAAGTGTATTTATTAAAGATGTCAAAGGATGCCAGTATGTAGTGGTGGCAGATGATACCGTGGAGGTGATCCCTTCTCCCATAGCGGATTTTGAAGTCGATCCGGTCTGTGTGGGCGAAACCAGCGATTTGGTCAACCAGTCTGTAGACCACGGTGAAGTGGTAGACTATACCTGGATTTTTGGCCCGCAGGACTCCCTGAATACGGTAAATGCTTCCTGGCAGTTTCCCGGAAGCGGGTATTATCCGGTTACCCTGAAGGCTTTATCTGATAAGGGGTGTTATTCCGATACCACCATAGAAGCCTATGTTTCTGACCCCAAGGGAAAACTGCTGCTCGCGGATAAACGGTCATGTGCTTACGACACCACCTTCTTTGAATTGCTGAACCTCAGCCAGGGAAGGGTGATTTCCGTTACCTGGTACCCGAAAGACGGTTCCAGCTTCACCGGCACGGATTCGGGCACGGCTTACGTGTACAAAGCCAAGGGGTATTTCAAACCCGAAGCGTTGTTTACCAACGAATACGGATGTAAGGTACTGGTGAAGGCCTTGGATTCGGTTCTGGTCGGCGATAATTTCCCTCCTCCGGTTCCGGTTCATTACCGCAGCACGGTGAACGATAACCAGCAAACGTCCACCTGGATCAACGCCAACAGAAGTATTGACTTTGAAAAATACCTCTTCTACCGATGGAATCCCATAAATAGCCGGTTTGACTCCATCGGGCAGCACCTGAACCCTCTTGATACCGTTTTTATCGACGCCGTGCCCACACTGGAAAATACCTATACCTACCGGATCATCAGTAAAAATCTCTGCGGCTACTACAGCGATACCTTAGTTGGACCACAGACCACCATGGAGCTCAAGGCTTCTCCCTATGATGACGCCAGCTATCTGGTATGGACACCTTACGGAGGCTGGCCCGTTAGCAAATACCGCGTAGAACGCTTTGACCCGATTCAGGGAGACTTTGTTTCTCTGAAAGAAGTAGATGGAAACACCACTACCACTTACGATTCATCCATCAGCTGCAGAACCGGTTACTATTACCGCATTCAGGCCGTAGGGCCCAACCCGGAGAATTTTTCGCTCAGCGATACTTCCGGAGCCATTCCCCGTTATATCCCCTATGTGCCTGCTAACGAACTGTTCTCCGCCTCGGTGGAAGGACAGATCAAGAACCTTGTCAGCTGGAACTTTGTAACTCCGCGTAAGGCGCCGGTGAGGTACTATATTCTGGAACGGTCTGCTGATGGAACGAATTACAAGGAATGCGGGCGCTATGACGCATTCACCAATTATGGCTTCGACGGAGTAGACAGTGCCTCTACCATGAGCCTGTATTACCGAACCGTGGTGCAGGATACCTGCGGCTACCGTTCCGAGCCCTCCAATTACGGCAAAACCGTGATGCTCCGAACCGGTACCGATACCCTTGACCGGCCCGTATTGAACTGGTCAGCCTATGAGTATTGGGCCGAAGATGTGGATTATTACGATATCGAGATCTTCCAAAACGGACAGTTTGAGTACCTGGCCAGTACCGACGGAACAACCCTGCAATGGACCGACTACATTACGGAACTCAATAACCGTCCGCAATACTGCTACCGCATTACCGCCCGTTCGGTTGAGGATGGTGGCAAAACGGCACATTCCAACATTGCCTGTGCCCCGGTGCATTCACGCATTTATGTGCCCAACGCCTTCCGTCCGGGTGGCATCGAAGACAACAGCACCTTCCATCCCAAAGGCATGTACATTGCCGAGTTTACCATGCGTATCTACGACCGCTGGGGAACCCTGATCTATACTACCCACTCCATGGATGAAGGATGGGACGGTACCATCAACGGTAAGCCGGCTCCGGTGGGAGTATATGTATACAAAATCGATTATAGGGGAGTGGACAAGGACTTTGAACGGCTGAGCGGTAACCTTACCTTACTGCGCTAGCAGTTCCATAATCTCCTGCTCCGTAGTCTTTCCCTTGTCTTCCAGGTACCAGCGCTGTACACTTTCCAGCATCGCGGATTTGTCGCCTCCTCCGGCATCTTTCCATTCCTGCATGATAGCCTGTGCCGGAGCAGGTCTTGGTCCCCAAACTCCCTTCTCTTCCAGGGATTCGTTCAGCATGATCAGCTTGGGAATGGAACGGGATCCGTTGGTAAGGTATGCATCCATAATTTCCGGGTTCTCGTCGCGAAGCAGCAAACGCAGGTGTATGCGGGTGTTATGGCTGGCCATTTTATGGATAAGCGGGAGAGCCTGGGCGGCATCTCCACACCATAGCTCTGTGATAACCACCCAGTATTGGGGGCTGCGTATGGATTGAAGAAATGTTTGGGTTTCCTCCGACAGTTCGGAGCTTTTATCCAGTCTGTCCATCCGTTTGTCGTTAAGGCGACTGTATTGAAGCATGTCTTCGTTCTGTATGGATCCGGTTGTCAATCCCTTTTGGATCAGGTCTTTGCCCATCTGGCGGTATTCCTCGTAGGTAAAGGAGTCTTTGATATAACTTTTGGTGATAATACCCATTGCGTGCAAATCTACTATTATGTGCTGCATGCTGAGTAGGGATCTGTGGGTATATCCTGACAATTTCCGGTAGCCTCTTCATAAAGAAAAAACTAACTTGAGCGTATGTGGAAGGAAACGGACAATTCCCTGGAACAAACCTATTCGTTCCGTGATTTTGAAACAGCGATGGCCTTCATGCAGGCAGCCGTTCCGGAGATCAGCAGGCTGGATCATCATCCCGAATGGAAGAATGTCTATAACAAGGTGGAGGTGGTTCTGAAAACCCATTCTGCCGGGAACCGGGTTACGGAAAAAGACCGTGAGCTGGCCGGCATTCTGGACAGGATCCATGCCCGGTTTGCCGGTCAGTAAGGCAAGATCAGAACGGGATAGCGCATGTGCGAAGTTTCGTAATAAGGGCTATGCCGATACACAAAATAAAGCTGGAGAAAGGCACTCTTGGCAAATTCCGGGTCCTGGGCTTTACGGGCTTCCAGGACTTCACGGAGTTGAGGGTCCTTGCGCAGGATCTCTGCGGCAATGTCTTCGAAAACATAGGACGAGAACCACTCTTTCTGTTGGAGAATGGGGTCAAAAAAATTCCAGTTGAAGTAGGAGTCCGGTGCCTCCGGGACAAGCACCGATGCCAGAAAAAGCTCGTTTTCGGCAGTAACAGACACCAGCAGGTCTCCGGCATTATAGAAAACCGTGTCCTGGTGCCAATCCACCTGGGTTTTGCTGTGCAGGTAATGGCCCTCGTAGACTTGCTCTTCGGTTTCATAATGTGCTATTCTCCCTGAAAAACCCACAAACTGTTGTGCGGATTTCAGGGTATCGAAGTGCACACCATTGGCGGCTAGTCTCCGGGCCACTTCTTTCCAGGCTGCCGGTATTACATAAGCCCTGGCCGCCGGAACCCGGGTCACGGGGATCAACTTGTCGTGGTAGGGAATACGTTTCGTAAAGGGTTTGTTCCGGTCATAATACAACCTGGGCAGGCCGCTTACTTCGCTGGGTTTCATCCCGGCGGTATATCCCCGGAACAGGATACTGTCCGGAACATAATCCGCTTGTCCTTCTGCCGATTCCCAACTTAGACAAAGTAGGGAAGGTTGTGTCCCTCTTAACTCTTCCTGCCTTCTGAGCCGATCCCGATTTCGGGCTTCCGAAGGACGGTATTCGATACTCAGCAGAATGATCTGGTCCAGCAAAGCGCGGGTAGCTGCCACCCGTTTGTCAAAAGGTTTCAGCATATGCGTTTCGGCGACAAATGAAAGGCAACCGAACAAGGCAGCATAGCCATTGGAATAACGCGGGGTTTCGTTGAAGCAACTGAAGCCGCTGTCGGGTACAGTACCGAAAACATTGACATAGGGAGTCATTGCTTCCCCCAGGGAATCCATACAATGAAAAAGCCTGCGCACCAACAGGTCCTGTACCTGAGAACCGGAGGGACCGTATTTTTCCTCCTGTGTAGCGATCAGGGTCATGGTATATTGGTAGTCTGCCCCGTTTGAAACATGGGTGTCTACCAGTACCGAGGGCTTCCAGGTATGGAAGATCGTATAAAAGGCAAAGGTGTTTTCCGCATCGGCCTTAATGAAGTCTCGGTTAAGATCGTAATTGCGGGCATTGCCCCGGAACCCGTACTGGTTAGGGCCATCCTGATTGGCTCGCGAATGGCTGTTCCGGTTTAGCGCTCCGCCGATATTAAAAAACGGGATGATCAGGATACGGGCATTGCGGTAAGCCTTGCGCAGCTCCACCTGGCTGGCAAGGTCGCGCGCCAGCATCAGGGAAGCCTCCACACCGTCTGGCTCACCGGGATGGATGGCGTTGTTGATCAGGATCACTTCCTTGTTGCTTACCGGGTTGAAATTGCGGTCAGCGTCAAATACCAGAAGGTGAAGGGGATATCCGGCATCGGTTGTTCCATACTCAAAAAGGCGGAGGTAAGGGGAAAGGGAGTCCAGGCTGCGGCAGAAGGCAATTCCTTCTTCGTAACGAAAGGTTTCTCTGCCCCCGGTGGCCTCACATTGGGTGAGTAGTTTCTGGGCAGCCAGACCTTGCAGCCAGCCAGCGAGTATTACGGTAACAATCAAGCGGAGCATGCCGCAAGTTAATCAAGCGCAGCTTAATCGCTTTTGCGGGTCAGGTAATAGTGTATTCCCAGTTGAGGAGGAATAAAGCGGCAGGCGAATTCTTCATCAATACTGTCTTCATTAAGGCCGGTATTGAGTTCGTAGTTATGATAACCTGACTGGTTGTAATAAGCCAGCTGGAAAAAGGCAAGGTCCAGGGATAGTTGAGGAATAGGGAAATACACCACCCGAGGCGTGTAGGCCAGCTGATGCCTGAAAAAACCGAAGTACTCGGTTTCCTGGAACTGACCGATATCTTCTTTGTGCATGCGGGTATAATCGTATTGAAAATCATGGAATACCCCGATCTTTCCTTTTCCCTGTGTCAGAAAACGACCGCGGAGCAACAACTGGTTGATCCCGTCAAAATGTTGCTCGTCCTGGGTGTTGTTGGAAAAGGCAAATTTTTCATAGCTACCCATTCTCCGGTAGCCAGCCATAAGCATCCAGTTGGACCCCGGAGCATACCCGACGTTGAAACCGAAACCATAGGAACTTTCCTGCAGATGGTACTGAGGAAGGTTTCTGTTCGTGTACTGTGAAGAATTCCGGTAGCCTCCGTAGGAACCTTCGATACCGATGGTCCAGGTGCCGGTGTTAATTTGAGAAAACGCGTCTTGTGCCAGGAACAGCCCAAACGCAAGGGAAAGACAGATACAATATTTCATAAATGAGATAAGTTACCTATTGAGTAATGCGATCTGGGGGTGTTTATTGTTCAAGCAGACGTACATGCACGTACCACTCATGGTCCGTGCGGTATCCGTTATAGTTCATGGCAGTCTTGCGACGTACCGAATGATAGATGGGGATCAGGGATTCCTTTTCGAAACTTCGGAACACCTCGATGGAATACAGGTAAGATCCGGGCAATACCTCGGGATCAATACCGGGCAATAGCCCCGAACGAAAGCAATCCTGGTAACGGGTTACCGTAGCCTCTCCATTGAGGGCCAGCAGGCGGGTCTCGGTGAGTGCCAGGTCCTGGTCGCGTGTTCGTAATAAGCGGCTTCCTTTCCATAGAAGGAGTGTATCGGGCAGGCAGGGGGCTGTTTCCTCAAACCGGATACTTTCGGTTTTAAGGTAGTGCAACTGTTCTTCGAAAAGCAGGTTGACCTTATCAAAAAAAGAAGCCAGCGGTGGTGGAGAGTTCCCGCGCAGCGAACCTCCCCGGATATAGTCATACAAAGGCCCGGACTCTTCAGGGCCGAGATAATGACGTTCGATCAACCCCAGAACAAGCTTTTTCAGGTTCCCGGAGGTTTCCGGGTGGAGGGAAGCTGGGTTATA
The DNA here is from genome assembly GCA_964215915.1 of Bacteroidia bacterium. Lineage (GTDB taxonomy): Bacteria > Bacteroidota > Bacteroidia > UBA8524 > UBA8524 > UBA8524. Next base: position 18,006 of record CAXPEB010000114.1, read on the forward strand.
GAAGGGGGAGTCTGTGGCCGTGTAGCCATGGTAGCGGAAAGGAATGGATTTGATTCCATCGAAAAAAAGCAACCAATGACGCCCGGCATTGCTATCGGGTTTGTAATTCAGATAAGCATCGAAGTAGACAGAGTTGGCGTTCGCATGACGGATACTGAGACTTACCCGGTACTCGGTGGAATTAAGCCGAACCCCTTCCACGTCTTCAGCCTGATGTACCCAATACGTATAGGTTTTCCCGCTTTCCCAGAGGCTGTTAAGTAACAGGCTGTCTTGTGCCTGAACCCGGTGAAAAACAAAGGTTACCAGGGTAAAAGCAAAGAGAGAAACAAGCCTGCGGCGGTGTTTGGTCATAGGGGACAAGATAAACGACTCAGGTCATTATTCATGCCGAAAAAAAACGCCACCCACCGCTTGGGATGGGGGCGTTCGTTCATACTATTCGTTCCCCGAGGCTTAATCGAGGTTGACTTTTTCCAGGCGGATGGTCAGTTTGGATTCTTTGCGGAAGTACTCCACAATAGCCACATAGCCCGGTTTTGCCGGTACCACATAAAACAGGGAAGGGGTGGTGTCGAGCTTGTACTCATCATCCGAAACTTCTCCTTCGCCATTCCTGCCTACCACTCCGATCTTGTAACTGCCTTTGGTCATGGTCTCGCGGTTATAATCCACGAATACCGAGTTGAAATTGGTGGCATCGTTTGTTACCGAAGTATAGCAGTGATCAAATCCTCCGTAAATTTTGAGGATAGTGGCCAGAAGGTATCCACGCAGCATGCTGTATCCTTGTGGAAGCGCTATTTTGCTGGTTTCCTTATCGAATACATGGACTTTCTCCAGTTTCAGTTCGGTATCAAACTCAAATACCATCATGTCATGTATTTCTACCTGCATGGCAGCAATACCGCCTTGTCCGCGGGAAAGCACCTGTGAGGCCACACCCAGGGCACTCACCGATTTTTTGAACTGTTCTCCGATGGCATATACTTTTCCGTCGCTGGTGATCAGCATTTTATGGATGCTGACATCCATGTCTTTGAAACCGCCTTTTTTATTGGCCGGCATTTTACGGGCCACATCCCGGGTCCAGTTTACCAATGAGGTTTTCAGCAGCTTGCCGTCTTCCGAGCTGTATTCCTGGATATAGAAGCCCTGGCTTTTTACCTTGAGCATATTGTCTCCGGTTTTATAATATTCGCCACAGACAATAAATTTCTGCTGTTCGGCTACATAGGACACGTCGTAGGGAAACATCTGGTGCTTGGTGTCTGACGCATTGATCTTATAGATTTCATCACCTGTGTTCAGATCATGGGCAACAAGCACACACTCCATTTTGGGAGTAAAAGCACTTTTCTTGGATACAATTGAGGAAACGGTAATTTTTTCTCCCACGAACATGGTCTCTCCCGCTTCGTACATTTTTCCTGTATACCCGGTTCCGGCGCTCCAGAGGATCTCTCCGGAATTGTCGAACATCTGGATACTTACTTTATAGCCTTTGGCTTTGGTATATCCCATACGGATATATCCTTTTCCCGGAACGGCATTCAGTCCGGAAAAGTTCAGCTTGTCATCTTCCGGGGCATTACCGGCCGTAGCCAGGTCATTGGGGTTCACGTCTTCGCAGGTAAGTCTGCCTGTTTCTTCCAGAGCCAGGTCGTAGATAACATAGTCAATAGACTTCTTTTTTGAATTCAGGAATGCCAGGCAGAAACTGTTGTTGTTGAAGGCCTGGGATACGAGGTAATCGCGCTTGTCAAGTGTAATCTCCTTGTAGTGGGTTTGCTGCAGGTTGGCATCGAGTATGGAAATGCCATAGAGCTTTTCTTTACGCGATACGTTATCCAGGTACATTACGGAGATGTATCCCTTTACCTCGTTACCGTCTTTGATGGCCTGAATGCCTCCGGTGGAGGCGCGCTGTACATTGTCGAATTCGTAGTTCTGAGCGCTGAGCACTTGAGAGAGGCTCAGGGTCATCACCAGCATAAACAGCAGTTTTTTCATCTTTTTCTTTTTTTGGTTTTCGGTTTTTGAAATTGTTGAAGAATAAATTGTGTATGGCGGTTTTCGCCGTGTTTTTCTGAATAAGCCAGGGCTATTTCATGTTTTTCCAGATCTTCCTCCAGGTCAATGGCATCGGAAAGGGAGTGAAGCAAATCGCTGTAATCGTCAGTTCCGGCAGGAGGAATTCTTTCTGCCGCATAGGCCTGAAAAAGCTGTTTCAGGTCTTTGAGGTTCAACCGGTGAAGAAAGCGGAGAAAGTCCGCATAACTTTCTGTCATGTAGTTGTTGGCAAAGGGGCAGGCACTGGAGAAACGGTGAGCGTATTGAGCGGCATATAACCCGTATAAGGCAAGCCCTACCGAGTTTTTCAGATAGAGGTTGTCCGGATGATCCTTCTGCATTGCCAGCGTTTCGTAGAGCAGGTCTGCGTACATGCCGTTGTTTTTGTACCATTCCAATTGCTCGAAGCGGGCAGCAAGGAGTTGTTTATGGAGGTTTGGGTTAACCGTTACGGCCGTATCCGTATTCCCGCTTGCAAGCAACTGACGCCTGATGGCTTCTGCCCTGAGGGCACAACTGGGGTGTGTTTTCAGTGAATCGGGGAGCTTGTATTGGTCCAGGTTGCTGCCCCAGCCACCGCCCTGATTTTTTTTGATCCAATCGGGGTTGAATGCGTAATCCCTGAACCCGAAATAACGCGGATATTCAATGTCCTGCACCGGTCGTTCGTCAATCTGGTCGAGCAGAAGCAGGGCACTGACTCCTCCGTTCGTGGGGTATCCTGCATTTTTCAGGTACACAAGAGCCAAAGAGTCGCTGACCAATTCATGTTCCCTGCTGTGTTCGCCGAAACGGGAAAGTATTTCGTATTTCAGCTGGCGCATGGCTGCCAACCGGTTGTAGGGCATGTCTTCTATCTCTTTGACGCGTTGGTTGTAAGCATCACTTTCCAGGTAGATGACCTTATCCTTTAATCCATGGAATACATGTTTTTCGCGGTCGTGGGCCATTTCATGACCGATAATGAAGGCCAGCTCACTTTCCGAATTCAGCCTGGCGAGCAGTCCAAGGTTTACGATGATGATCCCCTCACCGAAGTTAAAGGCATTGGGCACATCGGAAAGATTCAGAAAAACATGGAAATGACCTTTGGGCATGCCGTTTCCTTCCGCCAGCTTATCTGCAATACTTTGCAGGTAGTTGCTCAGATCATCTCCCTGGCTGAACAGGGAGTCTTTGGCCCATTTTTTCAGTGACCCCGTATGGGATTCGAGAAACTCTTCCGCTTGTTTCCTTTCCTCTTTGCTTTCCAGCTCCATATCCTCCACCCAGGAGGAGAAGGGATCCAGCAAACGGGTAACTTCTTCTTCATCCGGGGGAGCAAAATACAGGCAGGAATAATTTTGGGAAGAATTCTGGGCAATCGAAGTGGTGAAGGTTGTCATTGCCATAAGAAGCAATAACAATGGGGAGACATTGAC
>CAXPEB010000115.1:0-28485 GCA_964215915.1 Bacteroidia bacterium
CCCGCCTTTCGGGCGGGGACCTTCTAAAAGCTCTTCGTTATGCGATCAACTCCGGGTGATTTTCCGGGTTTGTTTCGTGGTATTGCCGTTCACGGTAGAATATACTTCAAGGAAATAGACTCCGGAAGGCACATCAGTCATATCAATTCGAATCTCGGTATTCAGTCCGCTAAGGTCCATGCTCACCGGCTGCAGCATTTGCTGGCCAAGCAGGTTCACAATTTTCACCTCTACTGAAGAGTACTGATTGGGATATTCCAATTGCACTTCCAGGATCAGGACTTTCTGAATGGGGTTAGGATAATACCGGATAACCGGTCCTTTGTCGCCTACCAACTTTGCAACAGGCCCTTCAGCCTGCATAGCAGTAGCAAAAGTGAGCAACAGGGTCAAGAATAGTAAGGTTTTTTTCATACCGAGCTTTGTACAAAAATATGAGAAAAACATGCCAATTTCCCAACTATTGGCCAATTATTTTGCCGATTTGACGGAAGCCCTTTGCAGGCGGTCGTTGATAGCCCGGCCTAACCCTTCTTCCGGAAAACGCTCTGCCACAATCAGTTGCACCCCCGATTGATCCAGCCTGCGCATGGCTGCAAACAGGTTTCGGGCGGCTTCGTTTAGGTCCGATTTTTTACTTAATACCTCCACAGTGTGCCAGTCGGTTCCCGGGTACTCCCGGTTCAAACTGAGTAAGCCGAGTTTCATTCCGGGATACAGGTTAGCCTCCTCCTCCACATTGGGAGTCAGCACCAGCGGAACCCGGGTCGCATAATGTTTATCCAGCTGACCGGGAGCCTCCGGGTTGCTGTGTGTCGCTATACGCAGCACCGGTTCTGTTCCCATCAGGGCAGTAAGTGCTTCCAGGCTCATTCCACCGAGACGCAATACCACGGGTTGTTCTTCCAGGAAGGAAACGATCGTAGACTCCAGCCCTACTCCAGCCTCACCGCCATCCAGCACATAATCCACTTCATTACGAAGCTGGTCCATTACGTGTTCTGCACTGGTCGGACTTACATAACCGAATGGGTTGGCGCTTGGAGCAGCCACCGGTTCGCCCAGCTTACGCAGCAATTCCAGGCTCATCGGGTGACCGGGCATTCTAACAGCCACCGAAGGCTGTCCGGAAGTAACCAAATCACTTACCCTCTCCGATTTTTTCAGCAAGAGGGTTACGGGCCCCGGCCAGACTTTGTGCATGAATGTTCGGGCTGCTTCCGGGATATCCCTGCACAGCTCCTCCACCCAGTCGAATTCGCCAATATGCACGATCAAAGGATCGAAGGCCGGTCGCTTTTTGGCCTCGAAGATGCTGGCTACGGCTTTATCGTCGCGGATCACCGCAGCAAGCCCATAAACCGTTTCCGTCGGAATGGCTACCAATCCGCCGGCTTTTAATACGGCGGCGGCATGATCAATGTCGGTACCGATAAGGCTCACATGCTTTGGGTAGCGTCTTCCCTTTTCAGCCCGAACTTATCGATCTTGTTGTACAGATGGCTACGCTGAATATCGATCTCCTGGGCGGTCTTGGCAATATTCCATCCGTTGCTTTTCAGCTTGTGCAGGATGAAGTTCTTCTCCGCATAATCCTTGAATTCCTGGAACTTGTCAAATTTGTCGTAGATCGTTTGCGGACCGCTACCCGGTCTTTGAACGCGGGCATAGGCCTGCACGTCTTCTTCCGTGATCTTCTGGTCGGACATGATCGCCAGTCGCTCCACCACATTACGCAACTCCCGGATATTCCCGGTCCAGTCGATGGTTTTGAGCGCTTCCATAGCCAGAGGATTGAATGTCTTCTTGGAATAGCCGCTTTCCTCACAAATCTCTTTCAGAAATTTCTCTGCAATAAGCGGGATATCTTCCGTGCGTTCGTTCAGGGTGGGGACATGGATGAGTATAACACTCAGACGGTGGTACAGGTCAAGCCGGAAGTTGTTCTCCTCAATTTCCTTCAGGAGGTCTTTGTTTGTTGCCGCCACTACGCGCACATCCACACTGATCTCCTTATCGCCGCCCACACGGGTGATCTTGTTTTCCTGCAGGGCGCGGAGTACTTTGGCCTGAGCGGAAAGGCTCATATCGCCGATCTCATCCAGGAACAGGGTGCCCCCATTAGCCTGCTCAAATTTACCGATACGTTGTTTTACCGCTGAAGTAAAAGATCCTTTTTCATGACCGAATAATTCCGACTCAATCAGCTCGGCCGGAATGGCGGCACAATTCACCTCCACCAGCGGACCATTGGCCCGGTTACTTTTTTCATGGATCCAGCGGGCTACCAGTTCCTTTCCCGTTCCGTTCTCGCCGGTAATTAATACGCGGGCTTCGGTTGGAGCCACCTTATCGATGGTTTCCATGATCTTCTGGATCGCGGGCGATTCTCCGATAATCTCCTTGGTTTTGCTGACCTTCCTTTTCAGGATTTTGGTTTCCACCACCAGGTTCTGTTTCTCTACGGCATTGCGCAGGGTGATGAGCAGGCGGTTGAGATCGGGTGGTTTGGAGATGAAGTCGTAGGCTCCTTTTTTGGTGGCCTCTACGGCCGTTTCGATGTTACCGTGACCGGATATCATGATCACCTGGGTATCCGGTGACATTTCGAGCAGTTTGGGAAGCAACTCCAAGCCATCCATTTTAGGCATTTTGATGTCGCACAACACCGCATCGTAGTTGTTGTTCTTCAGAAGGTCGAGCCCCGAAGGGCCATCCGACGCCTCATCCACCTTGTACCCCTCAAATTCCAGGATTTCCTTAAGGGTATTCCGGATGGATTTTTCGTCGTCAATTACGAGTATATGAGCCATAAGCCGTTTTTTAGTTCCTAAATAAGAGCAGAATCGTAAGCCGGGTTCTGTTTTTCTGCCGGTCGCGCCGGCAAATAGCCTGTCATTTATCTGGGACTCCCGTCACCGGAAGCCTCTATCGACCTACCCGTTATGCATCGGGACGAGCAGCCCCGTGGTGTTGCCACCGGCATAACCTATTTGGTCTTTCAACCCATGAGGTTTACCCTGCCTCTCCCGTCGCCGGTTGAGCGGTGGGCTCTTACCCCGCCATTTCACCCTTACCCTTTGCCGAAGCTCAGGGCGGTATCTTTTCTGTGGCACTGGCTGTATCCCGCATTTGCGGGACCCTTCCCGTTAGGAAGCATGGTGCTCTATGTTGCCCGGACTTTCCTCCCTTTCTTGCGAAAGAGCGACAAGCCGTTCTGCTCTGGTCAAAAATAGTTTATTTTTATGGACAATAACAGAGTATAGAAAAAAATACACTTTTATTTTTTAGTGCTCTTAAATCTGTTGGGTGACTCTAACCTGATGGAAATCGGTAAGCGGGTTTGTATGGACCAAAACAACGCAGCATGCTCCGGCAAACAGCAGAACATTTCTGCCTCATTTAGTATCTTGTGCGGATTCCTATGGCCAATTTTGCCCAGCTTATCCTCAATTCCCTGAACGAACATCCCGAGCGGCAGTTGCTGCGCTGGTACGACGAGCATGGACATATCCGGACCTTTAACGGAAAGGAGATTCATGACGAAATATTCAGCCGACTATCGCTGCTCAAGCAAAAAAAACAGGAAGCCATCATCCTCATTCCTGCAAGTCCGGAACATGTTTTCTGGGTTGTTGCGCTGATGTTACGGGGAATCACCGTGGTCTATCCTCCCAGGGGGATGCAGACTTATGAAATCTTCAATGGCCCCAAGCGCCTGTATGTACTCCCCGCCCATGGCAGATGGACCATGAACCTGGCAATCCGGTTATGGCGCCACCGTACGGTTCGCTGGAAAAGTCCGCGAAGGAAATACAAGGCACGGATTGATCCCAACCCCGATGAACCCGCTTTGCTCACCTACAGTTCGGGCAGCAGTGGAAAGCATAAAGCCATCATACGCAGTCACGATGTATTGACTCACCAGCATGAAGCCCTGAAAAAGGCTTTCCCGCCGGAAGAAGACCAGGTGGATTTCCCGCTGTTTCCCAATGTCATCCTGCACAACCTGGCCTGTGGTGTCTGTACCGTAACGCCTCCCCTGAACTGGAGCGAATGGGAAAAGTTCTACCCCGGAAATATCCTGGATGCCCTGGTCCGGTTTGATGTTACCACCCTAACAGGCAACTTTTACTATTTCTATAAGCTGCTGGGAACAGCCCATAAAGAAAAACACCAGTTTCCGCATGTAAAGGCGGTAGGGGTTGGCGGCTCCCCTATCCCCGACTGGCTATTGCTGGATATGCGGGAAAGCTTCCCCAATGCCGGCATCTATGTAATCTATGGCTCCACGGAAGTGGAACCGATAGCTATCCGGCTTTTCAAAGAGGTTAGAGATCCTCTCTTCGGATACTGTGTCGGAACCATTCACCCCGATATTCACCTTGAAATCAAAACCGTCGGACATTTTTTAAGGGGAGACAAAAAATTCAACTGGGGGCATATTTGTGTGAGCGGTCCGCATGTGGTCCTTCCGCCCGGCAAAGAAATTCTGGATACCGGGGATATCGGGTTTATGCATGATGGTGAGCTGTATCTGGCAGCCCGCCAGGACAATATGGAACAGATAGGCGAATACCTGCCCTTCCAGTTGGAACACTACCTGATCGAGGAAATTGAAATGCAGGATGTGGCCGTAATTTTCCGCAATGGGAATATCCGGGTCTATTATTGCAATGACCACCACGTGGACAACGAAATCAAAAGCCTCCTTTCCGCACTTACCGGCAGTACCCGTGTATCCTGCAAAAAACTGAATGAGCTGCCTAAAGACGGTCGCCACCTTTCCAAAACCCTATACCGGCAACTGGATGAAAACCGCGTTTCGTGAAGTAGAACTGGACCAAATCCGTTACTCGCTGGTTTGGGAAGATTACCGGATACTCCGCAAAGGCCTGGAACCTGCCGAAGGAGATGTGCTGGGCATCATTACCTCCGCCGGATGCAATGTATTGCAAGCCGCACTGGAACCCTTCCGGGAGATTGTAGCCATCGATATCAACCCGGTGCAAATCTTGCTACTCCGGCTGAAAATGCACCTCATCGAGCGCTTTCCCTATGAAGTATTTGAAGACTTGCTCGGATTCCGGGGTATCGATAGGGTAAGGGAGCGGATGGATGAAATCGCTTCACTGCTACCCGGTGAGTTTGCCCCTCTTCTTCCCCAGCTGCGGGAATGGGGAATGCTGCAATGCGGACGGCTGGAGCGTTACATGCTCGGGTTCCTGAATCAATACCCGGAACCGGAAAAAGGGATACGGCAGCTATTTGCTTGCAATAACCTGCAGGAACGCAGGCATTTTCTGAACACCTGGAACGACTTACCTGAATTTAAAGCGGCCTTCTGCGAATACTACAACGTGAAAAACCTGAGCCGGGGACGCGACCCCAGGTTATTCCGGTATACCCATGAGGAGGCAGGTAACGTGTTTTACCACCGGTTTCTTGGGTTTCTCAACCAGCATGAAGGTCCATTACCCTTTGTTTTTCGCTTTTTCTTCTTTGGCACTGCCGACTGTCCTATGGAACTCCGGCCGGCTGCTTACCGAAAAGAGAATTTTTTTGCCCTTCGTAAAAACCTGCACAAGATCCGCTGTGTACAAAGCGAGATCTTCGAATACCTCCAGCTCTCCGGTCACACGGGGATTAACAAGCTTGCTCTTTCCAATATATTCGAATATTGTCCTCCCGAAGAATTCCGCGAACAGCATCACTGGTTAATGAACCACCTCCCGAAAGGTTCCCGTTTTCTGTTCTGGAACCTGCTGCAGCATCAGCATGAAATACGTGGTCTTCAGGCTATTGACTCTGAAAGGATGAGCCTGGAGGAATCCTGCTTCTACTTTCTTAACCTCAAATTGTACGCAACATGACCGCCTATTCCAACAAGGAGTTGTTTCACCGGCTGCTGTCCGGGCATTACTCCGGAAAAACCATTGAGATAAAGGAACTGACCCCAATGCCTCTGGACAATTCTTCCAGTATCCTGGTAACCCTCACGGCCGCCAGCGGGGCCATGAATATCGGTCACTTCCGCTACCTGGTGAGCCTTTCGGCAGATGGCCGGGAGGAACAGCTTGACGTAGTTATGAAGGTGAAGCCGCATGGCGCAACGGTGGCGGGAATGTTGTGCGCCCTGGCCGCGGCCAATAGTCCGGAACTCGGTGAGGTATACCAGGAGGCCAGCGACCTGACCGGGTTCAGCCACACCCATGAAAAAGAACTGAACCTTTCGACCGACCATAACGGCAACGCTATCTTTCCGGTCATTTACGGAACTCTGGAACTGGAAGGACAGGATCTGTTCATTGTATTGATGGAATACCTGGGCGATCTGGAATTGATTGACTCGGTGATGGAGCCGGAAAAATGGAGCGATAGCCATATCCGTGCAGCTCTGGACCAGGCCGCTGCCTGGCATGCTTCTCAGATGGGAGACTCCACAACCGGGAAAGACGAATGGCCCGATGCACCCAGCGGGGAGAACCGCAAAAAGCTGGAAACGGTTTACCGCTCGTTATGGAAGAATGCGGAAAAAAAATTACCCGATCTGTTAGCAGAGAAAGACTACCTAATGATGCAGCAGCTGGCAGCCGAATCAGGGGCAATGCAACTACTCTTCGACCGTTTCCCGAAAACCAGGATACATAATGACATGAATCCCCGAAACAGTGCCTTTCGCCGGAAGGGAGATTCGCTTGAGTTTGTGCTTTACGACTGGGAACTGAGTACCTGGCACCTGCCCCAGTACGATGCGATCGAACTGCTTTGCTTTGTGTTGGATGAAGACCGTTATGACCGCAGAAAAGAATACCTAGAATATTACCGTAACCGGTTTGAAAGCTATTCAGGCTTTCGTTATGACGACCGCGAATACGAACAGTTATTGTACTGGCTTCATCTGGACTTTGCCTTCCTGAGACTAGGGATGTACCTGATGGCACATGCACTCAGTCCCTACCCCTTCCTGCCCCGGGTGGTAAGAAGCTGTATGAATGGGATCGAACAGTATCAGAACAGCTCTTTGCTGAACAGGGCATAGTCTGCCACCTCTTTGTGATGTCTTGCCGTGAATGAGTTGGAAGGATTGTCTTCGCGCATCAGACAGAAGATGGCGTCTTCGTAATACTCCGGGAAACGCAGCATTCCATAAGCTGCCAGATAACGGATCAGTCGTTGTCCACGGTATTTTTCTTTGGCCCCGATAGTTTTGGCCAGAAAGGTTTTTCTGGGCAGATGCGGGTAGTCCCTTTCAAAGGAATAATTCTCCTGCGGGCGGTTCAATTCTTCATAATTGGGCATACACAGGCTGATAGCCGCCCATTCCCGACTTGCTTTATCGATAAACAACACAGAAGTATGCGGACACAACATGGCTCCGTATGCCGGGCCATAATCAACCAGGAATTCTTCCTGACGGATATGACGGAAATTAGGATTCCCGCTAAAAATTTCGGTAAGCAGGGTAAACAGTTCCGGTAGCTTGTCTTCCCAGAAAGCGGCGTCAATCGGTTGTAATTCAAAGGGCAGTTCCTTTACACTACGTAGAAAGGGTTCCTGGCGCCGGTAAACAGCCCCGACTTCCTCCGGGGACACATAATGGCTCTGGTATTTCCGCGCTACCCGGAAACCCATTCCCTGCAACAGGGCAGGATAATACGCCGGGTTATCGGGTTCTCCCGTGAAGCGCGCCCAGGAAACCGGATCCTGAATGCGCAGGCGATAGCGGTGAAACGTATTGAAGTTAACCGGTCCGGTTAGCACACGGCAGCCCCTTTTTTTCGCCTCCGCTTCAACTATCCCGAATGCTTTTTTGTGCAATTCAGGATCATCGGGACCTTCCCAGAAACCGAATTCCGCAACATCTCCATTCTTGGGGAAACGGGCCATAAGCCGCAGGTTTTCTTCATACACCAACAGCACTTCCTCTTCGCTCCCCCCTCGTATTTCGAGCAGTTTTTCCAGCATGGAAGTACTGTTGTTCACTCTTCCCGCGATATCGCAAATGCCCCTGAAATCATCAGGAAGCCGGGTGTTCACATAGCAGCTATTCATGTTCGGTTATGGAAATGGTTCCCTGTTCAAAGTCAAGTTTCAGGTGCATTCCGCTGCGCACACGCTGTGTAAGTCCCGGAATATTGATTATACAGGGAATCCCTAATTCACGCAGTACAATCACCGAATGCGACAAGGAAGAACCCTTTTCGATCAGTACGGCCTTGCATGCCGGAAACAGGGGCACCCAGCCCGGATCGGTACGTGCCGCACAAAGGATTTTTCCCTTAAGATCGGGGATCGGGCCTTCCATCCGGTAAACCAGGGCTTCCCCTTCCAGGTCTTTTCCCAGTATCACCTCGCCCTGTAATTTCCCTTCTCCAAATAGTGGTACCCGGGTGGAACGAGATGGGAGTACGATTCTTCCCGGCGGATTTACCCGGGCATAAGCCTCAAACTTTTCCCGGCGTTCTCTCACTCTTTCTTTCAGGTTAATCCCTGCCGGGTCACGCAGCGCCTGTTTCAACTCTTCAAGTTCCAGGTAGAACACGTCTTTTTTACTTTCCAGGATTCCTTCTTCCGTAAGTATGGTTCCGGCGCGGAGAAAAAGCGTGCGGTACATCCCAAAAAGCCGGCTCCGGTCCATACGCAACAATTCCCGCCTCTCCACCGCCAAGCGTAGTTTCCGATAGCTCTTTGAGGAGGCATACGCCTCAAACGGGGAGTCTTTATCCCGCTGCACGTTTTCTTCTTTGTATTCCGAATAGTTGAGCAAGTACCGGTACAGGTTTTCCGGGTCCATTCTAAGAGTTGGGGTTTCCATCTTCAACTCACCGGCAACCCGGTCTCCGTAATACAGGATAAAATGTTCGATAAACACAAATAAGGTAATCCGGTTATTCTCCACCCAGGCATGCATGGGCACCCCGCTTCTGAGCCTTTCCATAAAGGCTGCATCGTCTTTCACCTTCCCGATCAGTTCCTGGTAAAAGCGGTTCGGAGCCAGTGAATCCAGGTTGATATTCCGGCTCAGCAAACGGTTGATAATTTCCTTGGCGGGGTAAGGTTCCCGGCTCCATTTCCGCAGCAGTTTCCCATGAAGCATCATCACCTGGAAATCATTGATAATCGGAATGGTCCAGCGTTTAAGAAAATTGAAATCAAGCTCTTCGATACCAGCCAGCACCTTGGAAGCCGGCATTTCCGCAATTGGTCGTTGATGGAATTGGGTAAACCAGGTATCGAACTGCTGATGAAAGAACCCGGCAGCTCCGGGAAGCCTTTTAAAACTGCGCAGCAAATACCAGTATGTACGCAAAAGCCCCGGCAACTTCCTAAGCTTTCGCCAGATCCCTGCTTGTTGATCGGTGATGAACTCCACCGGTTCCTGCAAACCCATCATGGCTTCCATATCCGCTTTATTCTGCCGAAAGGAAGGCAGCAACAGCAGGCCGCGGTACCAGTTATTGATGTGGTAATAAATGCGCCCCTGGTGGTGATAAAGGAGCTGTTTCAGCACTCCTTCATACTCCAGGAACGTTCATCGGAAAGCCGCATGGTATGCATGGTCTGGCGGTATACTTCCTCATAAGCTTTGCTGGCAAAAGAGAACGTCAACGGTAAACTGATGCCGGCGTAGCTTTCCTGGATATTGGAATTATCGAGTACGATTCGCTCGGCAATAGGTTGGCTGAGCGGTCTTACCTGGAAATAAAACAATTCACCACCGGCATATCCGAATTCCACATCCACCGGATGGCCCATGCTGCGTTCAAGTGTCAACAGACCCGTTACAAGGTCCCAGGTAAAAACCGGAAGCTCTGCGTTTTCCTCCACCGGGCCATGCTGCAGCTTGTCCCAATAAAGAGCCCGGCCGCTTTCCTCTCCCTGTATCATCTTTTCCGAGTGGCCTTCCGTGTAATGAACGGCCAATTCGTCAGGGTATTCGGGAAAAGTGCTGAATGCTACACCACTGTATTCCGGTTCAATATGGGTCTGGAACAGCAGCAGGGGTTCTGTAATTTCAGGTAAACCCGCCTGTTTGCAATAGGTCTTTGCCCGCTCAGAATGGTAAGAGCCCAATACCCGGTCAATGGCCGGCTTCAGTTCTTCCGGCTTTTTTACTCCCGGGACGGATTCGAAAATACCGGCAAAGGAATGTTGCCTGCCGTCTTCATGAGCCGCGTTGGACCTTACTATGATGGGTTTTTCCGGAAATCCGAGCTGTTCTTTCAGTACCACCAGGAGCTCAGCGGGTATTTCCCGGCCTTCCTCCTCTCTGTAATCCGGAGGCATTTCCCATTCCAGGTAGGCCGGTACTTTAAGTCCCAGGCTCTTCAATCTTTCCAGGCCTTGTGCTTTCCCTCCTTTCAGAACGGCCATAACAGTATTGTCAGTTCAAGGTAGTTGATCACCATCACCAGGGAAACCACGCCCTCAGCAAGTCTGAATAAACGGTCCTCCCCTCGTTGCACCGCCGCTTTATATATAGATGTAGCCAGCAAAAAGGGTAACAGAGGAATCAGCAGGTAACCCAGTGGCAGTCCAAAACGCAGAAAAAGCACCAGTAAGGCCAGGCAGTTTATCAGTAGCAGGCCCATGGACAGCTGCGACGACCGGGATACCCCGAGAAGTTTGGAATAGGTCACGATTTCAGGAGGTTCCGCATCGGGGGCGTAGGTTTTCCGAGCGACCTCAAAAGCACAGGCCGCAAAAAAGGCGATTCCTCCCAGTAACAACAATTCCGACTCCATAATGCCTGACGGACTATGCATCATCCATATCCACCACACCACAAGGGGCATTACCATCATGTGCAACGCCGCATAGAGCGGAAGGCGTTTCTCCAGGAACGGGGCAGCAAAAAACTCATAACGCATGATCAACGTATAGGTAAGAACAGTAAGCCAGGCATACCCCGCTGCTGTAGAAAGCATAAAGCTCCAAACGGCTTCCAGAAGTAAACCGGGTATACATAACAGCACAAGCTCGCGTATGCTTACTTTTCCCTGCACCACAGCCCTTTCCGGATGAACACGCCGATCGATATGCAAATCCTTGATCTCATCCATCACCCGCAAGCGGAAGAAAAAGGAGATACAGGCCAGTATACCCGGAATTTGCCACCAGAAACTCTCGGGTGCCCGCTTTCCCGTATTCAAACAGACGGTAGTCACCGTAAGGTACAGCACCGCAAACAGGAAAATCGCCATCGGAGGAAAACGTTCCCGAAGGTAGGCAGGTATGTTTTTGAGGCTCATATTCAATGATACGGCTTTCCTGCCGGCAGTCCCGTTTCATTCTGTCAGGTTTCTGTCAAATTTTGAATCCTATAAAAAGGGACATTTTCAAGACATCCATAAAAAACTGACAGCAAGCGATTTAAAAAATATTTTAGAAAAAATAAATCCAAACCCCTCCTGCCCTTCGTACCTGATACCAAACAATCGATACACTATGAAAAAGACATTGAAACCTTTACTTATCCTTCCGCTTATCGCTTCCATTCTGCTCACTTCCTGCAAAAAGGATGAAGAAGAGAAAATGGAACCGATGCAAAGCAAAACCTTCAACTATGCTTTCAATACCGGACAGGTGGGAGCAGGAACAGCCTATGACGGCATGCATTCCAAGGACCTTATGGCCAGCCTGATGCTTGAAGAAATGAGCAATGGAAAAACCAAGGTTACCGTAACCCTGATGAATACGCAGGACGGCGAGAATTACATGGTACATTCACACGACGCTGCCGACCCGGCTACAACACCCAATGGCACTCCTTACAACGAAGTTCCCAATGCCAATGTGCTGGTAGGTGTTGTGGAAGGAAACGGAGGCACTGCCACTTACAGTCAGGAATCCACCATGAGCTACGAACAACTGACCACTTCCTACGAAGCTTTTTTTGTGGTGCATGATCCTACGCAGGCTATGTCTACCACCGACCTGACCACTTACCTGGTAGTAGGAACCTTCGCTCGCTAAATCAACCAAAGATCTTACAGGTCAGGTTCAGAACCTCGTCTTCCAATGGAAGGCGGGGTTTTTTAATGCCATTGAATTTGGCACCGGATGATCTGATTGTATCCTTCATTCCAACAAACAGAGTTTGAAATACAGGAACGAAAGGGGGCATTTCTGCCCTCTTTCGACTTCCTTCGATCCAAGTGTTTCTTTGTCTATTGGCGGATGACGAGCCTTTCGTGGATCTCATCTCCTTTTCCTGATTTGAGGATTACCATGTAGATACCAGGCGCCAATTCACCCAGTTCCAGATGGTGGCGGTTTTTTCCCTCGGTCGCTTTCAGGCCGTTGAAGGTTTTCACCTTTTTCCCGTTCAGTGCATATAAACTAACCGAACATTCGGTGGCTTCTTCGCTTTCCCAGCTCAAATCTACATAGGCCTTGGCGGGGTTGGGGAAGAGTTTATGCTGGCTGAAAACACCGGGCTTGTTCCGGCATATTTCGGTATATCGACAATCCGGGGTGCTTGTTTCTGACGAATCCTGTACCCGAGGCATTTCCATCTCTGTCCAGGGATCTTCTTCCAGGTCAAGCAAATCGAGTACTTCCGGTGTTGCTTGCAGCCAAAGGATGATATCCGGTCGCCAGTACCCGTTGATTTTGTCGTAGAGGGTATAGGTTTGTCCGGTTCTGACTCTTACCGGGATCAGCTTATTCATATCGGTTTCTCCGCCGGTAGAATTAAACAGCCGGTAATTATTGCCCAGATCATCCGTAATGTATACCAGGGCTGAGTGCATGGCTTTCAGGTTCTTTTCCTGCTCCGGACTAAAGCTGCTGTCTTTTTTCATTTCAATGACCAGTGAAGACTGCTTGCTGAAATCATCAACCATAACCCCGGCCGGATGCAGGTGGGTAACGCGGATATGGCCATCGTTTTTGATAACTATACCCATGTTTCGTAAAGCTTCCGGTCCCGGTTCCACGGCATTCAGTGCCAGTGCACTCGGTTTTTCTTCTTTCAGGATGGCTTCCACATTCGGGTAGTGCTCCCTTCTGGATCCGAGATACGCATCCGGGTTGATCCGGCTCATTTTTTCCTTCGCGATCTTCAGGTGTTCCGGGCTAAGTATGGATTCCAGTGCGGGAGAAAGCGGATACCAGAACAGGTACCTGCCCAGTATAGGGTCTTCGTGCGAGAAAGCAATCAGGCGGTATTTCTCAAAGGCAAACTCTTCCATCAGGTCATTTTGACCATCGCCTCCCACCAATTTGATAATCATACTGTTGCCACCACGGAAGAAATGATCATCCGAGACATAAAAAGGAATGATACGCTTTACCTTCTCTTCCTCCATTTGTTCATCAGTGTCCGGGCCATTTGCAATATTGACCCCCATGGAGTTTTCATCCATTTGAAGCTTAACTCCTTTTCTTTTCATCCCGATACTTCCTTCCGATGTACTGATTCCCAATGCATCGGCATAAAGCGACAGCGGGAGTATCTGCTCTTCGGGTTCCCACTGGATTTTCACCGGCTTTTCTTTGCTCAGTATCGGATTGACAGCAAGGTTCTTTTCGGGTTTGGGTAGGGTGAAATCGGCCAGATAACGCTCCGGATGTTCCCGGATTTCCTTCTGTCTTTCTTCACCGAACAGCTTGAACACATCCTCATTTCTGGGAAACCAGAACAGCAGGAATCCGTCGCCATTCTCTACCCTTACGACAAGGGCTGCTGCAATTTCCTCTTCGGTAACCTTCCCGGGTTCGGGATAAAGCAACATACCCCGGCAGTTGGTTACCGCTACTGGCAGAATTTTCGGGGCAAATTTGTGTTTCAGATCATCGATATGGTACTGAATACCGGTGAGGAAAAGATCCTGGAAACGGAGCTTCACCTCTCCCTTACGTGTGTTTTCCTGAAGGTAGAGCAATGCTCCGCCGTCCTGTACAATCCCAATCCGCGCCAATTCGTCGCCAACGGGTACCATTGCCCGATCTTCTTCCTTGCAGGGAGGTAATTCCGCGAATCCATCGTCCATAACCAGAGAAATCGTCTGGACATTGTCTCCCTCCCCATTGTTTTCCGTGTTCATTTCCGTATTGACTCTCCTTATCTTGAGTCGCAGGGTACTGTCCAGTGAAGGGGTATCCGGACCGGATAAGGAAGGAGCAGGATAGGCGATGATGGGCGAAGGGTTAAGTGTGGCCTCTGCGGCCTGTTCGGAACCGGTTCCCCGGTTTTCCTCTCCGGCTTCGGAAACCACGGGGACTCCGGCATTTTCGGAAAGCCGGGTGTCGGGTCCATGGATGCCATTTTCGAGAGGGTAAAGTTCTTTGTGTTGCGGCTTAACGGTGTTTTGTTCCGTGGTCGGACCGGACCACAGGTACCATAAACCGGTCAATACTACAGCGCTTAAAGTTGTCATGATGCTAATACGTTTAAGTTTCAGGTTGGAATGTTGTTGCGGTATTCCTTTCTGACTGCTTAACCAGCTGACAGCCTCTTCCCTGCTGATCGTTTCAGCCGAATTCCTGGCTTTCTCCAGGAGTTCATCGATGGTCGTATGATGCTTTTTAGTCATTTTTCCGGCCCTCCATGCTTAAAGAATAAGGCGTCCAGCCGCTGCGTATTTCTATTGATCGGTTTTCGTGCTCCAGCCAGGAACGGAGTTTTTCCCGTGCCCTTCGAAGCCTGGTTTTTACGGTATTGACATTGGTATGCTGCAAGTCGGCAATTTCCTGAAGCGGCAGGTCACTTAGCTCAAAGAGCAGGAAGACCTCCCTTTCCGATTTCCTGAGTTTGTTACACAGGCTGCGAAGTATGGAAAGGCTGGCCTCCGCATCGCTTTGTTCCGAAGCTTCCGGTTCGGGAAGGGTCTCGGGAAGAATCCAGCGCAGTTGCTTGCGGTCTTTACTGCGTTTGACCCTCACGGCAATTCCCAGTAACCAGGAACGGAACTTCTCCGCTTCCCTTAGCCGGTGGTATCCCTGAAAAGCCTGAAGCAAGGACTCCTGAACCAGCTCGCGCGCCGCTTCCCGGTCGCGGCACAGCACCCTGCAGAATTGCTCCAGGGCCTGGTGATGCTCCCGGTAAAGGTCCAGGAATTCGTCTTTTGCTTCAGTCGTCAATAGAATACCGCTTGCCTTGAATAGTGCCACAAGGAAGGTAGAAAGTTTCAGGCGCTGAAAAAAAAATTGAATTCCCGTAAAAATTTGCCTGCAGATCGCCAGCATCTGAGGCTTTTCGGTATTTTTGGGCCAGCGCTATGCCGAACGATTATCTCAGTATCATCATTGTCTGCGCCTTGATCATCCTGTCCTACGTCTTCAATCTGGTGGCGGGCAGAACCAAGATCCCGGCGGTATTACTACTCATTGGAACAGGGATAAGTCTGAATTACAGTTTCCAGTATTTTGGCCTGCAATGGAACGTGCCACTGAGCTTCCTGCAGATCCTGGGTACAATCGGGCTGATACTTATTGTGCTGGAAGGGACTTTTGACCTTCATCTTGAGAAGGAGAAGCGACGGATGATCCTTACCGCACTGGCGGTGTCCGTGGCCCTCTTGCTGCTTTCTTCTTTTGTCATCACCTATTTCATTCAATACTTTACCGACAGCGATTTCCGGTCGGCATTTCTTTACGGGCTCAGCCTTTCGGTGATCAGTTCGGCTATTGTGATCCCAAGTGTGGAGACGCTGCCCCTGGAGAAAAAGGAGTTCATGATCTACGAATCGGTATTCTCGGATATCATTGGCATCATGATTTTCAACCTGGTCGCTTTCTCGCATCCGGAAGAAACGATCGCCTGGTACAAGCCCATCACGGAAATTTCGCTTACCATAATAGTCTCCCTGGTCGGAGCCATGATCCTTTTCATCTTCCTGGACCGCATCAAGCTGAAGGTGAAATTCCTGTTCCTTCTGGCCCTGATCACCCTCTTTTATTCGTTGGGTAAGCTCATGCACATCAGCTCCCTGCTGCTGATCTTCTTCTTCGGGCTCATCCTGAATAACAGCAAGTTGTTTTTTGAGAATAAGTTCGGTACTTGGCTCAATTATACCTGGGAGAACACCAATAATGTATTACGGGAATTCAAGATCATTACGCTGGAATTCTCCTTTGTGGTGCGTACCCTGTTCTTTATGGTTTTCGGTTTTTCCATGAACCTGAGCCTGTTAACGGAAGAACGCATAATTGTAGCAGGCCTGATCGTGGTGCTGGTTTTTATCCTGGTAAGGCTGATCAACCTAAGTATCTTCCTGAAGTCCCGGTTGTTCCCGGAAGTACTCATTGCACCGCGCGGATTGATCACCATCACCCTCTTCTATAGCATCCCGGAAGAGTATAAGATCGCCAACTTCGATGAAGGCATCCTGTTCTTCACCATCCTGGCCACTTCCGTATTGATGATGATCGGCCTTATGGCTTACCGGGAAAGAAAAGTTACAATACAATCCCGCTATTGAGGTATTCGGATTTGATAGAAGGGAGTTCGTATGAAATGGATAGAAGGAATCAAACTGAGGCACCGTGCCAATAAATACCGGAATACCCATGACCAGGGCGGTATCGCCTTTGTGCTTCGGGAGGTAAATGCGGGAAACACCGTACTGGATATCGGATCGCATAAAGGAGCTTACCTGTATTTCATGCGTGAAAAAGCGGGAAGTAGCGGAAAGGTCCTTGGGTTTGAACCCCAGAGTAATCTTTTCCAATACCTTCAAAAGATCAAATCGCTTTTCCATTGGGACAATGTGGAGTTGAATCACCTGGCTTTGTCAGACAGCGAGGGCAGTGTTACGCTTTTTATACCGGGAGGAAAAAAAGGGAAAAGCAGTTCGCCGGGGGCAAGCATTTTCAAAGACTTCGGGGAAAGTGAATTTACCTTGCAGGAGGAAGTACGCACCCAGACCCTGGATGCATTCTGTGCGGAAAAAAACATCCGGCCGAATTTCCTCAAGGTAGATGTGGAAGGCAATGAACTTCGGGTTTTCCGGGGCGGCATTGATACGCTCAAAACCTGCAAACCAAGCATTCTGGTAGAGATCGAAGAGCGGCATGTGGGTAAGGAACAGGTCCTGGAAACCTTTGAATTTCTCCATTCGCTCGGCTATACCGGCTATGTTTTGAAGGGTATGGAACAATTGCCCCTGACTGAATTTCGTTTTGAGATCCATCAGAACCAATCCGACCCGAATAACTACTGTAACAATTTCATTTTCAAAACATAGAGCGCGACATCTACGTTTTTAAGAATATTGATCAACGATTCCTATGGAGAAAAAGTGGATTATGATAGCTGGCCCTTACCGCAGCGGAAGCACAGATCCGGAGGTGCATGCCCGCAATCTGCGAATCATGAATGAGGCGGCTTTGCAGGTATGGAAACGTGGACATATGCCACTGATCGGGGTGAACATGGCCCTCCCGGTTGTTCAAGTTGCCGGAGAAGCCGCTTACGAAAGTATCATGATGCCGATTTCCCTGGAACTTGCAGACCGCTGTGACGCCATACTCCGGCTTCCCGGGGAATCAACGGGTGCTGATCAGGAACTGGAGGTGTTCCTAAAAAAAGGACTACCGGTGTACCGAAGCCCGGAAGAAATACCGGAGGCATCCGCATAAACGATTTTTTTTGCTAACGGATAATGGAAACGGGATCAGGAATTCTTTTCCTGGCGTAGCCGGTTCAGTTCCTCCATGACCTCAATGTACTTGTCTTTCCAGAGGTTGAGTTCCTTAGCCAGTTTGTAGGCCTCGTCTTTGTAATGCACGAGGGATTTACGACAATCGTCGAGCTCTCGTTGCACCGGGCTATCATAATGTTCCCTCCCCTCTTCCAGGGTATGGATATGATCCTGATACATGGCGATCTCGGGAATCTCACGAGAGAAGTCGTGGTTGAGCACACGACCGAAACGAACCAATTCGTAAAAGTCGATCAGTTCTGCATCAAAACGGTTGTAGACTGTTTTCCGGCTCATCTTCATACGCCGGGCAAGTTCAGTCACCTGCATGCCCGAGGCTTTAAGTGCCTTTTGCAGAATATTGCCGTGATGCTGTTCCATCGCGACGAAATAATACACGCAAGAGAGTAATACCATTAACATGTATTGCGCATATTATTTACATATTCGTGTATTTATGCTCCTTTTATGCAATAAATCACAAAACGACGTGCGAAATCCGACTACTCTACGCTCCCGGCTCGATTTTTCAACAGATTTCCGGAATGATCAGGGTCAGTCTTCGGTCAGGTAAATTTTACGTATGAACAGGTTGATGTCTTCCTTCCCGGAGGCGCTATCATTTTCCAGGGTAAACGTAATCGGTATCTGAATGCTGTCGTGTATCCGTACCGGCAACTCGAACCAGTCGGGAGTTTTTGCCGCTTCATATTGACCCGTAGCCAAATCCCCCAGCCGCATGGTAAACCGTGGATTAAGCGTATCCAGCGGTGTTCCGTAGCACTCGGCATAAATGCGGTATTCCCCGGGGGCAAGGGATACGGGAACGGATTGTTGACTGCCGGTCCAGAGCGGCACCAGGATATCATGCCCTTCGCGGAAAGGCTCAACTTCCGGAAACGAATGGTAATCCAGGCACTGGCCGGCATCGAACCGTCCACGCCGCCGGAACTGCCAGGCCTTGGCATCCAGCCATTCGCCTTTGCGGTATAGCAGGTACTCCCTTTGTAATTCCCGGATCAATACAGAGTCAGGAAGTCCGGGACCATGCGCCTCGATGAGCCAGAATCCCTCCGGCCTGTTATCCTCTCTTAAAAAATCACGCAGAACCTCATCGCGGTTATGCCGGTGTATTTCCGCCTCCGAACCGAAACGACTGAGGTAGTAATACTGGTGCCAGCCAGAGTTCTCATTAAGGATAGGGTAATTATCCGGATTGTGTTCTGTTACGTAGCGTGTCATTTCCCGAAACTGGGTTTTAGTGATCCGGGAATAATACTGTTTCTCGGCAAAGAGGTTTACCAAAGCAAGCAGCACGAGCAGAGCGGCCAGGGCATTTCCCAACAGTTTCTGTCCGATCTGTTCTATTCCGAATGCCACTGCCAGCAGGATTCCGGGTAAAACG
The DNA here is from genome assembly GCA_964215915.1 of Bacteroidia bacterium. Classification (GTDB taxonomy): domain Bacteria; phylum Bacteroidota; class Bacteroidia; order UBA8524; family UBA8524; genus UBA8524. The sequence goes on from CAXPEB010000115.1 coordinate 19,057, forward strand.
ATCATGGTATACCGTGGGTGCAACATGGGAACTGCGGTGATAGAGCGGATATAGGGAATCAGGATACCGATAAATACCCAAATGAGGATAACCAGAAAGGGAAAGGTATAGGGATTGGTTCCTTCGGTTTTACGGGAAGCACGGTAAAGGAAGAGGAACAGAAGCGGTACTACCAGGAAGAGGATCAGGCCGGAGTCTCCAAAGTACTCCAACAAGTAGCGAAGGAAAAAATCCGGGCTTTCCGGTTTCAGCCAGAAGGAATTCCGGCTTCCCACCTGAAGCATCACGGGTAACCAGGGCAAGTAGGTCAGGATTACCGAAAGGGCGCTTCCACCCAGGTAGCGGAAAAGCACTTTTCGTTTTTGGGGCGGCTCCAGGTATATGGACAGCAAACCGATAACAAACTGGGCGACCAGGATAAAAAGGCTGTAATAATGCGAATACAACAGGCATGCGGTAGCGAGCACATAGCCCAGGGCATTCCTGGTGCCGGGTTTTCGTATCAACCGCAAAAGGAAGAAGAAGGAAAGCGCCGTAAAGAGAAAGACGAAGATGTAATTACGCGCTTCCTGTGAATAGTAGAGGTTGAAATAATTGAATGTTGTAAGCAGGGCTGCCAGCATTCCGAGTCTTTTGTTCAGAAACGCCTTACCCAGCAGGTACATGGCCGGTATACTCAGGGTTCCGGCCAGCACAGAGGGGAGTCTTGTTGCCAGGTCGTTATACCCGAACAGGAAATAGGATATCCGCACCAGGATCAGGTGCAGGGGTGGCTGGGGGTCGGAGTGGCGCAGGTAGTGCATCATCCCTTTCCAGCCCAATTCAGGACTTGCCTCCATGGCGGTATGTAGTTCGTCGAGCCAAAGGCTTTGAAAGTCCAGCCTGTAGCTACGCATAAGCAGCGCCACCAGGGTCATCAGGCCCAGCAACAATCCGGGTTCATTGTTTTTATGGATAAGTCTGTTCAACCGGAATCGCATAACGAATCCGGAAATATGGTGGAATTCCTTTTAAAATGAAACTTCCGTAACCCGCCGATTGACAGAATTGAAGTTTGGGGTTAGAAATGAAATCTGCAATACGGGGATAAAAAGAATTACGACGTTGCTGAAGGTTTGCTCACATTCTTCACTAATGCTGCAAAACTTTGAAATGAAGAGCGTTTGTCTCTCAAGAAATATTCATCCATTTATCAAATAGCAGCTTTATGAAAATCAAGCCTCTTATTTTATCTCTCTGCTTTCTGGTTGCAACAGGGAGTTTATTCTCTCCCGTTAAAGCACAGGGCAGCCCCTATTCAGACACCCTGAGCAGGTTGTATGACAGCCTCAATCCCCAGTATTTGAATACAGGGCTATTGTATAGCAAGTTCCCTCTTTCTATACTTCCTGAAAATGTCTACAGCCCACACCCATATTCTTATAACGGTGCACCAAGTGCTCCTTCCGGTGATGTACTGGCATACCTCCAGCTTGGGCAGAACTTCGAATATGGAGATATGGGAGACTCTATTATTCCGCCTGATGATACTCTGGCCAGTCGTGTCAACTATTTCTGGCAACAACCGGAGATTACACTGGGTGGCTTTAACCTGGCCTATCAATATCTGCATCCTGAAGCAGTACAAAATGGTTGGATACTGTATGATCATGATGATCGGGTATATAAAAATATGCCAGATAGCCTGCATGTTCAGGATACCGTATTGGACAACCAGGGAAATATAGTGGGCTATGCAGACTCCACCATTTATCTAAATGGCGACAGCCTTGCAAAACTTGCTCTCCCACAGAAATTGTTGTATTTCCTTTTTACTGTTAAGGGCCAGAAAAGTGTGGTTGCTCCGGGAGAACCTTTGTTGGTGAATCTGGATCCCTCTCTTTTTATTTCAAACAGAATACTTCCTGCATTGAGCATAGATCTGGATGATGGCAATGGTTGGCAACCCATCATCCCGGGAACCCCATTGGTAGTAAACTATCTCTCCTTTGGAGAGAAAACAATACGACTCAGATTCCATGAACAATTTGGCTCGGGAGAATACCCAATAGCCAGTTGTAAAGTAACGGTCATGCAAAGGGCACCAGACCCGGATCAGGTGATTGATATTTCTTCTATTAGTGCCGATTTACCCTGTGGAAAAATAGACGACGGGTATGGATTCGGATTCGGGAAAATGAGCATTCTATATGCTGATAACAAAAACCCTGTTCTTACCCGTCCGGTAATTATTGTCGAAGGTTTTGACTCTGAAATAAACAGCATTGTAACACTCAACTGGAATAACCCACTGCTTGCATTGAAAACCTTCAATATGTACAATAGTGATTTGCACGGGTACGGTTCTCTTAACTGGCATAGCCTTGTTACAGGAAAATCTTATAAAGGAAACGATTTAGTATTCGAGTGGATTAGCAAGCTACCCGAACTTGTAGACAGCCTGCGGGATAATGGGTATGACATCATCTATGTGGACTGGCAATCAAGTCTTGCCCATATACAGAGCAATACCAATGCTCTTATGAAGATTATCAATTGGGTAAATCAAACGAAAACAACTGATGAAGAACTTGTGATAGTCGGGGCTAGTATGGGAGGCTTGATCACCCGCACAGCCCTGGCCCGTCTGGAAAAAATGGGTTGCTGTCACGAAACCAGATTATGGGTGAGTTTTGACAGTCCACACGAAGGCGCCAATATTCCGTTGAGTATTCAGGAATTTATACATATAGCAGGTAAGGAGTATGATAGCAAGAGTGCTAAAATGCTGGAAAACAATGTACTAAATAGTCCAGCCGCCAGTCAGATGCTTATCTATCACCGCAATTTAACCAGTTCAGCACTTAGAAGTGCATTCAAAGTTTATCTGGACGACCTTGGATACCCACAGAACTGTTATCGTACCGCCATAATAAACGGAAGCAAAGAAGGCCTTGAACTCGGTTTCGGGCCCGGAGACATACTGGTCAAGCTTGAATGGACGTGGGATGCTCCGGGAGGGATGAATACGCTCCCACCGGGTGTTTTTGCGGATCTAGATCAATTGATCATCTTCCAGTCAATTGCCTACGCCACTCCAAACAGTCCTTCCGGCCCAAGCAATGCGGTAATGGTGAGGCACAAAAAGCTATGGAACACTTTACTAAACTATTTCACACTTTGGGGTATTTACGGTACCACAGTGTATACAAATTCTGTTCTGACACCACAAATTGCAACGATAATCTGTTCTAACTGCCCGTTATGTTGCCCTCTTGCCATAGCGGGTGTAGCCATCGCTCAAAGTGGGGTTGCCACAGCATCTGATGCACTCTTGTCATATATCTTTGACCAGAACAATAATGTCCTCGAAAGCAACGAGCACTTTACCCTCCCAACTTTGGCATATGACAATTGTCCGGGTGGCATGAGCAACACCATGCAAAGCATAGAGGACCAAAGTCCGAATAATATAATATGGTACAGAGGGGTACTTCCAATCAACGCCGGAACACCCACCGCTTATTTCCCCAATCACTGTTTTGTTCCTTCGGTAAGTGCGTTGGGTATTAAAACCACAGACATTTCTATGAATATTCAGGGTAATAATGTAGTGGCCAATAACCTTACCCCCTTCGATGATTTCTATGCTCCGGTTGATTCCAGAGGGAAAAGCCCGAATGAAATGCATATCCAGATAACTGATGAAAACATTCATTATTTGATGGAGCAGGTCAGAAATAATCGTCCGGATCTCACCGGAGTAAGCTCCACCCTTAATGCTTCACTGAATGGATCCTACAATTGGGGGGCTTCGGAAAAAAGCATACTCCACAATGTAACTATACAGAATGGAGGGCGAATGTATGTGAATCGTGATCAACCGACGGGATTTGGCGTAGGTACCAGTAACCCGCCCTTGTACGGTTCTTTTGAGCTTAATACCAGCCTCTGCGGCTCTCATATTATTGTTCGAAATGGTGGCTTATTTGAACTTGGGCAGAACAACGCCCCTTCTCCAGGGTCTCCGAATAACCGGGCAGAAGTTTACTTTAGAAAAAATAGCATTCTGGAAATCCACGGCGGCGGCGTGCTCCGGATTAACGACAACAGTTTACTGAAACTGGAGGCCGGTTCCGAAATAATCCTTCATCCCGGAGCGATCATTGACCTTAACGGCTCCGGTGCCGTATTAGAGTTGGGCGGAAAAATCACCTTATTACCTAATGCTGAGCTCAATCCTTCAGGGCAGGGCATCCTGCGCTTTGCACAACAGGCAGCCAACGCAGCTGCGGCCGCATTATTCTGGAATTGCCAGGGACACAACAAGCTGATCGTTGCAGGAAACAACCAGCAACGCCGCTTGGAAACGGTATACACCACCTACTTTCCTGTTTCCCTGGAAAGTGTTGACTTAACAGGAATAGAAGTCGGGTTAGCTCCCGGAACGGGACTTCATATCCTGACCTCCCCTACTACGATAGAATACAATCGGTTTACCAGTACAGATACTCCAGATAAACATTTAGGTGTATACCTTTACGGACAATCCCTTTTTTGTGAACATAACACCTTTCAATTTGGGGTTATCGGATTGTATGATAACCTAAGTCTGGGCACAGGTACTTTGAACCTGTCCGATTGTATATTTACTGACAACAGCACAGGGCTAGTTACCGACTACGGTCAAACCAACCTCACCAATTGTCAATTCGAATACAACAATTCCGGCTGGAATGCTACCAATGTACAAGGGACTTCGTTAGCAGTAGGTTGTAGTTTCATGTATCATTCCATCCGCGGAGTTAACTTCCGGTCACAACCAGGCGTACTCCTGGAGTTGGAGGAGTGTGATTTTATGTACAACCAGGTAGGACTGGAAGCTGAGGAAGCTTCTGTTCGCCCTACCTGTTGCAGTTTTTCGTACAACACGGGTAAAGGGATTATGGCTCTTTCGGGATGCAAACTACTACTCAATAATAACGCTGTCAATGGCTTCTACTCAAACAGCGTGGCTATCTACGTGGTGAATGGGTACATTCCTTTGCTGAGAGATGGTAAGAATAACTTCACCAATTCGGGAAAATACGTTTCCGGAGTTTTGCCCTACTGCAACTGTTCACAGATGATGGATGTTTATAATAATGTAATGCCAGCCATTTCAGCCAGAGTACTGTCAACAAAAATAGATCTGTATAACCCAGGGCCATCAGGCAATATCCCTATTTCCGTTCTAAACTGGTCTTCCTCTGTTTCTGTAATTATCGGGAACTATTGTGCCAATACCACCGGAAAGAAAGAACAGGAAGGGAATAATGAAACCGAACCCAGCAAGGATTCAGAACCAGACACGGAACACCGTCCATCGTCAGGAGCTTTTCCGGGTGATGTTAAAATCTATCCAAACCCAGCTACCGATCAAGTATTCGTTAGCCATGTATGGGAAGATGAAGCTGTATCCATACGGGTATTGGATGCGAAAGGGCAATGCCAGCTCCTTCTCGAATTTAAGCCTGGAGAAGAAATAACTTTTAGTCTCGCGCATTTGTCTCCAGGCATCTATACAGTTGAATTGATCAAGCAGGATGGGGTAAAGACCTTTAAACTCACCAAGCAGCCGTAAAAACACGTGCAAAAAGCCGTTCCGGTCAGGGACGGCTTTTGTACTTTTCAATATTAACTTCATCAGATGCAACAATAACCCCTCTTGTTTTTTTGCTGCTTAACGAGAATATTATTTTAACCATTCTGAAAATTAATATTTCAGTGATCCTTATAAAATACCCAATGGAAGGCCCATGTTACATCCTTTTTGGGTCCAGGCAATAGATATAGTCACCATCCGTGGTATAGATGTATCCTAATGTGGGGTGGTGTACCACGGGGTTGCTCCAGAAACGACCTTTTCCATTATTGTCCCATTCATCGATGAGTACCCTACCTGTAAAGGCATCTACGGCATACACACCTCCGCTGCTGAACCAAACCGTATCCCTGAACTCTCGGAGTAGATAAGGCATCGGCGCGGTTTTGTCATGAGCCCACACCCGTTCTCCCGTCATCTTATCCAGGCCATACATCCAGTAGCTGTCTGATTTGGCGATTAGTTTGTCTTTGACCAACAGGACATTCGCGGTTTTGAAGCCACTGAAGTCATCCCGGTAATCCCGTTCGAAACTCCATAATGTATTACCTGTTGCCGCGTCAATACAGAATACTCTGGAAATGCTGAATAAGTATACCCGATTATCCTCTATAGCCGGGCGACTGCTGCTTGCCAGGTCATCAAGCCCCTTGCGGTACCAGGCCATGCTATCGGCAGTAAGGTTCCAGGCCATAACATCCATTCGGTAGCTATTATTCCCATCCCAGCCCCGGCTATGTACAATAAGCAACTCATTTCCATTGGGGTCAACCCACTTTACTGGCAACCGAAGATCAGGCTGAAATCTTCCGTCCCCATGTTCGGCCCTGGTTAAGGTAAAAAGCAAGCTTCGTTCACCGGTATGGATATGATACCGGTATAGTTCATTGTATTGTGAAGTCTGTGCTGTTTTGTAAACGTAGTCATCGATTGCACAAACACCGAAACCTCCTTTTACCAGGTCGTCCTCCCAAAGCATCTGACCATTTTCTGCGTTAATTGCGCGGGTGTATGACCTATCTGTTATGATCAGTTTACCCTCACTAAAACAGGCATATTCAGGGTCAAATGCATCAAAATAGGATGGAAAATTACCCGATTGCCAGATCATTTTTCCGGAGTCCAGGGATAAAGCCACAACTTTGTAATTAGCACTGTATGAGGAACTAGTCCCTTGTATAATAAGGTTCCGGTAGATATAGTTGTTGGATGCCAACCCTTTGCATTCCCGCTCGTATTTCCAGATTATGGCAGAAGGAGCCGACGAAGAAGGCTCCGGTATCTTTTCCGGTTTACAGCCACTTATAACCATTGGTAAAAAAGCAGCGAGTATTACTACAATCATGCCTTTCATAATTATGGTTAGCGAATAAGTTTAAAATAGGCATCGTAACGATCGCCTCTGTATAAAGCCTTAAGCACCCGTTCTGTCTCTGAACTATTCCTTTCCTGGAAATGATTGTTGTGCTCCATTATATCCACATTCTGCTGTGTAATTCCCGGAAAGGCCCTCTGACTGCGGGCAAGAACCACCCCGTCAGAGGGATAGAATTTAAGCTGCTGTCTGCGGTTTTCAATTGCTCCGGTGATACGTGGATTTCGTTTGCCCACACTGTTTCTTAAAGCTTCTTCATAGGTACTGAACTGCAGCCTTGCCGTCCTCCAACCCGTTGAGGTCCCAAACCTGGGATTCGTATTTCCATAAGGTACTTCAAAACTCAGATTGTATACACTGTCGGAAAAAACTTCAAAGGAATCCCTATGGTACGAACCAATCAGAAACCGCCAATACGTATTGGCGTTGTTCAGAAACTCCACGGATTTTTCACGTTCTTCATTTTCGATCTGCTTTCTCTGGATTTGTTTGTTCAGTATCAAATGTGCCCCTAGGGTAATGGATATGTGAGTGAACCAGGAAGCTGTTCTCCAATTGGATTTATGGTTCATGTAGTTATGTTTTCCTGAATCTTCAACGTATGCCAGGCTCGGGTTTCTTCCATTTTATACATAAACTCTTCATCAGGCTGTGCACCCCATAAGGGATATTCCTCCGCTCCCTTGGTTACCACCTGATCCATCACGCGCCAACACTCGGGCTCGTCCTCTACCCCATAGAAAGCCACGCGGTGTAACTTGCCCCAATGGTTGTTCAGGGTGTTCATCATTGGACTTCCTGGCGCCATAGAATCCAGGGTAGGTCGGTGTAACGAGGACAGCATTAAAGGAGCCAGCTCATTTTTTATCAGCGTATCCAGTCTTTCTCTGAGGTCGTAAACGTCGCCGGCTAAGAAAGTGCCTACAAAAGTTCCTGTAAAGTCATAGGTTACCTTGTCAACGGGTTTCATAATTATCGTGCTGATCACATCAGCCACAAAGCCGTAATGTTCTTCTTTTGTCAGGGCTACATCCGCTCCGGCATGCGGAGTACCCAAAGGTGACCAGTCCATAATACTTACGGGCTCCAAATGCACCTGAACTATCCGTATTCCACCTCCAGTCCAGATACCGGGCGGCAATCCCACCCTGGCTATGGGCAATCACATAATCATCATTTAGGCAGCGTTCGGTTCCATTTTGTCTATAATAGTAGGCGTTCACCTGATTAAAACCGATGTCAAGTTCCGTATTCACTTTCTGGCCCATTGCCGTGGGACTCTCTGTGAAAGCATTGGATGAATAATCTACCCCAAAACTAGCCGTTGAATACTCATCTATTGTGAAGGTAATTTGCTTGTCCCAAGCAGCCCGACTTCCACCCAAACCATGTATATAGGCTACCGCCCGCAGACGGTTACCCGAATTTGAACACGTGTCATAGGTCTGAAATGGATGGTCCATCGGCAAATTACCAGGGACCGGACTCACCACACTATCAACAGGCTTTTGCAGAAAGAGCAAGTTTTCTGAGGAATACATATCCTGAGTACAATACACCTCTGTTTGTGCGAAGACGGAGAGAATGGATGTAAGGCTTGCCAACAGGCCAAGCCCCCTCCCGGTAGATTTTTTGATCTGAATTTTCATATTGGTTCATTTTTTATTTATAGGTAGTCCAAACATTTTCCGTTCAGGACAGGATTAGTCGTTTTATTCAGAAGAAAAAAACACGGGCACATCGGGAGTGATCCGGACCGCACAGAGTATGAGAGTAAATCCCGCCCAAGACCAAGAGTGCCCGTATATCAAACCTAGCTGCTTATTTCGGTTAGTTCAATCAAAGTCAGGCTGCAGGGCTGAATTAGTATAAGAAAGTAGATGTATTCGTATTTTTTATTTTTCAGGGAAGGGCTGGCATGTATATCGATTCAGGTTTTTCTCCGCCGTCGGGCCGTTTTCTGCAGTGCATGCCGCTGGAAAGCGCCTTCAGGAAATGGGGGCTTTTTTCGCCCATTTTTTAGACCCGGAAAAATGGGGAACCCCGAAAAGATAATTGGGGAGAAAGACAGCCTTCTATTTTAGTAAGTCCTCGTACACAAATTTTGAGGCCAAACTTCTAAGCCTCCGACACCGAACTCGGGTCGGAAATGCTGCCTGCGTACCGGACACTCTGGCGGGCAGGGAACCCAATTCATTGAAGTGCTCGGGACGGGAATCCCTGCCTGACTGCTGACGCAGTCACGCAGGCAGGGAACCCAATTCATTGAAGTGCTCGGGATGGGAATCCCTGCCTGACTACTGACGCAGTCACGCAGGCAGGGAACCCAATTCGTTGAAGTGCTCGGGACGGGAATCCCTGCCAGACTGCTGACGCAGTCAGGCAGGCAGGGAACCCAATTCATTGAAGTGCTCGGGACGGGAATCCCTGA
>CAXPEB010000116.1:0-5754 GCA_964215915.1 Bacteroidia bacterium
AAGAAATTTTTACCTTGCAGGAAAAGGCTGTGGAAAAGGGTATTGAGAAAGCATTGAAACTCAAGTCACAGCTAAGGGATAAACAATTTACCCAGGAAAGAAATCACTTTCTGGTTCAGTACCTGAACGAACTGGAAACGGGTATGATTTTAAGAAAAATTGAAGAAAAGTATACTGAATTCGGTCCGGTTGGCCTATTATTGACTTAAACTAACCCTTTAAGAAGGGGATAAATGAATAAAAACGTCACTTAGTTAACCAAATAATCCTCTATGAAAAAACTACTCATTTGCACCTTGGTTCTGGTTCTGGCTATGCCGGCAATGGGCCAGAAAAAAAGCAAACTTTTTCCTAATGGAGATGCCAAGCGCTGGATGGTCGGCCTGCAGGCAGGAGGTACATTTATGACTGCTGATGCCCGTAAACTGGGATTCAGCTACGCTGCCGGTTTACACCTGCAGTATTCGGTTTCACATACCATCGGTTTCCGACTGCTTGGAAACTACGGCCAATTGAAGGGTGAGGAACTTACCACAAACCGTCCTTATTCCAGTTATTCTTTTACCAATAATTTTTGGGAGGCACAGGGCCAGATGGTGGTTACCCTGGGAAGTATCTCTTTTTTGAGAAAAGCCAACAAGATGAATTACTTCCTTGCCGGGGGTATGGGTATCATGGGTAATGATGCCTCTAACAAATATGTGCTGAAAGCCGATATGACCGGTACGGAAATGAGTGAAACATTCAATGAACTGACACCCTCTTTTTCCTTTTCAGCGGGTACCCGATATAATATTGGCAAAAGCATGGCATTGGGTCTGGAATACAATTTCCGCTATTGCGGCTCGGATCTGATAGATGTGCTGCAATATGACTCACCGGGTAACAAATCCAAAGATGCAGTCCATATGCTTCAACTGAGCCTGGATTTCAAAATCGGAAAAGGCAAAGAGCATGTTGACTGGATCAATCCTGTAGAAGCGATTTACGAAGACATCGCCAAAGTAGAGAAAAAAGTGGATGCCCTATCCGGGGATCAGGATGGCGACGGGGTTTCCGACTATTTTGATAAAGACAACACCACTCCGCAAGGGGCTATGGTATATGGAAACGGACAAGCCGTAGATACTGACGGCGACGGGGTACCTGATGTGAAAGATCAGGAGCCCAATTCACCGAAGGGGGCTACCGTGGACGAAAACGGTAAAGCCGAAGACGATGACATGGACGGGGTGCCTAACGTACTTGACCTTTCTCCGAATACAGATACTTCTTACATGGTTAACCACCAGGGTATTCCTATCATGACAAAAAACCTTGCACGCAAACTGGCTCCTAAAGGAGGTCTTAGTGCAGGTGGAATAGGGTATATGCCTGCCATCCTGTTTGAAACAAATTCTACTACGATCAAACCGATTCACTATGCGGACTTGCAGGGAATTGCAGAAGCCATCAAACGGACTCCTGGCGTGAAATTCCTGATTATCGGGAATGCCGATTACCGTGGTTCCGAGGAGATGAACCAGAAACTGGCTCTTTCACGTGCGGAAGCTGTGAAGAAAGTGCTCGTTGAAAGTTTCGGCGTGGATCCTAACAGCGTGGAAATTTCCTCCAACGGAGAAAAAGTACCTATCGCAAAAGGAACCGACCCGATGTCGCTGCAAGCGAATCGTCGTGTTCAGTTCTTTGTGATTGAGTAATACGATCGTAACCAAAAAATAAGCATCAACCCCGGCCAATAGCCGGGGTTTTTTGTTGCCCGGGGGCTTTGTGAAGCAACTTGTCAGCTTGTTTTACAGGTTCTAATCCTGACCCATAACTGCTCCAACCAAAGACATTCGGCGCTTATCTAGTGTCATTCTTAGTCACAGCTCCGAATCAGTTACCTTGACACGAATACAGAAAGGGAACTTAGGCCAGGCTAACCCCGGGTTTCAACCCGGGGAATTCTAGCATAATAAGCGAGAGTCAGAGAAAGAAGGAAAATGGGGGGCTTGGAAAGGAACTTTGTGTCCGAGCTAACCCCGGGTTTCAACCCGGGGAATTCTAGCATAATAAGCGGGAGTCAGAGAAAGGGAGAAAATTGGGGATATAAAAAGAAACTTTTTGTCCAAACTAACCCCGGGTTTCAACCCGGGGACCTTAGCAAAGGCAGGAAAAGTCAATTCTCAATTTTTGGAAAACGGGATCAGATTCTTCTCGACAGTAATTCCCACAAGGCAATGGCGCCGGAGACAGAAACATTTAGCGAATGTTTGCTTCCGTATTGCGGAATTTCCAGGACATCATCACAAAGATCCAATATCTCCTGATCCACTCCATCCACTTCATTTCCCAATACCAGTACAAAAGGGTCTTGGGTTTGGTAATCGCGGATATCCCGGCTGCCTGTGGTTTGTTCCAGAGCAAGGATCCTATATCCTTGTTCTCGATAATGTACGATACAGTTGGAGGCAGAATCCCAGGCTTGCCATTCGACCGTTTCTTCTGCTCCCAGGGCGGTTTTTCTGATTTCCTTATGAGGCGGTTTCCCGGTTATTCCACAGAGGCAAATCCGCTCCAGGCGCAGGGCATCAGCGGTGCGGAACAGCGAGCCGACATTGCTCATGCTGCGTATGTTTTCCAATACCAACACTGTGGGGGTTTTTTGTGCATTTTTGAATGCTTCCGGACTAAGCCGGTTTAATTCCTTATTCCTTAATTTGCGGGGCATACGATCGTGGCCAAAAAATCATCAGAGACGCCCTTAATGCGCCAGTACGCGCAAATTAAAGCAAAATACCCGGGAGCACTGCTCCTCTTCCGGGTAGGCGACTTCTATGAAACCTTCGGGGAAGATGCTGTCAATGCTGCCAAAATATTGGGGATTACCCTGACCAAAAGAGGAAACGGTTCTGCCAATGAAGTGGAATTAGCGGGTTTCCCGCATCACTCGCTGGATACTTACCTGCCCAAGCTGGTGCGTGCCGGACAAAGGGTGGCTATCTGCGACCAGCTGGAAGATCCCAAAATGACCAAAACGATCGTGAAGCGGGGAGTAACCGAACTGGTTACTCCCGGAGTGGCTTATAGCGACAAGGTACTGGATTCCCGAAAGAACAATTTCCTCTGTGCCCTGCACCAGGAAAAGGGACGTTTCGGGTTAGCCTTCCTGGATATTTCCACCGGAGAATTTTTTGTTGCGGAAGGGGAGGCGGATACGGCCGACAAGCTTCTGCAGGGACTGACTCCTTCCGAAATCCTGATCAATAAACAGTTCCGCAATGATTTTGCCTCCATTTTCGGAGAAGGTTGGTATACCTACGGATTAGATGAGTGGGTATATGGATCGGATTATTGCCGGGAAAAACTGTTGGATCATTTTAAGACCAGCACGTTGAAGGGTTTCGGTATCGATGACCTCCCACTGGGAATCATCTCTGCCGGAGCCTGTCTGCACTACCTGGAGGCTACCCATCATACTGCCCTTGGTCACCTTACCGGGTTGTCCAGACTGGACCAGGGGAATTTTGTGTGGCTGGATCGTTTCACCATCCGAAACCTTGAGTTGGTTTATACCCAGCTGGAGGGAGGAACTTCCCTGCTGGATGTGTTGGACAAGAATACCACCCCCATGGGGTCCAGGCTCCTGCGCAAGTGGTTGCTGATGCCTTTGCGCGACAAGCGGGAGATCGAACGGCGCCACGATGTGGTGGAATCCCTGGTGCAAGACGACGGACTTGCCGGGAAACTGCAGGAAAAACTCGCATTGGTAGGTGACCTGGAGCGTTTGCTGTCCCGCATTGCCCTCAATCGGGCCAACCCCCGTGAAATGCTCCAATTGAAGCGGGCCTTAAATACCCTGCCGGAGCTGAAAGAGCTGTTGGAGGGCAATGGTCAGCAAGCGCTTAAAACCCTGGGTGAAACTCTGCAACCCTGTGAACCTTTGAGGGAGAAGCTGGAACTGGAACTCAGTGAGGAGGCTCCTGTAAGCGCAGGAAAAGGAGAGATCATCAATAAGGGAGTTAACGCTGAACTGGACGAATTACGTGAGATTGCCTATCATGGGAAAGACTATCTCGCTTCTTTACAGAAAAAGGAGAGTGAACGTACCGGGATACCTTCTCTGAAAGTAGCCTTCAACAATGTATTCGGGTATTACCTGGAGGTAACCAATGCGCATAAAAGCAAGGTGCCGGTAGAATGGGTGCGGAAACAAACCCTGGTCAACGCCGAGCGGTATATCACCGAAGAGCTGAAAACCTATGAAGAAAAGATCATGGGTGCTGAGGAGAAGATTCGGGAGCTTGAGAATACGCTGTACCTGAAACTGCTGGCTCATGCGGCGGAGTTTATCGGTGATCTGCAGCGGAATGCGCAATTGTTGGCTCAACTGGACTGCCTGTTGTCTTTTGCAAGCTCAGCAAGAGAATACGACTATTGCCGTCCGGAAATAACCGAGGAACACGAACTGAGTCTTATAGAATGCCGGCATCCGGTGATTGAACGGAAGCTGAAAGCGGGGGAAACATACATCCCGAATGACCTGTATCTGAACAACAATACCCAGCAACTGATTGTGCTGACCGGTCCGAACATGTCGGGTAAGTCGGCCATACTGCGTCAGACTGCCCTGGCGGTGATCATGGGGCAAATGGGGGCTTTTGTGGCGGCAGATAAGGCTATTATCGGGATGGTGGACAAAGTGTTTACCCGTGTGGGGGCATCGGATAACCTTTCAGGTGGTGAATCTACCTTTATGGTGGAGATGATGGAAACGGCTTCCATCCTCAACAACCTGAGTAACCGCAGCCTTATTTTATTGGATGAAATCGGACGGGGCACCAGTACATACGATGGGGTTTCTTTGGCCTGGTCTATCGCCGAGTTTATTGCTACGCACGAGTGCCGGCCTAAAACACTCTTCGCCACCCATTACCATGAGTTGAATGAGCTGGAATCGCGCACGGAAGGGGTTTGCAATTACCATGTGACGGTAAAGGAAAGTGATGGTAACGTGCTTTTCCTCCGGAAGATGAAGCCCGGAGGTTCCGAACACAGCTTCGGTATTCATGTAGCCCGCATGGCGGGGGTTCCGGCAACGGTACTTAGTCGCGCGGAGTCCATACTGTATCGCCTGGAAGCAGACCGTGCCGATCTGAGTGGAAAGAAGACCCTGAAAAAGATGCCATCCGGGATGCAGTTGCAGATGTTCCGCATGGAAGATCCCAAGCTGAAGGAAGTGGTGGAAAGGCTTCAGGCTTTGGATGTGAACAGCATCACCCCGATGGAGGCCTTGATGAAGCTGAACGAGGTGAAGCAGCTGCTGAATTCATAGCGCTTCCGGCCAGGAAGAAATTGTTGCGGTTTATTTTCAGGGGCTTGTCGGGAGCTCCAAAAAAATCCGATTTCCTTTTTTGCAAATATTCCAAAGCTTGCTACATTTGCACTCCCACAAGCGAGAGTAGCTCAGTTGGTAGAGCGCAACCTTGCCAAGGTTGAGGTCGCGGGTTCGAGCCTCGTCTCTCGCTCAAAGAGCCACTTCGGTGGCTTTTTTTATTGGCGCTCGGGTGGCGGAACAGGTAGACGCGCGGGACTTAAAATCCCGTTTCCCTAAAGGAAGTACGGGTTCGATTCCCGTCTCGAGCACTTCAATGAATTGGGTTCCCTGCCTGCGTGACTGCGTCAGCAGTCACGCAGGGATTCCCGTCCCGAGCACTAGATCGGAAGAGCACACGTCTGAACTCCAGTCACCGATTGAAATCTCGGATGCCG
>CAXPEB010000117.1:0-6068 GCA_964215915.1 Bacteroidia bacterium
ATGGGAAATGTATGTTGAACTTGTGACTAGAATCACAACTATGGAACTCAAGAAAGGAGAAGGGCTACTTAGAGAATCTTTAACGTCAATTTATTCTTTTTTTGATACTACAAGACAAATCCTCAAGAAGTATGGGCCTTCTGTTGCGATGGTGGCAAATAAATCTGATACTACCTTTGGTCATATTGCAGTTGCTATCCTAAACAGAGTGCTTAGACCATTGCTGTCCAAGTGGCATCCTCTTTTACAAGCTTGGGAATCAGTTCGGCCTGATGCCAAATCTCCGTTGAAACATGAGTTAGATTGGGATAATTACACCTCTCTTAGATCTGAAATTAACTTGGTTCGAAGCCAATTGGTAGAGTATGCCAATGTTCTTGCTGAGGTTGCACAAGTTGCTAAACTTCATTCAAAATGAGTGATTTGTTCATTTCTTATTCAAACGACGATACTCGTTTCGTAAGCCTTTTATGCAGCAAACTCGAACTGATGGGTATTGAGTACTTTCGAGATGAAAAGATAAATTGGGGTCAAGCAATTAAAGAGGCAGTTGACGAGCACCTTATTAATAGTGTTGCGGTATTAGTAATTGTAAGTCCCAATAGCTTAAAGTCTCAATGGGTGCCGTATGAAATTGGTTATGCAACGGCACTTGGAAAACCTATTTTGACCTTTGTGACAGAGCCTGGTATGAGATTGCCTTCGTATTTGGATCGGTATAAATATGTGGACAAGGTAGAAGATTTAGAAAAGTATATCGGTAGTCAACAAGCATTGTCTGAGTTGGTCAAGACAGAAGATGTTTCTAAACTAAACTTCAAACTGGAAAATTTGTACCTGCAATGGTGGGAGAATATTAACCGGGATAGATCACCAACTAAAATACAATTTAATGGGTTGGAATTTGAAGTTGATCGTGGAGTTTTTTCTCCAGCTGTCAGACTTACTTATTCAAGTTATTTTTCCTCAACATTTTTATCGAATGTTAAAGACAAAACGGTTCTAGATGTTGGAACAGGATGTGGAATATTAGCTATTCTTGCGGCGAAGCGACAGGCGTCTCGGGTTGTTGCTATTGATAGGGATAGAAATGCCATATTGAATGCTCAAAAGAATATTAAACGGCATAGAAATGTAAAGTCAAAAATTGAACTGTTACAGGGAGATGTTTTTACACCTGTTGACGGGAGAGCTTTAGGTAGATTTGATGTAGTTATTGCAAACTTACCTATAGCCTTCAAATCTTCTTTTTGGGCTTCGCATGAGATTGATTATTCGTCGAAGGTTGAAGAGTTTTTTAAAAATCTTGACGTACATCTAAAGGATGACGGTGTGGCTTTTATGTCATGGGCTTCATTTGGAAATACTGGATTAATAGTGGAAATGGGAGAAAAATACAAGTATAGCATACGACCAAATCATGAGGAGACATTTGGAGTCACATGGATTATTTACGAAATACACAAAAGGGTGAAATGATGGAGCGAAGCTATGCGAAAGCCTTTATGATTAAGATCTGAGTTATTTTCAATGGCTTGGATTTTATAGGATTGTGTACTGCTTAAGTTTGTAATTTTAATAAGTGTAGGCATCCGGATCTACAAAGGGCAGACGATGTACCGGTTCCACAGGATACCGTTCTTCCGGACCTGATAGGCATCACGCACCATCCTGCTTTGGATCATTTACCCGAAAGGGACACATAAAAATCCCGGTATTCCAGGATGGTACGCGACAGGTTCAGGTGCACTTCCAGATGTTCCTTGGCCTGTTTGCCGTATTTGATCCGCAACTCCCGGTTCTCACAAAGGGAAATAATGGCCTTCTTAAGGGCACGGGTGTCACCGGCCGGATAAACAATTCCGTTTTCTCCGTTTATGACCAGTTCCCGGTTTCCGGGAAGTTTGCTGATGATCGGCGCTTTTTTCATCGCCATGGCCTCAATGACTGCCTTGGTAAGCGATTCTCCGTATAGCGAGGAAAGAACAAGTACGTCTGCTCCGGCTATACATTGCAGGGCATCCTCCCGGAACCCGGCAAAATGCACCCGGTCTGAATTGGGGCCATCCGTCAGGATATTCCGGTGCTTTAGCGTATCCAGGTCTCTTCCCACCAGTACCAGGTGAAAAGGAAGGTCGGGCGGAAGCTGGTTTATGGTACGAAGCAGAAAGGGAATTCCTTTCGCGTGTTGGTGGTTGGCCACGGAAATAAATACGGTAGCCTCTTCGGGGATGCCAAAGTCGGAACGGAGGTCTTTAGCCAGAATGCCCTGATACCAGTCGGTATTATGCCCTTTGTTGATGACAATGGTCTTATGCTTATTAAAAAACAGCTGGCGGTGAAATAGCTCTTCCGTGCCGGCAGAATTGCAGACAATACGATCCACACGGGGATGCAGGTACTTGAGGTAGGCAAAAGGATCCCACCAATGGATATTGGATACCGCCCCCCTGTAGAGCACTACTTTCACGGGAAGTCCGTGTGCGGCTTGTATCCCGTTCAGAATAGCGGTGGAATTAAATAGCTGCAGGATATCATACCGTTCCCGGATCAGCCATGCCCGGATGAACCGGATCTCCTTTTTGTTCAGCTTCTTCTTTGGATGCCAGTTGATAACCGTTATGCCCGCCTTCCGAAAGCGTCGGGCATATTCCGAGTTGCCGAAAGTCATGATATGAATATCAAAACCAAGTTGTTTTAAGCCGAGGAAGATTTCCGCTTCGGGCCTGACTGCATGAAACTGGTTGTAGTTGCTGATGACCAGCACCTTGATGGGATCGGTGGTTTTCTTGAATTGCATGGCGTTGGTTTTGTCCTGGAAATCTTGACACAATTCGCGGACATTAATGCCATGCGGCGGCGGGGTAAGTATGCTAAAGTATACCGGTGTTAGGGATTGTTATGAAAAGCGGCCGGAATGAAGAGGAATGAAGAGGGGAGGAAGGCCTTCTTACAGAGTCCGAATGGACAGATCCCAGGGACGCTATCCCGGGCTTATTGGGGGAACGGAATGGATATGTTGTGGTGGGGATGTAGTAGGTAAGAATGACGAACAGGGAGGAACATCGTTCCCTGTTCGTCATAATAACATAAACCGCGCCTATTCTTTCATAAAGCGGTAGGTGTGCAAGCGATTTCCTGCACGGATGGTAATCAGGTAAATTCCCGGTTCCAGATCTTTGACGGACAGAGCATGCGGGGTATTGACCAAAAGGGCTTCCCGGGTCATAACCACTTGTCCGGTCATATTCACAATGCTGATATCCATGGTCGTTGTTGTAGACCCAGCTTCAACCGGGTAATACAGGTTGAGCATTTCCTCTGCCGGATTGGGGTATATGCGGATATTGTCGCGCTTCTGCCCCGGAATGCCCGTAAAGGGTTCGGAATCGGCAGATAGGGGAGATGTAGCCGGCATCGTCACATTCAGCAGCGAACTCATGGGCTCGGACCCGTCGTCAAGCATCACGGTGAGTTTAAAGGTATAATGCTGATCCTGATCGGGGAGGTTATCTTCATTGCCCCAGAAACGTACCCCCACCAATTCATCGGTGCCTGGCTCTAAGGTAATGCCGGAAACACAGCCACTGTTTGCCGTCAGCTGAAAAAGTGTAGTCTCTGAGGAGGGTAGATTCACTTCTTCCGATCCTCCTGCCTCCCAACTGGCATACAGGTCTTCCGTCATGCCCAGCTCTATCGTGCCGTAGTCCAGGTAATCTTCGGTATAGGTGCCCGGCAATTGTTCCAGGCAAATGGTAACCGTTATCGCCTCTTCCATGTATTCCCCGTGGGTTATGCCCAGGGTGGCAAAACCATAATTCCAGGTGCCGTTTCCGGGAGCGACAATGAAGGACTTATTGTCAACGAGGTACGTATTACGCGTCACCACATTGTTGTTGTTCCTAACATAATCCCGAATGGGTTGATTGGTAGAGGAGGGTTCCCAAACAATGGGATCTTTGGAGGAAGAGGGCTCGTTGATACGGGCCAGTAAACAAATGATGGGGTGGCCGGCACCTTTCATCTGACCATTGTCGGCATCAAAATCTTCTGGGTCCGGCGGGTACCAGTCGACACCACTTGAGAAGGGCATCTGCCAGGCGCTGGAAGGACCGTTCGAAATAGCCGGCAACAGAAACTCCTGAGTGCTGCTGTTGTAGGGGGCCGAGAAGCTGGCCCCGCTTATCGTGACTTCCGAGCCGGCCGCCACATTCATCGTGGGGTCCTTTGCACTGACTACGGTGTTGGACGAGCTGTATACCCAGTGGCTGTTCCAGAATTCGGGATATCGGGCGCGTGTCCAGAACAAGCGTAAGGGGATATTAGGATCGCTTTCCACACAACCGATGTTTTCCACCTTTACCAGGAGCTTGTTGACATTACCGTTGGACAGGGTAACATGGTCCGGGATCACATGGACCGTGGTGGTGGTATCGTAGCCCGTATCCGTGGACAGTTTGTTCCATAAGTCTGGACTCTCAAACAGATCGGAATCCCAGGGGTCAAAGGGTTCGGCTCCGTTGTCGGTGATATTGTCCTGCATCCGCAGGTCCCAGTTACCCGCTTTCACATGCAAGCGCATATGCGACGTTTTGCTTACTCCGTAGGTAGTGCCGGTTAGGGTAACCCGAAATGTGCTGCCTGCCGGAGTACTTCCTAGCATTCCGGAAATATCCAGACCGCTGCTTCCATATAAAGCCGCAACCTGACTGCTGCTAAGGGTACTTGGTCCATACACCACACCGGCTCCCGTAGTGGTCATAAACGGCCAGGTGCTGCTTGGCATGAAGGGGTCGACCTGGGTAATGGTCAATTCCATATTGTCGTATTCGCAACCCGACCATTGTTTAAGCATGGGCGTTTGCGAGGAACATGCGGCCATAATCTGCACATCTTTTATTGCTGTCGGATACCCCTTGGTATCGTTGATTTGCATGGCCGGAGCGGTACCACGCTCAAAGAACAAGGCATTGGAGGCTTCATAAGTTGTGTTTCCACCGGCAACCAGCCGCATCGCATATCTCCCTTGTCCCTTGAAGAATGAGGTAGCTCCGCTGTGGGTAACCGTGCCAAAGGCAGAGGATTGAAAGGAGACAGCAACATTGGTTCCCGATGTGTTTCCGTTAAAAGTAACGTTGAATATAATGGAATTCACCGTGCCCGAAGCCGGTGAAATGGTCATGATCGAGCCTTCGTCCACCCAGTTTCCCGAACCATCCATCGCCAGCCAGTGAACCTCGGTGCCCGATACCAGATCCGGTCCGGAAAATTCGTAAGGGACCGTTTGCCCGTCATCGGGCTGACAGACCAGTACCCCGCTGAATCCGTTGCCCCAGGCACCGGTTCCAATTTGGGCATACGTTTGTGAAAAGATGGCGGAAGCAAATAGGATCATCAGCCAATACCTGCTTCTGCTAATGCATTTTTTCTGTTTGAATTTTTTCATTCTTGACAGTTGTTAATCCGGATATAACCGGAGTTATTGATACCTACTATTGAATCGGGTTTCGGTTTTCCCGTTTGCATCAGCTTCTTGCGGAAGCATCCCCCGGTTGATTGCATTTTATTCGAAGTTTTTGCGCAAAACTTTGGTTTACAAGCGGTATCAATTCTGTTTTATGAGCGGCACATCCACGGCTACGGTAAGCTCCAAAATCAGCATGAACGATACATGTTGACCTGGCGTAAAAAATACGTAGTGTGAGATAGCTAGGTGTCTGAAATCTCTCCCCGTGATCTAAGCACCCTGAATCAGGGTCAAAGATTGTGGGGGTATCTCAGGACCCAACGAGCAAGCGAATGTCCATTGCTTGAAACAGCGCTTTCAATTCAGCCAAAAAGAGCTACGTTAATCATCCGGCGCAAGGAATAGTCTTTATCTGCCGTCAGGCCGTTTTCCTGCAGCGCGTGCCGCAACAAAAGCGCACGGGAGCCTGTGCGCCAAATCGCCTTAATCTTTTCTCACGAAACAGCGAGTTGCCTATTCCATTATCTTGAAAACGGATGTTCTCCAAAAGAATGCAGTCATGGAAAAGATTCCAGCGATGGCCAGGCTTTTGTTGCGGAGG
>CAXPEB010000118.1:0-6807 GCA_964215915.1 Bacteroidia bacterium
CTGGTTGAAAAATTCCTAAAAATAGGATTTGGCCTAGGTTAAGGGTCAAGGATCCGGCGTCCGGTAAGGATCATCCCGCTATGCGGAACTACTCCGGCCTGCTTTTACCTGTAACGTTCAGCCGGTATGGTCTATACTGTTGAATTTTTCAAATAGTTCCAGCCCGCGACAAATATAACGGAAAAAACGAGCCACCTTAAACGGAAGCATTATTTTAGCGGCAAATACCTTAAGAATGGAAAGAAACGCATACCTGGAAGCCAATAAAGACCGCTTCCTGAATGAATTGATCGAATTGTTGAAAATTCCATCCGTGAGTGCGGATTCCGCATTCCGTGAAGATACCCTCAGGGCCGCAGAATTTGTTAAGGAAAGCCTTCTTAAGGCAGGAGTCGATTCGGCGGAAGTGGTTTCCACCAAAGGCTGGCCTATCGTGTATGGCGAGAAGATCATTGACCCGGCTCTTCCCACTATTCTGGTTTACGGGCATTATGACGTGCAACCGGCAACTCCCTATGAACTCTGGATAACCCCGCCTTTTGAGCCGGATATCCGCGACGGAAAGATATGGGCCCGGGGCGCATGCGACGATAAAGGCCAGATGTTCATGCACGTGAAAGCATTCGAAGCCATGGTACAAAGCGGTACCCTTACCTGCAACGTGAAATTTATGATTGAAGGGGAAGAAGAGGTCGGGTCTCCGAACCTCGGACCTTTCTGTATAGAAAACCGGGAAAAACTGAAAGCCGATGTGGTACTCATTTCGGATACGGCCATGATTGCCAATGATACCCCCTCGATAGATGTGGGGCTGCGCGGACTAAGTTATGTTGAAGTGGAAGTGACCGGTCCGAACCGCGACCTCCATAGCGGAGTGTACGGAGGAGCCGTAGCAAACCCCATCAATATCCTGGCGAAAATGATCGCCTCCCTGCATGATGAAAACAACCATATTACCGTAGAAGGATTTTACGATAATGTACTGGAGGTTTCTCAGGAAGACCGCGACGCGCTGGCCAAAACACCCTTCGACCTGGAGGCCTTTAAGAAGGATTTGGGAATCGAAGAAGTCTGGGGGGAAAGCGGATATTCCACCATGGAAAGAACCGGGATACGCCCCACGCTTGATGTAAACGGTATTTGGGGAGGTTATACGGGAGAAGGAGCCAAAACGGTTCTGCCTTCAACTGCCCACGCAAAAATCTCCATGCGCCTGGTTCCCAATCAAACCGGAGAGGAGATCACTGAAAAATTCACCAACCATTTCAAGAAGATTGCTCCC
Source organism: Bacteroidia bacterium (assembly GCA_964215915.1). Classification (GTDB taxonomy): domain Bacteria; phylum Bacteroidota; class Bacteroidia; order UBA8524; family UBA8524; genus UBA8524. The sequence goes on from CAXPEB010000118.1 coordinate 1,283, forward strand.
GAAGGAGTGAGCATCAAAGTTACCCCTCACCATGGAGGTAACCCGGTATTGACTCCCACCGATTCGCTGGAGTTCCGGGCCGCTTCCAGGGCAATGGAAACCACCTTCGGTAAAAAACCAGTACCTACACGGGGAGGAGGAAGTATTCCCATTGTGGCGCTGTTCGAAAAAGAATTGGGTCTCAAATCAGTGTTGTTCGGTTTCGGGTTGGATTCCGATGCGCTGCACTCGCCCAACGAGCATTACGGATTATTCAATTTCTATAAAGGAATCGAAACCATCCCGTATTTCTATCAATACTACAGAGAAATGAAAGAAGGGCAGGAGTAAGCCTTTCCATACCTGAATAGTCAAACCCGTGTTGGGTGAGAAACGGATATTGCCCGGGGAATTGTCCCCGGGTTTTTTGTTTGAATTCCCCGATTCACGAATGGATTACAGGGCAGTCTGGAGAGAAGACATTAATAATAGAGCTACGGATTTTCTTCTCTGTTCTCCGTTTCACTCCCTTCAAGGCTGTCTTCCGCTTTCTCTTCCTTCTTTCCCCCGGAACGAAATGCGAGTGCGCCTAAGAAAATGGAAAACAGCGCTCCCACTATTCCGAGCAGGATGATGGAAATAGCATCGGGATTGGGAATATACCAGCCCATATAAACAGAGGCCGTCAGAAAGGCCAATGCCGCTGCCATAAGCACAGGCCTTCCGCTGCTATCCCGCAAGGAGCGATACAGAAGCAGGCAGCCGCTGAGTCCGGACCAGAATGACAGGATCACCAGATAGTACTTCAGACTTTGGTCGGGGGAGTATAGCAGGAGTCCGCCAAGGCCCAGGTCGATTGCCGAAGCGGCGAGCAGCCAATAATGCAGGTTTCCCTTCCTTGCACGGCTAACAAACATAAATACCTGGATTAGTCCGGCTACCAGTAGCAAAACCGCAAAAGAAAGGAGTCTTTCTGCTCCGCTTTCTTCCGGCCAAACCAACAGTACTGCAGAGGCAGCAAGGAAGATCAGAGCATGGATGAGGATGATATGACGGAGTTTTTTAGAGAATTTCATACGGGGAAAAAGTTTTAGGAAGGAAGCCTTCACATTGCCAAATTACAAAGCTACTTTTGACTGAGTGACAAAAAAGACGAAAAAACAAGAGAGCCATCCTGACCTGCGTTCAGCCGTTCTGGATGTTTTTCGCGCTTCTCCATATAGCCTTTTTAATTACAAACAAGTGGCCTCCCGTTTGAATTTTGACGGGAATCGTGAAGAGGTGCGCTATGCCATGGATGCCCTGGTGAAGCAGGATAAGATCCAGGAAGTGGAGCGGGGCAAATACCATTATGTGCAAAACCTGTCTCAGGTAGAAGGGTATCTCGAAATCACCACCAGAGGTGCCGGGTTTGTTGTAACCGGTGAGGAAGGAGAAGAGGATATATACATTGCTCCCGCCGACCTGAACGGGGCCTTTCATGGTGATAAAGTGCTGGTGCAACTTTATGCGAGGAAAAAGAAGAAGAGGCTGGAGGGTGAGATTTTTAATATCCTGCACCGGGCCAAGACAAATTATGTGGGAATACTTCAACGCTCCAGGAATGTGGCGTTTGTGGTGCCGGATGACAAACGGATGTACACCGACATCTTCATCCCCCAGGAAAATCTGGAAGGAGCCTTAGACGGACAGAAAGTACTGGTGGAGATCACCGATTGGCCCGATTCTGCCAAGAATCCCTTCGGTAAAGTGTTGCAGGTTTTGGGAGAACCCGGGGAGAACGATGCCGAAATGCACGCTATTGTAGCGGAGTTCGGATTCCCGCTTAGTTATCCTCCCGCCGTCCAGGCAGAGGCAGAATCCATACCCGTAAAGATCCCCAAAGAAGAGATTCAAAAGCGGAAAGACCTTCGGAAACTGCTGACCTTCACCATTGATCCTGCCGATGCCAAAGACTTTGATGATGCCATTTCCTTTAAGGTATTGAAAAATGGCCATTACGAGGTGGGGGTGCATATTGCCGATGTTTCACATTACGTGAGACCGGGTACTGCCCTGGATGCCGATGCCTACGAAAGGGCAACCTCCGTATACCTGGTAGACAGAACCATCGCCATGCTTCCCGAAAAACTTAGTAACGGGGTTTGTTCGTTGCGCCCGCAAGAGGAAAAACTCTGCTTCAGTGCACTTTTTGAGCTGGATGAGGAAGCGCAGGTATGCAACGAGTGGTTCGGGAAAACGGTGATTTATTCGGATCGACGCTTCACCTATGAAGAAGCCCAGGAAGTGATTGAAAGCGGACAGGGAGAACTGGCGAATGAGTTGCGTATTCTCAATGCCCTGGCAAAAAAGATGAAGGAAGCCCGCTTTGCCCAGGGAGCCATATCCTTTGAAACGGAAGAGGTGAAGTTCCTGCTTGATGAGCAGGGGCGCCCAATAGAGCTTTACAAAAAGGTGCGAAAGGATGCACACAAACTCATCGAAGAGTTTATGCTTTTGGCCAATCGGAAAGTGGCTGAGTATGCCGGAAAAATGAATGGTAACCAGGAGCCCCAGGGAAGCCGGAAACAAAATAAAAAACAAGATCGTCCCTTTGTTTACCGGGTGCATGACGCACCGAATGAAGACAAACTGATTGAATTCTCAGCCTTCATCAAACGCTTCGGATACCGGATCAAAACGGGTTCGGAAAAGCAGATCGCCGAGTCTTTCAATAAACTTCTGGAAGAAGTGGAGGGCAAACCGGAACAGAACATCCTGCAATCCATGGCCATCCGGACCATGTCCAAAGCATTCTATACCATAAAAAACAATGGCCATTACGGACTGGCCTTTGAGCATTACTCACATTTTACTTCACCCATCAGGCGTTATCCCGACCTGATCACCCACCGATTGCTTGAGTGGTACCTCGAAGGACAAAAGGTTCCGAAAGGGTATGATAGTTCCACCGTAGAGCAGATGTGCAAACACTGTTCGGAAATGGAAAGCAAGGCCGCCGATGCCGAGAGAGCTTCCGTGAAATACAAGCAGGCTGAATACCTGAAACAGTTTATCGGTCGTGTATTCGAGGGAATAATTTCCGGGGTTACCGAGTGGGGGATTTACGTGGAACTGATCGAAAACAAATGCGAGGGAATGGTACGCCTGAACACTATCTTTGACGACTTTTACGAGTTTGATGAGAAGCAGCGTGCTGTTATCGGCAAGCGTTACAAGAAGAGGTTTATGATCGGTGATCAGGTGAAGGTGCAAGTGAAACGAAGCGATCCTCTCAAACGAACCATCGACTTAGCCCTGGTCATAGGAAAGAAATAAGTATGCAAGACTGGATACGTCACCAGCAAACCATTGAGAAAATGCTGGAACGAATGAGGTTTCAGGGAACCCCTCCCAATTTATACGATCCGATGAACTACCTCCTGGGCATAGGAGGAAAACGGTTGCGACCCGTACTCACCCTGCTTGCCTGTGAGGCAATGGGAGGGGAGGTGAATAAAGCTGTGTTACCCGCAATAGGGCTGGAGGTGTTTCATAATTTCACCCTGATGCATGATGACATTATGGACCAGGCTCCCCTGCGGCGCGGACATCCTACGGTCCATATCAAATGGAATACCCCCACCGCAATTTTGTCCGGTGATCTCATGCTGGTAAAGGCATACGAACTGCTGATGCACAGTGAAGGACTCGAACGGATCAAGGTACTGGAGTTGTTCAACCAGACGGCTACCGAAGTGTGCGAAGGTCAGCAACTGGACATGGATTATTCCGAACAAGCCGGGATCAACGTGGAAGACTACCTGTATATGATCGAGCGGAAAACGGCTGTGTTATTAGGATGTTCACTGAAAACAGGGGCCATACTTGCAAAAGCCGATGACCACGATGCGGACCTTTTGTACGATTATGGCATCCATATGGGGATGGGTTTTCAGCTTATGGATGATATACTGGATGTATTTGGGGATGAAGAGGCTGTCGGAAAACAGCCCGGAGGGGATATTGTGGAAGACAAAAAAACCTGGCTACTGCTCAAAGCCATGGAACTGGCCGATAAAAATCAAAGCCGCGAATTGGAGCGATGGATCGGTAACCCGGATGCCCGGCCTGCCGAAAAAGTGCAGGCAGTCAAAAAGGTATTCGAAGAATTGCAAATAGACCGCCAGGCCCGTGACCTGGCTGAAACCTATTTCAAACGGGCAGATCACCTGCTTGAAGCGGTAGCTGTGGAAAAGGAAAAAAAGAAGAACCTGAAAGAGTTTGCGGCCTTTTTGAAAAGCAGAGTATCATGAGAATAGCAATTTTATGGTTTCTGGTTGTGTGTACGGAACTGGCATACGGACAGTACCCCGTTAAGTTCGGAGACCGTTTCGGGTATATCGATTCTACCGGTAAGATGGTTTGTGAAGGGCGTTTTTCCGTAGCCACCCGATTCGCTGAAGGATATGCCGCTGTTCAGGTGGGAGGGAAGTCACGCTGGTTCATTATCGATGCCTCCATGAAAGTAGCCATTCCCTATGGCTACGACAGCGTGGGGTATTTTTCGGAAGGACGCTGTCCGGTGCTTATGAACGGTACCTGGATGTACATCAATAAACAAGGCTTATTTACTACGGCAGAAGACCTGGAACAAGCGGGCAGCTTCCGGAACGGGATGGCCAGGGTTTGCAGGAAAGGGAGTTGTTACCTGATCGATACGGCAGGAAAACGGTTAACTCCTGAATACCGGGATATCAGTCTGCCGGAAGATTCCGTTTTTGCTGCATTGCCAACAGGTAGCACTTACTGGTTGCTGCTGCACTTAAGCGGGGATACGCTGTTGAATGACAGTTTCAGCTATCTCAGCGCCCCTTCAGGGAAGGTTGTGATGGCTATAAGAAAGGGAGGGTATCGCTACCTGGACCTACAAGGCAATACGCTTTTCGGAAGAACGTATCTCGAAGCAACACCCTTCGGAAGTCAATATGCCTGTGTTCGGGAAGACCGCGACTGGTTCCTGATGGACCGTAAGGGGAAGTTGAACAAACGGATACGTCTCAAAGCAGCTGTGGTATTGGACAGCCCGCTAAACAAGGCCCAGAATTACAATGGCAAATGGGGATACCTGAGCCGCAACGGTACCTGGATTTACCTGGAGGAATAACTCCAATCCAGCCAAGCAGAGCCATAATTAATACCCCAACGGAAAAGGGGCACCCATTTTTAGACAAGTAAAAAATGGATCAAGTCAAAAAGTTGTGGGGACATTTAGCTATTCAAAAGCGGAGAACCCTTTCTTCCTATCCAACGAATCAAAAGAATGCCCATCGCCATAAAGAATAGGGCATTCTGGAATATTAAGCGTATATCTTTCTCCGCCGTCAGGTCGTTTTCCTGCAGCGCGTGCCGCAACAAAAGCGTGCGAGAGTCTGTGCGTCAAATCGCCTTAATCTTTTCTCACGAAACAGCGAGTTGCCTATTCCATTATCTTGAAAACGGATGTTCTCCAAAAGAATGCAGTCATGGAAAAGATTCCAGCGATGGCCAGGCTTTTGTTGCGGAGG